>DATMKS010000048.1:0-55320 GCA_035571045.1 Verrucomicrobiia bacterium
TATTGCGCGTGACGCGCCAGGAATCCTCGGCATAGAGACCGAGGCGCTGCACGTTTTGCGAGAAGCTTCCGTCGCCGGCAGGAGTGACGCTGCAGGTTGTGCCCGGAGTGACGCCCGGCGACGGAGTGGCCGAGCACGCCGTCAAATCGGTCGAGAATTGCGCGGGATCTGCGGCGTAGTCGGTGGGATCGAGGACAAAGGAAACAAGAGTTTCCGCATTGGCGGTGAGCGCGCCGCTCATCACCGGCTCGTGGATAAAATTGATTCCGAAGCGCGGCGCATGTTTTCCTGTCGTGTGCGTCACGTCGTAACGCACCTGATACTTTTCCTGATTTCGCAGGATGGGGAATGCCGTAATCGCGGTGACGAACTGATTGTCGCCGAAGGTTTCCAGACCCGATGTGGTCGCGGTGGTCGAGCTGAACGGGAACGCGAGCGCGAAGCCGAGATCGGAATTGCGCGTTTGCGTGAGATGCAGAAGGCTGCCGCCGAAGACGAACGAGCCGAGCCAGTCCGAGCTAAACGTAAACTGGTCGCCGATGGCGAAGTTGAAATAATTGTTGTGCGTGGTTGCGCCGGTCGAGGGCAGTGTTCCTTGCTGTACGAGAGCATTGTGAGTGAGATAGCTGTCGCCGGAGATTCGCAAGAACCACTGTGAGCGATCGGACTGCTGCCAATCAAAACGCACGGTGCCGTCGGAGTCGCGAAAGGGCACAGGGATGGAACTTGGAACGGCGATCGAGGGGACCGTGGTGCCGTTTACATCGATGAGGCCTTGTTCAGCGAGCTGCGACAGCGCCTGGAATTGCGTTTGGCTCGGGTTGCTGTAGGCGATGCTGGCGTCCTCGTGAATGAATTCGAACGAAGAGTAAAACCAAACTTTATCTTTCACGATGGGACCGCCGCCGGAGCCGACGTAATTCTGGCGAGAGAAAGGCTGCTTGGGATTCGGGGCGGGATTATCGATCGGAAAGCGCGCGTTGAGAGCGGCAGCGCGGTCGAAGAAGGCGTCGTCGCTGTGCCACTCGTTGGTGCCGCGCCTTGTGGTGATGACCACGGAAGTTCCGGTGGTGCGACCGGTGTCCGCATCGGTCTGCGCGGTTCGAATGGCGAACTCCTGAACGGCCTCAGGCGAAAAGTTCTGCAGAAAGCCGCCGATCCAGTCATCGGAATTGTCGATTCCATCCACGGAAACTTCGTTGTTCAGGCCGGAGCTGCCGCCGGTGGAAACGGCCGTGATGCGGGCTTTGGTGGGATCGGAAGGTTCGACGGGCTCGGTTCCAGGCGCCATGTAAGCGATATTGGCAAAGCTGCGAGCGGGCAAGGGGATGGTGTCCAAGTCGTGAGAAGTGATGATCGCTTGCTGAACAGCACTGGAAGTGTCCATCGGTTGCGTGGTGATCGAAGAAGCCTGGCCTTGAACGTTTACGGTTTGCTGAACGGCTTGGGGTCTCAGAATGACGGTCATCTCTTGCACGTAGCTGACATTGACATGGACCTCCGAGGCAGCCTCGGCAAAACCGGCGGCGTTTACAGACACGCGATAGTTGCCAGGAACAAGATCGTCGATGCGAAATTCTCCGCGATCGTTCGAAGCCGCTTCGCGGCGGAAGGTAGATTCCCCGGCGAGGACAACAATCTTCGCGGAAGCGATTCGGCCTCCGGTCAAATCCTGAACGGTGCCGCGGAGCGCGCCGCGGGGATTCTGGGCAAGAAGGACGCACGGCAATAGTAGAAGGGCTAAAAACGCACGGCTGCGCAATAGTCCGAATCTGTCTGAAAGGAAAAGGGATTTCATGGCGAGCCATAGGCTACTGAAGGGTCGGGACTACTACCACGGGTCGTAGTCAGCAACACACAAAAAACAGCGGTGGCTGATAGAACGGCGAGTTAGTGAATGAGAAGCTCGAGGAGTTCGTGAACGGAAGAGAGAGCCGAAGGCGCCAGAAGCAATGCGGCGAGGCAGCCGGCCACCAAGAACCCGGCGGTAGGGAGGCGACGGTGCGCTGGTTGCGAGGCGGCGCGGGCGATGGGCATGGCATGCAGCAAGCGATCAACGCGGGCGGAAAGATCGCGGTCGCAGGCAAGAAGAGAAGTGGAGAGATAAGGCAGGGGCGGAGAGGAACCCAGGCGCGCGACACGAACCAGAGCGGCGGCGAGAGAGAGCGCGCGGCGAGGATCTCCCGAAGTGGCTTGATCATCGGCGGACCACTCCGCGAATCTCGACCAGCAGTGCTCGAGCGATTGAAGTGGACGGACAAAAGGAAGAATGTCCGGCGCCAGGAGGAGGAGGAACCGCTTGGCATTGTCGCCGGAGGCGCGGTGGGCCAGCTCGTGGGACAGAGCAGCGTCGAGTTCATCAGCGGAAAGATTGCGGAGCACGCTCTGCGAGATGAGCAGCCGAGGACGAAGCAAGCCGGACAAGGCCAGAAGAGGAGTTTCCACCTCGACGAGCAAGACTAGAGAAGATTTCCAGGCGATGAGAGTTTCCCGACCCGCCGAACGGCAAAGCAGAAGGTGACGGAAGGAAGCGATGAGCGAGACCGCAGTTCGGGCGATAGAGATGAGCCAGGTGGCGGCGCCGAGAAATCCGAGAGCGACGCAGAACACGCCGACACGTTCGGCGGTGGCGGCCGGTTCGAGCCAGAGATAACTGGGGACGCAAAGGCCTACGACGAAGAGAACGGCGAGCGCGAACGGGAGCAGGCGCAAAGCCAGAAGAAAACGAGCGGCGCCGCGGGGCGTGATGGATTCGGCGAAGCGGAGCGCAGATTTGGACGAGATACGCACAAGCAAGCTCGCGGCAAGGTTCAGGGCAAAAAAGGAGGTGAAGCAGAGACACAGCAAGCGCAGTAGGTAGGGGAGAATCATGGCTGGCCCTGGCGGAGAAGCTCTTTGCGGCGGTTGCGGATTTTCTTTTCGAGATCGTCGAGGAGTGAAGCGTCGTGCTCGCCCACGGCATCAAGCAAGCAAGAGAGAAGAAGCTCGCGGGAAGGATTCGGACCCGACAAAAAGCCGGCGACCAAATCTCCGGCTCGTCGGCGTTCCCATTCCTGGTGAGAGAAATGGGGCGAATAGACGAAGGCACGATCGGATTTGTGGCGGTCAAGAAGCCCTTTTTTGAAGAGGCGATCGAGGGTGGTCATCACGGTGGTGTAGGCGAGGGGCCGGCTCAACTTGGGGACGACGTCGCGGACACTGGATTCGCCCTCGGACCACAGGATTTGCATCAATTCAAATTCGAGAGTGCCGAGAGCCGAGGGCTGACTCTGGTTGCCACCTCGATGCATACGATTTTTCAGGAAGCGAATCATTCTCTGCTGTTCATTGGGGCGTTGCCGGAGACAAGGAGGATTGTAAGCTCCCTGTCGGGAAGAGAAAAGAGAAAATCCGGCGAACGGCCCAACGAAACAGCTTTCCGCGTGAAGAATAGGTCGGCCAACACCCGCTATTGGGGAGTGGGACGTGTGGGAGGGCCGGGCGGTTACACCGGAGCAGAACGAAAGTAACTAAAGGACTATCGGGAGTGGGCGGCGCGGGGGACTTTCCTCCTCTCAGCCCGTCTATGCTTTACGCACTCGCTGTTTTGGGAGGTTGCCATGAAATTGTGGATAATGGCCTTTTTATCCGCCATCTGTTTTTTGCCGGGAAACTCGCGAGGAGAAACGGCCTGCTCTGTTAGCGTGCCAAACAGCGATCCGAGATGGCAACAGCTCGATGGCCAATATGCTCGGATCGAGAGGGCCATGGCGGCGAACGACGCGAAGCAGCTGTTTGCTGTCTACGCCCCTGATTTCGAAGCTCATATGATGAATGGCGAGGTTTGGTCGTTCAAAGATTCTGCCGCCCATTCCACAGCAGGATTTGATTCGGTTAAAGAGAATATCTCGATCAGCAATGAGATCCTGGATCTGGTTAGCTGCGGCCCGACGACACTCAAAGCGACGGTCTTACAGCAATGGACGAGGCGACAAATGAGCGAGGGCAAACTGCGGCTCTACCAAACCGCTACGGTTCAGGAGGAGACGTGGATTCTCCGGGAGGGCGAATGGAAACGGAGACTTGTCGACAACATCCGGCCCGGAGCGTGGATGGTGGACCTCAAGAGAGTGGACCCAACAAAACCTTATGACCCGGACGCTCCAGTCTATGATCCGCATGGGTTATTTCAAAGCGCGGATCACAGCAAATAAAAATCTCCTAGCTTAGGCCAATTCTGTCAACCACGCGCGTGGGTATAGGCTCAGTGGAGGTGAGCGTCGAACCAGGCCAGGGTGCGTTCGACTACGTCGCGGCGATGCTTGGGGTTGGCAAACATGTGGCCTTCGTGTTCGTACACAACGAATTGGGTTTCCACGCCGAGAGTTTTTAGGGCGTGCCAGAATTCGTAGGACTGGGGGGCGGGGACTTCACCGTCGCTATCGCCGACGAGGATCAACGTGGGCGTTTTTACTTTTTTGATGAAATTGATGGGCGAGCTTTTGGCGTAGACGTCGGGGTCGTCGTAGACGGATTTGCCGAAGAACGGGATCATCCACTGGTCGATGAGATTCTCGCCGTAATAGCTTTGCCAGTTGGAGAGGCCGGCGCCGGCCATGGCGGCTTTGAAGCGGTTGGTTTGCGTGACGGCCCACATGGTCATGTAGCCGCCGTAACTCCAGCCGCAGATGCCGAGGCGGTTGGGGTCGATGGGCGCGGCGTCAATGGCGGCGTCGACGGCTGCCATGATGTCCTTGAAATCGCCGTAACCGAAATCCTTGACGTTGGCGCGAGTGAAGGCTTCGCCTTCGCCGAAGCTGCCGCGCGGGTTAGGTTCTAGGACGAAATAGCCTGCGCCAGCCAGCGGCGAATAGTAATCGGAAGCGCCGGGCCATTCGGAGAGGGCAGCGGCTCCGGGACCACCATGAACGCGGACAATCATTGGATATTTTTTGTTGGGGTCGAAATCGCGCGGGTAGAGGAGCCAGGCTTGGACTTCATTTTTCATGCGGAGGCTTTTGGCTTCGCCCCAGGCGGGCTTGATGGATTTGTTGCGCTGCGTGATTTGCGTCCATTCGGCAGTGGGCCCGGCCCAAACTTCGGGAGGCGTGGTGAACGAGCTGCGGATGATGGCGGACGATTTGCCGTCGCGGGAAAGGGAAAGACTTACGCCCCAGGCGCCGGCGGTTAGCTGACCGGCATTGCGAAACAGTTGAAACTTAGTGCCGCCGGCGGGATTGATGGTAGCGAGGGCGGAATCGCCTTCGAGGTATTCACCGAAGAGGATGTCTCCCTTTGAAGTCCAGGTGAGCCAACTGGCGGAGGCTTTCATTTCGGGAGTGATGTTTGTGGCTTCGCCGCCAGTGGCGGCGATGGTGAAGATGTCGCCGCCGACGCTGGGCTCGTCGCTCATGAGGCCGCCGATGAAGGCGATGCGCTGGCCGTCCGGGGACCACGCGGGATTGGCGATTTGCAGCGGCGGCTTGTAGATGGATTTCATCAGCCCGGTGGCGGCGTCGAGAGTGTAGAGCTCGGCGATGTACCAATTGTTGTCGCCATTGCCGAGAGCGGCCGTAACGGCGAAGCGGAGGCCGTCGGGGGACCAATCGTACTCGTAGACGTAGGTGTCGGCGGGAGAGATTTGGTCGAGCTTGGCGGTGGCCACGTCCACCAGCGCGAGGCGTTGCTCGAAGAAGGAGTCTTTGATTTCCCCGGTCTCGGGGGTCTCGGCGACGAGCGGTCCCGCGGCGCGCGTGGCGTTTTCCGTGAAGAGGAGGGCGATGGTTTTGCCATCGGGGGACCAGCCGGGAGAGGCGAGGAAGCCTTTGACTTGCGTGAGCTTTCGCGCGGAGCCGGCTGGGCCTTGAGCGTCCATCACATAGAGCTGAAGCTGGCCGACTTTTGCGGCATCGGAGAGAAAAGCGAGTTTTTTGCTGTCGGGTGACCAGGCGACGCTGCCTTCGGCGTGGATGGCGTCGGCGACGGCAGCGCTGATGCGTTTCGGCGGAGTCTTGGCAGCGATTTCCGCGACGTAGATTACGCTGTCGCCGGTGGCGACTCCTTTTTTCGTGATGACGTCTTCGACCCAGGCGACTTTTTTGCCGTCGGGAGAAATGGCGGTTTGTTCGAAGCGGTGCGTGGCGGAGAGCGTGTTGATGACGTCTTCGGCGGGGGCGGAGGCATTGGGTTTGGCGACGGCTTTGAGGCGCGCCTCGGCGGATTGCTTGGTGCCGCTGGATTGTTGGGCAGGAGTTTCTTGCGAGACGCCGCGGTGCGCGGTCGTAAGAATCACGAGCGAAGACGCGGCGATCGCCAGCTCTAGTCTTAGGCCAGTCATGTTTGCTTCCTCTTGAGAGCGGTGAATTTGTCCGCGAGTACCTTAATCCGCCGGAAGAGGAGCCGCAAGCTTTGGTTCGAAACTTTTGGGAAGAGTGTATGAGCGAGATATGTTGTCGAGTTGCCGAGCCGCGAGTAGAATCCGCGTAGATTGCACTGTGGAGGAAACGATGCTGGATCGCCGTGAATTTCTTTCCTCGCTCGCCGGAGCTGCGGGAGTCGCAGGTTCGCTGAGCTTTTCGCCATCATGGCCGACACTGTTGGAACAGGCGCCGGCGCAACTGCCGGACCGTTCGCTGTTTGATTCGAACGAAGAAGCGTACTGGACGGAGCTCCGGAAGCAATTCCTGATTCCAGCGGACGAAGTGTATTTGAATAATGGAACGGTGGGATCGTCGCCGGCGCCGGTGTTGAAGGCGGTGTTCGACACATATAACGACACCGAACGGATGGCCGAGGACAACCCGGAAGATTATCCGATTTGGGGCTACGGAGATTGGAACCAAGTGCGAGATCCGTTGGCGGCGTTTGTGGGCTGCACGCGAGACGAGCTTGCGCTCGTGCGCAACTCGACGGAGGCGAACTGCTACGTTGCTAATGGGCTCGATTTCAAGGCCGGCGACGAAGTGTTGATGACGGACCAGGAGCACCCGGGCGGCGAGCAGGTATTCAATTTGCGGGCGAAACGGCATGGGATTGTGGTGAAGAAAGTGACGCTGCCGAAGCCGGTGCCGAATGCGGCGGCGGTGTTGAATCTTTTTAGCGATGCGATAACGCCGCGGACGAAACTGATTTTCTTCAGTCACATTACGACGGTGACGGGAGTGGTGCTGCCGGTAAAAGAGATTTGCATGCTGGCGCGTTCGAAAGGGATTTTGAGCGCGGTAGATGGGGCGCACGTGATTGGAATGATGAAGCTGAACATCAAGGAACTCGGTTGCGACATGTACTCGTCCAGCCCGCACAAATGGTTGCAGGCGCCGAAAGGGTCGGGGTTCTTGTTTGTGCGCGATGAGGTGATCGACCGGGTGTGGAACACGATTGTGACCGGAGGATGGGACGATCCGAAACTGCGCGCGCTGCGATTCCAGCAGATTGGCAGTTCGAATGTGCCGATTATTTATGGGCTGCGCGCGGCGGTGGAGCTGGCGAATTCGATTGGGATCGAACGGATCGAGCGGCGGCACCGGATGATGGCCGACTACATTTTGAAAGAGATGGTGAAGCGCGGAGCGGAGTCGTGGACTTCGCCGGACCCGGCGCTGCGGTGCGCGATTGCAACGGTGAATGTGCCGCCGATACAGATTGCAGAGTTGGAGACGTGGATGTGGAAGGAAAAGAAAATTCGGATTCGCGGCGGGGGGCCTTCGAAGATAAGGCTATCGACGCCGTATTATTTGCTGCGGAAGGACGTGGATCGATATTTGGCGGCGTTTGATGAGTACAAGAAGGTGAAAAACGTCGCGTAGCTCGAAGAGGGAAGAACGGATCTGAGGATTCGCCACTACGGGCGGATGTGGGCACGGGCGAATACGGAGTTGGAAATTTGGCGGTTGGCGGAGTCGGTGAGGACTAGTTCGCCTGACGTGAGCGTTGCCGGATAATCTCGAAGCGTTTCCTTCAAAAAGAAGTGGAGTTGCGCGGCTTCCTTTGCGGTCTGGCCGCGAGTGAGTACGGTCGTGTAGATATTGAGTAGAACGAAGAGAGGAGTAGGCGAGAGGAGCTTGCGGCACTGACGCAGCAAAGCGGGAAGCGACTTCTCCATTTTCCAGAGTTCACCTTTGGGGCCGCGACCGAAGCGCGGCGGGTCGAGGATGAGGCCGTCATAGGTGCGGCCGCGGCGGACTTCGCGCTCGACAAAGGATTGTGCGTCGTCGACGAGCCAGCGAATGGGACAGCCGGTGAGTTGCGAGAGCGATTGATTCTCGCGAGCCCACTTGATGGCTTTGCGGGAAGCGTCGACGTGCGTGAGGTTAGCTCCTGCAGCAGCGGTGGCGAGAGTGGCCAGGCCGGTGTAGCCGAAGAGGGACAAAACCCTCGGCGGAGCGGCGGATGCAATGAGCGAGGCGAGCCAATCCCAGTGACAGGCTTGATCGGGAAAGACGCCGAGGTGGCCGGAAGGTGTGGGCTCAACCCAAAAAGAAAGGTTTTTGCGGGTCATGGGCCAGCGCGATGGAACGGACTGCCGGAATTTCCATTCACCGTTCTTTGAGCGAGGCTGCTGGATGAAGTTAGCATGAGCGGCGTTCCAGGATCTTTCCGGCAGCGCTGGCGGCCAATCCGCCTGCGGTTCTGGGCGAGTGAGAGTGACGGAACCGAAGCGCTCAAGCTTGCGGCCGGAACCTGTGTCGAGGAGCTCGTAGTCGGTCCACGCGGGTGAGATGGTTTCAAGCTTTGGAAGCATCGGAAATTTTGCGTTCGACCTTTGCGCGACCGATTATGCGACAAATGGTGGCTCGAGGCGACCTCACCAGCCGGAAGCACTTGGGACGACTGGGCGTTGATGCCGTTTGTTGCGTTATTCCGGAAACAGGCGGCGCTTTCGCGAGTCTTATCAGCATGAAGTTCGCTGTTCACAAACGGGGCCTGCGTCTTCGAATAGCCCGAATTCTGCCTGTTTCGAGGAACCTGCACGGATGGCGAGCAGGGTTTGCCCTGGTGTTTCTTCCATTCCTAGCTTTTCTCGCCGTAGCTTGCACGCAGAGCGCGTCAACGTTTAGGGATAGGCCGCCGGACGGGGGCGGCGCCCGCGAAGAAGCAGTGCAGTTTACCAGCGGAGAGATAACGCTCAGAGGGACGCTTGTGCTTCCAGCGGGTTCCGAGCGGCACCCAGCGGTTGTTCTATTCCATGGCTCGGGTCCCCAGGCGAGAGATCTGTTTATGGCTCGCTGGTTCAGAGACCAGGGCATCGCAGCGCTGGCTTACGACAAGCGCGGCGTAGGCGAATCCAGCGGAAACTTTCGCACGGTTCCCTTCATGGAACTCTCTGACGACGGGTTGGCGGCGATCGAGTACTTAAAAACGCGGAAGGAGGTCGATCGGAAGCGAATCGGCGTGTGGGGGCTCAGCCAAGGCGGTTGGCTGGGACCGCTGGCTGCTTCGCGTTCCGCGGATGTGGCTTTCGTAATCGCCGTGTCCGGTCCCGGAGTTTCTCCCGGCGAGCAGATGATCGTCTATTACGCGAATGAGCTGCGAGCGGAGGGCGTGGCGGAAAGCGATGTCCGCGAAGCCAGCGCTTTGCGCAGGGACATTTGGAATTACCTCTCGAGTAACACATGGGGCGGCGCGGAATACGAGAAAGCGAAAACCGAGCTGGAACAAGCGCGCGCTAAACGCTGGTACAAGCAGGTGAAAGGGCAGCAAGATGATTTGTTCGGGGCGCTCGAGACGCCTGCCGAACTCAGCAAGCCTGATCATCCCGGTTTCAATTGGTATCAACGCGAAATGCACTATGACCCGGTTCCAGCGCTTCGAGCGGTGCGAGTGCCGGCGCTGTTTCTCTTTGGCGACCAGGATCAATTGATACCCGTGGGGGAAAGCGTCGCGGCGATCCGACGAGTCCTGGCAGAAAACGGCCATCACGAATTCACGATTCGGGAATTTAGGAACGATGACCATGGCATGCGGCTGACCACGGGCGAAACTAGCGGCGAGATTGATCCCGAATATCTGAAAACGATGCGGGAATGGCTGGCTTCCCGCGTGCATTAGCGCAGCTCGTCGCGGAAGGCTTTCGAAGATACAGCTGCGACACCGTATTATTTGTCAAGGAAAGATGTGGACCGCCGCCTTCGGGCGCACGACGACTATCGAAAACTGAAGATACCCCGTTGACGAGACCAAGGGTTGGAGTTCGATCACGTGTAATCCCTTTTGAGTAAAACTTGACGAAGTGTCGGAATTGGCCGATTCTTAAGGGGATGATGACGAATGATGAAGGAGGGCCGAAGCATGACTGAAAACCTCTCGAAATTGGCGGAGTCCTTCGTTGAGGCCACTCCGGACGGCCTCCTGGCAAGCAAAATTGTGAAGAATGCCCCGGAGATCAAACAGGCGCTAGCGACGACAGGCGAGTACGTCTTGAGAGACGAGTGCGGGAACGAGTACCACATCACGCCCAACAACGGCCACGGACCCACGACCAAGTAGAACACCGACGGGCCGAGGGGAATGATTGCGCTCATCACATCGGCGGGTTTGGTTTTTTACCTGCTGGTTCCCGGAATTCTTTTCAAGGGCCTATTTTCGCTGTTTATTCCGCTGGACAAGTTTCACCGGACACGAACGGAAGAGCTCACCTTTGGCGCGTTTGCCTCGCTCCTGCCGCTGGCTCTGACTTTTCTTGCGGTCTTTAGCGCCGGCTGGATTGGAAATCATCCGTTCTTTTTTCCCGACTCTGCCGCTCAGAGAACGAGCGACTATCAAACCGCTTTTTCTTCGCTTTACAGCGAGACCTTTTTCCACCAGCACCAACAGGAGTTTTGGGGTGCGGCCTCCCGGATAATGGACCGTCAGGCTCGAATCCTTGTGTGGCTGTATTTCTTCACGGCTTCGGAGGCTTTGCTTTTTGGCTGGCTGGGCAAGAATTTCGGACGATTTCACAAATTCAAACCCTATGAATTCGTGGCAAACAAATTTCTCCTTCCGAATATATCGCCGTGGTATTTCCTCCTCACCCCCTTCATGTGGCCCCCAAAGCCGGAAAGAAAAGTCATGGCAGATCTTCTTACCTCCGACGATCACTTATACCGGGGACGGGTCGTTGGGCACGAAGTGGACACAGACGGGAATCTTCGAGGAGTACTGATTAGCGAATCGCTAAGATTTGACCGGCGTTCCTACCTCAAAGACAAAGATTCGGACACGTCAGTAAACCCCGATGACTATTGGAAGAAAATTCCCGGAAAGAATCTATTCATCTTCGCGGACAAGCTCGCAACGCTGAATTTGAGTTACCTGCCACCAGCTTCAACCATCCCAGAAATCCTGCAACAATTATTGAAAAAACTGAAAATCGATGCAGAGGTTTCCGTCGAAAGCCCGCAGCCGCCTCATCCGGGCAGGTAGGCGGGTACGCGCACGCTATGGCCTGTTCTGGCAAAGTGATTCTCGCGCTCATTGAAATCTTACCTTTTGTCGTAAAAGTAGAAGTTGGCCCAAGTCCTGGACAAGTTCAATCACGTCCCACAAGCCGATGTACCGGACTCTAATGCTGCGGAATCTATTTGAAATGGGAGGACACCATGACCAAATCGAGTGCTACACAACGAGCCAGCGAGCTGAACAATCTCGACCACATGTTACAACGTAACAAAGAATTTGCTGCTCGGCAGTCTGCTGAGGGCACACTTATGCCTTCACTTCCGAGGGCGCTGCCAAATGTAAAGGCGATCGTCATCGGTTGCGCTGATATGCGTGTAGATCCTGCTGACATACTTGAAATCAAACCGGGCGAGGCCGTCGTGATGCGTAACATCGGCGGTCGAATCACGCCGGGGTTGTTGGAAGAGTTGGGACTACTCGGGCGAATCGGTGAAGTCGCCGGAGAGATTCCTGGAGGCGGCGGTGAGTTTCACATCATCGTACTTCAGCACACCGATTGCGGCATCACTCGCCTTGTCGGCGACCCCGCAAAGCTGGCGCACTATTTTCAAATACAGGAAGGCGAACTCAAGACAAAAGCGGTCACCGATCCTCGGGCGGCAGTCGCCTTCGACGTTGCTGCGCTCCGGGCGATTCCCGCATTGCCGGGCTCTTGGCTTATATCAGGCCTCGTCTACGACGTGGCGACCGGACTTGTCGAGATCGTGGTACCGCCAGCTCCGATTCATACTGCGCAAAACTCCTGATTCGCGCCCTTGTATTAACTGTTCTGGCCAACTTTCGAGTGGTCGGCAACCCCTTACCTCGGGATTGCTTCAGGGTTGCCCGTCACCCGTGCAGAACTCTGATCGTCGTCAGGCTCGTTCAAAGCCAACACTTCGATTCCCGGCATGCGTGTGCCAAGCAGTGTTTCATCGATCGGAATCTGTACCGCTCCGCCGCCTCGCTTGGCAGATCCGCGGTTGCGCGCATAGTCCACGAGAATACGCCGGATAATTTGTGCACACAGAGCAAAGAACTGCACACGACTCTCGCAGCGAATGCCCTGCGAACGTAGCAACTTAATTATCCGCTGTATCGTAGGCGTGTTCTGTGGAGGGTGCAGGGAGCGGGTTGCTCTTGCCAGCTCCCTACGGCAGGACGAACCGCGACGACCAAGCGAGAATTTTTCTCCGACAAACTATGCGGACGGACAAACGGCACTCTGTTCAGGAGGCAGCCCCATCCGTCGCATCAGCGCCTTGAATCGCGAATCGGATCGGATGGGATCGTGGCGGGGATCGGGGTAGACCCAAGAATGCATCGACCGTTCTTGATAGGCCTTCTCGAACCATTGGAATGTAGCGTCAGCATCCCCCAGTCCCTCATAAACCACAGCGATATACTCCGGCGGAACGTACCTCCGTCGCGAAAGATTTTTGAGTTCCTCGAGTACTTCTTGAGCTTGGCCCCGAAAGCCCGAAACGCCGAGGGCATGCCCCAGATACATCAATTCCATGACGCTGCGTTTCGATAGCATGACCGCCTGGCGTATCTCAGCTAAGCCTTCTTGCTGTTTTCCTATTTGCAGGTACACAGACCCCAAGAAATCGTGCCCATAGGAATAGTTCGGCTCCATTTCAGTGAGTTTGCGGCATTCCTCCTCGGCACGGTCATATTGGCGGGAGAGATAGTAGAACCATCCAACGTTGGCGTTGATGCTTGTGGAAAGCGGTTCAACCTCGCGCGCCCGCTGTGCCGCAGACACAGCTTCCAGCGGCCGGCCTACTGCCGCGAGATGTACGGCAAAGGCCTGGTGTGCGGTTCCATAGTTCGGACTTAGTTCGATCGCTCGCTTATACATTTCCTCGGCGCCGCCCCAGTCCCATTCGTATTCCGTTTTGATTCTGGCGAGTGTTGCCCAGGCTTCGGCGAGCTTGCTGTCCAATTCCAAAGCTCTCGTGGCGGCGACCTTGGCTCGCGGGTAGGTCTCAGCGCGTGGCGAGGCTCCGTAGGCGGCGAGCATGTTGTACGAGGCTGCCAACCCAGCCCATGCCAGAGCATAGCAAGGGTCCTTTTCTATCGCTTGTTCGTAGTACTCCTTGCTTTTCCATAGATTTTCTTCATTCCTGCGCTCCCAGCAGTAGCGACCCTTCAGGTATGCCTCGTAAGCGTCAGCATTTACGGCGCGCTTTTTGCGGGGCACGGGTTTCTGCGGACTCGTTCCTGTTTTGCCCGAAGGCGCCCCCGCAGCACTAGCGGTGAGTGCTTCTAATGTTGCTTCTGCCGATGGGTAGCGCTCCGCGGGATTCTTGCGGAGAAGCTTCTGGAGTACCGAGGCCAATGCCGCACCGCCGAGAGAAGAGGCATGAACGCCACTCGGGTCATCGTGAAGGATGGCATGCATGATATCCACGTGCGAAGTGCGCGGCCAGGGGTGCTGCCGGGTCAGCATCTCGTAGAGAATGATCCCGAACGCGAACAAGTCGCTGCGCTCGTCCACCACTTGTCCCAGGATCTGTTCCGGTGACATGTAGGCGACCGTCCCCAGAACCTGACCAGGCACAGTTACGTCTTCGATTGTGGCAGTACTCTCTATTCGGGCTGCTGCGCCAGCCGGTGTCTGCTTCGCAAGACCAAAATCCAGCACCTTCACATAGCCATCGAAACGAACCATGATGTTTTGAGGCTTCAGGTCGCGATGTACAATGCCTACACGATGTGCTGCGCGGAGTGCCTCAAGCACCTGGCCGGCGATCTTTAGGATGCGCTCCGCAGCGGGCGTGCGCTTGAGCCAATCAGGCAAAAGTTCCCCTTCCACGAGTTCCATCACGAGGTAGTTCGGGCCGACATCGTACAGCGTGCAAATGTTTGGATGGTTCAGCGCGGATATCGCCCGCGCCTCACGCTCGAAACGCCCGCTGAACCGCTGGTGGGAAATCTTTATGGCGACCTTGCGGACGAGCCGAGTATCCTCCGCCAAGTACACTTCTCCCATCCCGCCTGCCCCCAGCAGCCCCAGAATTTCGTATGGTCCCAGCGTTTCGCCGGGTTTCAAGGTCGTCTGGGTCGTCTCGAAGGCGCCAGCCGCGGCCCATGCGCCTCGGTCGACCAGCGCTGCGGTCGAGCTGCTCTGTGCGAGCAGGGATTCCACTTCCCGGCGCAGGTCGGCATCCTCTTGACAAGCTTCAGCAAGGAAGCCATCCAGCCGTGCCGGATCCTGCTCTAGGGCCGAATGGTAAAGCCGCTCGATTTGCTGCCAGCGTTCGGGGTTCATTGCCCGCCGTCCAGATGATTGGTTTCACGATCTTACTTCACAATATTCGAAACTGTGCAGTCCGTTTAATCTGCGGGGATCCCCCAGGATGGGCCAAAGGATTCAGGAGATGGTTTCCGGTCATACTGACGCGAGACCTTGCAGCGACCGCGCCAAGCTGATTGGGTGTCGCAATCGAGTATATGCGGCCCAACGACCCGGAGCCGAAAATGGCGTGGTGGGAAGGGACAGCTGAGATTCCCGGGCGTATTGTTGGCTGAAGTTATCCTGCAACCGCGTTCGAGAAGCAATCGAAGCGAACCGTCCGCAATTTGAGATCCATTGCAAGCTTCGTGTGTTTCAAATCTACTCTCGTGCGAATCTTCATCCACACCGTGCAAACAACGCACGCATCCGTTTCAACGGCGCTCCATTTACGCGAGGGCGCGTTTCCGGGTGTGTCACTTTTTCCCGCACTATAAGCTACCCAGTGGCTTTCTTGACCCTGTGCGCGCGGGTCGACTACACTTATAAATTCGATACCTGTCGCTTGGGCGGCTTGACGGTCGCTTTGTGTTTACAGGGAGAACCGGCCGCATTTAGGTGAACATGAGGCCGTGCCACTAAAGGGGGATTGCTTTGCCAAAGCGCACATATCAACCGCGGAAACGACGCCGCGCGAAGACGCACGGATTCCGCGCGCGCATGAAGACCGTAGGCGGCCGCAGAGTTCTGGCGGCACGCCGCAAGAAGGGACGTCATCGCCTCACGCCCGAGTAGTCCCGGGCGCCTGGAATTTCCGCGCGAGGCGCGGCTGGTGCGCCGCGGCGAGTTCGATGCCGTGTACCGCGCCGGGAAGCGCCGGTCCAGTTCCCACTTCACAGTTTTTTCCCGCGCCAACCAATTGCCGGTGAGCCGCTTCGGCTTCAGTATTAAAAAGGCGCTGGGCGGCGCGGTGGTGCGTAACCGCATCCGGCGGCGCATTCGAGAGATTGTTCGCTGCCATCGTTCGGAAATACCTGCGGGATGGGACATCGTGATTCATCCGAAGAGCAGTGTGCAGCGGGCGGAGTTCGTGACCTTGACGGCGGATTTGGTGCGGTTGATCAAGAGCGTTTGAATGCGGCGATGATAACAAACATCAAAAGCGGCACGAGAGAAGAGGACAGGCCGAAGTCTGTCCCGCATCCTTCGACTCGGAAGCAATCAATTGGTGTGAAAGCGGCGCTGGCGGCGCTGCGTATTTATAAGGTGTATCTGTCGGTTTTGTTCGCGGGGAGTTGCCGGTTCGAGCCGACTTGCTCGAGGTATACGTATGAAGCGATTGAGCGGTTTGGCGTGCTGCGGGGGTCGTGGATGGGGTTGAAGCGGCTGTTGCGGTGCCATCCTTTTTCGCGGAAGTTTGGCTACGATCCGGTGCCGGAGAAAATGGATCGGGCGGCGTTGCCTGCCGACGAATCTGAGCAAGATCGAAGGCCATCCGGCGCTACTTCCAGAGAGGCTCATTCGTGAGCGAGCCGCAAAAGAAAAAAGAACTTTCTTCCGAGATGCGCATTCTGATCGCTTCGATACTTTCGATGGCGGTGATTTTGCTGTGGGCCAAGTTTTTTGCGCCGAAGCCACCGGCGAATTTGCCGCAAGCGAATAGGCCGGCGATAACGTCACCAGCGGCGACGAATCCGGCGACTACGCCCTCCTCTACCACTCCTCCCAGCACACCGGGCAAATCCAACGGTACGACAACGGCGGGAGTCGCCTCGGGGATTTCGCCCTCGAACGCGGCGGCGATGCCTCCGAAGGCCGCGAATGAAGAACAGAACGTCGTCGTCGAGAACGAACTTTACCGCGTGGAGTTTTCCAACCGCGGCGGCGTGGTGAAGAGTTGGCAGCTGAAGAAATACAAGGACGACTCAAAGCCGCAGCGCGTGCTGGACGTGGTGCATCCGGAAGCCGCGGCCCAAGTGGGCGGATGGCCGTTTTCGCTGGTGCTCGACGACCAGCAACTGGAAACACAAGCAAACTCCGCGCTGTACGTAGCCGCGCAGCCGCGTGTGCACGCTGAAGACGTTGCTGCAGCTGTCCCTGCCGGCCCACTGTCGGCTCCGACGGCATTGGAGTTCGTCTGGAGCGATGGGCACCTCGAAGTCACGAAAACTTTTCGGTTTGACGATTCGTATGTGGTGCGCGTGGAAACGACCGCCAAGTTCAACGGCGCACCCATCAAAACCGGCGTGGCGTGGCTGGGCGGGTTCGGCGATCCGACGGTGCAGAATCCGGTGCCGGTGGATACCACATTCACCTTTTACAACGAAGGCGGCAAACTGACGGATTTGCCCTACAAAAAACTTGAGGGGCCGGAAAAATGGGGTCCGGGCATTTGGATGGGCGGCAAGGACTTCGCGGGAATCGAGGACCGTTATTTTGCCGCAGCATTTCTGCCGGCAAACGGCGTCGCTTCCGGGTCGATCGAAACACGCTACTGGAAAGTGATGCGCACCGTTCAGAAAGAGGGGAAAGAGGAACAAGAGCCGGTTTCCCAAGTGGCGGCGGCAACGTCATCGCAGCCGATGGCCTTGCGAGTTTACGTTGGGCCAAAAGATTACGACGACTTGAAGGCGCTGCGGCCGCCGCTGCAATCGCTGGTGAACTTTGGATTTCTGGAGTTCATCGCGGAGCCGCTGTTCCACGGGCTGAAGTGGCTTCATAAGTATATCCCCGGCTATGGCTGGGCCATCATCGTAATGACCCTCGTCATCAACATGCTGCTCTTCCCGCTGCGAATTTCGAGCTACAAAACGACCCTGAAGATGCAGCGCGTTGCACCGGAAATCAAAGCAATCCAAGAGAGATACAAGAAGTACAAGCTGAACGACCCGAAAAAGCAGGAGATGAACAAGGAAGTGATGGCGATTTACAGCCGCGAGGGGATCAACCCTGTGGGCGGCTGCTTCCAGATGTTTTTGCAGATGCCGATCTGGTTCGGGTTGAATAGTGCGCTGCGCGGCGCCATCGAATTGCGGCATGCTCACTGGTTGTGGATCAACGACCTGGCGGCGAAAGATCCTTATTACGTTTTGCCCGTCGTCGTGGGCGTTTCGATGTACCTCGTTTCGAAAATGACACCCATGACCGCGGGCGATCCTCAGCAACAGCAAATGATGAAGATCATGCCCATCATGTTCGCGGGCAGCTTCATTATTTTCCCGTTTTCGAGCGGACTGGCGTTGTATATTCTCACCAGCAGCCTGGTCGGTATCGTGCAGCAGTGGTATTTGAACAGGACGCATCCTGCGCCGGCAGCGGCCAAGCAGATTTCGCGCAGCAAGAAATAGGAAGTTCTGAAAAGCTCGCCGCATGCACGCGAGCAGGACCAAGGTTTGACGGGGACCCATGGGACAAGACCTTATCCGGGACGGCAAACTCGACCGGCCGGCAGCCGCTGAGGCTTTGCGGAAATTTCTGGAAGAGATTGTGCGTGTGTCCGGATTGGACCTGAAGTTGAAGGTGCAATCGGTCGATACGCCCGCGACAGACGCTTCGGGCGGAGCGGAAGTGATTGCCGATCTCGACGGGCGTGACAAAGAGATTTTGCTGGAGCGCAACGGAGAAGTTTTAAAAGCATTTGAGCATCTGGCGTTTCGCGCGCTGCGTTTGGAACCCACCTACCACGAAAAAATTCACCTGGATAGCGGTGGATATCGGGCGCTGCGGTTTGAAGAGCTGCGCATGACGGCGCGCTTGGCGGCAGAGCGCGTGCAAAGTTCGCACCAGCCGTTCCGGCTCAATCCCATGTCCTCGCGCGAACGGCGCATCGTGCATTTGGCGTTGAAAGATATGCCCGGAGTGCGCACGGAAAGTGTGGGCATGGGCGAAGAGCGCCAAGTGGTAATTCATCCCGCGAAAGCCAAGTAGTTCCATTCCGCCCGGGCAGTTGCGGGAACAGCTGGATCGTTTTAATCCCGGACCCATCCCTTTGAAATAACCTGGCCAGACTCATCCATTTTTACGCGGTAAGTGAAAGAAGCTGGGCGATCTTTGCGCACTTGCGGAAAGCGCATGTCGGAAAACTCAACGATGGCATCCTCTCCCTCTTTGTGGAAACGTGTAACCGGGAAACGCGAAAACCACAAGACTTCTTGCACTTCGGGCAAGCGCTTGGCGGCTTCGATATATTGATTGGGAAGGGCGTCGGGATAGTAGCGATGCTCGATGGACGAGAGAGGAGCCGGTTCGCTCAGATCGAGCCGCACTTCATAGACGCCGTGGGGTGTATTGACGAGACCGTCCCAATGCCAGAGCGAGGGAGGAAGCGGAAGCGCACCGAGCGATTCCACCTCGAGTTGCAGGAGCGAGGCGAATTTCTCCACGCGGTCGAAAGCCACGCGATGAGCGTAGCAGGCGGCGGCGAGATAGAGCAGGGCGGCGGCGAGGCCCGCGCGATTCCAAGCGGCGTAGCGGACGCGCAGCCCCTTGAAACGAAGCGCGGGGAGAAGAAAAAGCACCGCCAGAATTAGGATGATGGTGAGGGTAGTTTGCGCAGAAATCGGCGCGCCGACAATTTTCAATAATGCCGCCACACCGAGCGAAGCGAGCGCGAGCACGCACCAGGTGATCATCGCGCGATTCTTCAGCCCCTCGGCTTGGCGGTAGACCCAGGCGAGAATTTGCGGGCATAGAAGAAGCGCCGTGAACGTGAAGTCGATGATGAAAATCAGATCCCAGGCGGGGCGCGACCACTGGACGGGCGACCAAATCATGGTGCCGAAAGTGGTCACCAAGTCTAGAAAAATGTGGCTGAGAATGCCGACGGCGTAAATTCCTGCTAGAGCCGCGAACGACGGCGCGTCCCATTTGCGCCAGCGTGCGAACCAGCGCGTGAGAGCGGCGAGAGCCAGCGCGAAGAACGGCATGCAGACCAGTGAATGCGTGATACTGCGGTGCCACGTCACCATGAGCATCTGATTGCTCGAGAACCAGTCGCGCACGATGTCGGAATCCGGAAAGATGGCGCCGAGCATCAGCGACCAGGTAATGATGCGCGCGCGATCCATGGGTTTGGAGGCGAACATGTCTTCGCCCCCGAAGACCGCTTTGCCAATCAGTGCGCCGGCGATGCCGTGAGTAATGGTGTCCATTCGTTTTGGCTAGACGATGCCTTTCGAGCGAGACGCAGCATTCTGCCTGATGATTCGGCGAGAAAAAACTACAGTTTCAATGAACCCTGATCAAGGGAGTCGTTTTCCTGATGACCTGGCCGACGCGGCGGGCGGCGACGCCGTAACGCGCGAGGGCCGCCAGAGCGGAGTCCACGTGGTCGGGAGCTATGGCGACGAGAAATCCGCCGGAGGTCTGCGGATCGAAGAGAAGGTCCTGATATTCAGCGGGGACGCTAGATTCGAAAAGGGCGCAGTCGCCGACGAAGGCGCGATTATTTTTTAAGCCGCCCGAGAGATGGCCTTCGCGCGCGGCTTCGAGGGCGCCGGAAAAATAGGAGAAAGCGGCGTGGTCGATTTCAAAGGAGACCGGTTCGAAGCCATGAGCTGGGTCGCCAAGCGCCATCTCGCGAGCGTGGCCGAGAAGGCTGAAGCCGGTCACGTCGGTTACAGCGTGGATGGGTTTTGCGGCTGGCGCGTTTTCGGCGACCTCCTGAAGGGCCGCAGCGGCGGCGGCGTTCAGTGTGCTCATGGCCGCAACCGCTGAAGCGAGGGATTCCGGCGTGGCGCGATCTTTTTTCAGCGCCGTGGTGATGACACCGGTTCCAAGCGGCTTGGTGAAGAGCAGCACGTCACCGGGCTTTGCCCCCACGTTGCGCCAGATGCGTTGCGGGTTGATGAGGCCTGTCACCGCGTAGCCGAAAAGCATGTCTTCATTGCGGATCGAGTGCCCACCAATCACGCTGCATTGGGCTTCGTTCATTTTGGCGAGGCCGCCGCGAATGATTTGCTCGAGAATCTCCCGGTCGCCTTTTTCGGGAAAGCCGACGATGGCTAGGGACGAAATCGGCCGGCCGCCCATGGCGTAAACGTCGCTGAGGGCGTTGGCAGCGGCGATTTGGCCAAACAGAAATGGGTCGTCCACGATGGGGGTGAAAAAATCGACGGTCTGAACCAGTGCGAGGCTCTCGCCAATGAGATAGATTCCAGCGTCGTCGTTGGTGTCGAAGCCAACCAGTACATTTGGATCCGTTTGCCGCGGGAGATTGCGCAGAACGGCGTCGAGCGTTGCAGGACTCAGTTTTGCCGCGCAGCCCGCCGCTTTGGCCATGGACGTGAGTTTCACTTGTGCCGCCAAAAGTTCACCTCGCTGGTTCCTAAGCCATTATAACGATCGGGCGTAGATTATGCTGGTGACACAAGTCGTTCGCCGAAAGTAGAAGGCCGGGCGCCCCGTCAGAAAGTTGCACGTTGCCCGTGAACGTGGTTTCATCCCCGGATGCCTTGGGACTTCTGGTTGATCATTTTCGTTCTGGGAGTGCTTCTCCCAATGCGCGGCCGCATGCGGCTAAAGAAGTTGATGGAGATTCCGCAGATCGGGACGCGCGAGCGGCTTTCCCTCTATGCTTCAACCATTGCGTTTCAATGGGTGGCCGCCGTCCTCGTGGCTTGGCGAGCTTGGGCACGCGGGCTGAGCCTCGAGGCTATGGGTCTTGTGGTCCACGGGCTCTCGCGGACCCTGATTGCGGCCATTGTCGGCGCCGCGACTTTGGGAGGTTTGCAGTGGCTCAATTTGCGGCGCATGGGCCGTTCGCGGGGAAAGGCGCGGGAGTTCATGCGCATCCTAGCCGATCGGATTTTGCCGCAAGCACCTCCGGAACTGCTCGCCTTCGTGGCGCTGGCGGTGACGGCGGGGCTGTGCGAGGAGTTTTTATACCGCGGCTTTCTGATGGCGGCTCTAGGGCGAGCGGGGCTGCCCGTGTGGGGCGTGGTGCTATTGTCCTCTGTTCTCTTCGGGTTAGCGCACCTTTATCAGGGGCGAGGTGGGCTTGTGAGCACACTGGTCGTCGGCACAGTGTTCGGAATGGCGCGAATCGCGTACGATGGGCTGGTTCCGGTAATGGTGTGGCATTTTGCGGTGGATGCGGTGGCGGGAGTGGCGGGCCCGAAGTATCTGGCTAAGAGAATACCGCGGGCGGCAGCAGAAAAGGTTCACCGGCAGTAGTAAAATAGTAACTCTTATGAAAACACCAACCCCAGCGGTGCTATCAGCGGAGACGATTCGCCGTGCTCTCGGCGAGTTTCAGCTGGAAGCGAATGACAAACAAATCTTTTATATTCAACAATATATGACGCTTCTACTGACCTGGAATGAGAAGATAAATCTCACCGCGATTCGCGATCCCCTGGAAATACTATATCGTCACTTCTGCGAGAGTATGTACGCCGCGGCGGCCGTGCCCGTCGAAAACGGTCGGCTCGCCGACGTAGGCTCTGGAGCCGGATTTCCAGGTATTCCGCTCAAGATCATGCGACCGAATTTGAACATGTTCCTCGTGGAATCGAACATGAAGAAGGCTACCTTTTTGGCGGAAGTGCTAAGAAACATTGAACTTCCTGACACGCGAGTGCTTGTGAGCCGCTATGAAGAGCTTGGCGAGGATGTAGCCCCACTGGACTTCGTGTGCTCGCGGGCCCTGGGGGACTTCGAGCCGTTTCTGGCATGGGCAGCCTCGGAACGTATTGCAGCTAAACAGGTTATCTTATGGATCGGCGGCCGGGACCTGGATCAGGCGCGGCGCGGAAGGGACTGGGAGTGGAGGGAGCCGATTCCGGTACCGCAATCTTTGCGGCGGTACTTGCTCGTGGGCTCTAGAAAAAATTAAGAGTGTCGGCGCAACGACTTGAAACATAAAGACTTGCTGCATTTTTTTGAAATCTTCCAGCTTTTCCTGCGGGGATCAGCCCAGCCTCAATAAGAGCGTAGGACTTAGGCTACCAACGCCCTCGGGAGAATTCGGCGTGTGTGAACTGGATCTCTTAAGCCGCGTGGTTATTTGTTGGTTAGGAGTCCGAAAGTTCTAGGGAGGCGTTCCACGTGGAACAGGGCTTACTGACGGATCTTTCTCGGGATTCTCGGGCCTTCGTGCGGTGCGGATATTCGGTCTCTGAAGGCGCATTCGTTCCACGTGGAACGCTCTGACTCTGCGAAACCACCCCCAGTTTGATTTGTGCATACTTCAGACGCATCGAGTCACGTTGAGGATCATTCCCTGCTGTGAAGTTCCACGTGGAACAATCTTGGGGCCGAATAGAATAGAGAATGTGCGAATGGCGGTTGAACACTCCAAGGTTCCACGTGGAACATTTTGCGGGCGAAGACGTTTTGCCTTACCCAAGAGAATCCAAACACACTCGCTCGATAGTTCCACGTGGAACGAGGAATCAGAGTTCGCGTCAGGATCGACATGTTTCACGTGGAACACAAAATGGAAAGCGTCAAAGGGCAGTGGAAACGTTCCACGTGGAACGTTCGGGCGAAAATTCCACAGCATCACGAGTGTTCCGCGTGAAACAAGTTGCATCCCGGGCGCGATTCTGCTAAGTTTTCGCGCATTGGGAGGCTTGTTGGCGCGAATCATCGCTGTTGCGAATCAAAAAGGGGGTGTTGGTAAGACAACCACCGCAGTTAACCTCGCGGCTTGCCTCGCTGCCTCTGAACAATCAACGCTGCTCGTAGATTGCGATTCGCAGGCCAATGCCACAGCCGCGATCGGATTTGCCAAGGACCCTGCTCGAAGAACTCTCTATCAATCCCTGATTTTGAACGAGCCTTTTGACAAAATTGTTCAAAAGTCGCAAGTGGATGGATTAGATGTCGTCCCCGCCGACAAAAACCTTGCCGGGGCCGCCGTAGAGCTCGTGATGGCGGAAAATCGGGAATATAAGCTGCAAGCCGTTCTGAATGAGATTCGCGATCGCTATAAATTCATTGTCCTCGATTGCCCGCCTGCCCTGGATCTTCTTACGTTGAATGCGCTCGTTTCTGCCAGCGCTGTGCTTGTCCCGATTCAATGTGAATACCTGGCACTAGAAGGCGTTTCAGAATTGCTGGATACTCTTATGAGGATCCGACGCACATTGAATCCGAGTCTCGAAATCGAAGGCATTCTGCTCACGATGTACGACGAACGAACGACCTTGTCCCGGCAGGTGGCCACGGATTTGAGAAGTTTCTTTGGGACGCAGGTATTTCAAAGCGTGATTCCACGCAACGTGAGGCTTGCCGAAGCGCCAAGTTTCGGGAAACCAATCATCTTTTACGATATTCATAGCAAAGGGGCTGAGGGCTATACGCAACTCGCCCAGGAGGTCATTGCCAATGACGAGAAACGCACTGGGAAGAGGGCTCGGAGCGCTGATTCGGGAGCCTGAACCGCAGGTTCCTGCTCCACAGACGCCGGCCGCCCCAGCACACTCTACGAACAGCGGTAGTGCTGCTGCTGCCGCACCTGCGCGAGAAGCGGCACATGCAGGGCCGCTCGAACTCGACATCGATTTAATTGAGCCGAGTCCTTACCAGCCTCGCACGCGCTTCCGCGAAGAGGCGCTGGACGAATTGGCCAGATCCATCCAATCGAGCGGCATCATCCAGCCGTTGGTGGTTCGGCCCATTGGGAACCGTTTTCAACTAATCGCCGGCGAACGCCGCTGGCGCGCTGCCCAGCGTGCCGGGTTGACGAAGGTGTCCGCGATCGTGCGGCAAGTTCCGGACGAGCTCGCTTTGGAAATGACACTGGTCGAAAACATCCAGCGCGAGGATTTGAACGCCATCGAGGCTGCGCGAGCATTTGAGCGGTTAATGGATGAATTCCAGCTTACGCAGGAATCGGTAGCCGAACGGACCGGCAAAGACCGGGCTACGGTGGCCAACTCGATCCGGTTGCTAAAGCTCGAGCCAACGATTCAAGACTGGATCGAAGAAGGCAAACTTACGGCTGGGCATGGGCGCGCACTGCTAGCTATAGCGGATTCCCCGCTGAGGATGCGCTACGCACAACGAGCTTCCCGCGGCGGACTGACGGTACGGCAGATTGAACGGCTGGCCTCACGGCGTTCGCGTAACGCGAGCCCTGCGGCGGAGATTCACGTGGACGCGAATATTCGGTCGGCCATTGATGAGCTGCAGCGCAGCCTCGGAACCAAGGTCCTCTTGCGCCAGAAGACCAAAATGCGGCCCGGGCAGCTCGTTCTGGAATATTACGACGACGCCCAGTTGATGGGAATTTACGATCGATTGATGAAATAGAGACGCGATTCCTCGAAGATCGGGCCTGTCCCTTAGTTCCACCGTATCCTTTGGACAACTCAGCACGCGCGATGCGTTGACTTGTCTGTGCCGGACGCTAGAGTAAGAGAGTCGCGCTAGGAGAAATGTCATGGCATGGAAGTGGCCCGGTTCCTCAAAGAATGGCGCCAGCGAAGAGTGGACCGGCTTTATCGATCAGGGTGTAACCCTGGAAGGCACGCTGCAGCTTACCGGAACTTTTCGCATTGACGGCAATGTGCGCGGGAACATCATCTCCGAGCAGACGGTCGTTCTGGGTGAAGGTGCCAAGGTGGAAGGGCAAATCGAAGGCAACCGCGTTGTCATCTCCGGACGATTTGACGGCGTGATTTTTGCTAAAGGGCGGGTCGAGATCCAGGCAAAAGGCGTCGTCACGGGAGAAGTCCATTCCCCATGCATGGTGATCGATCCAGGCGGAATCTTTGACGGGAGATGCCACATGCTGGCATCGTCGGACGCCGCTTCGGGCGTGACCATTCCTATTCGCGCGGCTGGCCAGGCATAAACGGCCTCCTGAGAAGACCGAGATATTCCAAACAAAAACTCCAACAATCGACAGCACGGCCGCCCCAGCTTCCATAGTTACTAATCTATATACATTAATCTCGGAGTACGCGGCGATGAATCCTGCCGCCTATTCGGCGTGGACCGAAGACTGAGAGAGTGTGGCCGTCGCCTCTTTAATGCCGGCCTGAATGTTGGATTCCCAATCGAGGTGCGGGACGGGCGAGGCGGAAGCGGCCCGGTAGAAATGGAGAGCTTCCGCGGGTCGCCCAAGTTTCTTCAGAGAAAGCCGGCCAGCGGCCATCAACGCAAGCAGGGATTGTCTGTCCTTCTGATAGGCACCGGCGAGCTTTTCATATTCCGAGACGGCGCGATCAAAGTTCTGCTGGCCTTCCAGAACCCGGCAAAGCTCGAGCCAGGTGTAAGCGGGGAGATGCTCGCCGCCGGTGTTTTGGAATTCCTCGTAATCGAGCAATGCCGCTTCTCCATCCTGCTTCTTCAGGTGTAGTTGACAGAGCTTCAGCGTCGCGTCCTGATGTCCCGCGCGGTTGCCTCGACGCCAGTAAAGTTGCTGTAGCAGCACGAGAGCATCGGGGGAGTCTGGCTTGGCGGCGACGTGTTCTTCAAGCTTCTTAATCGCCTCCTCGGGATTACCTTTGTCGATGGCTTCGGTCGCCTGCACGATGGCGGGATCCGCGGTCCAAGCCACTTTCTCCTCGATAGCCGAGCTCACCTTATGTTCCAAGCCAGAGCGCGAAAGAATCAACGCGCCAAGCATTCCGAAAGCAAAACCGCCGACGTGCGCCCAGTGAGCAACGCCAGAGGATGAGCGAGAGATGGAACCGTAGAACAGTTCCATGAGACCCCAGAGCGGAAGCAGCCAAATGGCGGGAGCTTTGAAACGCCCGCGGACAATAAAAATCCAATAGAACATTTCAATTTTTAGCTTTGGAAAGCGCACCAGAAAAGCGCCCATCAAGGCTGCCACCGCGCCCGACGCGCCGAGCATGGGCACGAGGCTGCCTGGATTGAACCAGGCATGAATCTGTGCTGCTACGGCGCCTGCGAGAAGGTAAAAGATTGCGTAGACGGCGCGGCCCCAATTGTCTTCGAGGATGAAGCCAGCGAGCCAGAGAAACCACATGTTGCCGATCAGATGCAGCCAGCCAACGTGCAGAAAATTGCAGGTTAAGTAGGAGATAGCGGTGGGGTGAGCTGGCACGAAGGCATAGCGAGCCAGAAAGGTATTGCGCTGCGCGTCTTGAAATTTTTGAGAGAGATTGTTCATCTCCTCCTGGAGCTCCACCGGGTCATCGACTTGGCGGATATGGGCGTCCCATTCGTCCTCGGGCTTCCTATCAGGTGAGGAAAGCTGCTTCCACTCATCTGAGTACTTTGACGAAAGTGGCTCAAGGAAGAGGTGGGCGTCGTCACCCTGTTTCAATTCCGGGTGCGTGGCCGCAAGAATGATCAGATGTTTGACGACCTCGATACGTTCGGGAATTTGTGCGTCCTGGGCCTCAATCGTCCAGTGCGTCGCCAAAAAGGCGATCACATTCAGTGCGATGAGCGCGAAGGTGACGACGGGCCAGCGACGCCCTTGCATGTTTTCGTGACGGAGGGGTAGGAGAAACATGCACGTTCCTTTCGCGCCGGGAGAGACTCGGGTGAGCCGCCGCTACTTAGAGTCTAGGGGTTCCAACGCGAGTCTTGCGGGGAATGGCTGAACAATACCCGAATCAGTAAAGATTGCGGCTTACGATACAAGGCCAATGGCTCAATCCGCCGCGGAAGCCCGGTCGACCGCAACTTCGAGGAAAATGGATCGCACGAGAAATGCCTGGAAAATTGAGTAGTGGGTCAGGTCTTGAGCTTGGTCCCCAAAAATTCTCACCCGTTTCTACCTGCTCGGGGCGGGAGAGAACGGTATCCCGGCCTCTTTTAGAATGCCGGTCAGCCGGTCAGCCGGGATGCGTCCGTCATTGGCGATGGCGTGAACCCGATGTGCGAGAGTGGGGTGTGTCGCGAACAGTTCCGTGAGTCTGTCGTATGCAGCAGGCAATTCGTTGCTTTGGCGAAGATTGGCGAGAGCCCGGATGGCCGATTCCGGGTCACCCGTAAAATCAACAGCTTCTCCGTCCGCGGAATATTCGAAGCGTCGCGAACAATAGTCCAGGGCCGCGAGCGGTCCAATCATGGCGACGAGTTGAAGCAAAGACCGAAGAGGCAGCACTCGCTGAGGAAGAAAAAGCAAAAGGGCCGCGAGGGAAAAAAAAGCGGGGACCAATAGGAAATACTTGCGGACGTGTTTGAGCTTAACGTGCGCCAGTTCGTGAGCCATAACGAACTCTAGCTGCGCTTTGGTTAGGAATTTTCCTAAGTTGTCGGTGAGAGCGATTGCGTTAGACATCCCGTAGGCGTTGGTCAAGTGCGCTTTTCCGGCGGGGACAACGTAGACCCTATCGAGCGTCACTCCCATTCTGCTAGCCATGCTGAGCGCTCTGTTGCGAAGTTCACCCGATTTCAGCTTATTGAATTTCATCCCTTGCGCTCGCCTTAGAAACCCTGTTCCGATTTTCGAGACCACTCCGGCAGCGAGGAGCCATGCAATTCCTCTGATTTTTCTATCAAGAATAGTGTCGAAGCCAGCGGCGACAAGCAGCAACGGAATGACAAAGCTCACCAATCTCCACCACGCTTGCCGGAACGCGTTAGTAATTGTCCACTTCAGTCTGAAGATGTGCTGGTCGAAGGTGTAGCACAGAAGCAGAAAGACCCCCAGACTCAAGATCGGCGGTACCCAGAAAAGCAGAATCTCGGCAGCGGATGTGTTAACCGCTCCCGGCCACCTCGCGATAATTATCGAATCGAGGCCAGAGCGCCCACGAATGCCCCATATGACCCACCAACCTGCCACTGTAGTGGCGAGAATGAACCGACCGAAGCTTCGATAGGTAGCCCAAACTGTCTTTTGTCGTCCTACTTGGCTTTGGCGCACAGCCCAGCGAATGCAAAGCGTCAGGGCGATGGGCAGGAGCAGAACCGAAGCCGGAGTCAACAGAGCACTGACGGGTCTCACCTCCATGAATATCACCAATTGATTATCACCGCATTGAAGTGTAACTGAAACTCGACGCGAAATCGGCGAGTCTGGCCGGATTTCAGGAGCTACGATACTTGAGCGGGACGCATACCGGGCGACAATTGTGTCATAAGGTCGTCAACTCTGTTAACGCGGTTACCGGACCCCACCACGGTGAAATTGTTTACGCAGTTGTGGAACAAGAAAGAATAGGGCTGTAATTCCGTACTGGTTCCACTTGTCGGATATTGTCGGAAAACGACTCTAACCAGGGATGAGAAACGCAAGCGAATAGAGAACGTTCACTTCGTCCGACTGCGACGCGCAAATTGACCCTTTCGCGGTGTCTAATGACTAGAGATAACCAGCGCCCAGAGGGGACAAATGCTTCAAGAATCGACCACTTGGGATTTGCGGCACATGACACGAGAGCCTTCTACGAGCACGAAGATTTACATGCTCTTCCTATTGGTCGTTTGCATCGTCACGACAGTGAAGCTAATAAATGTTTGGCGCGGGGCACCGCCTTTTAGACTCTCTCAGCGGGCTGGTAGTCCTGATTATCCGCGACTGCTACAAAGCTCAGGCACAAGCCTGAGGCAGTGGATTTGGCTCACGGTTCTCACGTGGGGAGTTTTTGCTTCTGTCAGTCTTTATGATTTTTGTGACGGGCTGCTGACGGAGAAACGAACACCTCGTGAGATGTTTTTGTTCGCTATTCAAGATTTCTCGACGACTCTCACAATGACATTGCTGGTGGTACTGTTTTCATTTCTGGCCCGATGGCACATGCTCAAAAGAATTGAGTATCTGCGTCACATGCCTGAGTAACTGAGCAGAACGCGGTTACCGTCCATCCGTGGATTTCAAGGTTTCAAGTTTCCGGGGCAATCCGAGCGAATCAGTCACTTGGACGTAGAACGCGGTAATCGGAAACTCACCCACTACCGAAAAATTGACACGAAAAATTGCGACGGGTTGACACGCTGTAACCGGGCGACTATCGTTCGGAGTGAATTTTTCACGAGGTTTTTTGGATGAAAATTTTGGTGATTGGCGGCGGGGGGCGCGAGCATGCGCTGGTTTGGAAGCTGAGCCAGAGCGCACGCGTGGAAAAAATTTGGTGCGCGCCTGGAAATGGTGGAATCGCCGAGCACGCGGAGTGCGTTGCCGTGGATGCGGGCAACGTTCGGGCGCTTGTAGCGCTGGCGGAAAAGATAGTGCCGGATTTGACGGTGGTCGGGCCCGAGTTGCCGCTAGTGAACGGGATTTCTGACGCGTTCACGCAGAGAAATTGGGCTATTGTGGGCCCTTCCGAGAAGGCGGCACAACTCGAGGGCAGCAAGATTTTTTCGAAAGAGTTTCTGCTTCGGCACAATATTCCGACCGCGAAAATGTATGGCGCATACGACTCGCCGCAGGATACGTACGCCGCGCTAAAGGGCGTGGATTGGCCGCTGGTGATCAAGGCGGATGGATTGTGCGCGGGCAAGGGAGTAGTGCTGGCACCGGACGCGGAGGCAGCCAAGCAGTTCCTCGAATCCGCGATGGAGAAGAACGAGCTTGGATCTGGCGGGCGTCGCGTCCTGCTGGAGGAAACGCTCAATGGCGAGGAGCTCTCTTTTATCATTTTGACCGATGGCGAACGCTACGCGCCGATGGTGCCGACGCGGGACCACAAACGAGTGTTCGACGGTAACCGCGGTCCGAATACCGGTGGCATGGGCGCCTATTCTTCCGACGAGTTGTTGCCGGATGCCTTGCGCGAAACCGTGATCGCCACGATTGTGGAGCCCACACTCCGAGGCCTCGCGAACGACGGAATTCCCTATCAGGGTTTCCTCTACATGGGCCTGATGCTGACCGCGGACGGGCCTAAGGTGCTGGAGTTTAATTGCAGGTTGGGCGATCCGGAAGCACAAGCAATCATGGCGCGTATGGATTTCGATCTCGCTGAGATTTTGGCAGATGTCGCGGCTAGTCGACTCGATTCCGGCAAGCTGCGCTGGAAAAAAGGAGCGAGCGTCTGCGTGGTGCTAGCCTCGGGCGGATATCCGGGAAAGTTTGAAGTTGGTAAGAAGATTGACGGACTAACCTCTATTGATGGAAAAACTGGTGTGGAAGTTTTTCAGGCCAGCACCCGGTGCGAACGCGATTCCCTGGTGACAAGCGGCGGTCGGGTTCTGGGTGTAACCGCTGCGTCAGATTCTCTGGAAAAGGCTTTGGCGCTGGTCTATCAGGCTGCGGCGAAGATTCATTTTGATGGCATGCACTATCGCAGGGATATCGCCGCGCCGGCTGGCCACGTGAAGGCCGCAGGAGACTAGGTCCATGCCGCGCGTGCGACGACTCTTTCGCCCTCCGAAGCGAGGTTGGCCGATGGAGGAATTGCCGGAGGTCGCCGCCGTCGAAGGGGCAGGTCAACTCGAGGACGGCCGGGAATGCTCTGCCATCGTCAAAGGCGGAATCCTGCGGCAGAGCGACGCTACCTAAAAGCTGGCGCTTTGCATGAAAATTTTTTAAGGATTCGGCTTGCGGCGCAACGTCGGCGCTTCAGGCGGCCGGTTTTTATCTTCTTTGACCTTTTCGACGGGCTCATCAGGTGGGACGACCCAATCAAAACCGCGTTCGGTCATAGTGCCGAGGATAAACTTGGCCTTCTCTGAAATAAGCGGCAAAGCGGCGCGCAGAAAATCCGTGGCATCCTCGGGAACCGCTTTGTTGGCCTGACCGCGGTCGATGCTCTCCATCACTTTTGAAAATTTCGGTTCGCCGCGCGACAAATTATCGAGGTCCGGATCATTCCCCTGAATGAGCTGCTGCAGCGTCGGCCCTTCTAAACTCTCTGGATAGCGAATTTCGACGAGCGTTTTCGGAGCCTTTTTTTCCGGAGGATAAAGCTGCGTGTAACGCGGGCGGAGCAAGCGGGTTTGCCAGAAGTCTCCACGCGTTGCAATCTCTTCCTGCTGGATGCGGTATTCGACCGTCCAGACCTCCGGGCCATAATCATCCGGCGCAAAGCCGATGATCACTACTTCAAAGAGCGGTTCGTCGGGTTTGAATTCGATTTTGTGGCGAAGCTGGGAGACGAGCGGGCGCAGTCGTTCGAGAAAAGCGACACCGATCACATCGAGGTCCGGCGCGACTTCTTCAGGATCGGCGGCATAGTGGGGATTCTTCCCGGACAGTTGGGGAAAATCCCTGTCGAGACGCACGGGTTTGGGATCGGCGGGGCTGCGCCATTCGGAAGCACCCAAGAGCACGCCTATGTGCCTCGGATCGATACTCAACACGCGCGGAGGAATGGAACTGGGTTCGACAGGTTGATCGATGGCCGCGAAGACAATTTTGTCGCGAGCGACGTGCACGATCACGCGCCCTCCGGCAAGGTTGGCAACAATTTCGTTTCCGCCCTCGCGGTCCTGAGCGGGCGAAATTTGGAAGGCCGCGAGACATGCTAGGAAGAGCAGACACACCGAGACCGGAACAATCCACCGGCGGCTGTGTGTGGTCATACCTCTCATAGATGCCTGGCGCGCTACCCTTGTTCTTCTGGGCGACCGAATCTTTCCCTACGCGGGCTAGCTAAGGCTTCTCGTCTACAACAGCGGCCGCAGCCTCTTTCGCCCTAGCCAATAGTGTATCGAGAGTAGCTCGGTCATAGTAGCCGCCATTGCGAATTACGGCCCAAACCTTTCGTGTGTTGGCGATGTTTTCGACAGGATCGGCGCTCAGTAACACTAGATCGGCGGCGCGGCCAGCTTCGACTGTGCCGAAGTCTTTCTCGCGGCCAAGAAAAAGAGCGGCTCCGCGGGTTGCAGCTTGTAAGGCTTCCATAGGCGAAAAACCTGCGCGAACCAACTCGGCCAGTTCGTGATGGAAGCTATCGCCGGGGAAGACAAACGGATCGAGCGAGTCCGAGCCAACGAGAAGAGGCACACCTGCTTTATGAAGTTCACCGGTTAGCTTCCAGTCATTCGACGCCTGGCGGCCGAGCCAGCCTGCACGCTGCTTCATCTGGACATCGTCGAAAGAGTCGCGCCACTCCTTAGCCATAGCGGGCGGGACGAATGCCAGCAAAGGGTCGTCCGTTTTCCAGTTCTCCGGATGAGAGGTGATATCCAGGGAAGCCAGCGTCGGAGTGACCCACGTGCCGTTTTTCTTCAGCGCTTGGATAAGCGCGGCGGCTTTTTCCTGGCTGTACGTAGCGTCGGCTTCATGCGCGATCTGCTCCCACCCGGCGGAATCGCCATTTTTTTCGGCTTCGACGAGTCGAGGACGCAGCTCGGTTTCCTTCGAGGAAAAGGAGAGCGCAAAAGCGCTGTAAAGAAGGTGTTCGATGCTGCGCATGCCGGCGTCGCTGGCTTCGATAACGCCGATTTCGAAGGGCAAATGGCCAACAAAGGGAATGTTTTGCTTTTTGGATTCGTCGGCGACGGCGAAAAAGGCGTCGCGCGACGGCATGGAAATAATCTTTATGAAATTGGCACCGCGTTTTTTTAGGTCATCGACGGCAGCGCGGGCTTCCTCGGCGTTGCGGACGGGATACTGCTCGGGAGTCTTCCTGCCCCTGGCAGCAAGGAAAGGGCCGGCGGCAACGATGTGCGGCGCGAGGAGGGCGCCCGACTCGATGTCGCGTTGCCAGGAGAGGAGGGCGTCGAGATCGCCTCCCATGTCGCGCACTCCGGTGATGCCGTTGGCCAGAAGCAGCGGGAGAAGGACCTGTTTGCTCCAGGAAGGGTCGGCGTTAATGCCGGCGATGTGAACGTGCATGTCCCAAAAGCCGGGTAACAGGAATTTTCCGGAGGCGTCGATGGTGCGCGCTGCTTTGGGGATTTTGATCTTTGCTGACGCTCCGACGGCGGTAATACGGCCGGCCTCGATGAGAACGGTTTGATCGGGTTGCTGCGGCCGGCCGGTGGCGTCAATGAGCGTGACATGAGTGATTGCGAGTTGGGACGGGGACGACGGCTCCGCCGAGGAGAAGGACGGAACGACGAGGAAGCTCAGCAGCAGGGGGAGTAGTAACTGTCTAAACCTCAAAGCAACGCTCACATTCCGGGCGACCGGCCATTTCTAGAAAGCTACCACAAACGACATTGGGTGGAAGAGGTTCTTGTCGAGGCTGCCCGGGACTAGCGAAGATTCGGAGAAGCACTCGTCAGGGTCGTACAGAGCGGGTAAAATGGAGCATTGGAAGAAGGAGCAGAAAGCACAACATGGGATTGCGAAAAGCGAAAAGCATCGAACACAAGGGCAAAAAGTTGACGGACATACTTGAGGCGCACGCGGCGTTCTTTCGTGGCAAGGAAGGCGGCGCACGCGCGGACCTGGCTGGCGCCGATCTTTCCCGCGCTGATCTCGAAGGCATCAATTTGAGCGGAGCGATTTTGCATGGCGCAAACTTCGAAGGCTCGGACTTGCGCAAAGCGAAACTGCCGGGCGCAGATCTGTCGGGAGCTAATCTTCGCAAAGCGGATTTGCGCAACACGGACATGACAGAAGCGATTTTGCCCGGCGCAGATTTGACGGAAGCGCAGGCCAGCGGAGTGGAATTTTTCCGCTGCGACCTTTCCAACGCGATTTTCCACCGCGCGCAACTGCGAAACGTGAATTTGCGGCTGGCGAATGTTAACGGCGCGAAATTCAGCGGGGCGGATATGGGCGTGGCCATTCTCCGCGAGACGGATTTGACTGGAGCGGATCTTTCCGGCGTAGACCTTTCGACCACGCTTATGCCCAAAGGTTACGCTGCGCAACAGACCAAACAAAAAAGCGCGTAGCCCGTAGTGGCTAAGTCCCGGCGCGTAATCCTTGGGACCGATGGGAGCGCACGTTAATGGCAAACGGTATCTCCGCGTGGTAGCCTCTGGCGGAAGCAAATTGTCCCCCGTTTGATCTGTGTGGCCTGTGGCGACTCCTGCAACACAACTCGATGCTGCCGAGATACGCGAGCGCGTACTCGAAGTGATTCGCAACCTGCTGGAAGAGCTGGGCAGCCGAGGGGCGTTGCCGATGCTCACCGTGGCTTCGCAGCTTGACCGCGACCTGGGACTGGGCAGCCTCGAACGCGTGGAACTACTCGCGCGGCTGGAGACGGCCTTTGGCGTGCGGCTGCCGGATCGCGTTGCAGCAGAAGCAAATACGCCGGAAGATTTGGCGAGGGCCCTCTTGGTGGCGCCGGGCGCAGAGACGCTCGAAGACGAAGCGGCCTCCGCTTTGCGCGCTTCCATCACCACGCAAAAGCTGCACCGCGAAGCAACCGATGCCGGGGTTTTTTCAGCCGAGACGCTACTGGACGTGCTGCGCTATCGCGCGACACATGACGCTGAGCGGGCTCACCTGTTGATCACCGAGGAGACGGAAGGCCAAGAGGGCAGCCGGACGCTGACGTTTGGCGAACTGTACGCCGCGGGGCAGCGATGCGCGGCCGAGTTGGCGCGGCGCGGCGTGCCTGCGGGCGGGCGCGTGGCGTTGATGCTGCCAACGTCGCGCGCGTTTTTTGTTTCCTACGCGGGCATTTTGCTTGCCGGCGCGATTCCCGTTCCGATTTATCCGCCGTTTCGCGCAGATCGCATCGAAGAGTATGCCTCGAGACAATCGGCGATATTGAGAAATGCTGCGGTGTGCTTGCTCCTGACGTTCCGGCAGGCGGAAGCCGTGGCACGGCTCTTGAAGCCGCGTGTGCATTCGCTCGTGGAAGTGGCGGATGCGGAGAAGCTGATCGACGCCGCGGATAAGGCGCCGCCGCCCTCACCGGGCGCTCTGCCGCTACACCTGACGGGCAGCCGCGCGCGGAAAGGGAGCGACATCGCGCTGTTGCAATACACCTCCGGATCTACGGGCGATCCCAAGGGCGTGGTGCTGACGCACGCGAATCTGCTGGCGAACATGCGAGCGATTGGCGAAGCCCTGGAGCTTGGGCCAAGCGATGTCGGCGTGAGCTGGCTTCCGCTCTATCACGACATGGGACTGATCGGCGCCTGGCTTACGTTGCTGCATTTCGGAGTGCCGCTGGCGGTGATGTCACCGCTGGCGTTTCTCACGCGGCCGGAGAGATGGCTCAAGGCGTTCCAGAAGTACGGTGGAACAATTTCTGCCGCGCCGAACTTTGCATACGAACTGTGCGTGCGGAAAATTGCCGACAAGGACATTGAAGGTGTGGACTTAAGCCGGTGGCGTGCGGCGCTGAATGGAGCGGAGCCGGTGAATCCCGATACGCTGGACCGCTTTGCGGAGCGTTTTCGGAGCCACGGTTTCCGGCGCGAGGCGCAACTGCCGGTGTATGGGCTCGCCGAGGCTTCGCTCGCGGTCACGATCCCGCCGCTGAATCGCGGGCCGTTCGTAGACCGCATCGAACGCGAAGTGTTTACCGGGGGAGGCCGCGCCGTACCGGCACGCGCTGACGATGCAACTGCGATTGCGTTTGTTTCCTCCGGCAAACCAATTCCGCTGCACGAAGTGCGCATCGTGGACGCGAGCGGAAAGGAAGTGAGCGACCGGACCGAGGGGTTCCTGTGGTTTTGCGGGCCTTCGGCGACGAGCGGCTACTACCAGAATCGAGAGGCAACGGAAAAATTGCTGCCGCTCGGGCCAGCATCCGGCGATGGCGAATATGCGTGGGTGAATTCCGGCGACCGCGCGTACCGTGCGGATGGAGAAATTTACGTCACCGGCCGCGTGAAGGACATCATCATCAAAGGCGGAAGGAATCTTTATCCGCATGAGGTCGAGGAGCTGGCGGCGCGCGCGGAAGGAATTCGCAAGGGCTGCATTGTAGCGTTCGGTCTGAAGGATGAAGCCTCGGGAACCGAGAAACTAATCGTAGTAGCGGAATCGCGCGAACGCGACAAGGCACGCCGCGCAGCGATTGCAGCCGCGGTGACCGAGCAAGTTTCAGAAGGGCTGGGCCTGCCGCCGGATCGCGTCGAGCTCATCCCGCCAGGCAGCATTCCAAAAACGTCGAGCGGAAAATTGCGCCGCGAGGAGACCAAACAACTTTATCTCGGCGGTAAACTGGCGGCGAGCAAGGCGCCGGCGTGGGTGCAAATCGCGCGGCTGGCCGCGGCTAGCGTAACGCGCACGGCAGGAGCAGAAATTTGGGCCGGCGGGCGGCGCGTCTTGGAGATTCTGTACGGCTTGTATTTTGGCGTCGTTTTCCTCCTGTGGATCGTTCCGACTTGGACGATTGTGAATTTCATCAGCGACTACCGCAAAGCGGGGCGGTTCACTTCCGCGGCGCTCAAAATTCTGTTCGCGCTGGTCGGCTGCCGCGTGCGCGTCATCGGTAAAGAATACGTCGACGCGCCTGGCGCAAAAGTCTATGCGTCGAATCATACGAGTTATTTTGACGTGCTGCCGCTAATGCTTGGCTTGGGCGTGCCATATCACTTCGTTGCAAAGATGGAAGTCGGCGGAATGCCCTTCATCGGAACTTTCTTGCGGCAGATGCATCACACAAAGTTTGACCGCAGCGATGCGCAATCGCGATTGCGGCAATCGGAAGAGATGAAACAATTGCTGCGCGAAGGAGAATCGATTTTTGTTTTTCCCGAAGGGACCTTTACGAGCGAAGACGGCGTGCGGCCGTTCCAGCTCGGGGCGTTCAAAGCCGCCGTGGATGCGGGCGTGCCTATTGTTCCGGTTTCGTTGGCGGGCACGAGAAGATTTCTGCGCGATGGCACGTATTTGCCGCGGCCCACGAGCGTGACTATCACGGTGTCCCCGCCCATTTATCCCCGCAACTCGACCGGCGAGGCGGAGGCTAAGGAATCATTGGCCTGGCATGAATTGATCCGCCTTCGCGACACCACGCGCGAAGCGATCGGGCGCCATACCGGCGAGCCGCTGCTCTAGTAAGAACTGCCGTTTTTTGTCAGCCGCACGGTAACTTTTCTTCTCCAAAAAATTTATCCCCCGGTTACAACTTGAGGCTGCGGGGCCGCATCTTTATGAACAACACAAAAGAGAAAATGCGGGCCGCTGCCTTCCTGCCTGAGGCACGCCGCTAGACGCGAAGCCGCGCGTAGAACAAGCCGGACCGCGCAGACGATTCAAACTACTGGAGGGTTTATTAGTTTAGGGAGATTGGTGTCTCCGCTGGTTCGTCATTCGATCTCTCGGGGGAATTGCAAAAGATCATGCGCGCAATAATTTACGGAAATCTGAAGCGTTGTTTTGTGCCACTTCAAAAAAATGGAAGAAAAAATAGAATTCGGAATTCGTTCGCGTGGTGCGAAGCGCTTCCATGGATTCGGTAGCCGGGTGCAGGCAGGGGCCGTGCATTGAGAAAGGCAAGCGCGGCCCTACGCACTTTGTGGTTTAGACGGAGATGTCCAGCGCAGCGAGTGGCGTTGAAAGAGAACCGCGAGTGGAGATTTACCGGGGGAACCAATGGTTCTCCGCTTCAAATCTCTAGGAGGAACTGATCATGCGGAACTTACTCGTCGCAATAGCACTACTGGCAGTCACCGGGGTGAGCACGATGGCGCAAACTCCCAAGGTAGAACTCTTCACCGGACTGTCTTACGGGCAGTTCAACCCGGGCGGTCTTTTGACCGATAGCGATAGCGGATTGGGCCGCCATTTCGCGATGCCGGGGCTGGAGGCCACGGGAGAATACAACTTCACCTCGCATCTCGGGGTCGTGGCCGATGTGAGCGGCTACGGCGGAACAGGAGATGTGGATTCGCTGGCCGATCATCTTCGCGATTACAACTATCTGTTTGGGCCGCAATGGACCCAGCGGCATCTTGGTCCCTTCGACGTATTCGTTCGCGGACTTGTAGGCACGTCCCACGCGCGGGTCTCGTTCAATAACTCTGGCGGGAGCATTTCTTGTCCGGTAGGACTGACGACAGCCACTTGTGCGCAGACAGAGAACCGGTTCGCTTATGGCGCCGGCGGCGGCATTGATTTGAACGCTTCGAGACACATCGCGCTGCGACTTGTTCAAATCGATTACATACGGAACTCTTTCAGCGATTGCGAGGCCAACGGTACGAGTTGCGCGGTGTTGTCTGGGCGGCAGGACAATTTCCGCATCGCCGCGGGATTTAACTGGCGCTTCTAGCAGCTACATTCAAGCATGAAGAACAAATGAGGCCGCGGACTGAGCGCGGCCTCTTTTGCTTTGCATTTGTATGCGGGCACCGAATTTTGGGCAGGTTCGCGGCGCTTAGTGCTGGAGCGTGTAAATGACCGTGATGTAGGTTTCAATCTCGACGGGCTGGCCGTTCAGAACGGTGGCACGGTAGCGCCACTGGCTGACGGCGTCGGTAGCGGATCGTAGGAAGAGCGGATCGCCGCTGACCACCTGCAAGGATTGGATCGATCCGTCGATGGCAATGACTGCGCGTAATTCCACCTGGCCTTCGCGATGAATTTGCTTTGCCAGTGCCGGGTATCCGGGCTCGACGCGCCGGATCAGCATGGCTGGTTCCAGATGTGTCACGAGCACCCGATGTGGCGCTTGCGGACGCACCTCCGCGGGCCGCGCCGGTTGAAGCCGATCATCGCCCATGGCGAGGCATCCGACACACGGTGTGTTTGGCCCCGCTCCGGCCGGAATATCTGGAGGATCCAGCGGCTCGCCAACGGGTCCCTCAATGATGCGGGTAGGAATGCTCCTTGGCGCCGCCATGGGGTCGGAAAACGTGTGCGGGTCATGTTGGAGGCGCTGCCTTCGATCGGCAGGCGGACGAGTCGGCCTGCTTTGGTGAAAATACGGCGGAATCGGCATTACGCTGGCCTGGGCGATGCGCTCCGGTTTTCCGAACAGAGGAACTAGGATGATCGCCGTGACAATCGCAGTTTGCGCGGCGACAGAAATAATCAAGGCGCGGCGGCGAATGCGGCGTTCACGTGTGCGCTGCTCGGGGCTGCCTTCAACGAAGCAGCCTTCTAAGGAACCGAAATCCTGTTGGGGACTGGGGCCGGGTTCGGTAGACATCACACACCTCCACAGAAAAGTTCTGCGAGTAAGAACGGAAATTTTTTGCGACGCCAGCCTCCTGTGGGTTGCTCAATTACCGCAGGAGACCGGCGCCGCGCTCGCAGGGATGTGAGGTGCGCGCGTCCTCCTAACGTTGGACACCAGGAAGGTGGACAAGTTCCCGAACGCCACCAGCGCATGCCGTGCGCTTCCCGAGAAGTGAGGACAACACTGCGAGACAAAGAAACGCAGATGATCTGTAAAGGAAGCAAGCGCAAAGCTCGGCAGCTGATCGAGAGAATCCTGTCACGGTAACGTAAACGCTGCGCGTTAAGGGGGAGCCGAGATCCTTATCATGTCTGTATGTTATTGATATCAAGGAATTTATTTACATGAACCGAAAGCGCACGCCGGCGCATCCCATGCATTGTGGACGTGGATCTGAAGGAGGGTTATCCCGATGGAAGGGCGTAATGTCGAGACGATTGGCGTGCGCCGCACGGGTTGGGCTGCTCTAGACCGCGATCCGCAGCAGGACAAGGTTGAGTTCGTGTGTCCGTACTGCGGTGCGCGGGACGAGAAGAACGCCAGGCGCGAGCGGGCGCTTTATCATTTCACGGACGGCTTTCTGCAGGATTTGCAAGGCGAAGTGACGCAATGCCATTCCTGCAAGAGGTCGCTGCGCGTGGTTCCGGTGGTGCTGTTGCACGACCAGGACGAAGAGCGGCGATTTGAAGCGGTCTTTTCGGACGAACTGGAAGCTGCCGCGAAAAATTAATTCCTTTGGCAGCTTAGAAATAATAACGGGGCGCGATTTGCGCCCCGTTTTTTTTGCTCTTCGTTATGCTAATTCGCTAAAGCTTAGTAGCGGTGCCAGCAGCCGAAGCGGTCATAGTAACCGCGAATCGCTTCGCGGCGCTCGGAGCGCCAGTAGTTGGCGCGCGGGCTGTAGAAGCCGCGATGGACGATAGCTTCGTGAACCCTGAAATTATCGTAGCGGACAACGGCCCGTTCGTTCGCGCTCGCGCTGGGCGCGCCGGCGAAACAAAGAGCGCCACCCAAAACGGCTGTGGCTATGACTGCCTTGCCGAACATGGACTTCAGAACATTCGTGAACATTCAGTCCTCCCGGGCGTCTCCAGGACTGCTCTCGGGTTGCGCCCTATGTGTTATGAAACACTCAGGCTCCGCAAATGTTGCGTGCCGTAGAAATGGCAGGCCGACGGGAGAATGCGCGGATGATTCGCAGAAGTAAAAAGAGCGCAGCGGAAACCCGCTGCGCCCCGGAGAAAAATCCGGAAACTAGCGAGGAGGATGATCGTGGTCGTGCTCGTCCCAATCGTGTTCCGTGTGCCATTTTTGAGCGTCTTCATCCCACCAGCGACGGCCGTGTTCCCAGCACCATTCCCGCGCGGCGGCCAGCTCCCTGCGGCGATCGGCTGCCTGAGGACTATCCCAGCCATGGTCCTGTGCGGCTTTGTGCAGCTCGTGGTCGGCTTTGGCGATGCGCTTCTGGCAGTCGTCGTCTGCGCGCAACTGTGGTGCGCCAGACAACATAAGAGTGCCGGCGAGAGTGGCTCCTAGAAGCAGCGTCTTGCCGAAAAATGAGGATTTCGTGCGATGTCGCATAGGCGTTTTCTCCTCCAAGAAATAACCTGGCTACGCTAATAAACTGGCGGCGCAGCGCACATCAGGCAGATACTTTAGAAGAGCGGGAGGTAACCCTGTAGACGCTGGGAGCCAGCTTCGCCGCTTAGTAGGCCTGCAAAAAGGGATCGATTTCCATGTGGTATTTTTCGAGGCCGGCGCGGATGTGGTCGAAGGCTTCGTCTACGCTGTCGGCGAACTGCAGCATTTTGTACTCTTCTTCATTGATGGTGCCCCAGTTGACCATAGCTTTCCAGTTGAGGACTTTGTCCCAGTATTTGCGGCCGTAGATAAGGATGATGTTGTGCTTGGCGAGCTTTCCTGTTTGCAGCAGCGTGAGCATTTCCCAAAGTTCGTCCATGGTGCCGAAGCCCCCGGGGAAAACGATGAGGGCTTTAGCGATTTGAGCGAACCAGAGTTTGCGCATGAAGAAATAGTGGAAATTAAAGCTGAGCTCGGGGCTGATGTAGGCGTTGGCGAACTGCTCGTGAGGCAGCTCGATGGAGAGCCCGATGGATTTGCCCCCGGCTTCGCTGGCGCCGCGATTGGCGGCTTCCATGATTCCGGGACCGCCGCCGGAGCAGATGACGAAGCGGCGCGGCCGGGGTCCGAGCGTGAGCGACCAGGACGTAATCTTGTGAGAGAGCTGGCGCGCTTCCTCATAATAGCGGGACATCTCGAGCAAACTTTTTGCGTGCCGCAGTTCGCCGCGGTGCCTGGTTTGCGTCGCTGGGGAAAGCTTGCGAATATTTTCTTTTTTTAGCCGGGTTACCCGGGCCTGGGCCGTTTCGTGAGATTCGATGCGCGCCGAGCCAAATATGACGATGGTGTCGGCGATCCCTTCTCTCTTCAACTGCACAAGGGGATGGAGATACTCCGCGAGGATGCGCAGCGGCCGCGCGGGAGTACTCTGCAGAAAATAATGGTCCTCATGAGGCGCATGGGGCGCGTGTTGAGGCTTGAGCTTGGGATGACCTGCGGACATGGGTTTTTCTCTCCGGAAGATGCAAACAATCATTGTAGGAATCGCGAGTGCCCGCGGCAACGTCTTCCGGCGAAGGTGCGTCGAATTGAGTACACTGCGGGGACCGGGCCTTTTTCCATCGGTGATCTTTCGGGGAGACGGAATGAAGCAAATTACTGGTAAATGCGCGCTGCTACTCGTTGTTCTCCTTACGGTTACGGGAGCAGCGCGGGCGCAGGCTCCCGAAGGCCCCATGGCGCCCAGGCCGGGCCAGCCGGCCCAGCAAGTGCCGCCGGACACACAAGCCAAGCTGAAGGTTCAAGTGGCACTGGTGAACATGCCGGTGACGGTGCGCAATGCGAAAGGCGAGATGATCGATAACCTGGAGGCCCGGGATTTCCGCATCACGGATAATGGCGTCGAGCAGAAGATTTCACATTTCGATCTGGGTGGCGATCCTCTTTCGCTTGTTATTTTGATCGAGACGAGCTCGCGCATTGATCCGCTTCTTCCGGGGATGCGCAAGACCGGGATTCTCTTTACGCAGACGGTGATGGGGCCGGAGGGCGAAGCGGCCGTGGTGGGCTTCAACGATGCCGTGGACAAGCTGCAGGATTTTACGAGCGACGGCGATGCGATTGAAAATGTCGTGACGCATCTCGAAACGGGGACTTCCGGATCGAGGCTCTACGATGCCATGGCCGTGGGCGTGGACATGCTCAGCGGCCGCATGCCGCAGCCGACGGCCGATAGGCCCGGACGGCGGCGCGTGATGCTGGTAATGTCGGAGACTGTGGATGCGGGCAGCGAAGCGAAGCTCGGCGAAGTGCTCCGGAAGGCGCAGCTTGCGAACGTGACGATTTACAGCGTGGGGCTTTCCACTACGCGTTCGGAATTGAAAGGCAAACCAAGAGACACGCCGGCGCCGATAGGGCCGCCCGGTGTTATGACGCTTCCGCCACCGCCTGGGACGGTCCAGACTCCGCCGGGCGAGGTCACCAGTTCCAGTGGCGTGGACTTGCTGGGGCTGGCGATCTGGGCCGTGGAACACGCGGACAACAAGGTGAAGGATCACGCGATGGAAGTGGCTTGCACCGCGACCGGCGGCGCGCACCTTTCTACCTACAAGGACCGTTCGATGGAGAAGGTGATTGATGAAATCGGGGGCGAGCTGCACTCACAGTACACCATCAGCTATGCGCCAACGGATTCCGACGCGGTCGGGTATCACGAGATCAGAGTGGATGTGGACCGGAAGAATTTGAAGTTACGGACGCGACCAGGCTATTACGTGGCGCCGCCGGAAGGTTAGCGCCAGATGGCGGGAGACTTGCCCCTTTGCTTGCGGTAGTCAAAGAACTTGCTTCCAGTAGGTGACGTCGCGGGAGGCGAGGAGCGCGTCCTTGCGGGCGTTCCAGCGAAGGAAGTGGGGCGTGTTGGTGTGGCGGGAATGGGCTTCGCGGCTGGCCCAGATTTCGTGGAGCAGGAAGGCGGCGGGGCCTTCGGCGGAGCGGTGCAAGTCATAGGTGAGGCAGCCGTCTTCTTTTCGAGTGGGACCGACAAGGGCGCGCAGTTCGGCTTCGACGAGCATCTCCTGGCCGTCGCGCGGGCGCAGTTGGACGACGAGCGTCACAGCGCCTTTCGGGAGCTTGGTGCTCTTGGCCGCCCGGGATTTAGGGGGACGGGATGAGCTTTTCTTTGTTTTGCGCTTGGCCATAGTGGGCGGGATTCTACTCCAAGAGGGCCGGAAAAGCCCAATCCACTAGAGCCGTGATTTTTGCGGCGAAGTGCCGCGCGACCTTTGCCGTAGTTACTTCTCCGCCAGCTTGCGGCCGGCGTTGAGGCTGTCGAAATTCAAGATCGTATTGAGCACAAGCGAATACGTGCCGCGGGTTTCGCCGCGATAGACGGGGTTGATCGAAAAGAGCACGACGTGGCCGTTGCCGGAGGGCACATCCACGACCGCGGGATGCTGCGCGATTTCGTCGCCGCCCTCGACGAGTCCCGAAATGAGCAGATCTTTGCTGTCGGCGTAGCGGAAGATGACGCGAGCCCGGTCCGCGGGAGGGATGGCGCGGAAATTGTTGTGGAGCTGCTCGTCGGTGAGCAGGGGATTTTCCCAGATTTCAGACTTGGGCTCTTCGGGGACTTCGGCGCCGGGGCGACCGACCGTAAAATCCGGATCATCCATGGTGCCGCGGCCGGTGGGGCGCGTGTGCGTTTCGCCTCCAAGGCGGCGGAAGCCGCGTGCGCCGGAAACGCTGCTGAGAGAAAAGATTGGACCGTTGTCGCAGTAGGCGGAGAGTTTTTCGTCGTAGCCGTAGGCGATGGGGCTTGCGCCGTCCACGAGGCGCGTACCGACAACAGAGCCGACAATCTTCATTTTTTGCGCGTTGCCGACGCTGACGCCATCGGCCAGGCCGATGGAAAGAGCAAAACGCGAGGTGTCGGTTGCCGTCAGGAGAACGCCGCCCTTTGCGACGAAGTTTTCGAGATTAGCCACACCTTCCCAGCCGAGGCCGGGGCGCATATCGTCGGTTGAATCAGTTTTGCCGACGAGGTTTGGGGTTTCAGGCGTGTTCTTCCACGGGAGCGGATTGCCCCAGGCGCTTGGCAAGCCGTTAATGATGGCTGTCGGGCCCGAAAAATAGCCGACCGGCGGAAACAGGATGACGTCGTACTTGGCGTTGAGGTCGCTGGCCTTGGATATGGTTTGCGTGCTGATGTAGTCGTAGGGGATGCCGAGATTGTCGAGCGCGATGCGCCACCAGCCTTCGGCCTGCGTGCTGAGCCAGGTGTGGACGAATGCAATGCGCGCGGCGCGTACGGGATGCGTTTTGACGCTGGGCATCGCAGAGACCGGCGTAGCCTGCAAACCCAAATCGGAGACGGCGTCGTTGAGCTGCGCGCGGCTGATATTGCGCAGGAGAAACGAGCCGCGGCTGAATTTTTTGCCTCCACTTTCGAAGGGTTCCTCGGCAGCTTCGATCGAAGCATCGTGCAATTTGTAGCGCAGCGTGGCCAGCGACGGCTCGGCATTGTTGTTGATGGCGTAGATTGTGCCTTCGCCGCTTGCCCCCGCCGGCGGGTGAATTTCTTTTATGCGTTCCATCCGAACGTCGAGGACTTTCGGGTCGACGACGCGGGTTACTTCTACGCCGAAGAGTTCGCCAAAGGTCCAGCCGGTGTCGTCGTAGGGCGTCTTCTGCGGATCGTCGGGGCTCCAGTATTGGTAATCGAGAAGCGCGTCAGCAATACGGGAGTAGGGCTGGTCCATGCGAACGATATAGCTGCCGGCGGGAAATTCGCGAGTTGTGGGAACGGGCGGCGCGTCTTTCGCCTCTTTTGCGTCTTTTTTGGACTTCGCGGATTTTTTTGCCGGGAGCGTTACCGTGAAAGCTGCCGTCGCGCGCGAAATCTCGACGGCTTGCTTTTCGAGGACGCGCAGCAGCTCGGCTTGCGAATCCAATCGCGGATCATCCGCTGACAGAACATACGCCGAGGGGCCTTCCGCGCCGGGTTTCGTGACGGAGCGTTTTGCCTTGAGGTAAAAATTCTTCAGGAAGAGCCGCTTGTTCTCGTTGAAATAGTGGAGCGAAGTGAGCAGGCCAGTCTGCTCGTAGTTATTGTTGTCGCGCTGCGACCAGAGAACCTTGGGGAGCGGCGGATTTTGCCGGTACCAGGTCCGCGAATATTCATCGGCGTCGAGTGTGCGGGGCAGGGTGTCCGCGCCGCCGTTGCCGAAGGTTTCGTAGAGGCGGCTGATGCCGTTGTGCATCGCCGCGATGAACATGAGGTAGCCGGGCGACCAGGTGTCAAACACGCCGTGGGTGAAAACGCCGGGCATGCCGAACTTGGTCATGTCGGAAACGTTGCGCCAGCCGATCATTTCCCATTCGTCGGTGAGGATCGGATCGACCCAGGCATTGAAAGGGCCGTCGCCGGCGGTGTTGTCGTAAAGATACGGCACGGATTCGTGGAGGTCGTGGAGCACTTGCGCTTTCCAGTCGACGTAAGTCTTGAGCACGTTTTCCGTGAGCTTGAGAGTGACGCCCATAGCGTCGCGATTGTTGTCGTGCGCCACGTATTTGCCCCAATACATCAGCGGCGGATAGAAATCTTTCGGATGGGAGAGGTGCCAGTGGTAGATGTCTACCATGCGGTCGCGGCCGTCGACTTCGACGACCGGTGTAATGAGCGTGATCATGCCGTCGCGTATTTCGCGGATATAGGGACTTTCGTCGACGGCGAGGCGATACGCGAGCTCCATCAACGCCGTGGGGGCTCCCGTTTCAGGGGAATGGATCGTGCCGGTGATGTAGTAGACGGGCACGGCTTGGGCGACGATGCGGTCGGCTTCCTCGTCATCGAGTTTGATTGTGCGGGGATCGGCGAGTTTGGCGAGGCGCGCGCGGTTCTCTTCGAGATTTTTTAGATTTTCCGGAGAAGAAACAGCTACGGCGATCATTTCGCGGCCTTCTTCCGTTTTGCCGATGGAGAAGACTTTCACGCGCGGGCTGGCCTTTTCGAGCAAACGCATGTACTTGTACACGTCTTCCGCGTAGGGCAGGATTCCCGGCGCGCCGGCCACGTCGCCGAGAACGGCTTCAGGAGTCGGAACCGTTTTCGAAGCAGGAAGATAATCGACGAGCGGCGAAGTGAAAAAGGGCTGGGTCGTATATTTTTTGATTTTCGCCGTGTACGCGTCATCGACGGGCTGCTTGGCATCGCGAGCCGGCGCGGTTTCGCCGTCGGCTAGCGCCGCGGTCGCCGCCAACGAAAGAAAGAGCAACAGAGCGAGACTCCTCAGGATATGCTTCGGCGGTTCTTCATTGCAGATCATTTGGTTCCCCCAAACATTCAAAGTAGAAGGCGGATTGTAACGCAAGCGCTACTGGGCGGCGACAAATGTTATGCACACCGGCGAAGGCGCCTCGACGGTCTGGCCTGTAGGCGTCAGACTGCCGGTCGCAGGATCGATGTGAAAGATGACGATGTTGTTCGACTCCTGATTTTCCGCGAGCAAGTACGCGCCCGTGGGATCGATCGCGAAATGGCGAGGCGTTTTGCCGCCGGTCAGGACCTGGCCAAGAGATTTGAGTGTTCCCTTTTTCTCGTCGATCGCAAAAATGGCGATGCTGTCGTGGCCGCGGTTCGAGGTGTAGAGAAATTTTCCGGAGGGACCGACGGCGATTTCGGCGGCTTCCTTTGGGCCGGAATAGTCTTTGGGCAGAGCGGAAATCGTTTGCTCGGACGTGAGAGCGCCATTCTTCGCTTGGTAGGAGAACACCGTCACGGACGACTCCATTTCACTGAGCACGTAGGCAAACTTGCCGTTGGGATGAAACGCGAGATGCCGCGGGCCTGCGCCGGGCTTTACTTTCGCAAATCCAGAAAGCAGCGGCGTGAAAATGCCTCTACTCGACTCGAACCCATAGACGATGACCTGGTCAAGGCCCAAATCGACGGCGAGAGCGAAGCGATTGTCCGGGGACGTGCCAATCCAGTGAGCGTGCGGGCCTTCCTGACGCTCCTTGTTGGGGCCAGAGCCAGAATGTTGAACGAAACCGCTGGTGGTGCCGAGACTTCCGTCATCATGAACGGGAAACGAGGCGATGCTGCCGCTATCGTAATTCGCGACAAGAACGAAGGAACCGTTCTTATCGAGCGAAACATAGCAAGGCCCGGCGCCGCGCGTGGGCACCTGATTGAGAAATGTGAGGGCACCGGTTTTTGCGTTGATGGCGAACGCGCTTACAGCGCCGCTGGGTCCTCCATTGAAATTGCCGATTTCGTTTACGGCGTAGAGGAATTTGCCATTGGGATGCACGGCCAAAAACGAAGGATCGGTCGTCTCGGCCGCTACACTGATAGAGGTGAGCTGGCCTTTCTCCGAATCGAAGCGGTACGCGTAAATCCCTTTGCTCGTTGTTTTCGAGGTGTAGGTGCCGACGTAGGCGATGAACTGGCCCTTGGGGGCAGGCGTTTCGGGGTGCGAGAGGAGAAGCAGCGGCGCGGCAAAGAACACCAAGAACGCAAATAATCGGCGCGTGATCTTCATAAGGGAAGGAATTCTAACACTAACTATTGAAGTTCTAGGGGCGCAGTATGCTGCGCCCCTAGAAGGGCCGAGGCGTGGCTACTTTTTCTCATCTTCCTGCTCTTCTTGCAGGACGGCGGCGGCGGCGACGGAATCTTCTTCTTCAAGCCGCAGCAAACGAACACCCTGTGTCGAACGGCCCGCTTCGCGAATCTCGTTCGCGTGGACGCGGATGACTTTTCCGTCGTGGGTGATGATCATTACGTCGGATTCTTCCGTTACCTGAAGCGTGGCAACGACGGAGCCGTTGCGGTCGGTGGTCTTCATGTTGGTGACGCCCTTGCCGCCACGGGCGGTGATGCGGTACTCGGCGAGCGGAGTGCGTTTGCCAAAGCCTTTTTCGGCGACCGTGAGCATCAAGGTGACCAGCGAATCCTTGATCTGCTCGTTTTCCAGCTCTTCGAGATTCTGCGTGGTGACTTTGTGCTCCTTGGCGATGATTTCGAAATCGGGCTGCACCGCGTCCATGCTGACGACGTAATCGTCTTTGTCGAGGTCCATTCCGTTCACGCCGCCGGCGTTGCGGCCCATGGGGCGGACTTCTGTTTCGCGGAAGAGGATGGCCTGGCCCTCGTGGCTCGCGAGGAAGATCATTTGTTTGCCATCGGTAAGTTTGGCGCCGATGAGTTCATCGGTGCCGTCGAGATTGATGGCGATGATTCCGGTCGAGCGCGGGTTGGAAAATTCGGTCAGCGTTGATTTTTTGACGGTGCCGCTCTTCGTAGCCATAAAGACGAAGCGGCCCTCTTCTTCGAGAGTGTGAGCGGCGACAAGCGCCGTCAGTTTTTCGTCTTCCTGGAATTTCACGAGGCTGGAAATCGCCTTGCCGCGGGTGGCTGCGGCAGCTTCGGGCAACTCGTAGACCTTGAGCCAGTACACGCGGCCCTTCGAGGTGAAAAGCAAAATGTAACTGTGCGCCGAGGCGATGAACATGTGCTCGACGAAATCCTCTTCCTTGGTGCGCGCGCCGATGCGGCCTTTGCCGCCGCGCGACTGATGCCGATACGTGTCCGCTGCGGTGCGCTTGATATAGCCTGCGTGGCTCACGGTGATCAGCATTTCCGTGTCGGCGATCAGGTCTTCGAGTTTTATTTCGTCGACTTTGTCGACGATCTGCGTGCGCCGGTCGTCTCCGTACGCTTTCTGGACTTCGCGCAACTCCCCGGTGATGACTTGCTTCAGCTTCTTTTCGCTCGAGAGAATTTCCTTTAGCTCGGCGATCTGGTCGCGGATGGACTTCAATTCCTTGAGGATTTCGTCGACGGAGAGCTGTGTGAGGCGATGGAGTTGCAGCTCGAGGATGGCGTCGACTTGAATCGGCGTGAGGCCGTCCGAAACAGAGCGCGTGATTTCGCCCTCGAGCGCGGCGACGCGGTATTTCCTGCCGTCGAGCTTGACGCCTTCGATCTTCCTGGATTTCCCGCCCTCCGTGATGGTGACGTCTTGCTCGGAAAAATACTTGAGCAAATTCTCTTTGGCTTCGGCGCGGCTCGAAGAACCGCGGATGATTCGAATCACGCTGTCCAGGTGATCGAGGGCAACCTGATAGCCGACAAGGATGTGCTCGCGCTCTTCGGCTTTACGAAGTTCGTAGCGCGTGCGGCGCAGCACGACATCGCGGCGGTGTTCGAGGAAAAGCTTGATCAGTGGAATCAGGCCCAGCTCGCGCGGCTGCCCGGCCACGATGGCCAGCAGAATCATGCCGAACGATTCCTGCATCTGCGTGTGCTTGAAAAGATTGTTGAGAATGAGCTGGGATTCTTCGCCGCGTTTGATTTCGATGACGATGCGCATGCCTTCGCGTGAGGATTCATCGCGGACGTCGGCGATGCCTTCGATTTTCTTGGTCTGCACCAGCTCGGCGATGCGTTCGATCAGCTTCGATTTATTGACCTGGTAGGGGATTTCCGTTACCACGATGTTTTCGCGGTCTTTGCCGACTTCCTCGATGGCCGCCTTGGCGCGCATCATGAAGCTGCCGCGTCCCGTTTTGTAGGCAGCTTCGATGCCTTCGCGACCGGCGATGTAGGCGCCGGTCGGAAAATCCGGGCCGGGCACGATCTTCATGATTTCTTTCAGCGGCGTGTCGGGTTTGTCGAGCAGAATCACCGCCGCTTCCACGATCTCGCGCAAATTATGCGGCGGGATGTTCGTGGCCATGCCGACGGCGATGCCGCTCGCGCCGTTAACGAGAAGGTTCGGGATGCGCGAAGGCAGGACGAAGGGCTCTTCGCGCGTCTGGTCAAAGTTGGGAACGAAATCGACGGTTTCTTTTTCGAGGTCGGCGAGAATGTCTTCGCTGATTTTCGCAAGACGCGCTTCCGTATACCGCATGGCCGCCGGGGGATCGCCGTCGACAGAGCCGAAGTTTCCCTGGCCGTCGATCAGGGGGTAACGCATGTTGAAGTCTTGGGCCAGGCGCACCAGAGCGGGATAGATGACGGCTTCGCCGTGGGGATGGTAATTGCCCGAAGTGTCGCCGCAGATTTTGGCGCACTTGCGGTAGCCGCGGTTCGAGGCGAGGCCGAGATCGTTCATGGCCACGAGGATGCGGCGCTGCACGGGCTTGAGGCCGTCGCGAACGTCGGGCAACGCGCGAGCGATGATCACGCTCATCGCGTAGTCGAGATAAGACTTCTTCATCTCGGCTTCGATATCAACCGGGAGCAGTATCGACTTGTTTGTTTCGTCCGCCATTTCCCCTCGCTGTGGCTTTATTTCACCGCCGTAGGGGCACGATATATCGTGCCCCTACAAGCAATCTCTATCGTTTCGCCGCGTACTCGAGCACGTAAGCTTTCACTGAGTCGAACGCGTCCGCTGCGTTCGAAAAACGCCGTGGCCCGAAGTGTTCCTCAAGCTGCTTCAAAAAAGCGTCGCACTCCGTTCCGCTCCCACACTCGATCGCCACCCCGCTGGTAGTGTCCGGCGTGTCTGTTGCCGTTCGACGGAAGTCGCTGACGCTCAATCCCCGCAGTCCTGGCAACGTCGTCCAGCCCAGCTGATAAATCATTCCGCGGCTTTCCCTTTCGGCCGCAATGCATAAAAAACAGCGATGCCAATTGCCAGGACGACCAACACACCGATCAGCTCGACGGTGAGAACTCTGTGCCAACCTTCGGAAGCAGAACTATCACCGAGCCCCAGAGCATCTCGCCACGCGCGATATTCATTCACGAGCCGTGGCAAGCGAAACCCGGCTGTGGCCAGCGAAGCCAGTAGCAAACCCCAACGGATGGCGTTTCGGATGGATCCCGCGTCCGTCCTGTCCTCGGCGGCCACCGATCAAATATCCAGGTTCACGACTTCGAGCGCGTTTTCTTCGATGAATTTGCGCCGCGCCTCGACGTTTTCGCCCATCAGCGTGGAGAAAATATCTTCGGCGGCGACGGCGTCTTCCAGTTTTACCTGGAGCAAAGTCCTGGTGTCCGCGTTCATAGTGGTATCCCACAACTGCTCGGCGTTCATTTCTCCCAGGCCCTTGAATCGCGTGATCGTGAAATCCTTCTTGGCGTCTTCCACGACGTAATTGAGAACGTCGTGCACGCTTTCCTTGCTCACTTTGTCGCCGTTGCGCGCCACCGTGAATGGCGGCTTGTTGTACTCCTCGATCTGCTTGGCCAGTCCACGCAGGCGTTTGTAATCCGCCGTCGAAGCCAGAGCCCAGTTCACTTTCTGGTTGTGCGGCGGGCCGAATTGGATTTCGTAGAGGCTGTGCTCTTCGTCGAAAGCAACTTTGCCTTCCAGCTTGAGCTTGGCTTTGTCCACTTCCTTCATGAGTTTTTCGAGCGCTTTTTTGTCTTCGAAATCCGTTTTTTTCTCAAGGGCGCTCTCCGCGAGCAACTCCACAAGCCCCTGCTCGCGCAAGCGGCGTCCCAGTTTCGCCGAAGCGGCTTCGTATTCCTGCACGTTCAGCAGAAACTTTGTCAGGCCGGCGCCCTCGAGCGATACGCCTTCTTTGGCTTTCACGATGTGATCTTCCGTGGCGCGCTTCATGAGCTCGTGGGCGAATTCGCGCTCGTCACGGATATATTTTTCCGTTTTGCCGCGCTTCACTCGGTACAGCGGCGGCTGCGCGATGTAAATGTGGCCGCGGTCGATCAGCTCCTTCATGTGGCGGAAGAAAAACGTCAGCAGAAGCGTGCGGATGTGCGAGCCGTCGACGTCCGCGTCAGTCATGAGGATCACTTTGTGATAGCGGAGCTTGCCGGCGTCAAAGTCATCCTTGCCGATGCCCGTGCCGAGCGCGGTGATGATGGCGCGAATTTCTTCGTGGCCCAACATTTTGTCGTAACGGGCTTTCTCGACGTTGAGAATTTTTCCTTTGAGCGGCAGGATGGCCTGGTATTTGCGGTCGCGGCCCATCTTGGCGGAGCCACCGGCGGACTCTCCCTCAACAACGAACAACTCGCAGCGCGAAGGATCGCGTTCCTGGCAATCGGCGAGTTTGCCGGGCAGGCCGCTCGAATCCATGGCGGACTTGCGGCGCGTGAGTTCGCGGGCTTTGCGGGCGGCTTCGCGGGCGCGGGCGGCATCGATGCATTTGGAAATGATGCGGCGCGCCACGGTCGAATGCTTGTCGAACCACTCGCCGAGCTTTTCGTTGACGAGTTGTTCGACGTCGCCCTTGATGTCGCTGTTCAGCTTGCCCTTGGTCTGCCCTTCGAATTGTGGCTGCGGCAGACGCACGGACACGACTGCCACGAGGCCTTCGCGCACATCGTCGCCTGTGATGGTCACTTCGTCTTTTTGTTCTTTCAGCATGCCCGCTGACGACGCGAAATTGTTGATGGTGCGTGTTAGCGCGGAACGAAAACCGGAGAGGTGCGTGCCGCCATCGACGGTATTGATGGTGTTCGCGAAGGCAAAAACGTTCTCGCCGTAGGTGTCGTTATACTGCAGCGCAATTTCTATCTCGACCGCGCCACGCTTCCCTTCGATGTAGATCGGCGAATCGTGCAGGGTCGTCTTGCCGCGGTTGAGGTGTTTGACGAATTCGCCGATGCCGCCCGTGAAGCGAAACTCTGCGGTCTTTTCCGAGCGTTCATCGGTAAGCGTGATTTTCAGCCCTTTGTTTAAGAACGCCAACTCGCGCAGGCGCTGCGAGAGCGTGTCAAAGCTGAAGACTGTCTTGTCGAAAATTGTTGCATCGGGATGAAAGGTGACACTCGTTCCGGTCTTTCGCGTCTTGCCGGTCTGCTTCAGCTTCGTAGTAGGCTTGCCTTTTTCGTAGGACTGTTCCCACACGGCGCCATCGCGCGAAATCTCCAGTTCCAGCCGGTCGGAAAGCGCGTTGACAACGGAGACGCCGACGCCGTGCAAACCACCGGAAACTTTGTACGTATCGCTATCAAATTTTCCGCCGGCGTGCAGCACCGTAAGCACGACTTCCGCCGCCGGACGTTTTTCCGTGGCGTGCATGTCGACGGGAATGCCGCGGCCGTTGTCGACCACGGTGACCGAATCGTCCGCGTGCACGGTGACGTTAATCTCGTCCGCAAAGCCAGCCATCGCTTCGTCGACGGAGTTGTCGACGACTTCCCACACTAGATGATGCAGGCCCATGTCGCCCGTCGAGCCGATGTACATCGCGGGCCGCAGGCGCACGGCTTCGAGGCCGCCGAGAACTTTGATCGACTTCGCGTCGTACTGATGGCCCGGACCTTTTCCGGCCACCGTCTCTTTATCGCCCATGTACGCTCCTCGCAAAACTCTTGCGGCACTCTTACCGCGCAAAGACGGACTCCGAGCAAAGCGGTGAGCCTCAGCGCGCAAAAATCACAGCTCAAATTCATGTGAAGCGAGGAAAGGCGTGCTCGCGGAATGCTCCGTACGTCGCCTTACCCTTTGATTCCGATCGCAAGCGACCGGAACTCGTAGGGTTCCTGCTCCATCCCGTCTCGCGCAGCGAGACGTGGCGAAGACTTCTTAACTCCAAGCGTTCGGCTCAATAGCTCCTGGCGCAGAGCTAAAACTAGAAAGCCGAACGTACTTGGCCGACGTGCCGATTTGGAAGGTTTCCGAACAACGAATCGACAGCCAACAAAGTGTACCTGAACTGAAGGACTTTCTCAAGGACAAGAGTGGTCTCAAGACGGCAATAAAGGCTTTATTTGCTTTAAGTTATGAGTGATTGATCGCTATGCCGGGGAAACGAAAAAGACATTTATTTTAGCGCTCGTTTCCGCGATTTTTTCGGCCACTGTCCGGTGTCCGGCGCTCGCATCAGATGCGCATTGGCATGATGATGTAGCGGTAACGGTAGGACTCGTCGGCGAGCGGGCGCATCTGGCCCGCGGACTGCTCGTCCTTTAGCTCAATACTGATCGGGCCATCGGCGGCGGCGGCAAGAAAATCGAGCATGTACGTAGAATTAAAACCGATACTGATGGCGTCGCCTTTGTAGTCCTTTTCGATGTTTTCTTTGGCTTCGCCGTATTCCGGACTCGAAGCGGAAATTTCTATGCCTTCTTTTGAAACGGCCAGCTTCACGGCGTGCGAGCGCTGATCGGCAAGTTGTGAGACGCGGCGGACCGCATCGCTAAGTTCGGCGCGTTCAAGCACAACTGTTTTGCTGTTGTCGCGAGGGAGAACCGCTTCGTAATTTGGAAACTGACCGGTGAGGATGCGCGAAATCAGAAGACGATGGCCCACCTGAAAAAATAAGTGGCTTTCGTCTTTAGCGAATTCAATGGTCGCCTCAGGGCCAGCGGCGCTCGCGAGTTTTTCTACTTCGTCCATCGCTTTTTTGGGAATCAGAACTTTCACTTCGCCATTTAGGCCGGCGAGCTTCTGATCTGTTTCGGCAAGCGCCAAGCGGTGCCCGTCGGTGGCCACCATGGCCAGAGTTTCCGGCTTCAGAATCAGCAAGCCGCCGTTTAAGGTGTAACGCGACTCTTCCATGGAGATAGCAAACTTGGTCTTGGCGATAAGACTCTCGAGGACTGGAGCGGAAATCTTTACAAGCGTGTGCGGCATTGCGGGAAGCGCTGGGAAATTTTCCTTGGCCATGCCGACGAGCTTGTACTTTTTTCTGTCGCTGGTGATCTCCACCCAGTGATTCTCAAGCAGCCTAATCTTTATCTCGCCCTCGGGCAGCAAGCGCACGAGCTCCAGCAGCTTTTTCGCGGGGATCGTGCCTGCGCCTTCTTTTTTA
>DATMKS010000049.1:0-8280 GCA_035571045.1 Verrucomicrobiia bacterium
GCTTATGCCAGCCTCAACATCGGCATCGAAAAAAAATTTCCCTTCCGCGGCTACCTCTGGGGCGTCCGCGTCGAAGCCGTCAACGTGCTCGACCGCCAAAATCCCAACACCGTCGTCAACAACATCGACGCCCCCAATTTCAGCGCCTTCTCCGGCGGCCAAGGCCTGGCCTTCACCCTCCGCATCCGCTTCATCGGCCGCAAATGACCGCGCCCAATTGGCGACACGCGAAAAACTCTTTCCCATGCGCGTCGCCTGGGGACGCACCGCAAACCACACCGGATATGGCGTCGCCCCCGACGGCCATCGCTTCCTGATATCATTCCTCGATCCATATCTGCCCAGGACTAGAGAAGATTTCGATTAGAATAGAAAACGCTCTCGAATGAAGCACGCAGTTCCTGAGGTTTCTCGTGTCCCCATGTTCGTAAACCATGCTGCACGATCTTCAGTTCGCGTTCCGTCAGCTTCTGAAAAGCCCCGGCTTCAGCCTCGTCGCGATGCTCACGCTTGCGCTGGCGATCGGTGCGAACACCGCAATTTTTTCCGCGATTGACGCAGTGTTGCTGCATCCGCTGCCCTATCCGGATCCCAACCAGCTCGTCATCGTACAGGAGACCCTGCCCCGTTATTCGTTGCACGGCATCGCGCCCACGGCGCCGGATTACGCGGAATTCCGCCGCCAGGCTACGTGTTTCAGCCAGATTGCGGCAGTAACCGACGCAGTTGCGACCTTGACGGGCGACGGGCAGCCCGAGGACGTCCCGGCCTTGCGGGTCACGGCCAGCGCGTTTCCGATGCTCGGCGTCGTCCCGGTTGTCGGCGGCCTGTTTACTTCCGATGACGATCAGCCCGGCCGAGATCACGTTGCGATCCTCTCGGAAGGGTTGTGGACGCGCCGCTACGGCCGCGATCCATCCATTGTCGGGAAGAACATTCAAATCAACCTCGAAAGCTATCGGGTCGCCGGCGTAATCCGGCCGATCTTAGATTATCGCGTCGCCGCCAACATCTGGATGCCGCTCGCCTTCGCTCCCGCCGAAACCGCGCCAGGCACGCGTAGCCCCCACTATATCGACGTAATTGGGCGGCTCAAACCCGGCGGGACTATTCAAGAGGCGCGCGATGAATTTCATCGCATCGCAGCTTTCATTGTCGAACAGTATCCTAATCAGGCTTCGATGGACCGCGGATTTTCCCTTGACCTGAAACCGCTCGCGGAAAAGCAGGCGGGCGATTTGAAGACGCCGTTGCTGGTGCTGATCGCCGCGGTGGGCGCGTTGATGCTCATTGCCTGCGCAAACGTTTCCAATCTGCTTCTCGCCCGTGCGTTGAAGCGCCGCAGGGAAATCGGCATCCGCTCGGCCTTGGGTGCTTCGCGCCTTCGCGTGATCCGGCAGTTGTTGACCGAAAGTCTGCTGCTTGCCTTCATCGCCGGCGCAGCGGGAACGCTACTCGCGCTTTACGGACTTCGTCTTTACGCGCAGTTCGGCCCTGCCGATTTGATTCACGGAGCCCGCCCCTCCATCAACGCCTGGGTCATGGGGTTTTCGCTTTTCGTCTCGATCGCCGCGAGCATGCTCTTTGGCATCGCACCCGCACTTGAAACATCGCGAATCGATCTTACGGAAGCGCTCAAAGAAGGATCGCGCGGATCGACTGTAGGACACAGACTCTTGCGCGAGTCGATGGTCGCTTTTGAAGTCTGTGCCTCTCTAGTGCTCTTGATTGGCGCCGGTCTCTTGGTAAGAAGCTTCGTCCGCTTGGAGCACACCAGTCCTGGATTCCAACCCGAAAAGGTGCTGACCGCGTTCGTGTCCTTGCCGGTCGCACAATACCGGGAAGCCTCGCAGAGGGCCGCCTTCGCGCAATCGGTGCTCGAACGCGTTCGCGCGATTCCGGGGGTGCGCTCCGCCGCAACAATCGATTTCCTCCCTTACAACGGCGGCCCGGGAAGCGGCGGAGTCGAAATCGTGGGCCATCCGCGAAATCCAAATGAACCCCAGCAGATCATCTGGCAAACGCGCGCTTCGCCTGGATTCTTCGAAACTCTTGGAATCCCGCTCTTGCGCGGTCGCGACATCTCCGCTTCCGACGAACAGGGCTCGCCCGGCGCTGCCGTCATTGATGAAATCACCGCTGAGAAATTGTTCTCGAACGCCGACCCGATCGGCATGCAGATCACTGTCCCGCTGGCCGGAAGCACATTCACTGTCGTCGGCGTCGTTGCCGCGACGAAATCGAGAAGCCTCTCTGCTCCGCCCGAGCCGCGCATCTATTATTTCGGCCCGCAGGTTCCCTTCGGCTCGCTGGCAATCGTGATGAAGACGGTTTATGACCCGCTCGCGGTGGCCTCCGGGGTCCGCCACGAACTCGCGGCGCTCGATTCCAATCTGCCGGTGGACCTGCTTACCATGGACCAAATCCTTGCCGATTCACTCGCCCGGCAGCGATTCTCGATTCAGTTGATGGCGGTATTCGCCGCGTTGGCGGGTCTCCTCGCCGCCATCGGTATCTACGGCGTGCTCGCCTATCTGGTCGATCAGCAACGGCGCGAATTCGGAATTCGCATCGCTCTCGGCGCCCGTTCCGCCGACGTGCTGGCATTGGTCTTACGGCAGGGATTGGTTCCATTGGCCGCTGGGTTAATCACGGGGATTGCGGGCGCATTCGCATTGACGCGGCTGCTAAAAACTCTGCTCTATGAAGTCAGCGCAACGGACCCGCTAATCTTCGCCGCGGTTTCGGTCGGCCTGGTCGCCGTTTCGCTGGCGGCCATGTTCATCCCCGCGCTACGTGCCACTCGAGTGTCTCCATTGGACGCACTTCGTCACGAATAATCGACGCGTGGCCTGGACGCTTCGTGGGTTAGGAATCGCCTGCCCTCACACGTCGGTGTTACATGTGGAGACTTTGAATTTCTCCTCCTTCGAAAAAAAAGGCCGGCAAATTTCGCCGGCCCTCGATGGATCGATTCGTTGCGTTGCGTCCTTACATGGGATGTTTACGCGGTTACTTCTTTTTTTCGTCTTTACTTCCTCCGCTCAGCAATAGCTGCATTCGGCGTCGCCCATGCCGCCGCCGGTCATGTCATCCTTGATGCGGCGCAGGCGCTGCCCGAGCCGCTCGGCAAGCTGATGCCTCGCGCGCCACAGCCGTGCCTTCAGCGTGTTCTCTGTCACTCCGAGTTTCTTCGCCGCTTCGCCGGTCGAGTAACCCTCGACTTCGCGCAGCACAAATGCTGTACGCAATAGCGGAGAAAGTTCGTCGAGATTTTCGCTGATGATCTCCCGCAGCTCCGTTCCCGCAAACACCTGTTCCGGGTTCGGCCCTTCGGCTGCGAAACGCTCGGAAATCGGCAGCTCATCTTCGCGCGGTGGTTCATCCAGAGAAACCGCCGGCCGCGCCTTCGCGCTCCGCCGCCTCATCAGCGCCGCGTTGATCACAATCCGCGTGAGCCACGTCGAAAACTGCGACCGGCCTTCAAAGCGTTTCATGTTGCGGTACGCGGAAAGCAGCCCATCCTGCAAAGCATCTTCCGCATCCTCGGTGTTCCCGAGAACGCGCAGCGCTGTCTGAAATAACGGCCGCTGGTAACGGCGGAACAGCATCTCGACCGCCTGCGAATCGCCCCTTTGCCCGGCGCGAATCAGCTTGTCTTCACTGAACTGCGGTGCCACTGCCGTTTGTGTCGCTACTGCCGCTTGAGTTGCCATTGTTCCCCCCCAATTACATCAAACAAAGTCGCGCACTGAGTACTGCAAAAAACCGCTGCAAGAATCCCGTTCCCCGCATGCATGGACACCTCTGTGTCTCAGTGAGCCGGAACACCTCCGGCTGCCCCTCTCGGCTTCTTCATCATCAACAAGACGGGGATGACTGCCAGGAAGACCACGCCCAACATCTTGAAGTTGTCGATGAAAGCCAGCATTGCCGACTGGCTTTGCACCAGGTTGTAGACCATGCCCTTCGCCTGCATCGACGCATGCGAAGCACTCGACCCGTAAGAGATTAGACGCGCCGTGTTCCCATTCGTCATCGTGAGCAGCGCCGGATTCAAACTGTTCACGCTCTCCACTAAATGCGCCTGATGAAACTGCGTCCGCCGCTCCAGCATCGTGGTCACCGTGGCAATTCCCACGCTCGCCCCGATGTTGCGCGCCAGATTGATGATCCCCGTCCCCATGTTCGTCTTTTCTTTGGGCACGTACGCAAACGCCGCCACGTTGATCGGAATAAACAAAAACGCCAGCCCGAAGCTCTGCAGCATTCGCGCTCGCACCGCATGGCTGTAATCGAGCTGCAAATCCCAGCCCGCCATCCAGAAAAGTGCAATCGCGCAGACCGTACAGCCAAACGTAATCAAAATCCGCGTATCCACCTTTGACACCAGAATTCCGACGACGGGCATCATCAGCATGATTACCGCGCCGCCAGGCGAAAGCGCCTTTCCCGCAAGCTCCGCGGTATAACCAAGCATTCCTTGCAAAAACTGCGGAATCAGCACCGTGCTCGAATACAGCACGAAGCCCAGGAAAAACATCGCCACTGTCGAAATCGCGAAGTTGCGGTCCTTCAGCATCTTCAAATCGACCACCGGCTCCTTGTGCCGCCATTCCCATACGATTCCGGCGACAATTCCGACCAGCATCAGCGCAAAGAAAACCTGAATGAATCCCGAGGACAGCCAGTCGTCGCGCTGTCCCTTGTCCAGAATAATCTGCATGCTGCCGAGGCCCAGGCTGATCAATCCGATGCCAATGTAGTCGATCCGGAAGCCGCGCTTGACGTTCGCGCGCTTCATATACGGCGGATCCGAAATCAGCACCGACGTCAGCAGCAGCGAGATAATTCCCACCGGCACGTTGATATAGAAAATCCATCTCCACGAAAAGTTGTCGGTAATCCAGCCGCCCAGCCACGGCCCAATCGTCGGCGCCACCACTACCGCAATCCCGTAAACCGCAAAAGCCATCCCGCGTTTCGCCAGCGGAAACGTGTCGTTCAAAATGGCCTGCTCGCTCGGCTGCAACCCTCCGCCGCCGACTCCCTGCAAAATCCTGAAAAACACCAGCACTCCAAGGCTCGGTGCCAGCCCGCACAAAAACGAACTCACCGTAAACAGCGCCACGCAGGACATGTAAAAACGCTTGCGCCCGATCAATCCCGAAAGCCATCCCGAAAGAGGCAGCACGATCGCGTTCGAAACTAGGTACGACGTCAGCACCCAAGTGGATTCGTCCGCGCCCGCCGAAAGATTTCCGGAAATGTGCGGCAGCGCCACGTTCGCGATCGACGTGTCCAGCACTTCCATGAACGTCGCGAGCGTCACCGTAACGGCGATCACCCAGGGGTTGATCGACCCGTCCGGCATCTTCAATTTCGCTAGTAGTCTGTGCCTCATCGCGCATTCGATCTCGTTCGCTGGCCTTCTACCTGGGCTTCAGAACTCTCTACCTACTTCATACGTACAAACCCTTCACGGACTTTCCTTATTCCACGCACTACTTAGTGATGACGGTGGCGTCCACGTTCATTCCCGGCCGCAGGACAGCCGGGCCCACGGAGTCCCGGTCCAGCACGATCTTCACCGGTATGCGCTGCACGACTTTTACGTAATTGCCTGTCGCGTTTTCCGGTGGCAGCAAGCTCAGCACTCCGCCGGTCGCTCCAGCAATCGAATCCACGTGCCCGCTGAACGTTTTTCCATACGTATCGACTTTCACTTCCGCTTTCTGTCCCGCGCGCATATTTCTAAGCTGTGTCTCTTTGAAATTCGCCGTCACCCAAACATCCTGCAGCGGCACGACCACTAGCAGTCCCTGTCCGGCTTGCACTATCTGTCCCGTCTCGACCTGCTTGTGCGTGGCCACGCCATCCACTGGCGCAACCACATCGGTGTAGCTCAGATTCAGCTGTGCGGCATCCAGCGCCGCGCGCGCCTGCGCCACTTTTGCAACCTTTGCTTGCGCATCGGCCGTGCGCATTCCTACCTGCTTCTTGTTTGCCTCGGCTCCCTCCACTCCTGCGCGCGCTTCCAACACCCGGGCCTTGGCCGCGTCCAGCTGCGCCTTTGTCACTTCCACATTGCGCTGCGCTTGCACCAATTTTTCCTGGTCGGCCTTCAACGCGCTGGCCGTGGCATCGGCGTTCGCTTTCGCTGCGTCGTACTGCTGCTTCGAAATCTCGTCTCTCTCCATCAGCGGCTTGTAGCGCGCCAAATCCGCTTGCCCCAGCGCCGCATTCGCCATGCTCTTGTTAACGTTCGCCTGCGCGTATGCCAGATCCGCTGTCTGCGCCTGTTCATAGGTGGCTTGCGCTTTCGCTACGTCTGCCTGTGCTCCCTGCAATTGCGCGTCCGCGCTGGAAGTTCCGCTGGCTACGTTTTCCGCCGTTCGCGGAACGTCCACTCCCGCCGAACGCGCTTCGCCCTCGGCCAAATCGAGAGCCGCCTTGGCCTGGTCCACGGCCGCCTGGTAATCGCGCGGATCGATCTTCACCAGCTCCTGGCCGGCTTTCACCGACTGGTTGTCGTCCACCAAAACGTTTGCTACTTTCCCGTAAATCTTCGAAGCGATCGGCGTGATATGTCCGTCGATCTGCGCGTCATCCGTGCTCTCGCGGTCGTGGTAGTAGAGAAACAGTCCGATGATCACGGCAAGCATCACCACGCCGCCAAGAATCGCGAGCCGCTGCACCTTGGGATTCGCGAGCCCTTTTGGCTGCTCTTTCTCTATAGGCACATCAAGAAATGGCTCTGCCTTTGCCGCATTCTCGGGCCCTACTTCGATCTCAACACTCATCGTTCCCTCACTTCGAGTAAACTTTTTCCATCTGCCCAATCGAACGCGCATAGTCCGCGCGAGCCTGGTTGAACCGATAAAGCGCGATAATCTGGTTATCGTTCGCTCGGGCCAGCGAATCCTGCGCCTGGATCACTTCGATGTTGTTGGCCACACCCGCCTTGAAGCGGTCCCGCGCCTGATCCACTTCCTGTTTCGACAGCTGCACACCCAAATTCGCCACGGCCACTTGATTGCGCGCCGAATCCAAATTGATCAGCGCGGTCTTTACGTCCAGCGCGATCTGATTTCGCAGGTCATCTTCCTGCTGCCGCAGCTTCTGAATTTCCAGATCCGACTTCACTATCTCCGCGTGAATCCGGCCGCCGGTAAAGATTGGTACGCTCACCTCCGCTTCGTAGTTGTAGGTGGGTATCCCGCTTGTCGACGATCCGCCCAGGTAGGCCCAGTTGCCGGTGAAGTCCAGCTTTGGGAGGCGCGATTCTGAAGAAGCCTTCTTTTCTAATCCCGCCGATTTAAGCTGCTCTTGCAGCGATTTCCATTCCTGCCGTTCGGCCAGCGCCGACTCGATGCTCGCCTCTCTCTCCGGCTGCGGTGTATCGAAGAAGCTCAACGAATCTCCTAATTCGATGTTCTGACGCGGATCGAGATTCAGCAACCGGCTAAGCCCGAAGAGCGAAGTGTCCCGGTCGGCTTGCGCTTCGAGCAGCGTCTGTTTTTCGTTCTGTAACTCGACGTTTGCGCGCAGCGTATCAATTCCGGTCCCAACTCCTTCCTTCTGCAAGTCCGCCGCCTGGTCGTAGAGCGCTTGCGCCAGCTCGACGCGCGACTGCGACGCTTCTACGCTCGCTACGGCCCTCAGCGTCCCGATGTATTGCGAGACCACCAGCAAAATCACTTGCTCGCGCGTCGAAAGACTGTCTGCCTTGCTGGCATTTGCCGTTTCGCGCGCCGCCTGATAGCGGCGGAACAGCGTCAAATCGAACACTGGCGCGCTGAAACCCGGCCCCGCTGAGAAAACCTGGAAAGGACCGGCGTGTTGCGGAAAACTAGGGATTCTGGCGCCGAGAAATGCTTGCAGGTTGAGCCGCTCTACCGTATCCGTGACATTCAAACTTGCCTGCGGCAGCAAATCCGCGCGCGCCACGTTTTTGTCTTGAACGCTTTCCGCCGCCGTCAAAATAGCGATCTGTGCCGTCGGATTCTGCTTTAGCGCCACGCTTACTGCCTGATCGAGAGTCAGCCGCATCACTCCGCTCGGAGCGCTTCCCGACAACGCATTCTGCCTTGCGGTGGTCTGTCCCTGCGCAAGCGCCGGGGTTATCAGCAAGCTGAAAAACGCCACGTAGAAAATAATGTGGGAGCCTTTTTTCCGGCCTCCGCAGTCCCCTTTGTCGGTCCGCTCGCGCCCTTCAATTTCTTGGACGATCGCCTGGTTCAAGCACCCTTCCGCAATCAGCTTCCCGCCTTGCTGGTG
>DATMKS010000050.1:0-26615 GCA_035571045.1 Verrucomicrobiia bacterium
CCGCAGCGATCCTGCCGTGCGCACCACCGCAACGTTCTTCGTTTTTGTCTACGCGCTCCTACTGCTGGCGCTGGAAAACGGCCATCTCACCCATAAACCGTTGCCCCGCCCGCGCTGGCAACGGGCGCAACCGCAACGCCCCCGTCCCCGCATCACCACGCCGCAGGCCATCTCCCTGCTGCGTGCCGACCTGTGGGCCTCCGCGTTGGGCCTGCAAATAAAAGCGGCTTCGTTGCACGATATCCCCGCGCAACAAAGCCACTCTTAATCCAAAACAACCTGCAATCCGCCGTTCTCTATGCCTCTGGATAGCCAAACACGAGGGGGAGGGGCTTGCCCCTCCCCCTCCTGCTTGTCTTTCCAACTCCGCCTGATCTATAGTCTCGGCAACTCTTCGCATTCCAAAGGTGTCCAATCGGAGGGAATACGTGGGTCTTTCCGCGCGAGGTGATCATGACAGAAAGGCTGCTTCGGTCCGTTACCTGTTTCCCTCTGCCGTGGAAGCTTGGTTTCTGGCTGCTCTGCCTTATGTTGGCGCTTGGTTTGAATCCCTTGCTATCGGCTCAGACCGACGACACGGCGACGTTTACTTCAAGAACGAGGACCACGAGCAAGCCGATCAGTGGTTCGCCCGCGAGGTCGAGATCGATCCCAACCGCGAGACCGGCTATCGATTTTGGGGCGATGACTTGGTCGCGCAGGGGCGGGCCAGCGAAGCTAAAGAACAGTTTATCAACGCGGTTGTCGCGGACCCTTATAATCAGCGGTCTTGGATGGCACTGAGCCAGTGGGCGAAAGGACAAAAGATAGTGCTCGGCAATCCGCGCATCGTTCCGCCGAATCAGATCGAAGACAAAGGCAAGAGCCAAACCAACATCACAATCGATTCTTCGGCGTTGCAGGCCGGCGCCAAAAAAAGACGGCACCGATGCGCGGTTTTCCTACACTCTTTTCAGAGCCGTATGGCACGGTGAAAAATTCCAGAAAGAATTTCCCGCGGAAAAGGAATACCGTCACAGCCTGCCTGAGGAAGTGGATGGCTTTCAGGGAGTCGTGAACCAGGTGAAGGCAGAAATGAAAAAGAATCAAATTGAGCAGATGGATCCGGCTCTAGCCGCTCTCGTCAAGCTTTCCGACGAAGGTCTTCTCGAATCCTACGTCCTGATTAGCCGCGCCGACAAAGGCGTCTCTCTGGACCATCCGGCATATCGGGACGCCCACAGGGAGAAAGTCCGTCAGTACATTACCGAGTGGATCATCCACCCCTCGCAGTGAACGCCGCCGCTTTTTATTGCGTATGCGCGCGATTTGTTCCATCGCGGCGCGCGGCAAAGAAAAATTCAAGTATCGCCTGATTCAGACCACTCCAATTATAATTGCGCGGATTGAAGGTACGGCCGAATCCGCGAAGCAGAAAGGCAGTCAGGATGAATGAAAAGCAAAGAACAGTAGCCCGCCTAACTCCCGCGGAACAGTCACTCACCGACCTTTGGGAGAAGCACCTCGGCGAGGAGTTCGCGACCCGAGACACGGATGCCACCCTTGAGACTATGGTGCCCGATGCCTATGTGAACCACATCCCGGTGTTGACGGGCGGTGTGGGCCTCGTACAATTACGAGAATTCTATTCGCAACACTTCATCCCCAAGATGCCTCCCGATACGGAGATCGTTCCCATCTCCCGCACGATCGGCGCGGAGCGGCTGGTGGACGAAATGATTTTTAAGTTTACCCACACCATCGAAATGGACTGGATGCTTCCTGGCATTGCTCCCACAGGCAAGCGGGTTGAGTGCCCGCTGGTCGTAATCGTCCAATTCCGCGATGGCAAGCTAGCCAACGAGCACATCTACTGGGATCAAGCTACGGTGCTGGTGCAGATCGGGCTTCTCGATCGAGCCAAGCTGCCCGTCGCAGGCATAGAAACCGCAGAAAAGTTAGCTAACCCCCGCTTGCCCGCCAACCACTTAATTGAGCGGGCTAGAGTTGAGCGCAGATCGTAAGTATCTGGCGAACGCCACCCAAAACGGATCCGCATCGAGCGCGAATGCCGAAGATAGTAGAATGGCGCGACTCCATTTCCTCGAAGAGGTTTCTGTATTGCGAAACCGCAGGCAAGTCGGAAGATGACCGGCGAGACGATCCAGGCTGCGCCGGGATGGCAATTCGTTCGCGTAAAAATACGGGCGATCCTGGCTATTTCGGCCGCGATGATTCTCCCGTGTCTGTGGCACCGGCAGATCGAAGCCGGCGATCTCGGCAGCCATGTTTACAACGCGTGGCTGGCCCAGTTGATTGAAAAAGGGCAAGCGCCGGGACTGTACTTCGTCCGGCAGTGGAACAACGTACTCTTTGACTGGATGTTGTTGCACGCTGCCAATGTTTTTGGTTTTGCGGTTGCGGAAAAGCTGGTGGTCTCCGCCTGCGTGCTGATTTTCTTCTGGGGAGTCTTCGCATTCGTTGCGGCGGTGAGCGGGCGGCCTCCCTGGCTTTTTGCTCCCTGCATCGCCATGCTCGCTTACGGATATTCCTTCAATATGGGTTTTCTCAACTACTATCTGTCGCTGGGACTGGCATCTTTTAGCTTTGCTGTTTTGTGGCGGGGCAGGGGATTAGAGCGTCTCCTGGGGTTGCTTGTTGCGCCGCTCATTCTGTTAGCGCACCCGATAGGATTCCTTTGGCTGGCAGGAATGGCGCTCTATCTTCTTCTTTGGACGAAGCTGCCGAGGTGGTGGAACTTGTTGGCGCCACTAGCCGCCCTGACAACTCTGTTTGTTGTGCATTGGTATTTGGCGCATCAAAACAGGTTTCCTGTGGACTGGGTGCACGACGCGTTTTATTTGATGACCGGCGCCGACCAATTGACACTCTACGGCCAGCGCTACGCCGTCCTCGGATGGGTCGCTCTCTCGTTCGGCGTGTTCTGTGTCCTGGTCGACGTAATTTCCCGCAGACGCGACGGGACCTTCTGGCAGTCCGTGCGGCTTCCGGCCGAGCTGTACGTCGTTGCGGTGGTCGCTGTCGCGCTTCTGCCCGAAAATCTTCGCCCGTCGATCTCTGGCGGCTGGATCGGCCTGCTTGCCTCTCGCCTCACGGCCATCTGCGCCATTTTTGGATTGTGCCTTATGTGTTGTCTCAAGCCGAGGAAGTGGCATCTCGCGGGCTTCGGGGCATGCGCGATCGTCTTTTTCGGTTTCTTGTACCAGGACACGCTCGTTTTGAATCGCATGGAATCCGGCGCCGAACATCTCGTCAGCCGCCTGCCCTTGGGCACAAGAGTCATTGCCACGATCTGGGCGCCTCCGGATTCGCGCGTTTCTTTCATCGGGCACATCGCCGATCGCGCGTGCATCGGGCATTGCTTCAGCTACGCCAACTACGAACCTTCCTCCGGCCAATTTCGTATTCGAGCGCATCCCGGCAGCCCCGTCGTCAGCGCGTCGGACGACGACACGGAAGACATGCAGGCAGGAATGTACGATGTCGAAGAGGAGGACCTGCCGCTGAAGGAAATTTTCCAATGCGATGAAAAAGACCTGACCAAGCTCTGCATCCGGGACCTCGCTTCGGGCGAAAAAAATGGCCGCCTCGGCTACAAGCCGCCCGCCAACGACTGACTCCCGCAATCTTCGAGTCCGGCGGCTCTGCTGCCGCTTTCCTCGGCAACTCCGAGGACGCCACCTCTGACGAGTCTCAATAAGCCGGCTCTCGTTCCTTCCGTCAGCGCAAAAACGGCCCAAAAACCCGCCAAAATGGCGGCAGACAAATTGGCTCTTGCAGCAGGCCAATATCGTGTAAGATTGGCTCAGGGTGAGAGACAATGTTGCCACTTCATCTCCAGCCTGAGAGTCACGTCCCGCTGTACGTCCAGCTTCGCGATCAACTGCGTTCGCTCGTGCATGCGGGCGATTTGCGTCCGGGCGACCGCATTCCCGCTAGTCGCGAGCTCGCCACCATGCTGGGTGTTCATCGCACCACGGTGGCGAACGCTTACGCCGAGCTTGAGTCCGAAGGTCTCATTCAGGGGCACGTCGGCCGCGGCACGTACATCAAGGGCAACGGAAATGGCTTGAAGCTTACGCCTCCTCCTCCGCCTGTTCTGAATGGAAGCGAGGGCCTTCGATGGGAGTTGCTCTTCGCCGATGAACGCGGGGAAGAAGCTCTCAGCCGGCTAACCGCCAGCGCTCCTGAAAATGCGCTGTCTTTTGTGATGGCGCGCCCGGCGGAGGAATTTTTTCCCGTCGACGAATTGCAGATCTGCGTGAACGCCGTTCTGCGCCGCGAGGCCACCGATGTCTTGAAGCTCGGCCCTTCGGACGGCTATGGGCCACTGAAGGAAGCGCTGCTCGATCATCTCCGCGGCGACGGTATTCCTGCGAAAGACGAAAATCTTCTTATCACCGACGGCTGCCAGCAATCTCTGGACATTATCAGCAAAGCTTTCGTACGCCCCGGCGATTCCGTGATTCTCGAGAATCCTACTTATCCCGGAGCGATGGCGATCTTCCACGGCGCTCGCGCACGCTGCCTCGGTGTGCCAATGCAAACCCGCCCGGAACCGGGAACAGCCCTCGGCCTCGATCTCGAAGCTCTCGAAGCCACGCTTGCTGCGAATCGCGTGAAACTGATTGTGCTGACGCCCGATTTTCAGAACCCGACCGGCACGTCGATGCCGCTGGCGTCGCGCCGCAAAGTGCTGGAACTTGCCGGCCGCCACCAAGTTCCTGTCGTCGAGGATCACATCTACGCCCGTCTTCATGCACGTGACGAACGTGTGCCTTCCCTGAAACAGCTCGACCGCGCGAACATCGTGATTCATATCGATAGTTTCGCGAAGGTTGCGTTCCCGGGGTTGCGCGTGGGCTGGATCGTCGCTCCCGCGACCGCCATCGAGCGTCTGCGCATCGTGAAGCAGACCACCGATCTGCACACCGACCAGCTCGCGCAGGCCACGCTCGCGGAATTTCTGCGGCGCGGACTGTTTACCAAGCATCTCGCCAAAATGCGCAAAGTTTATGCTTCGCGGCTCTTGGTTTTGGACGAGGCGCTTCGCAAACATATGCCGGAAGGTACGCGCTGGACGCGCCCCGACGGCGGAATGTGTTTGTGGCTCGAACTGCCTCCGGGATTTGACGCCAGCGAGCTCTTGATTCACGCCAAAGAGCGTGGAGTTCTCTTTGCGCCGGGTCGTTATTTCTACGTGCAGAATCCGCTGCCAAACACCCTGCGTCTTGGCTATGCGGGCTTGGATGAAAAGCAAATCGCACGCGGCGTTGCGACGCTGGCGGATCTTCTGCGTGTCGAGATGCGCAAGCGGCAGCGCGGCGTACGGCGCGCGGAAAGAAGCCGCGTTGCACTGGTCTGAGAAGAAGAAATGAAGTAGGGCGGTAAAGAAGAAACGAAGAAACAAAAAAGCGGAGAGGCTGGCGGAATTTGACGGACACGATTAATTTGGCGCCGAATCCGGCGAACAAATGTTTTGGCTGCGGCGGAGCGAACGAGCAGGGCATGAAGCTGACGTTTGTGCAGGACAACGTCAAGCGCCGCATCGTGGGAAAATTTATTTTGGGCGAGGCGTACCAGGGCGGCGGAGGAATGGGCCATGGCGGGATCATTGCCTTGCTCTTGGACGAAGTCATGGGCAAGGCTTGCCGCTTCCGTGAGGTGCGCGCCGTGACGGCGGAGCTCACGGTTCAATACTTGAAGCCCGTGAAGGTGAACGAAGAGATTATCGTCGAAGGCTATGAGACGGACGTAAAAGGGCGCAATCTGTTTCTTGTTGGCGAGATTCGGAACAGCGCAGGCGACTTGCTGGCGCGAGGCTCGGGAAGATTTGTCGTCATTGGGCAGAAAGAAAAGGCCGCGGCCGAAGTGCGTAGCACATAGCACCTAATGCTGCGCGGCACGTTGAGTTTTGGCGGTGAAACATACGCCGAGAAAATTGGGACACGAGGAGAAATGATATGGATACGAAGAAAGTGAACGGTAGCGGCGGTGCAGACGGCAACACGAATGAATGGCGGGTCAAGGTCGGCCTGGCGGAAATGCTCAAAGGCGGCGTCATCATGGATGTCACCAACGCCGAGCAAGCAAAGATCGCGGAGAAGGCTGGCGCTTGCGCCGTCATGGCGCTGGAGCGCGTGCCTTCCGACATCCGCAAAGAAGGCGGTGTGGCGCGAATGGCGTCCATCAAAATCATTCGCGAGATCATGCAAACCGTCACGATTCCGGTGATGGCCAAGGTGCGCATCGGGCATTTCGCTGAGGCGGAAGTGCTGCAGGCGCTCGAAGTGGATTTCATCGACGAAAGCGAAGTGCTGACACCGGCTGACGAAGAGAATCATGTCTGGAAGCACGATTACCGAGTGCCGTTCGTTTGCGGTGCGCGCAATCTCGGAGAAGCGCTGCGGCGCATTGCGGAAGGCGCGGCGATGATTCGCACGAAGGGCGAAGCAGGCTCGGGCAACGTTGTTGAAGCTGTGCGGCATATGCGCACAATCGTTAGTCAAATGAAAAAGCTGACGACTTTGCGCGACGATGAATTGATGCGCGAGGCGAAAGAACTTGGCGCTCCGCTCGACTTGATTCGCCAGATTGCGAAAACGGGGAAGCTGCCGGTGCCGAATTTTTCCGCGGGTGGAATTGCGACTCCGGCGGATGCTGCGCTGGTGCGACGGCTCGGGGCCGAGGCCGTGTTTGTGGGCTCCGGGATATTCAAGTCCAGCGATCCGGAAGCGCGGGCGAAGGCTGTGGTGAAAGCTACAACGCATTTTGACGATCCGAAGGCTGTGCTCGAGGCTTGCGAGGAGCTGGGCGAGGCGATGCGCGGGATAGATGTGCGCCAGCTCGAAGAGAAAGACATGCTGTCGACGCGCGGGTGGTAGGGGATTTTTTTGAATTTGAAATCGTTCGGTCATCTTGTTCGTCGCCCCTGCGCAGCCCTTTTGGACTCGGGGTAAACATGCTGCGGCAGTAAAAAGACGGGCACGGCGTGCCGTGCCCCTGCGACGATGGGCGGGGCAAGTCCCGCCCCTATAAATTTTAACGGAGTGCGTGAAGTGAAGATTGGGATATTGGCGGTACAGGGTGATTTTGCGGCGCACGCGGCTCGGCTTGCGGAGCTGTGTGCGGAGACGGTCGAGGTGCGCACCCTCAAGGATCTGGACGGGTGCGACGGGTTGATCCTCCCTGGGGGCGAGAGCACGACCCAGCTGCAATTCTTAGAGGAAGAAGGGTTGTTTGATGCGGTGAAGAAATTTGCGGCGGATGGCGGAGCCATCTTTGGGACTTGTGCGGGTGCGATTTTGCTGGCGACCGAGGTGAAGAATCCGGCGCAGGTTTCTCTGGGTTTGCTGGACATGACTGTATTGCGCAATGGGTATGGCCGGCAACTCGCCAGCGATGTTTTTTTCGGATCGAGCAAGCTAACGGACTCGCCCATGGAGATGGTCTTCATCCGTGCTCCGATTATCGAGCGTGCCGGCCCGGGCGTCGAAGTCCTTTCCGAGTACGCGGGTAAACCAGTTCTCGTACAGAAAGCCAACGTCATGGCCGCGACGTTTCACCCGGAGTTGACGGGAGACAGCACCGTGCATCGCCATTTTTTGAAGTTGATTGAGGCCAGCCCGAAGCGGGCCGCTTCCGTGGCGCGATAGCCAGCTAGTTGGATTTCCTGTCAGCCTCCCTTGAGTAGCGATCTCCCTGAAATCCAGCCGCTGGGATTATCTCTAGTCTGGCTTGAAGGAACAAAAAATAGCGGAAGCTTGGCTTCCGCACCCCAAATCCTGGCGTTCGCTAGCGGGAGGAGTACATTAGTTGTGTGCAAGAAAGTAAGACAAAAATCGGATAAAAATGTAAGTTATTGAAAAGACTGGAACAGAACCCGGCGCCGTGGACGGCAAGGAGGGTTGCCGTTAGGTGTCCGGGAGGTCTAGGCTGGGGATACAGAATTTCAGTCATGAGGAAGATTGGCACTACGAAAGTGTTGTTTGTCTGCTTGGGGAATGCGTGCCGCAGCCCCATGGCAGAGGCGATTGCCTTGCGCGATGCCCCGGATGTAATTGAGCCTTCGAGCGCGGGATTGACGCCGCTGGGGCGTATCGAGCCAATGACTAAGCTGACGCTTGCCAAGAATGGGTTTTCCTCGGATGAGCTGTCGTCCAAGGCGCTCCTGGCGGCTGCGTCGGAGACGGCGGACATTGTGATCAATATGAGCGGGCGTCCGAAGGAAGCGGCTTTCAAGGGTGCGGCCAATGTAGAAGACTGGACGGTGGAAGATCCTTATGGCGCGGATGCCGGGCTTTATCAGAGAATCTTTGAAGATATTGAGCGGCGCGTGAGGGAATTGGCGGGGCGGCTGAGAAGAGCAGAGTGGCGCGCGGGAAATGCGGGAAACAGGAAAACGAAGGGCACCGGCAGGCAAAGGTAGCGGCCGAAGAGGTTGAGGAGAAGCGGGTTTGCGGAGAGAGAAAACCAGCGTATCGCAGGAAGACTATTTGAAGGCCATATGGGAGATGCTCGAGGAGGACCAGACGCCGATCAGCGCGCGGTTGGCGGAAGAGTTGAAGGTGACGCCTCCGGCGGTGACCGCGGCTTTGAAGCGCATGGCGCGCGATGGGCACGTTCGCGTGGAGCGGACCGGGCGAATCGATCTGACGCGCAAAGGGCGAATGGTTGCGGAGCGACTGGCTTTGCGGCATCAGCTTGCAGAAATGCTGCTTACGGAAGTGATTGGACTTTCCTGGGCGAAGGCGCATGACGAGGCCGAGCGGTTGGAGCACGGCATCTCGCCGGAGGTAGAGGCGTTGCTGCTGAAGCGATTTGGAAATAAGAAGTCGTGTCCGCACGGCGTTCCGATGCGGGGCGGCGTGGCCAAGCTGCGAAGTCAGGGCGCGGTTTTGCTGGCGGATTTACGGGCGAACGAACATGCGGAAATTCTTTGTGTTTATGAGAAGGACGGGCAGTTCTTGGAATTCTTGGAAGGATTGAAATTGCGGCCTTCGACGAAAGTGGAAGTTTTGAAGCGGGAATATGATGAGACGATGACGTTGCGATCGGATGGGCATACGATGCATTTGGGAAAGCCGGCGACTTCGAGGATTTGGGTGCGTAGGTTGGCGTAAGAGGAAGTCAGTAGCGAGTAGTGGAATTCGTTAGAAATCGGCACAGCCTTACCGGAGAGCTTAGATCGCGGGAGGGGGACGAGTTCGGTGCGGAACCCAGGGAGAGTCGCCGGATTCTGGTACCTGCTCCTGATCCTCCTCGGCCCAGTGCGCCTCATTTATATTCCTACCAGACTGTTTGTGACAGGGAACGCGAACGCCACGGCGAACAACATTGCGGGGCACGAGTGGCTACTTCGCTTCGGGATTGTGAGCGACTTGGCTTGTGCGGTGATCCTGATTTTCCTTGTGCTGGCCTTTTACCGATTGTTCAAAGGAGTGGACGAGGATCTCGCGGTGCAGGTAGTGATCTTCGGCGGCGTGATGCCGGCCGTCATCGATTTTGTAGGTGTGGTGAGCGACTCGGCTGCGCTGATGATCGTGCGCGGAGGCGATTTTCTTTCTGGGTTCGACAAACCCCAGCGGGACGCCTTGGCGCTGCTGTTCCTCAAGCTGCGTGATCATCAAAATACGGCCGCGGAAATTCTTTGGGGAGTATGGCTTTTGCCGTTAGCGTTGCTGGTTTACCGCTCGCGTTTCCTGCCACGGTTCCTCGGGGTGTGGTTGGCGCTCGGCGGTGCCGCCTATGTGGCGTTGAGTCTTACCGGGGAGTTGATGCCGCAATATTACGGAAAGGTGTTTGCATATGCTCAGCCTGCTTTCTTTGGGGAGATTGCGCTGACGCTGTGGCTAGTGATTAAGGGAGCCAGACCCCCGGTTATGGGTTAGGTGCGTTGGTCCAGGAGTGTTTTTAGGCGGGCGTAGCCGGCTTTGCTGACGGGAAGGCGTGCGCCGTCGGCTAGGATGGCGAGGCGGCTGTCTTTTCCGTAGGGCTCGATGCGGACGACGCGCTCGAAATTCACGATGTAAGAACGATGGACGCGGACGAAGCGGTCGGGATCGAGGCAGGCTTCGAGGCTGGCGATGGTTTGTTGCTTCAGATGCTTTTTGCCTTCGGTGGCCAGGGCTACGTAGTCGTCTTGCGATTCGGCGAAGTCGAGCTTTGCGACTGGGATCAGTGTGACGCGAGTGCCGTCGCGGACCACGATGCGTTCGAGAAATTGTTTCGGTGGGCGGGCGGCGGCGGCGAGGTCGGGCGCTGGCGGCAATTTTTCGCCAATGCGCGATTTTGCGCGTTCGAGGGCGGCTTCGAAGCGGTCGCGGCCTATCGGCTTTAAGAGATAGTCTACGGCGTGGACTTCGAAGGCGCGCATGGCATACTGGTCGTAGGCCGTGACGAAGATAACGGCGGTGTTCGTGCCGATCAGCTCGAGAACATCGAAGCCCGAGAGCTTGGGCATCTGCACATCCAAAAAAATGAGGTCGGGCTTCTGCTCGGCGACGGCTTTCACCGCTTCGAAGCCATTTCCGCACTCCGCGAGAACTTGGATCTCAGGATGAGTTTGGATCAACTCGCGAAGAACCAGGCGCGCGAGGTCTTCATCGTCAACGATGAGAGCGGTGATCTTTTTTTCGGGCGTCTTACTCAATTCCTGACCTCTTTGGTGTCCACTGGGAACGACAAATCCACGCGAAAGATTCCGTTTTCGGCGCTGACGCGCATATTCGCATCTTTGCCGTAACGCGCTTCGAGCCGCTCGCGAACATTCTTCAGTCCCAGTCCGCCCTTACGCGTGGGCGTGGATTCCGTATCGAAGGTATTTTCAATCGCCAATTGGGCGCGGCCGTTGTGACTTTGGCCGGAAAGACGGACGGTGCCTCCCTCGGGCAAATTGGCGATGCCGTGGGTAACGGCATTTTCGATGAGCGGCTGCAGGAGGAGGGGCGGAAGCGTAAGGGAACTGGAGACTTGCTGGAGGTCTTCCTCCATGCGGAGGCGCGTACCAAAGCGCACTTTCTCGATCGCAAGATAGCGATGAAGGAGCGAGAGTTCTTCCGAGAGAGGCACGGAGGTTTTTTCACCGAGCCCGAGGGTCATGCGCAAAAATTCGGCCAGCAGGATGCACATTTCGCGGGCTTTGGCGGGGTCCACACTGGTGAGCGCGCTGATGGAGTTCAGGCTGTTGAAGAGAAAGTGGGGATTGACTTGCGCCTTGAGCGCTTTCAACTCGGCGTCGCGCGCAAGAATGCTGGTCTCAAGCGCGCGCGCTTCGGCTTGCCGCGACTCCTCGATGGCTAGAATCACGTAATGCGCGGCGACAGAGAGCAGATAGAAGAGAAAGCCGACGCCGAATAGCACGGGAAATTGGGGCGCAAGCCGTTCACTCAATCCGCGAAAGGGAGCGGTTTGCGAAAGAAGGTACGCCAGCAGCCTTGCAAATTCGATCCAAAGAAGGCTGATGACCACAGCGGCGACAAGGTGCGTGAGACGAATGCGGAGAAAAGAGGCGCCGCGGAGGGGTGCGGCCTTGCACATATACCACGCGGAAAGACAAACAAACTGGTAGACGAGACAAAGCGGCAGAACCAGGACAGTGGCGTCCAGCCAGCCGAGGTGGCCCGGGCCGGCGAGCAAGTAGACGAGAATGCCAGCGAGCGGAGTCCAGGCCAGCAGGTAGAACCCGTAACGATTGATCGGTGTGAGGAGCGGATGCATTAGCTAGAGATCCGAAGGCGGCCGATATTACAGGGCATGGCGTTTTTCGACAGGCGTCCCATATCGGATTTCGAGAAAAGTCCCTTAGTTTGAGATTTCCAGGCCGCCAAAAATAACGACTCCGGTGACAATCAGTGTTTTTCGCTTAGCGCCAGCGGATGCATCCACCCTGGTCTGCCTGGTTTTGTCTTCAAAACCGCCGAAGACGGGCAGGCTGCGGGAATGCACGGCCCAGGTTTCAGGAACGCGAAGCTCGACGCCGCCGAAGACGCAGATAATTTCGAGGACGGCTTCATCGTCGATATTGGCATCGCGCAAGTCGAGTTCAACACCTCCGAAGATGGAGGTAGCTTTGCCAGACTGGAGGTGTTGCCCCGTATAGCGGCGCTCGCAGCCGCCAAAAACAGCGGCGGCATTGAAGGAGGTGTCGGTTTCGCCGGTGAGTTCTGTAAGGTGCCGGCGAAATTTTTCGGCCGCGGACCCCTGAGTCCAGTCGAATTTGACTTTCTTGCGGAGGAGGCCCCGCGTTTCGAGGGATCCCCAGATCATCAGCAGCCCGATGCAGATGATCGCCAGGGGCCAAAGATCCGCGAAGCTCAAACGAAGGTAGCCGAACTTATTGAGCTGCAGGAGGATGCCGGCGGCAATCAGCATAAATCCGAAGACGCGGTTCGAAGCGGAGATGATATTCATGATTCCAAAAAGGACGAGCAGTAAGGGCCAGAAGTGGAAGACGTAATCGAAGGGAAGGATCCCCATGTGGTCCAGCAGCAGAGCGACGCCTACCAGGAGAATGATGAAACCCCAGATGAGTCCCCAGTGGAAGTCGCCATGGAGGACGACCTTTGGAGTTCTAGTGGGTTGGTCGCCAGACTGATCCATCAACGGTCTCCTCGAACGGAAGCGGAGTGGCGGGAGTTCCAAAGAACGGTACCCGCTACCACGGCCACAAGCGCCAGGAATAATACCAAGATACGCGAAATCAGGGAGAAGTAGTCGATTTGGTCGAGTGCGATGGCCCGCGCGGCATTCAGAACGGACAAGCCAAGAGCGGGTACAAGGCTGAACAGCCCCTGGCCAAATCTTTGGGCCAGCCGTTCGAGCGGCTGTGCCAGGAAGGCGAGGTCGGCAAGCAAGCCTGCAAAGCCTATAGAAACCAGGATTCTGCCCATATAGCGCCTCTTTTCATGTGTTGCGAGTTGCCGCCTTGCCATGCTCGCCTCCGAATCGGGCAGTTTGTCCGCCCAGGAGCGAGGTTACGCACCCTCCGGAAAGCGCGCATTTGCTTTTCGGCAGACAGGCCGGATCTACCGGCGAGTGGCCGCAGGCATCGGTGAAAAACGCACGCGACATAAGACTCAAGGTGGGTACTAGACCCCTATTGCAAATTGATGGGATTCACCATAGGGTAGGCGCAATGAATGGATGGCTTTGCTCAGAGCCATTGGTTGGTGGCAACTTCTCACGGCGAACGGAGATGGTCTTGAATACAGAAAATGCAAACGCCAGACGTAGTGAACACTGGCGCTGGCTTCTCTACGTCGCACTCGCCATTGCGGGTGGATTGCTGACGTTTGTGGCAGCGCGCGCTCAGCAAAAGGCGACAGATGAGGCCACCTTCCGCAAACTCATCGACGACTATTGTGCGGCGTGGAGCACGGGCAACGCGGACAACCCAGCGCGTTTCTATGCCAAAGAAGACGGGCTCGTTTTTTATGATGTCGCCCCTTTTTCCTATCACAGTTGGAAGGAATACCACGAAGGAGTTAAGAAGGAATTTTTGGACAGCGCCGAAAGCGTAACGCTAAGTGCCGGCAAGGATTTGAAAGTAAGGCGTCACGGCACGGTGGCATGGACGACGGTCTCCATGCATTTATCGGAAAAGACGAAAGACGGTAATAATTCTGAAACAGACATTCGTTATACAGGAATTTGGGAAAGGCGGCCGTCCGGCTGGGTGCTGGTGCATGAGCATCTCTCGGCGCCGCTGGGTGGCGGTTAAGACGAACGAGGCTTGGGAGCGGGCGCACCTGCCCGTGTAAGACCGATGTTTAAGACACTCCGGTACTACTGGAACGTTGCACGCGGATATCGCTTCAAACCTTGGAATAGCCCGTACTTGCGCTGGCGGTTTGAGACTTTTCTCGGCCCGGAAGCGAAAAATCTAGATGCGCGAAAATTCTTGCGGCTTTCCTGGAAATACCGTTCGAACATGATGAATTTCATGGATTGGGCCGCCGAACGGCGGCGTGTCCAGCGCCGCATTCGTCACCACGCTTGAACCTCGCCAGCCTGTTCTAGCAGCGCAACCAACAAGAACACGAGTCGAAGCACAGGCAGGCGTATAATTTGAAGGAAAGGAGGATCGGTTTGTGAGCCAATTGAAGATCCTCCAAAAGACCGAGGAATTGCACGAAGGGCGCTGGTGGGAGCCGGAGGCTGGCGGACGCGTGCACTGCTACCTTTGTCCCCGGCATTGCCACATTCATTCGGGGCAATCGGGATTTTGCTTCATTCGTGTCAATCAAAGCGGAAAACTTTATAGCTTGGGCTACGGAGCGCCGGCGGCACTGCAGGTCGATCCCATCGAAAAAAAACCGCTGAATCATTTCTTACCAGGGACCCGCGTGTTCAGCATGGGCACGGCGGGCTGCAACATGGGCTGCTTTTTCTGCCAGAACTGGGATATTTCCAAGTCGCGGCAGGATCAAGTGCGCTCCCTGCATATTGCTCCGGAAGATGTTCCATTGCTGGCGCTGCAACATGGCTGCGATTCGCTGGCGTTTACCTACAACGAGCCGACGATCTGGGGCGAGTACGTCATCGATATTTGTAAGGCCGCGAAGAAATACGGGCTAAGAACGGTGATGGTTTCGAATGGGTACATCACGTATGAGGCGTTTCACGATATATATGACCACATCGACGCCGCAAACATCGATCTGAAAGCGTTCACGGAAGGATTCTATGGAAAGACTACGCTGACGCATTTGCAGCCGGTGCTTGAGACTCTCGAATGGCTGAAAAACGAAACAAAGGTGTGGTTTGAAATTACGAACCTGATGATTCCAACGTTAAATGATAATCCTGCGGAGACACGCAAACTTTCCGAGTGGATTTTGACGCATCTCGGGCCGGACGTGCCTCTGCACTTCACGGCGTTCCATCCTGACTTCAAGCTGCAGGATAAGCCTCGCACGCCGCCTGAGACGCTTCACCGTGCGCGAGCGATCGCTCGGGAGACCGGTCTTCACTATGTATACGAGGGAAACATTTTCAGCGACGGCGCGAATACGGCTTGCCCCACGTGCGGCGAATTGTTGATCCGGCGTTCGTGGCATGATGTTCTCGAGAATCGGCTTGCCGAAGGCGCTTGTCCGAAGTGTGCGACGATTATTCCCGGCGTGTGGCGGAAATCCGGCAACGCTCCCTCAACAGTGGCGGCGCCGCGGAGAACAGCAGGGAATTACGATCACTTGAATTTGTAGGTGCCGTGAGGCCGGGCAAATTGCACGGCCCTAGGGATGGAACGTATAGAAGCCGGGGCCCACGCGCATTCCGTGATGCCAGGCAACGGGAAAAACCCACCACACTAGCGTACCCAGAATGGCCTGGCCCACGGTGAGCGGGAAAATGTTGCGCTCCCGGGAGAAGAGCCAGCTCATGACTGTTCCGCCGATAAGGGTCAGGGGCACGAGAACAGGATTTGGCCAGTGCAGCGCAGCGAAAATGGCCCCAGCCACTATCGCAGCCGCGCGAGGCTCCTGCAAGGCGTAGAGAAGCCGGTTCGTCAGATACGAATTCAGAGCAATTTGTTGCAGCAGACAAAACGCGAAGTAGCTAAAGAAACGCCAGGGTTCAGTGACGCGCGGCGGTACGCGGTGAAAGGCGCCAAGCCAAAAACCTGCCAGACAAGTAGTGAGAATAAATGCGGCAAAAATGAGCAGTCCTTGGCGCGTAGCGGGCCAGAGATTGTCGGCCCTCCAGCCCAGCGTTTTAGGAGTGTCGCGATGCAACGCGATGCTTAGAAGCAGCCAGATCGGAAAGATTATCCAAGAATTGGGCCTCGCTCCTTGAAGCTGCCAGATGTACCAGGCAATGTACCCAGCCAATCCGAGCGCCTCGACCAGCGTTAATGCACGATAACTAGTCCTTGACATCGGCCGCGGATGCAAAAAGATTTGGCTCATCGGCCCCGCCAAGCTTCAGCAGGTGCAGCGTGCTTTCGAACAACTGCTCGATTTCCGCTTCATTGGCGAGTTTTGGCGCCAGCAGCTTTTCCAAATTGAAGCCGAGAAAGCCGCGGTTGATCATCCGCGCGGGCAGCGACGCACGCAGCTGCTTCGAACTGAGCACGCCCGCTGCCTGGACTTCTTCAAAGACGGCTCTGCGTACCGGATCCAGAAAATCGTCGGCATGCAAGAGTCGGCAGATTTCCAGCCGCGTGCCTGGTTTTACGAGCACGGAACAGAGCAGGCGCAACGTGTTGCGTTCCATCTGCTCACGGTTCGGCGTCTTGGGAATCGGTTTACTTTTCATCTTAGGCGCGGCCGTAGAAACTTCGCATCTCCAAGCACTCCACGATCATCGTAATTGTGGAATTCACGCTAGATGAGATGATAGTACGGAGAACGAGGTTGTGTTCCTGGGAGCGGCCGCCATGGGAGAGAAGCACCGCGTCGTAATATTGGGCGGCGGATTCGGGGGGCTAAACGCGGCGCAAAAGCTGAAACGTGCCCCCGTGGCTGTCACGCTGATCGACCGCCGCAATTTTCATCTTTTTCAGCCGCTCATGTATCAAGTCGCGACAGGCTCGCTGTCGCCGGGCGAGATTGCCGCTCCGTTGCGCGGTATTTTGAGCCGGCAAAAAAATGCGCAGGTTCTGCTGGGCGAAGCCGCCGACATTGATCCCGATGCCAAGCGTGTGGTTTTGCGCGATGGGGCTGCTTTTCCATACGATTCGTTGATTGTGGCGACGGGCTCCCAGACCTCTTATTACGGCAAAGATGAATGGAGGGATTGGGCGCCGAGCCTGAAATCCATTGAAGAAGCTACCGCTATCCGGCACAAAATTCTTTATGCATTTGAGTGTGCCGAGCGCTCGGCGACTGAGGAAGAAGCGCGCGCCTGGCTCACATTTGTGATTGTCGGCGCGGGGGCCACCGGCATGGAGCTGGCCGGCGCGCTCGCCGAGATCGCCAACGAAACTCTGAAGAACGACTTTCGCCACATCAATCCGCGCGAGGCTCGCATAATTCTAATGGAGGGCGGTTCGCGGGTGCTCGCTGCCTTTCCCGAGGATCTCTCGGCGAAAGCGGAAAGGCTTGTATCACGGCTCGGCGTCGAAGTGAAAAAGGGCGTGATGGTTACGTGCATTGATGCGGGCGGCGTCACCTACAGTTCTGGCGACGAGTCAAAAAGTCTGCCGGCAAAAACCGTTCTGTGGGCTGGCGGCGTCACAACCAATAAATTCGGAAGAAAACTCAGCGAACGCACGAAAGCGGAGACAGACCGAAGCGGGCGCATCAAGGTCAATCCTGACCTTACCGTTTCTGGCTATCCGGATATTTTCATCGTAGGAGATCTTGCGCTCTCACTGGGGGAGGATGGGAGGCCGCTGCCGGGTGTTGCACAGGTGGCTATCCAGGGCGGCGCTTACGCGGCTAAGACCATTCGCGCTCGACTGAAAGGGAAGAACGACACGAAGTCGTTTCACTATTTCAATAAGGGAGATATGGCCGTCATTGGGCGAGCGGCAGCCGTCGCCAACATTTTCGGCTTTCACCTCGCGGGCCTGTTTGCATGGCTCACTTGGCTTTTTGTCCACCTCATCTATATTGTGGAGTTTCAGAGCCGCGTCCTGGTCTTCGTGCAATGGGGCTTCGAATATCTGACCTTCAGCCGCGGCGCGCGCCTCATCACCGGCGTGGCCGCCACAGATTCGTTAGAGAAACCCGGAGCTCTCAGCAGCACAGGCGATGGCCGTTGACCTCCCCGATGCAGTTCACAGCGCTCAATGCTAGAATTCGCGTTCGCGAAGCAAATACTGAAGATGTGCTATGAGGGTTTTCCCTTGGTGAAACGAGTTGCTATAGTTTCCGCTCTATCGGCATTTATCCTTGTTCTCGTAGCGGTGACGAATTCACCGGCTTGGCCTCAACGATCGGAGACTCCCGATCCGGCGATCGAGCGCGGGCACAAGCAGTTTGAGCAAGCTTGTGGGTTCTGTCATGGTCCTGACGCAACGGGGGCACGCGGGCCAGACCTTGTCCGCTCGCCGCTTGTGGCGCACGATGTGAAGGGTGACCTTGTCGGCGCCGTTATTCATCAAGGCCGGCCAGATAAGGGGATGCCCGCGATGCCACTGACGGATGAGCAAGTCAGCGACATCGCGGCGTTTCTTCACGCGCGCGCGGCCGAAGCACTGAGATCGAACGGGGTGCCGCGGGGTTACCCGGCAGAAAAGTTGCTCACGGGCAATGCCGATGCCGGAAAGGTCTTTTTCAATGGCGCCGGCGGCTGCCATCAGTGCCATTCCCCGGTCGGCGATTTGGCTAAAATCGCGGGTAAGTACTCCCCCGTGGATCTCGAAGCTCATATGTTATATCCCGAAGGACGGCATACCACTGCGGTAGTGACGCTGCCCTCTGGCAAGCAAATCAAAGGTCCGCTGGTCCATGCCGACGACTTTGTAGTTTCGCTGCAAGACGCCTCGGGCTGGTACCGGTCATTTTCTCGTGATGCTGTGAAGGTAGAGCTGCAGGATCCTCTAGCCGCCCACCGCGAGCTGCTCGGTAAGCTCACTCAGGCGGATGTTCACAACCTCTTCGCGTATTTGGAAACTTTGAAGTAGGAAATACAGAAACACAAGCCAGAGGACAGGAGCCGGAATGCTTTTCAACTTCCGTGGAGTGATGAAGGGCGCGCGTGACTGCAAGAAGCGCCATGGCGGCTATCTGGGACTTTGTCTTGCCGGGAAGCGAACCAGAGCGCTGCTGCCGCTGCTGCTCTTTGCTTTGGGGCCGCATCCGCCGTTTGCTTCGGCGCAAGAACTTGATCCTTCCGCGCTTTTCAAACCGCCCACCGATACCTGGCCGACGTACAACGGCGACTATTCCGGCAAGCGCTTCAGCACGCTCGATCAGATCAACGCAGGAAATATCAACTCGCTCACACTCGCCTGGGCTTTTTCGACGCACAGTACAACGATCAAATCCACTCCTCTGGAAGTAAACGGCATTCTCTACTTTTCTGTTCCTGACAATGTTTGGGCGGTGGATGCGCGCTTCGGCCGCAGGATTTGGCACTACGAACGAAAGTCGGAAGGCGACCACATCGGCCATCGCGGCCTCGCGATGTACAAGAATTGGCTGTACTTCACGACTCCCGACGCGCACCTGATTTGTCTCGACGCCAAAGATGGCACGGTGCGCTGGGACATGGAGCTCGCCGATCCAAAGCTCGAGTATTTCTCGACGATGGCGCCGCTCGTTGTGCGTGATCACGTAATCGTCGGCGTCTCCGGAGACGTTACGGACATTCCCGGTTTTCTCGAATCGCTCGATCCGGAGACGGGGAAAATCCAGTGGCGCTGGAACACCGAGCCGGAACCAGGCAAGCCAGGCTCCGAGACGTGGCCCAAAGACAGCGACGCCATCCTCCACGGCGGCGGAATGACCTGGATGACGGGGACGTACGATTCCGACCTGAATCTCCTCTATTGGGGCACGGGGAATCCGAACCCTGTACTGGCGGGAGAGGGACGGCCTGGCGACAATCTCTATACTTGCTCGATTGTCGCCCTGAATCCGGACACCGGCAAACTCGTTTGGTATTTTCAGCCTTCGCCGCACGATGTGCACGACTGGGATGCCGTCGAGACGCCAGTGCTCTTCGACGCGGAATTCAAAGGCAAGCAGCGCAAGCTGTTGGCGCAAGCCAGCCGCAACGGTTTCTTCTTTGTGCTCGATCGCACGAATGGCGAGCATCTGGTCACTTCGCAGTTCATCGATCAATCGTGGGCGAGTGGGATTGACAGTCGAGGACGGCCGATCGCCAAGCCCGAAGCCACGCCGACTCCGGATGGCGCGCTCGTCGAACCTGGGTCGGACGGCTCGACAAATTGGATGGCACCAAGTTTTGATCCGCAGACGGGGCTGTTTTACGTGAACTGCCGCCGCCTTTTCAGCATTTATTACAATACGGCAGAAGGGAAACCCGAAGGATGGGGAGGCCGCGACAGAAACTTGTGGGCCAATTCCACGCTGCGTGCGCTCGACTACCGCACCGGCAAAGTAGTGTGGAACCACGAGATCGGTGACGGGGAAAGCATTGCGGGGATCCTTACAACCGCGGGACATCTTCTTTTCAGCGCTGATAACTCGGGTAATTTGCTGGCTCTTGATCCCGCCACGGGCAAGACTCTCTGGCACTTGAACGCGGGCGGCAAATTGGACGCTTCGCCTATGACCTATGAGCTGGAAGGGCGGCAATACCTAATTCTTGCGGTGCAAGACGTACTCTACGCCTTCGCTCTTCCCGCGCCTCTTCCATCTCGCTGAGTTCGAGCTCGAGAAAAACAGTTCATTCAAACGTGCAGGCCGGTATTACACATGGGAAAGTAAACGCGTCAAGCTTCGGAGGAAGTCTGCTTAAACGTCAGCCTTTCGATTGACAAGCCGCGTCTGTCCGCAAGCCCCAATTTTCCGAGAATATTCGAAACATGAAACTTCACGGTCCGTTCCGAAATATCCAGTGCGCTGGAAATCTCTTTGTTGGTCAAACGCCGCATCAGCAATTGAAGTATTTCGCCCTCTCGCGCGGTTAGAAAATGGCCATGCAGAAGCTGCGCTTCCAGCAGTGCTTTCGCCTGCTTGACGAATGCCAGCAAAACTTCGGAAGGCACCCACAGCTGTCCCTTCTGGATGCTGCGGATCGCCTGAGGCAACTCCCTCTGCCACGCTTTGTGAAGCTCCACGAATCCATCGATGCCCCAACTGAACAGCCTTATTTTTTCCGTGTGACAGTCGTCGCCCGGCGGTAGAAGCCCCAGAAATTTGCTGCCGGGCGCGGAAGCGCGGCAGCGTCCCGCGAGCGGCCCTAAGTCCGTGTGCAAGGAACACGCATCCAGAACGAAAAGCCGCGGTGAATTTCCTTGGCGCATCGCCTCGGCTTCACTTGTGGCGGGGGGCAACGTGCGCGCAGGGAAATCTTTGAGGTGAGACATGATTCCGCTGACTGCGCGGATGAGCAGGGGGTGAGAACTTAGGAGCTGGATTGCGATAGCCACTGGCGTTGCACCTTAGAGGCGCACACACACCTTATGGATCGACGGACTCTATAATAGTAACTAAACCATAATTAAGAGAAAGAACGCTGCACCACTGTAGGGAATATAGCGCCATTCCAGCGGGATGCAACAAGTTTTTTTACATGGGCGGCATGAGTATTTTTCATTCTAGGCTTCGGAACCGTTCCGCGGAGAGGCGCCGCTTTGGAAAGATCTTATTACCGTGTTTGCTCCACCCATGCTGTACTTTGCCTCCCTCCTCAGGGACAGGAAAAATGACACCACGAATTCCAGCCCGGGCCGTTGTGGTCGTGGGCCTTTGAGCTTAGGTTCTCGCGCATACGGTTGCGCAAGGCGAAGGCCCGGAGTGGCCGGGTGCGTCCCACGCCGGTCACCTATTTGAACAATTAGAGGCGGGAGCTTGTCGGAGCCGGCATCAACGTGACGGGCTTCTTCAAAACGAATCCCTGACGCCCAGCAGGGAATTCGGCGTCTAGAGTGATTCGAGTTCGTGTGCCCGCGGTCGTTGTGTCAGCGTCGGAGCATTTCTGGAACAGCGGGATGCGCTCTCGAAGATTGTCTTCAAGAAGGGGGTTGCGAATGAGAAAGATCAGGATCGCGGTATTTTTCGGTTTGGGTGCGGCGGCATTCTTCCCGTGCAGTGCATTTGCGCAGACCGACCCCGGTGTTCGCTCAGGACCAATTAATGGCCAGTCGGGAGCCACGGCGACGAGCCCGCTTCCGCTCGCTTCTGTGGCGGCGAACAGCCCGACGGGTGCGCTGGAATTTTTCCAGAATGGTCTTGCGCGGTTCCAGGAAGTAGAGGTCGTCTCAGGCGGCGCCAACAACGGCTTGGGGCCACGGTTTAACTTTAACCAGTGCTCGGGCTGCCATTCGCAGCCGAGCATCGGAGGCTCGAGCCCCGCCACCAATCCCGAGTTCTCAGCGATCGCCAATGGGATTGCCAGTAGCTCAGCGAACTCCATTCCGTCGTTCCTCACCGCTAGCGGGCCAACGCGGGAAGCTCGATTCCCATTTTTCTTCAATTCGAACGGCAATCCCAACACTAACGCGCCCAATGGCGGAGTCGAGGATATCTTTGTGGTTTCCGGGCGGTCGGACGCAGGCAGTTGCAGCCTGCCGCAACCCAGCTTCGCCATTGCGCAATCAACCAACAACGTCATCTTCCGCATTCCTACGCCAGTGTTCGGCGCAGGCTTGATCGAGAATATCGATGACTCCACATTGATTGCCGTTCAAGTCGCTGCGGCAAGCAATAGCTTGGGGATCAGCGGGACCTTTAACCACAACGGCAACGACGGAACAATCTCGCGCTTCGGCTGGAAAGCGCAGAACAAATCGCTTTTGCTCTTTTCCGGCGAAGCCTACAACGTGGAAATGGGTATCACCAACGAGATATTCGGACAAGACCGTCCGCTGCCGGGTGAGGACCAGCAGGGGAGCGGGCTCCCGGCAAGTTGCCTGAACCTCTCCAAGACGGGATACCCGGAAGACGCAACCAATTTCACCGTGGCATCCAACGCGGATCCTTCGGCACAAAACGCCCAGGTTCCTTCCGACATCGTTTTGTTCGCGGAGTTTATGCGGCTGCTTGCGCCGCCAACACCATCCACGACCACGCCCGGCGGTGCGGCGTCGATTAGCCGCGGGCAGGCTCTCTTCAGCGCCATCGGCTGCGCCACGTGCCACACCCCGACGCTCAGCTCCACACAACCCTCGAATGTCACGTCCTCGCTGGGGAGCGCGTCGGTAAGCGCCTTCTCCGACATCGAGATTCATCACATGGGCACCCGTCTTGCGGACAACGTCTCGCAAGGTGGCGCAGGCGGCGATCAATTCCGCACGGCGCCATTGTGGGGACTCGGCCAGCGCATCTTCTTCTTACACGATGGACGCACAACTAATCTCCTGACCGCTATCGCGGATCATTCGAGCAATGGCTCAGAGGCCACGGAGGTTGAGGAAAACTTTGCTTCACTTTCGTCCAGCCAGCAGCAGGATCTTTTGAACTTCCTGCGATCGCTGTAGCTCTTCATCGCCACCACAGGGCCGGGCGAGGCGCGAAAGCGCCTCACCCGGTTATTTCTCCTCTCTCGGGAAGCTGCTGGACCGGAGGGAACTCTTAATTCAGGGAAGGAATATGGGTTCTACTTGGCTGCGATTTCTCGCAGTTCTAGCCATTCACGGGTCGCTGCTCGGGGTGGCTCAGGGCGCCCCTCAGGGTGGCGGCGACTTTTCCACTAATCCGGATGCGAAAAAGCTGCCCACAGAGACGATCCTGGTGAAGGGCGCGTGGTCGAGCGCCAGCGATGGCGTGACGCCGGTGCCGGAGGGCGGGCGGGTTTCCAGGAATATCTATAACAACGCTTATTTTGGTCTCACTTATCCCTTGTCCCCGGATTGGACCGAAAAGTACAGTGGCCCGCCGCCTTCCGACAGCGGATACTACGTGCTTGCGCAAATCCGTCCCGCCGATACGTTTACGGGCGCAAGCCGGGGCAGCATTTTGATCGCCGCCCAGGACCTGTTTTTTACCCTTACGCCGGTCGGGAACGCATTCGAGCTAATCAATCACATCAAGGACCATTTGAACGCGGACTACAAAGTGGAGCGGCCGCCGACGCCGGTCACCATTGCCGGCCGCTCCTTTGTCCGCTTTGACTATTTCTCTCCTGTTGCCGAGTTGCACTGGCGCGTGCTCGCGACAGAAACGCGCTGCCACATGGTGCAGTTTGTTTTTACCAGCAGCGACACAAAGCTGATCGAAAGCCTCATCCAAGACATGAACGCGATAAGCCTGCCAGCGGACGCCGGAGTCATTGCGGGGACGGGCGGCGGCGATGCAGCCGTTTGTATCAAGGACTATGCCCGCGACGAAAACATCATAGAGAGGGACGATCCGGTGTTTACCGAACGCAGATTCAACTCCGTTCCGGTGCGCATCATCATCGACAAAGAAGGCAAGGTTAAGCACATTCACTTTCTCAGCGCTTTTCCTGACCAAGCTAAGGCCATCACGGATGCTCTGGCGCAGTGGAGATTCAGGCCTTACCTGCGTAACGGACAGCCCGTGGAAGTCGAAACCGGCATTATGTTCGGGCATCCGCCGCGCCTGGCCGCACCTCCTTCCACCAATGCGGTGAGCGAATGAGCGGGATCATTGTGCGCGCCGCTCGAGCCTTATCGGGGAAGACGCTTCTTGCTGCCGGCCTGCTTGCCTCTTTTTCATGTAGTGCAACGGGCGCGGGCAACATCACCGGCAGTGTACGCAATCTGAGCCGCGACCAACCGGCCGCCGGCGATGAAGTGATCCTTCTTCGAGTGGATCACGCCATGCAAGCAGAAGCCCGCGCCAACACTGGCGCACAAGGAGCGTTTGCTCTCCATGTGCCGTCCAGGGCGAAATCCTATTCCTACGTCGTGCGCGTGATTCATCAAGGCGTCTCCTACGATCAGCGCGCCTCCGCAGGCGACGTTCTCTCCATTCAGGTGTTCGATGTGGCGGCACGAGTGCGAGGCATTACCACGAGTATTGAAATCCTGCGCGCCGGAACGAATGAACATCTACTGCATGTTTCCGACATGTACGAACTTAGGAACGAATCCAGTCCGCCTGTGACTCAAGCGGGTGGCCGCACGTTCGAAGTTTACCTGCCCGCGAACGCCAAGCTGGATTCCGTTCTGGCGGCAGGCCCGGAGAAAATTGGCGCGCAGATCACCGCGGACCTCATCGCCAACGAGCCGGGGCACTATGCAGTCAATTTTCCCTTGCGCCCGGGCGAGACGAAGTTTGCTTTCAACTACGACATTCCCTACAACGGTCGCGCCGTTTTTGAGACAAGACTTGTACGCCCGCTGCGGCAGCTGGCCGTCATGCTTCCACCGTCGATGAAATTCTCATCGCGCTCACCGGCCTTTGAGCTGCTTGCCACTGGCCGCAACGACTTTCAAGTCCAGACAGCCAACCAACTGGAGGCAGGCGAAGGCCCCGTGTTTGAAGTTTCGGGCATGGGGGCGCTGCCACCGCTCGGAGATCAAGCCAAATCGCTTACACCGCAGATGTCCCCGCAAGTCGCTGGCCCGGTCATCCCCGTACCGGGCCAGCCCGCCCTCCCATCGCTGGGCCGCATCGATTCGCGCGCAGACCAAGCTCAACCACCTTCCCAATCGATCGTCCTCGGTGGACTGACTGCCGTCCTCCTAACTGCGTGTGGGTTGCTGATTTGGCGGGCACACAAGGCACAAAGCATTTCTCGCGAAGGGACTATTACGCGGCCCTCACCGTTGCGGCCGTCGGATATCCTGCGCGACGCTTTGCGGCAAGAACTTTCTCGGCTGGATGCCGACAGAAAGCGTGGGATGATTTCGCGGAAGGAATACTCCTCGGCCAAGCTAGCTTTGAAGGAATCAGTGAAGCGCGCTCTCGCTAGAGCCAGTTAGCGCGAATGAGTCTTGTTAGAATCTTGCCACGGTTGAGTCTCTTCTCTGCCCATTTCTTGCCCACGGTCGGCCTTCACAGCCTCATCCTCGACCAAGGCCCAGTATGAAGCTCCGAGAGCCGTATGGGCTCTTCGCGGTCTTGCGGCAGTGCGCGTTTGCTAAGGCCGGTTAAACGGTGCAGAACCCATGCGGCGCCTCTCGAAACGCAACCGCCTTGCCATATCCAACGCATCTAGATATTATCTAGAGATGCTGCGGTTCGATTGGGACGAACAGAAGAACAAAAGTAATCGGATCAAGCATGGAATTTGGTTTGAAGAGGCCCAGAGCGTTTTTAGCGATCCGCATGGACGCGTATTTTATGATCCGGAGCACTCCGAGCACGAGGATCGGTTTATTCTACTCGGTGTGAGTTCAGCGGAAAGAACGCTTATCGTAGTTCACTGCTACAAGGAAAACGATTCCGTGGTCAGGATTATTTCTGCCCGTAAGGCGACTAGAAAGGAGGTGCGCTACTATGAGGAAGGAATATGATTTCTCCAAATTGAAAGAGCTGAAGAACCCGTACGCGAGAAAGAAAAAGGCGGTGGGCATTAACTTGAGTCCGGAAGTTGTGGACTACTTCAAGCGACTAGCGGAAGAGACTGGACTGCCTTACCAGAAATTGATTGATTTGTATCTGCTGGACTGCGCGAGAAAACGCAAGAAGCTGACAATGAAGTGGGTGGCATAGCGGCGACGAATTACTCAGGCTGCGGTGAATGCTTCGGCGTCAGGACTTGCGCAAGCGGGACGGTTCACTGGTTTCGATCAGCAACCCCCGGGAGACCTGTGATGTGCGAGCTTAAATAAATCTCGTGCCAGCTGTCTGAACGGCGTGTTGTCTGGACACCAGCGCTTTACAACGTGGTATGTGCCGTTCTGCGTTCCTTCCACGATCCAGTCGGCTTCGTCAAAACCATGCCGGGAGGAATCTGTTGGCATTTTCCAAAATTCAGTACGCTCGAGCGCCCCAAGAAACTTTGCTATCTGTTGGGCGTCCAGCGTGTACGATTTGTCTGTCGTTAGATTGAGCTTGCGTAAATCCCTCGCGCGAAATCTGATGCGGCCTGTGCCATCTGGCAAGATGGTGAGAGAAGCTGACTCC
>DATMKS010000051.1:0-85484 GCA_035571045.1 Verrucomicrobiia bacterium
CGGGGAAGCGTGCGCTTAATTAATTAAGCAGCAAGTGCCAAGTTGTTGTTGGCATTTCTAGTTTCCACCAAGTTACGGGCAGGTGGGTCCCGGCATGCCTTCGGGCCGCGACAGCTTCCGTCGAAACCGAGTCGCCCCCTGGGAGTATTTTAGCATTTTTGGCGAACGAACGTTGTGCGGCGCGAGGACACGACCCGTGGCCCGCCGCTGATTGGACTTGATACGAACACTCTGGTCCGTTACTTGACACAAGACGATCCTGTGCAAGCCCGGAGCGCCGCCGAGATTCTGGCGCGGCGTCTGACGGAAGACAATCCAGGTTTCGTCAATGAGGTGGAGAAGGTTACTGCGGGGGCGCGAGCGGGAGGCCGAGAGCGTCGAAGGCTTGCTGGTCCTCGACCCAGCCTTCTTTGCCGTCGATGCGGATGCGGAGCCAGAGGTTTCGGAAGCTGCATTCGACGCGTTGGCCGTTGGCTTCCCATTGGACGATAGCCATCATGTCCAAAAATTCGGGCTGCGCATCAGGGCTGATGGGAACGTTTAGCGAATTGTCCAGGTTTCCGTCCGGGGATTCGAAAAGATGCACGTAGATGGTGTCTGCGTCAGAGGGGCGAGGCTCCGGGACGGCTTCTATGGGCATAATGCACCCTCTTTCACGGAGAGTGCCACTGTCCGTGGCGTAGCACTGCTCGCCCTCGCCCCATTTGCCGTGCGGCCAATCGAAGCGCACGGGCACGAGTGCGTAGAAATGGCCGGTCCAGACGCGGAAGGCCAATACCTCCGCCGTACTGGCCATGGGCATTACCTCGATCCCGCCCTTTATCATTACCGCAGCGACCACACCTCCGACAGCGATATCCGTGCCGTGGCCTAGCGGAAGGACGGCGCCAAACGGAGCGAGGTGGCCGTTCACCACGCCGAAGACTTGCCACGACTCCTTCGGCAGTTGAGGCTCGGCATCCGGGGATGGAGCGAGGCGCTCGATAAATCGAATCACCAAGGCCCCGCCGCCCGCACCTGGGAGGAGCGATGAGTATGCAGACAGTGTTCGTGTGAAACGCCGCTGTACCACGGCGTAAGGGAAGGATTCCTGATAAAGGGATTTTCCTTGGGCATCGAGAATTTCGAGACGCGACAAAGTGGACGTGGAGTTGGCGGAGCTCGCTAGACGCGAGGAGTTTTCGAGGAGCCCGCTGTATTGCAGCGTCACAGTGTATTGCTGGTTGCCGAGGGGGTACGGGCCCTCGCGCGAAACGATGTTGGTAAGGGTCGGTGAAGCTTGGGTACTGGCAGGCGCAGCGCTCGGCTGCTGAATCGATGAAAAGGAGAAAGACAAATCCTGCGAGGAGACCGCCGCAGCGGCCATCGCCGCTCCGATAGCTAAGACTGGAGAAGCGAGGAACCCGCCGGCTCGCCGGAACGTGATGTATCGGCCTATGATTCGCAGCACGGAAACGGACCCACCTTCCTTAGACTTGGTAATGGTTGAGCGCCGAGAGCGGCTGGCGAAGGGATGGGTTTCGGTTTTCAGGAGAACGCATAGGAACGAGGATAGCACTTCCGAGAATCAGAAATATTAACGAGCGGAACGTCACCGGTTCGAAGCGTAGGGGCAGGAGGTAGCCCTTTGCGGGCGGAGGGGCCGAATGGGTGGGCGGAGGCTTGGGACTAAGCAACGATTGGGCACATAGGTACTGCTAGGCGGTTGACTCCAAACAGGTTGCCTTCCAAAATCACGGAACGGGGTATTACAGGCAAAGCTTCGGACAAAAGACCCCAGAAACCAGGAATGCCACAAGAGCCAAACGCCGTGGAACAAGCCGTATCGCGCGCCTTGCGTGAGAACCTCGAACGGATTCAGCGAAACGCCGACGAGCTGCACCAGGCCGTTGGTGATATCGTGGCGGCTTGCGCGAGTTCGAGGCCGACCAATGCGCTGCCTTCGATGTTGCGGGCACAGACTTCGGCGGCGTCGTTGTCAGCGGCGCTGGAAGTGTTGTCGCGGTTCGTGGCAATGGCGGTGCAGCCCGGGCAGCGATCTCTAGAAGCGGAAATCACGCATCTTATTAGCACGGCTGCGGCGGAGCCTGCCGCGGAGCCCGTGCGGCCGCTGCCAGCGGTGCCTACGCCGATGGCGCAAGCGCCACCGCAGGCAACTGTGCACGCGCCAGTGCAAGCGTCACCACGCGTTGAGCCGCAGGTTGTAGCTCATGCCGCGCCGCCGGTTGCGGCATCCGTAGCGCCGCCGCATATGGAGCCCGAGCCTTTGATCGAGTTAGAAGCCGAGCCGGAAGCGATCGAGTTGATCGAGCCGCATGCGCCGTCGATTTCTCCGGAAGCCGAATTCGAGGGCGAAGGCGACTTTGACGTCAACCAGCTAACGCCTGAGGAACAAGAACTGCACCGGCGGGCAAATCGCGTGGCTAAAGTTTCGATGCAAGATATTAAAATGCTGAGACCGGAACAAGTGCGGCTCGGTCGCGAGAAGAAAGATCTTTGTATAAGACTGAAAGACGACATTGAAAAAGCTCATCGAGAATACGACCGGCGTTTCAAACCCATCATGGACCACCCAGTGGATTACTTTTATCGCTGGATGGTGGAAATCCTCGCGGAGGGCGATGCACACGCTCTCGGCGAATACCCGTACGCCACGCCCGCGCGGCATCGCTAAGATTGCAGCCAGGAATGGAGCTGCGGCAGGTTCATGGGCCGCTGCGACGCGAAGTGTGTGCGCCGCGGCGCTGGTTCTCTCGCTGATCGCAGGCGGTGCGCCGGAAGTTTTGGCGCAGTCCACTCATTCGCGAAAAAAACAGAAAAAAGTGAAAAAGCCCGCGGCGATACCCTGCCGGATCGGGTGTGTGCTGGCGACGGCCAACCCCGGGATGATGGCCGGAGATACGCCTGAGGATCAGGCGCGGCAAAAGGAGCTTGCGACGCTGGCGCGGCAAGTTCATAACGCGGCGCCGGGAGCTTATAACGCTCTTGCCGAGTTTCAGGGAAAAAATGCGGCGAATGTTTGGGGTGCGCGCGCGGCGCTGGCTCTCGGCTATGAAGATCACTCGCATGCGCACGAGCAGCAGGCCCTTGCCTGGTTCACCAAATCGAGCGGGGACACGCTGCTGCGCGAATACGTTCTTTACTGGACGGCACAGGCGAAGCACGGGCTGGGACGATCGAAGGATGCGCTTGCTGATTTGGAGACGGTCGAGCACGACTATCCGAACACGGCGATGAAGGAGCAGTTGCTGGAGAGCCTGGCGCCGCTGGCCATTGAGCTGGGGCAGGCGCAGGACGCCATCGATGCGCTGAATTCTTATCCGGCGACAGGCAGCCGCCCTACCCTGCTGCTTGAGAGAGCTCAGGCTTACCAGTCCTTGCATCAGCTTCCGCGAGCTGCCAAGGATTACCAGGCGATTTTCTACAAAAACTCTCAAAGCGAAGAAGCAAAGCCAGCGGAGATCGCTCTGAAGAAAATTCTGCATGAGATGGGTAAGGAGTATCCGTACCCGGGCGTCGAGCTGCAGCAGCAACGCGCGCAAGCTTTCTATGACGTGCACAAGTGGAAGGAAGCGCGGGCGGAATTCGAAAAGTTTCTGGGAATGCTTCAGGATCCGCTGAATCCCAACCGGCAACTGGCTGAACTTCGCTCGGCCGAGGCGCGGGTGCAGCTCAAGGGTTCGCCAAAGCTTGTGGCGACGTTGAAGACGCCGGATTTCGAAGTGGATGCGGAGCGCCTGTATGCGCTGTCGCAATTTTATCGTTCGGACAAGAAGTTCGATGAAATGTTCGCGACACTCGGTGAGCTGACGCAGAAGTATCCGCTGAGCAAATGGAACGAAGAAGGATTCATGGCGGCAGGGAATTATTATTGGGTGGAGCTCGACCGCAGCAAGGCCGCCAGCTACTACCAGCGGGTGCTGGATACTTTTCCGAGCGGAAGAAATGCGTTCAACGCGGAATGGCGCGTTGCGTGGGTCGCTTATCTCAACCGGCAGCCGGACGCGGAAGATAAGATCAAGAATTTCCTGGTGAAATATCCGGCTTCGGCGAATACACCCGATGCCGTCTATTGGCTCGGACGGGATGCCGAGCGCAACTCGAAACTCGCGGAGGCACGCAGCTACTACCGGAAGGATATGGACCGCTTTCCGCAGACTTATTTTGGTCATGCTGCCGCGGCACGCTTGAGCAAGCTGGAGCCTGCCGACGGGGATCCGCCGGAGATTCTGGATAAGATTCCGCCGCCGCCTTCGCTGCGGCCTTTCGATGAGCCAATTCCTGTTGCTGCCGCCGACCGCTGGGCGCGAGCGCAAGCCTTGCGCACGATTGCGTTCGATGCGAGCGCCGAGCTTGAGCTGAAGAATGCGTATTTCGCTACTTCCTCGCCGCGATTCCTTTATGAAGCTGCGCAAGCCGCCTTCGATCAAGGGCATTTTGCCGCGGGCATGGCGTACGGGCGCATTATCGTTCCCAATTTCGATGCGCGTAAAATCGACGATTTGCCGATCAACGTCTGGAAAGTGCTGTATCCGCTGCCGTACGAAGCGGCGATACGGCGCGAAGCGGCCAAGAACAACTTCGACCCGTTGCTCGCAGCAGGGTTGATGCGCCAGGAGTCCACGTTCCAAGCCGATGCGCTTTCCCCTACGAACGCGATCGGACTCATGCAAGTCGAGCCGAAAACGGGAAAGCTTCTTGCCAAACAGCTTCGTGTGAGTTTTTCGACCAAGAAACTTTTCGACCCTGAATACAACATCCAACTCGGGATGTTGTACATCTCCGGGCTGGTGAAGCTGACCGGCGCACCCGAATACGCGCTGGCGGCGTTCGATGCCGGTGAGGACCGCATCGCCGCGTGGAAAGCAGAGCGCAACTACGAAGAGATCCCCGAACTTGTGGAATCCATTCCTTTCAGCGAAACCCGCGATTACGTGCAAATCGTCTTGCGCAATTCCGAAGTCTACCGGATGATTTACGGGCAGTCGGGCGCGCCGGCCGCTTCTTCTTCAGCGGCGGGGCACGGCCGATAAAATTTCGGCAGGGCCCAGTTCGTTCGGCTTGACTGCGCTGAGAAATCCGATCGTTTGGCAGGCTAAATGACTTCTTCTGAGACCAGCATGGCGCAGGCAGCGCGGCGCATGCTTTCCGCTAAAGCAGAACAATTTACCGAATCCGTAATTCGCGAGATGACGCGGCTGGCGATGAAGCACGGCGCCGTGAATCTCTCGCAGGGCTTCCCCGATTTCGCAGCGCCTGCGGAAATCAAGGAAGCGGCACGGCAGGCGATTGCCGATGACATCAATCAATACGCGATAACCTGGGGCGCGAAGCCGCTGCGCGACGCCATCGTAGAGAAATTTGAGCGGACTCAGGGAGTGCGGGTCGACCCGGAGCGCGAAATCACGATTTGCTGCGGCTCGACGGAAGCGATGATGTCCACGATGCTGGCGATCATCAATCCCGGCGACGAAATTGTCGTATTCGAGCCATACTACGAGAACTATGGGCCGGACGCGATTTTAAGCGGAGCGAAGCCCCGCTTCGTGAAGATGCGGCCCCCGGGAAACGAGAAGGCTGTCTGGACTTTTGACGAGATGGAATTGGCCGCCGCTTTTGGCCCGCATACCAAGGCCATCATCCTAAACACGCCGAACAATCCCACCGGAAAAGTGTTCACACGCGCTGAACTCGAATTTATCCGCGAGCTTTGTGTGCGCTGGAACGCGTACTGCGTCACGGACGAAATTTACGAACATATTCTTTACGATGGGACAGAGCACATTTCGATGGCGCGCATCGATGGCATGCGCGACCGCACCATCGTGATCAACGGCATGTCGAAGACCTACAGCGTCACCGGCTGGCGGGTGGGTTGGGCCATTGCTCCGCCGGAACCGACCGCCGCCATCCGCAAGGTGCACGACTTTCTTACGGTGGGCGCCGCAGCGCCTTTGCAGCAGGCCGGGGCCATCGCCCTAAAATCAGCACAGTCTTACTACGACAAACTTGCCATGGACTACACGGTGCGCCGCGAGCGTTTGCTCAAAATTCTCACCGCGGCTGGGTTCAAGGTATACAAGCCGCTCGGCGCTTATTACATCATGACGGACATCGCGCACTTTGTGTTTCCCTCGGACAAGTATCCGGCTGGCTCGCGCGACGTTTCGTTCGCCAAATATCTGGTCGAGCATATTGGTGTTGCGGTTGTGCCCGGGTCGAGCTTCTACAACGATCCCCGCGACGGCGCAACGCAGGTCCGATTCACGTTTTGCAAGAAGGAAAGCACGCTTGCCGCGGCGGAAGAGCGGCTTTCCAAGCTGCGTGCGTAGGGGCCACTTCTCAAGAAAGTTGGCGAGGAGGTGCTAGCGGAAATCGCTAGAGACCTTCAATAGCCATGCTCCGGAATCGAAACTCAATCCGTCAAAGTATCAAGAAATCTTATGCGTACCTTCGCTCCGCTTGCCTTCATTTTGCTCGCCAGCACGCTATCAGCTCAGGAAATTCAGCCTTCCCGCGCGTTTGACTACGATCAAAATGCGCCACTCGATATTCAGGAAGTCCTAGTCGAACACCGCGGGGACATTTCCGTCCACGATATCTCCTATGCTAGTCCTAAGGGTGGACGTGTTCCCGCATATCTAGTTGTGCCGCCGGGGAGGGGGCCGTTCGCCGCCGTCCTTTGGGGGCATTGGTATTGGCCAAACTCGGAATTCTTCAACCGAAAAGAGTTTCTCGATGAAGCAGTTGTGCTAGCCCAAGTTGGCGTGGTTTCACTGCTGCCAACAGGTCCGGGAGCGCGTTCCGGACACGTGCAAGACCGAACGCCCTTGAATGAGCAACAGATCACAGACCTGATCCAGGCCATTGTGGACTTGAGGCGGGGGGCCGATCTCCTTCTCGCGCGCAAAGAGGTGGACCCTCAGCGGCTCGCCTATGTCGGCCACAGCTACCATGCCACTGCAGGCGGCTTTTTGAGCGGGATTGACAAGCGTTTCAAGGCGTTTGTTCTCATGGCTGGTGGACTATCGGACGACGTCGACTCAAAGTCGAAGGAATACAAGCAATACCGGCAGAAAATAGGACCCGAAAAATTTGACGCCTTTGCGGCCAAGTATGCGTGGTTAGATCCCGGCAAGTTCGTTTCCCGCGCGGCACCTGCCACTGTTTTTCTTCAATACGCCACGAAGGAAGACTTCCTGACGCCTGCGCGTGCGCACGAATATGAAGCTATCGTAAGCGAGCCTAAGAGGTTCAAGCTCTACGAAGCCCCGCACGCCCTCAACGCTGAAGCGCGTCGCGATCGAATCGCCTTTCTGACCGAACAACTCAAACTCCAAGCACTCTCGCCGACTCTAATTGGCAGTATCCCAGAACTGCCTCAACCGCCAGCGCCGAATCCTTGAAATATTCGCGATATCCCAGTTCGTTCAAGCCGTCAGAGCAAAGGCAAGAAATACGCCAGTTTTCAAAGACTGCTGCGGATTGCTGCAAGCTGAAGGGCGAAGACCTGTCCCGCGTTTGGGAATTTTCTGGAGGATTCCCGGGATGGGTCGCCGAACGTGTGAAGAGCTCTAAAGCCTATCTAAATCGGTTATACGTTCAGGTTCTCAAGTTATTTAAGGGGTAGGGAACTGACGGTCGGTTGCCCTGTGGTGGTTAGCCCCCTACCCCGCGAGTGGTCTTGTATGTATAGACGAGGCCACGGCGATTTTAGTTTCCTGATTCCCCAAAAATATTTCTAGAATCCATCAGCCTCCCAAATCAATGGTGTCCAGGTAACGGGCGACCGCGGCCTTCCATTGGAACTTCTCCTGAATGGCGGCCTGCAAGGCCTGAGCCGCTTGCGGTTCGCCGTGGGTCAAATAGGTTTGCTTCGGCGGCGCGGGCAGGGCGCCCAACCATCGCAAAAGTTCACTTTTCCCAGCATGCGCGGAGAATTGGCCCAGCTCCACGATTTCGGCGCACACGGGAATCTGTTTGCCAAAAAGACTCACCGTCTTAGCGCCTTCTTGCAACGCGCGGCCACGCGTGCCCTGAGCCTGGAAGCCCGCGAGAATGACGGCGTTCCGCGCATCCGGCAAGCGCTGCGCCAGATGGTGCATAACGCGGCCTCCCGCGGCCATTCCGCTCGCGGAGACGATGATGCAGGGCGTCTTGACGTTGTTGATGGCCTTCGATTCCTCGACCGATCGGGTGAGATGAAATTCGTGGACGTCCAGCGGATCGCCTTTCCCGCCAGCTTCGATGCGCGAATAGTCCAAGTCGTGGTCTTCCTTGTATTTCAAATATAGATCCGTTGCGCTGAGCGCCATGGGGCTGTCCACATACACGGGAAGCCGGGGGATGCGCTGCTGATCCTCAAGTTGGCGCAGGTAGTACATAAACGTCTGCGTTCTTCCGATGGCAAACGCGGGAATCACAATCGAGCCGCCGCGCTTCGCGACGCGATTTACTATGCCCGCTAGTAGCTCGGCTGCATCACCCGTGGCATGCTCGCGGTCCCCGTACGTCGATTCGCAGAGCAGCACGTCTGCATTCGAGGGCGGCGTTACCGGATCATTCAAGATCGGCTGATCGTACCGGCCGACGTCTCCGGAAAATACCACTACGATTCTCTTTCCGCTTTCCGTGATGACTAGTTCCAGGCTGGTCGAGCCCAAGATGTGCCCGGCGTCGAACGCGGTGACATGAAATTCGGGGCTAATATCGAAGGGGCCAGTGCGCGGCACCGGTTTAAGTAGCCTCAGCACGGGTTCGACGTCATCCGTCACATAAAGCGGCTCATGGGTTTCGTGATTGTTGTGTTTCGTGAGCTTTGCGTGCAGGGCGTCCTCTTCCTGCAAATGCGCCGAGTCCTTCAGCAGAAGCCCGGTGAGGTCAATCGTAGCGGGATTGGCGAAGATGGGGCCTCGATACCCGTCCCTTACTAGCACCGGCAGCCATCCAGTGTGGTCCAAATGAGCGTGGGTCAGCACCAGGTAGTCGATCGTCTTGGGATCGATCGAGAGCGGTTTGAAATTCCGTTCGCTGAGTTCCTGCGAGCCTTGAAAAATCCCGCAATCGACGAGGAGCCGTTTGCCGGCGGCTTCCACGAGGTATTTTGATCCGGTGACGGTGCCTGCCGCGCCAAGAAAAGTGAGCTTTGCCATAGGCCTGCCATTCTAAACGATACTTGGGAACTTATAGTTTCAGAGGCCGTTAAAACACGCGGCTGAGTCCCATCTATACAATGGTGCAATAGCCGTTTCGCGGTCCGCATTTCGTCCCGGATTGACTTGCCGGCTGCCACAGACAATACTTTCTGCCCAGTTGATTCGATAAGGAAGCAGGCAGGCCTCAAAGGCCTGGCCTGATAGTTTCTGTATCTCCAAGTTGGAAATAAATTGCCTGAACTACCATCCATGGTCGGGAGCGTTGTTTCCCATTACCGAATCCTCCGCACGCTGGGGGGAGGAGGCATGGGCGTCGTCTACGAAGCGGAAGACATGAATCTCGGCCGGCATGTCGCACTAAAGTTTCTGCCGGAAGCCTTGGCGAAGAGTCCCCAAGCCTTGGAGCGCTTTCAACGCGAAGCCCGCGCGGCCTCCGCCCTCAATCACGGCAATATCTGCACGATTCATGAGATCGCTGCGCACGATGGCCAGCCCTTTCTGGTCATGGAGCTTTTGGAAGGGCACACGCTGAAACACGAAATTGGAGGAAAGCCCGTTCCGATCGAAAGGCTCGTCGAGCTGGCCATCCAAATGGCCGATGCTCTGGACGCCGCCCACCAAAAGGGAATCATCCATCGCGACCTCAAGCCTTCGAATCTTTTCGTCACCAATCGGGGACAGGCCAAAATTCTCGATTTCGGTCTTGCAAAGGTTACTGGCGTCGTGCCGCCCGGCGATGAAACGGCAACGCGCTCGCCGGAAAGAGTGATAACAGTTCCGGAAGAACATCTGACGAGCCCCGGCACGGCGCTTGGCACGGTTGCCTATATGTCTCCCGAGCAGGTTCTCGGCAAGCCGCTGGACCCGCGAACGGATCTCTTTTCGTTTGGCGTGGTGCTCTACGAGATGGCTACGGGAACGTTACCGTTTCGCGGAGATTCCACGGCAGCAATCTACAATGCGATTCTGAACCTCGTGCCTGTGTTCCCGGTACGCTTGAATCCGGACGTGTCGCCGGAGCTGGAACGCATCATCACCAAGGCCCTCGAAAAGGATCGCGACCTGCGCTACCAGTCGGCGAGCGAATTACAAGCCGACCTAAAGAGGTTGCGGCGCGACAGCAGTTCCGGGAGGAGCGGTGTCGCGATCCCGCACCCTGCTGCGAACGCTTTTGGGTGGCTGCGCACGATGGCGGTTGTCGTCATTGTGGCAGCCGTTGCCGCCGGCGGCTTTTTCGCTCGGGAGCGTTTCTTCGCAAAGAACGATCTGGACCGATTGCCGTTGGTGACCAATGCGCGCCTCTCTCGCTTAACAACCAGCGGCAACATCACGTCGACGGCGATTTCGCCGGACGCGCGCTACGTTGCCTACATCGTGCGGGACGGCGGGCAGGAAAGCCTGTGGGTCCGCCAGACGGCGACTTCCAGCGCGGAGCAACTCGTTCCTTCCGCCCAGCAGTCCTATTTGAACTGGCCGAAATTTTCGCCCGATGCGAATTTTGTTTATTTCACCAAAGGGCGCTCGGAGAGATCCAACGACATGCAGCTCTTAGCGGTCCCCGTACTGGGAGGAACTCCTCGCAAAATTGGCGACCATCTTTCGACGACCTTCACGATTTCGCCAGATGGCTCGAGGATCGCCTTTCTGGGACTCGGCTGTGAAGGGCTGGAAATCTGTCTCACGCAAGTAAACGCGGACGGCTCGGGACGCACCGAACTTGCAAAATGGAACACGCCGCACTATTCGCCGTCGTGGTCGCCTGACGGAAAACGCATCGCGTTTGAAACGTTGGTTGATGAAGACCCACAAGGTTTGCGCGCTCATCTTCAGACCTATGATCTTTCATCGAAAAAAACGGAGGATCTGCCGTCTCGCTGGAGAACGGTCAAAAATCTGATTTGGACCAGGGACGGCAGAGGACTGCTCGTCACGGCGCAGGAACAGGGCGGCGATCCAACGCAGATTTGGTATGTGGCGTACCCCGACGGTGCGAAACAGCGTGTAACGAACGACCTCGAAGACTACGACAGCGTGAGTGTTTCGCAGGATGCGGGCACGGTCGTTGCTGTGCAGACGAATGTTAACGCCAATGTTTGGGTCGCACCCAGCGACCACCCCGACGACATCAAACAAGCCACCCAAGGCCGGAACGATGGTTTGCATGGACTGGACTTTGCTTCCCCGCAGAAACTTGTCTTCACTTCGAATGATTCCGGGAATTGGGATCTCTCGACCGTGGATTTGACGAGCGGCCCTTCGCAGATTATTTCCGGAGCGCCGCGCTATCACAGCATGCCGGTCGTTTGCGATTCCGGACGCACCGCCGTTTTCGTGTCGAACACGGGAGGCGGGAACCATTTGTGGAAGATAGACACGGATGGCACGAACGTCACGCAGCTTACCAATGGGGTGGGCGAAGTTTATCCGCACTGTCCCACAGAAGGCCGCTGGGTGACGTACATTAGTGAAGATGAGGCGACGCCGGGTGGAAATTTGCGCAAAGTGTCGCTAGATGGCGGGCAGGACACGGCCATCGTTCCCGAACCGGCGATCGGTATCAATCTGGCGCCGGACGGAAAGCACATTTTATTTGCTACTTTGGACGAAGGCCCGGAGAAAAAGCTGCGCGTGGGGCTGGCTACAGTGGATGGCAGCGCACCCGTTGTCTATGTGGATCCGCCTCCGACGGCGCCCCTCCTGCGCGACGGGCGCTGGATTCGCGGCCAGCAAATGTTGATTTATGTTGACTCGCGCTCCGGGGCGCAGAACCTCTGGACATATCCGCTAACGCCGGGGAAGCCGCCGCAGCAGCTCACTCATTTTATTTCCGGACGCATCTTCGGCATTTCCTTGTCGCCGGACGGAAGCAAGATCGCGATGTCGCGCGGCTCGATCAACAGCGACGTCGTTCTCTTCTCGCGCAATCGCTAAGTGTTCGGCAGGATGAAAAAGGGACGATCTGACACTCGTCCCTTTTTAGGTCTGAAGCCGGCCATTCCCCGGCTACTCATTTGTTTTTCTCTTCAGCCTTAGTCTGCAGCGTTCGCTTTCTTAGCGACGATGGCTTCGATGTTCAAGCCGAGCCCTTTGGCAACACCGGTTCCGTAAGCGGGATCGGCTTTGTAGAAGTGCCGAATCTGCAGCTCCTGAATCCGCTGCGGCACGCCGTTGCCGAGGCTCGAGACGATGTTGTCAACCAGCCGCTGCTTGGCAGCCGGCGGCATCAACCGGAACAGGTTTCCCGGCTGGGAGTAGTAGTCGCTGTCGCTGCGGTGATCGTGTCTCGCCACCGTGCCGCTCACCATCTTCGGTCGCTCTGTGTATCTCGGGTCTTGAGTCGGCCCGCCGAAACTGTTTGGCTCGTAATTCGGGGCCGAACCACCATTGCCATCGAAACGCATCGCGCCATCCTTGTTATAGGTGTGGAACGGGCATTGCGGTTTGTTCACCGGCAGGGAATCGTAATTCACGCCGAGCCGATAGCGGTGCGCGTCGGGATAGGAAATCAGCCGGGCTTGCAGCATTTTATCGGGAGAGAAACCCATGCCCGGAACGACGTTTCTTGGTTCAAATGCGGCTTGCTCGACCTCCGCGAAATAATTTTCCGGGTTGCGATTGAGCTCAAGTTCGCCCACCTCGTGCAGCGGATAGTCTTTGTGCGGCCACACCTTTGTGAGATCGAACGGATTGATGTGATAGGTCTCCGCGTCTTTTTCCGGCATAATCTGCACGCTCACGCGCCATTTCGGAAAGTTTCCTTCCTTGATGGCGTGAAAGAGGTCACGTTGCGAGTAGTCGGGATCGGTGCCTTCCAGCGCGCCGGCTTGCTCGCGGAAGAAATTCTTGATCCCTTGCTTGGTTTTGAAATGCCATTTCACATAGAAGAGTTCGTTCTTCGCGTTGATCAAGCTGAACGTATGACTGCTGAAACCGTCCATGTGACGGTAGCCGTCGGGAGTGCCACGATCGGAAAAGAGAATCGTAACCTGGTGAAGCGATTCCGGCGACAGAGACCAGAAGTCCCACATCATCGTGGGCGATTTCAAGTTCGTCTCCGGATCGCGCTTCTGAGTGTGAATGAAATCCCCAAATTTCAAAGGGTCGCGGATGAAAAAGACGGGCGTATTGTTACCCGTCATGTCCCAGTTGCCTTCTTCTGTATAAAACTTCAAGGCAAAGCCGCGCGGGTCGCGCGCCGTGTCCGCTGAACCTTTTTCTCCGCCAACTGTCGAGAAGCGAATGAACGTCGGTGTCTTCTTGCCAACCGTATTGAACAGCTTTGCGGTGGTGTACTTGGTGATCTCCGAACTCGTGCAGACAAAATGCCCATGCGCACCCGAGCCTTTCGCGTGCACAACCCTCTCCGGAATACGTTCCCGGTTGAAGTGCGCCATTTTTTCGAACAGCAGGAAATCTTCAAACACCACCGGCCCGCGAGGCCCCACCGTGAGCGAGTTCTGGTTGTCGCCCACCGGCCGGCCGGCGTCGGTCGTCATTATCTTTTTTTCTTCAGCCATGGAATCCTCCTCAGTTCGCTTGCAGTACCTGCCCCGCAAGGCAGAATCCTGCACGCTGCTTAGAAGTTACGCGCGCGGCTGCTATACTTCCAATATATAGTTCGGATACGAAGGATAGGCATAGCCTATGGAGCTGCACCAACTACGATATTTCTGCGCCGTCGCCGAAACGGGCTCTTTCAGCCGTGCGGCCGAGCAATCTCACGTTTCCCAGCCGTCACTTTCGCAGCAGATCATAAAGCTCGAGGACGAACTCGGCGCGCGCCTCTTCGACCGCCTTGGCCGTTCCGTGCGTCTTACGGAAACGGGGCAAACGTTTCTCCCGCGCGCTCGCGCCGTCCTTCGCGAACTCGAAGCGGCGCGCGGCGACGTCACGGAGCAAAAAGACTCCGTCGGCGGCTCTGTCACCATCGGTGTGATTCCCACCGTCGCCCCCTATTATCTTCCGCAGCGCTTGACGCGATTTTCGAGAAAATATCCGCAAGTCCGGCTTACGGTGGTGGAAGAAATCACGCCGGTCTTGCTCGATCAGGTGCGCGCCAGCAAAGTCGACCTCGCCATCCTTGCGCTGCCTATTCGCGGCCACGAGTTCGAATCCTTTCCTCTGCTTACGGAGCGTCTCTTTGCCGCGCTGCCCGCCGGCCACAAATTCGCCAAGCGCCGCACACTCGTTCTCAAGGACCTGGGCGCCCAGCCCTTTCTGCTGTTACGCGATGGCCACTGCTTCCGCGATACCGCCGTCGCGGCGTGCGATCGCGCCCGCCTGCATCCGCAAATTATTTTTGAGAGCGGCCAGTTCAGCAGTCTTCTCAGCATGGTCGGCGCCGGTATGGGCGTCTCCATCGTTCCGGAAATGGCTGTCGAAAAGAAATCGCAATGCCGTTTCGTGCGAATAGATGATTCCGCCGCGGCACGCACCATCGGCGCCCTTATCCTCCGCGGCCGTTCTCTATCGCGCGCGCATCATGCCTTCCTCGCACACCTCCGCGCTTCGGTCACACCACGCGTGTCGTGAAGCACGCTCCTCCCCCTCTCGCGCTAAAGGATTATCTTCGGTTGTTATTTTGGAATACTGGCCAGCCCCACGCTCGTGCTGCTCCAGCAGAGATTCAGCGCTTTTCCACGGAAATGGTCATGTCGTGAAAATTCAGCGTTACGGCCGCTTTGTAGAACAATTCTAGCCCCACCGTCGCGTCGAAGAGTCCATCTGGCTCGTGTACGTCCGGAGTAGGGAAGTAGACCAGCGGCGCAGGTCCACTCAAGGTCAATCCGCGAAAGCCTTCCATTTCCGCCGGCGCTTCTTTCATCTTCACTCCACCGTCCGTGAAAGGAAAATCCCGTGATTTTGTAGTCTTTGCCGCCTCCGCAAGCTGCAGCTTCTCAATCGAAGCCGTATAGACCAGCAGCGTCCCGCTGTACATCGTGTCGATCTGCGCCGACGCTTTCTTTCCGTTGATCTCAAACCCGTCGGCCACAACGATAGGCGGTCCTTCGTTTCCGAACTTAATCAGCGAGATTTTGTCGCAGGCTCCCTTGCATTCTGTGGGGGTCGTCAATACCTCCGAAATCCGCACCTTGTGCGCTACGAAATCAATTTGCAGGATGCGATCCTTAAATGCCGTGTATGCCAGCGTCCCATCCACGTGCGGCATTTGGTTCTGCGAGATCATCTCCGTGAGGCTTAGGGCCAGCGTGCCGACGTTCGTGAGCTTTACGTTTCCAACGCTAATGGACGGGATTATCGTACGGAACATCCCCGAAGGCGCTCCCGCCGGCATCGGCGCCGTCGGCTTCAACCCCGCCGCTTCCGCATACGACGCGTCCAGCACAGAGTCCACGTTTCCCGTGTCAATTCCCATTTTCAAGTTCGGGCCGGTTCCCATCCGCGCTTCCACGCACGGCATGCCATCGCAATCCAGTAACGGCACCTCGGTTGCAAACTTCACGCCCCCAGCGCGCTGAGCGTGCGCCGGCGCAATGGATAATATTGCAATCACCGCGGAACAAAGAACCGTCAGCAGCTTTCGACGCATGAACATGAGAGGTCCTTTCAAACGAAAATCTGAATTCGCGGCGGTTCGAATTGTGACGCTTTGCATTGGCAGTGGTTAGCTTACAGGGAAAGTCATCGGGTTCGAGACCCCGGGGGGAGAGTTACATCGGATTGATGCATTTCAATCGATTGGTGGAGCCGATGGGATTCGAACCCACGACCTCCTCGATGCCATCGAGGCGCGCTCCCAACTGCGCCACGGCCCCACCGGGGAACACTAGAAAAGTTTATCACACCCCACCGGGAACATACCCCTCCCGAGTCCATCGCAAGGCTCTTAATTTAGATTTCGCATCCTTCTGGACGAGAAGCAACCCTGGCGCTATCCTGAAGTTCACAGCTCCCAGGCCGCTGGACGCACCGAAAGGAATTGGAAAGGGATGCAACACATCATCGAGACTCAAACCAACAAAATGTTCTCCCAGGCTGTGCTGACGCTCGCGGCTTGTTCAGCGGCGCTCTCCTTGTCGCTGCCGCTTCATGCACAGCAAACAGGCCCGCTGCCACCGCCTCCGACTTACTCCGCTCCTGCGCCCGCACCGTTGCCGCGGTCAGGTTCCGCGCCGGCAACCCCGCCTCACCAGACCTCAACCGAATCCGCGCTCTCCACGGAACCGCCCAAGGTTCCTCCCGATCAAATTATTCAGAAATTCGCCGAGCGCGAGCTGGATTTCAAAAAAGAGCGCGACAATTACACCTATACGCAAACTTTCGTGATCCAAACCATCGACGAATACTCCGGTCAGCCCGATGGCGAGTATCGCATGACCAGCGACATCCTCTTTACCCCCGCCGGCAAGCGCTATGAACATGTGACCGACGCGCCCGCTCCTTCCCTCCAGCGTATCTCAATGTCACAACAGGATTTTGACGACCTCGAGCACGTCCAGCCGTTCGTGCTCACCACCGACGAAGTACAAAAATACGACGTCAAGTACGTCGGCCAGCAGCAACTCGACGAAATCAACGCTTATGTGTTCGACGTCGGCCCGAAAAAACTGGAAAAAAATCAGCGATATTTCCAAGGCCGCATTTGGGTTGACCAAACGGACTTTGGCATTGTCAAAACTGACGGCAAAGCCGTCCCTGACATCAAGAAGCATGGGCAGGAGAACGTCTTCCCGCGTTTCGAAACCTTCCGCGAAAATATCGAAGGCCACTACTGGTTCCCGACATATACGCACTCCGAGGACACTCTGCAATTCAGCAGCGGCGGCGTACGCATTCGTATGACCGTGCGTTACGAAAATTACAAGCGGTTCGGATCGACCATCAAGATCGGCCCGGCCACCGAAGTCCCCAAGGACAAGCAATAGCTGTTTTCGGTAGACTTGCCGAAATGAAAATGGGGTGACGAATACCCCGTGTGTATTGTCTACTTACCGGGAGGAAATCTTCGTTTGGCCCCTATACGCATACTCGCGAAGCGCATTCTAGTTGCACTCGTCGTGGTCGTTGCTGTCGTTTATATTTGCGACTTTGTTTCCCTTCGCGTACGCATGATGCATGCGAAAGCCAGCGACCCGTTTGAAACAATCACGTCGCTGCGGATTCTCGCCATCGATGAAAAAGGAAACAAAACGGAATACAGCGTCGACCCGGTGCAGCCCCAGCAAACCGGAGTGTGTGTACACGCATTGTTTCCGCACAACGGCGACATGCCGTGCTGGTACCTCAAACGAAAATTCGCGCAGCCCATTCCCATGGCGATTTTGCCCTTTGCCAAAGCTCGAAGATGACCAAGGGGTATTTGCGAATTTTTGCGGCACGCTTTTGTAAGCGCCTTTTGCCTTCGTCTACTCGTGGCGCAACGCAACCATAGGATCCACAAGCATCGCCCGGCGCGCGGGCACAAAACACGCCGCCAGCGCCACCAGCAGGAGAAAAACAGCGATGACCGCCACCGTCAATACGTCTGAGCTACTCCTACCGAAGAGGAGGGCGGACACAAATCGCGTAAGTAGAGAAGCAAAGAGAATGCCCGCCGCGATTCCCGAGAGCGCTAGCCCGGCTCCATAACCCAAAGTCAAACGCATCACGTCACGCGGCTTCGCGCCGAGCGCCATGCGAATCCCAATTTCTCGAGTCCGTTGACCCATCCACTGGGAGACCACGGCGTAAAGCCCCACGGCAGCGAGAATTAAAGCAAAAATGCTGAAACTTCCCAGCATTCCGGCGGCCATGCGAGGCTGCCAAAGAGAATCGCCCATCTGTTCGGACATTGTTTTCACCGCGAAGACGGGCAAATTCTGGTCCAAGGAAGCGACCGCGCTGCGCACTGCGCCAAGAAGTTGCTCAGGATCTGCCGCGGTGCGAACAACAAGCGTCTGCCTTCCGCTGTAGTTCTGGAATTCAGGCACATAAAGCAGGAGCGGGGCATCGGCCATGAGGGATCGATATCTCGCGTCAGCAGAAACTCCGATAATCTCAAGAGGCTGACGGGGCTCTCCCTGCCATGAAGGCCACTCAATGCGCTTGCCTACAGCGTTCTCACCCGGCCAGAGTCGCTGGGCAAGCTGCTGACTCACGATCGCCACCAGCGGCGCTCCCGACTTGTCCCGTTCGGTAAAATCCCGGCCGCGCAGCATTGAAATCCCCATGGTCTTGAAGTAGTTCGGGGCCACAGTATTCATGTCGACTCGAATGCCCACCTCGAATTCATGTCCGCGAAAATAATCCAGAGGCGGCACTTGGCCTTCGTAAAAAATCGAGACCCGCGTGCTCCAGTCCTCCGGTGGAACGGTGACGGCGAGGCTAGCCGACCGAACTCCGGGGATTCCCTCGACTCGCGCGAGCAGCTCTTCGTACAAACGCTCTCCCCGGGTTTCCGAATATCCTTGGATGCTGGGGGAAACAGACATCATCAGAATATGGCTCGTCGTAAATCCAGGGTTCTGATTCACGATCTTCTGCATTCTGCGGACAGTCACTCCGGCCACAATAAGAAGAACCAGTGAGAGAGCCACCTGCGAAGCAACCAGCAGGCTCCGCAGACGCGAACGCCGTCCGGCTCCCGGGGTGTTGTCCTTCAACGTGACGACGAGGTCAGGCTTGGAAGACTGCAGCGCGGGCGCTAGTGAGAAGAACACTCCCGTCAACAAGGCCACTGAAAGCGCGAACGCCAGAACACGCGCATCCGGTGCTGTATCTACGTTATGCAGAGCGTAAAGCGGTTGGCGGAAAGCGAGAATCAGATTTCCCGCCCACGGCGCCAGCAAAAGTCCAAGGGCGCTCGCCAGGAAAGAGAGCAGCAATCCCTCCGTCAACAATTGCCGCACCAGCCGCCCACGGCTTGCTCCCAAAGCCAGCCGCACCGCAATTTCCCTACGCCTCGAGTCCGAACGAGATAGCAAAAGATTCGCAACGTTGCTGCAGGAGATCAGCAGAAGAATGCCCACCGAAGCGATCAGCAGCCCAAAAAACTTTTGAAGTGCATCGCGATCGTCAGGATCCATGCCAAAGCTGGGGATCACATCCACGCTACGATGCTCGTTTGACGCTGGGTACGCCGCCGCGAGCCGTCCTGCGATGATCTGCAGTTCGCCGCGAGCCGTATCGAGGCGTACATACGGCTTCAGCCGGCCAAAAATCTCAATCCATCCCGCATTGCGATTGTGCAGCACGCCGCGAGACATGCCCGGCATGGCCGCCAGTTGCATGGTCAGCGGCAGCCAGACGTCGGTGGGGGAACCAACGGTAGTTCCTGCGAATTTTCTGGCCGCGACTCCTATGACGGTAAACCTCTGCCCATTCAGCAGAATATTTTTTCCGGCGACTTCGGGATCCGAGCCGAAAACTCTCTGCCAGATCACGTAGCTCAGCACTACGACCGGCGCTTCATCCTCCGTTAGCACATCTTCGGGAGCAATCAATCGACCGAGTGCGGGGTTCACGCCGAGCACCGAGAAGTAGTTGCCGGAAACCAATTCGCCGGTGATTCGCTCGGTCGTTCCACGACTTAACGTAAGAGCCGTCCGGCATCGGGCCGCCAGTCCCGAAAAGGACTGATTTTGATCGCGGTAATCAAGATAGTCGGGATAGCCGAAAGAAAAATCGGGATTGTTTTTCTGCAGTCGCTCCAGGATGACCAGGCCGCCCGGATTCGCGACGCCGGGAACCGGCCGAATCAGCACGGCATTGAAAACCGTGAACATCGCGGTGTTAGCGCCAATGCCCAGCGCCAGCGTCAGTAGGCAAACAACCGCAAATCCCGGATTTTTTCGCAGTCCTCGTAGTGCGTAGTGAACATCCTGCAAGAGTGTTTCCGGTATGGCCAAACGCGTCAGCTCCCCGGGTTATTCGTGGCGCAGCACCACCATCGGGTCTACTCGCATCGCTCGGCGCGCCGGAATGTAAGACGCTGCCAGCGCCGCGAGTGTTAACACGAGCGCAACGGCCAAAAACGTCAGAGGATCGGCCGCGCTCACGCCAAAGAGCAAGCTCGCCATCAGCCGTGTGAGTGCCAGCGCAGCTGCCATCCCAAGCGCAATTCCTAGTGTCGCCGCTCTTGCGCCTTGTCCCAGAACCAACCGCAGCACGTCTCCTCGCTCTGCTCCAATCGCGATGCGAATCCCCATCTCCCGCCGTCTCTGGCTCACTGAGTAAGACACAACGCCATAAATTCCAACACCGGCAAGCAGCAGCGCCGCCCCCGCAAAGACCCCGAGCAAAATCATGTACAGCCGCCGCCTCGCCAGAGACTCCGAAAGAACTTGCTCCATCGTCTCGATTTTCGATATCGGCTGACTTTTGTCCACCGCCCAAATCGCCGCCTTTGCTGCGGAGGTTAAACGAAGTGGATCACCATCGCTGCGTACCACGATCGTGTTGAAGTTCTGCGGGAATTGAAAGTACGGCCAGTAAATCATCGGCCCTATAGGTTCATCTAGCGCATTCGTCTTGACATCACCCAGCACTCCCACAATCTCGCCCGTCAGCGGTGGGCCCCAATCTTTCATGGTGACGCGCTGCCCAATCGGGTTTTCGCCAGGCCAATATTGGCGCGCCATCGTTTGGTTAATCACCATCACACGCTTGCCAGACTTATTGTCATCCGCAGCAAATTCGCGGCCAGCGAGCAGCGGAATCCCCATCGTCAGGAAGTAAGTGGAATCGACAACGCGAATATCAGCGGAAGGCTCATCCTTTGCTTCCGGCACGGGCCGTCCCTCAATCACAAAGTCTGTGTCCGGGCCTCCCGTGATCGGCAGCGCGCTTACCAGGCCAGCCGAGCGCACGCCGGGAATATTTCGAACGTTTTCGACCATCTGCTGCAGAATCAAAGCGCCCTTAACGTCCCCCTCGGGATATTCGATGGGGGAGAGAAAAAGCCCCAAAGTAAGAACTCCTTTCTCGTGGAAGCCGGGATTCACGCGCAACAAGCGCAAAAAACTGTTTCCAAGCAGCCCCGCCCCCACCAAAAGCACCACGGCCAGCGCGAACTGCGGGACAACCAAAGCTTGCCTTGACCCACGCCGCGTTCCGCCGGTCGAAGCCGCCGCTCCTTCTTTCAGCGAAAGGTTCAAATCCGTTTTCGTGGCCGACAGCGCCGGAGCAAGCCCGAAGAGCAGTCCCGTCAACAAGGAAACCAGCAGCGAAAATCCCAGCACTCGCCAATCAATGCTAATCTCTCCGAACCTCGGTATGTCTTTTCCACTCAAGCTCGCCATGAATTGCAAACTCCACGTCGCAGCGACGAGACCCAACCCTGCTCCAAGAAACGCCAGCACGAAGCTCTCCGTGAGCAACTGCCGTGCGAGCCGCGTTCTACCCGCGCCCACCGCCACTCGTATTGCGAACTCCTTTTGACGCGCTGCTGCCCGCGCGAGCAACACATTCGCCAAATTCACGCACGCTATCAGCAGAAGTAGCCCCACCGCGAAAATCAAAATCAGCAGCGCCGGCTCGACGGGCGCCACCATGCTTTTCTTCAGCGAAACGGCAGCGGCCGTCATATCTGGATCGACGCCGGGATTCTGTTTTTCAATCTGGTCCGCGATAGCCGGCATCTCCGCTTGCGCGTTCCCCATCGTCTGGTCGCTCCGGAGATCAGCAATCACCGTCAGCAGATGCGCGCGCCGGTTGTCATGAAGCTCTCCGCCCGGCACCAGCGGACACCACACTTCCGATTTCTCCGGATAATCGAACCCGCGCGGCATCACTCCGATGACGCGGTAATCCTCCGCGCTAACACGCAGCGTCTTGCTCACAATTCCGAGATCCGCGCCGAACCGGCTCTGCCACAGCGCGTAGCTGACGACCACCACGCGATTGTCAGCGCCCACCGCGTCGTCCTCCGCGCTGATCATTCTTCCAAGCAACGGCTTGCTGCCAAGCGCAGAAAAAAAATCTCCCGATACCAGCGCTCCTGCCACTTGTTCCGGCTCGCCGTCTCCCGTCAAATTAAAACTCCACGGCCGGAAAGCGGAAATATTCTCGATCGATTTCGCCCTGCGTTCGAGATCGATAAAATTCGCATACGTAAAACTTGCACCGCTGCTCCCCGGATGCACCTCTTCAATATGCAGAAGCCGCTCATGATTCGGATAGGGAAGCGGTCGTAGTAAAACGCCGTTGACGACGCTGAAAATCGCTGTGCTCGCTCCCACGCCGAGCCCCAGGGTCAAAACGCATACGATCGTGAACCCCGGACTCTTCCGCAAGGTTCGCAGCGAGTAGCGCACGTCCTGGAAGAAAGTCTCCGCCGCAGTCCATCCATGAAGCTCGCGATGCGTCTCGCGAAGCTGCGTAATACTGCCAAGCCTGATGCGCGCCGTCCGCCGCGCTTCTTCGATCGTCATGCCACGCGAAATATTCTCTTGTGTGAGCATCTCCAGATGCTCCGCAAGCTCCAGTGAGAAATCTTCGTCCACGCGTGGCATGGAGACCCATCCGCGAATCCGCGCACCCAGCACCCTGAGCCAGACAAACATTTCCTTCACCTGCGTATCTTCCTGTGGTTCATCCACAGGAGTATCCTAACCCTCCTGTGGCATGTCAACAGGAAAAGCGCGTTTGCCGCGATTCTCTCCATCCGCGATCCTTGTCTTGATCGCCAGCGTGTCGCGGACACGAAACGCTCTTACGGCTTGGCAGCCTGCGCGGATTGCCCTAACATAGTTCTTCAGTCCCAAGTTTTTTGTCGTTGTTCTTCAACGGAGACTTCGTCGCGAGCCGGTTTTTCGTGCGAAGCGGAGAGCGATGCGCTCAGGTCACAGAGTTCTTCTCGCGGTATGGTTGTTTGCCGGCCCTGCCATGTTCCCGATGGCCCATTCGGCCATCGCGCATGCCATCCTTTTGGAATCCAGTCCAGCGGCCAACGCCGCCGTCGCCGGTCCCAGCGTCCCCATCAAGCTGCGCTTCAATGTGCGTATCGACGCGACTCGTTCCCGCCTCACGCTGGTCAAGCCGGACGCTTCCACGCAGCTTCTGGCGATCAGTAAAGACGCCGCCGCCGCCGACACTCTGACCTCGCAAGCCCAAGCTCTAAACCCAGGCGAATACCGTATCCGCTGGCAGGTCCTTGCTTCCGACGGGCACATCACCCGCGGCGAAATCCCCTTCCAAGTCACGCAGCCCTGACCTCCATCTATGGCCCGCCTTCTCCAAATCTTCGGCTTCCTCTCTGTCCTGTTCCGCGGCGGCACGCTAACCTTTGAATCCCTTACGATTGGCGGCATCGTTTTTCTGAACTTCGTGGCGCGCAGTGCAAACTCGCAATTCGATGACATCAACAACGCCTGTCTTCGCTGGATTCGCCGCGCTTCCCTAGCATTAGCCGGCATGCAGTTGGCTTACATCTTGGCGAGCTCTTTGATCCTGATGCAGTCCGCGGATATGACCATCGGCGATATCAGCGGTGCCAATTTCGTCCTCGCTGGTATTCTCGCCATCGTCTCGGCGTTTACCATCGTCGGTATCGCCCGCGCGCCGTCTCCAAAAAGTTACGCGTTCCTGCTTCTGCCCGCCGCACTCATACTCACTTCCTCCGTGATGACGAGCCACGCCATGGCTCGTCTCGAATACCGTTTCCCGCTCGCCATCGTCACGGCGCTTCATCAAGGCGCCACGGCCACCTGGCTTGGCGGTCTGTTCTATCTTCTTATCGCCATCCCCCGCTCCCCTGATAACGAGTTCGCGCGCCAGCTCATCGCCCGCTTTTCAAAACTCGCCTTGATCAGTGTCGCTGTCCTCGCCGCCGCGGGATTCACCCTCGGATTTGCCTACGTCGGCTCCGTCGACGCCATCTACGGCACCTCCTACGGCATCATGGTGGCCACAAAAGCCGTCCTCTTTGGCACGCTCCTCCTCCTCGGCGCCCTTAACTTTCAAATCGCGCGTTCACCCTCCGGCGGGTCCGTCATCGCCAGCCTAAAACGCTTTGGCGAAGCGGAGATCGGCATTGGCATCACCGTCATTCTCACCGCCGCTTCGCTAACCTCTCTTCCGCCTGCCGTGGATCTAAAAGCAGACCGCGTCTCAGCCCAGGCAATAGTTGCTCGCTTGGCCCCGAGCATTCCTCGCTTCGCAAGCCCGGGCCTCGACGACCTCCCCGAAGACGTTTACGCCGCCGAGGTGAAGTCTTTTGACGCCGGCACGCTCTCTTCCGCCTCCTTCGTCCCCGGCCAAGCCGGCATGCGCCCCAACACGCCTGCGGAAAAATCCTGGTCGGAGTACAACCATCACTGGGCGGGCCTGATCGTCCTGGCCATCGGACTCCTTGCCTTTCTCGCGCAAGCGCAGCACTCCCAGTGGGCCCGAAACTGGCCTCTCATCTTTCTCGCTCTCTCGGCATTCCTTTTTTTGCGAAGCGATCCTGAGACTTGGCCTCTCGGTCCCAATGGATTTTGGGTCACTCTTCAGGATCCAGAAGTCTTGCTTCACCGCATCTTCGTGCTGCTCGTCATCGCTCTCGCCATCTTCGAATGGCGCGTGCAAACCGCCCGCGTCTCCACCCAAAGCGCTCGCCTAGTTTTCCCTGCGCTCGTTGCCGTTGCCAGCGCTCTCCTTCTCACTCATTCCCACAGCCTCGGCAACATAAAAGAAGAAGTCCTGGCCGAGTTGAGTCATGCCCCTCTGGCGGTCCTGGGCATCGTGGCAGGCTGGTCCCGCTGGCTCGAGCTTCGTTTGCCTGCGGAAAATAAAACGCGAGACAAGATGGCCTGGCTTTGGCCCACATGTTTCGTTCTTATCGGTCTTCTTCTCCTGAACTATCGCGAAATGTAGCCACCGGCAAACATCCCGAAAGGGAACGGCACCCCGTGCCCGTCCTAGTCTTCCTTATGGGCCACAGCCCATTTCCTCAGCGAACCTCTTCTGTTCGAAATTCGCCTTCCCATCGCGCAACCACGACGCAGGCCAGGCAGTTGCCGAGCACGTTCACCGCAGTCCGCCCCATATCCATCAACTGGTCGATCCCAAACAACAAAAACAACGGTTCCGTAGGCAGATGAAACGAAGCCGCGGCAGCCAGAACGATCACCAGCGACGCCCGCGCCACGCCAGCCGTCCCTTTGCTGCTGATCAACAAAGTCAGCATCATCACGGTCTGCTGTCCAATCGTCAGATGAATCCCCGCCGCCTGCGCCACGAAGATCAGCGCCAGCGCTTGATAGAGACTTGATCCGCCGAGATTGAAGCTGTAGCCAGTGGGCAGCACAAACGCCACCGTTTCGCGCCGCACCCCAAACGCTTCCATCTCTTCCATCGCGCGCGGCAAAGCTGCCTCCGAGCTCGCCGTCGCAAAGGCAATCGTCACTGGCTCCGTAACCGCCCGCAAAAATTCCTTCAACGGCGTCTTCACCAGCAAAGCAATCGGCAACAAAACCCCCAAGATAAAAACGAAAAGTGCCACGTACATCGTGGCGAGCAATTTCAAAAGAGGCAAAAGCACTCCCAGTCCCAAATGTCCCACCGTGTAAGCAATCGCACCAAACACTCCGATCGGCGCCGCGTACATCACCAGATTCGTAAACTTGAACATCGTCTCCGAAAGACTCTCCGCAAACACGAGCATTGGCCGCCGCTTCGCCTCCGGCACCAAGGCCAAAGCCATCGCAAACAAAAGGCTGAATACCACTACTTGCAAAACTTGCCCTTCAGCTACGGACTTCGCAATGTTCTCCGGGAAAATATCCGTAATGAGTTGTGCCGCCGAATGCGGCACGGCAGTCAGCGGTGCCGATCCCGCCACCGGCGGCAAATGCACACCCTCGCCGGCGCGGCTGATATTGATCGCCGCAAAGCCAATCACCAGCGTAATCACTGAAACAATTTCAAAATAAATGAGCGACTTGATCCCCAGCCGGCCCACTTTCTTCAAATCCGCATGCCCCGCAATCCCCACCACCAGCGTCCCAAAAAGCAGCGGCGCAATAATCACCTTGATCAAGCGCAAGAAAATCGTCCCCAAAAACTGCACTTTCTCCGCCACGGATGGCCAGTCGTGCCCCAGCTCCGCCCCCGCCGCCAGACCCACGAGAATCCAAGCCGTCAGCGACCGCCTCGCCCCCGCATACCAAGCAAGCAACGCAATCGCCACCCAACGCAAAATCACCGGCACTAGCCTAGGCAGCGACACCACGCCCCATCCATCCAGCAACGACACAACGATCGCCACTGTGGCCGCAACAGCCAGCGCCGCCAAAAGTTTGTACTTCATCGTCCCCAACTCAAGTTTCTCATTGGCCGCGAACGGTATGCTGGATAGGACCGCGTGTCAATGGGTACGGAGTGGTGCGTACCTTAAGCAAAGCCGCTCGGCGGGCGTTTGCTCCATGTCTGCCTACTCTGTTTTGAATTTAGTGGAAGCGTGTCGCGTCGAACTCAAAATTGACTCGCCCTCCTCACTGCCGCAAAGCTAGGCAACCCGATCGCACCTCTTTGATTCTGAGTCCATAACTGCCGTCCCTCGGGTTTGTACAAGGTGGATTCGGGCCAGGGAACTGCGCGATCGGTGCGTCGCCACCCCTAGAACGCTCTGCAAGCGAGGTGTCCTTATGCGACGCGCATGCTGGACCATTCTTCCCGGGCTTCTCTCGTTTGGGTTTCTTCTCACGGCAAACTCTGCCGCAGCACAGGATCAACAGCCCGCGCAAAACCAGAACGCCCCGGCCAAACCGCAAAGCGCAAATGCCCGAAAAGAGCGAGCCCGCAAATTAGCCAAAGAGAGCGCTCCCTACACCACTTGGGTCAACGAGGAAGTGGTTTACATCATCACCAAGGAGGAACGTGAAGCCTTCCTCCGCCTCACCACCAACGAAGAGCGCGAACAATTCATCGAGGATTTTTGGCGCAAGCGCAATCCCGATCCCGACTCTCCCGAAAACGCCTACCGCGAAGAACACTACCGCCGCATCGCCTACGCCAACGAACGCTTTTCCTCTGGCGTCCCTGGCTGGAAAACCGATCGCGGCCACATCTACATCCTCTGGGGCCCGCCCGACGAAATCGACTCCCACGCCGCTGGCAGCACGTACGAACGTCCACCCGAGCAGGGTGGCGGCTCGACCACTGTCTATGCCTTCGATATCTGGCGCTATCGCCATCTCGAAGGCATCGGCGACAACATCGAACTCTGGTTCGCCGATCCCACCGGGACCGGCGAATACCACCTCACCATGGATCCGGGCGAAGTCGACGCCCTCGCCAAAGTTCCCGGCGCGGGCCTTAGCACCGCGGAACTTCTCGGCCTTTCCACCAAAGCCCAGCGCTTCTCCAACACCAACGGCACCACGCTCCCCGTACCGATCGGAGGTACCGGGATCGATGGATTCGCGAATCTCGATACCTACTTCAAAGTCCAGAGCCCGCCCGAACATTTCAAAGATCTCGCTGCTATGGTCACCGTCCAAATTCTCCGCAACCAAATTCACATGGAATATCGCTTCGACTTCCTCCGCGTCACCCACGATTCCGTCCTCGTTCCCATCACCCTTCAGGTAGCCAATCGCGACCTGAGTTTCAAAGGCAAAGACGGCGTCCAATCCGCCACGCTAAATCTCTACGGCCGCATCACCACGCTCAGCGGCCGCGTTGTGCAAACTTTCGAAGACGTCGTCTCCCGCGATTTTCCCGACTCTCTCTTCCAGTCCTCCGTCAATCTCTCCTCCATCTACCAAAAGCCCGTCCCCCTCCGCTCCGGCCTCTATCGCCTCGACGTCGTCCTCAAAGACACCCAATCCGGCAATGTCGGCACCATCGACGCCGCCCTCCGCGTCCCGCTCTACGAAGAGGACGCCCTCGACGCCAGCACCCTCATCCTCGCCGACCAAATCCGATCCGTCGCCACCACCCAAATCGGCCAGGGCCCCTTCGTCCTCGGCAATTACAAAGTCCGCCCACGCATCAACCCCGAATTCTCCCCCACTGATAAAATGGGTATCTTCCTCCAGCTCTACAACCTCAAGCTCGACCCGGATTCCCACAAAACAAACGTCTCCGTCGCCTATCGCATCCTAAAAGACCACCAACAGGTTTGGAAACAAGACGAATCCTCCGACCAGCTCCAGCGATCCCGCGAACAGATCACCCTGGAGCGCAACCTCCCTCTCTCCTCCCTCGAGCCAGGTCACTACACCCTAGAAATCTACGCCCTCGACCTACTAACCAATCAAACCGTAACGCGGACCGCCGACTTCACGGTCAAGCCCGCGACCAACCCCAAACCGATCACGTGATTGCCGTCACGCTCTTGATTTACTCCACGGCGTTCGTACCCGACGATAGCTCGACACCCTCGCATTTTGCCCAAGTGGTCGCAGGACAAATCGCGCCACACTAATCTTTTCAAGAAACAGCAGGGAGTATCAGTTGAGCACACTTCTCCAGTAAGGCGAGGACTGTTCACTTCACTGCAAAAACATCCGAAGTAGACTAGGCGCTGAACTTGGGAGCGCAAGCATGCAGCTTAATTTCTCACGCGTGGTGGCGTCTGGTGTCGGTCTCGTTGGCATGATTAGCTTGGCTTTCCTTCTATGGGGCCAAGAACCTGCCCCCTCTCACTCCAGGATCTCCCTGCCTCAAGATTGGAGCCACCGCCACGTCGTATTTTCGAATCCCACGACGTTGGAACAGTCCTTGCGCGTCAAGCAGGATGCCAGGTTTTGGCAGCAGTGGTACCGGCGCAACGTTCGTCAGACGATTCCGGCAGAGGAATCCTCTCGAGAGGATTCTCGGGAACCCGACGACAAGTTCCAATTGCCTGATGGAGACTGGTTCGGTTGGTTACGTTGGATACCCCGCAAGCCAGCACCTCGGAATCCATTGAAGCGCGACTGGAGCATTTCCTTGGGGCCAAATGCTACCCTTGGCGCGGGCAACTTTCCGGCTAAATTCTCGTTTGATATCACCTCGGCAAACTGCGCCACCGCGGCGCAGCCTGATTTCGTCGTCTTCAACACCAGCGTCGCCACGAGCTCCCAGGCGAGTATCGTGGCCTACGACAACCTCTATAGCGGATGCAGCGGCAGCGGTATGGTGCCCACAACCTATTGGGCCTACAACACGGGAGGCTCAGTAGTTACCTCAGTGACGCTCTCCTTGGACGGCTCCCAAGTGGCTTTTGTTCAGACGCCGACTACTTCTACTCATGCGAATCTCGTTCTGCTGAAGTGGAAACCGACTGCAGACGGGGCCACAAGCACGACTCCGGATTCCATTAACATCGTGGCCGCCAGCGCCTATCCCAGCTGCACGACACCCTGCATGACAACGCTGGCCTTTAGTGGGGGAGCCAACGATACCAATTCTTCACCGTTCTACGACTACTTCAACGATGCCCTCTACGTCGGCGACAACAATGGCTCGCTCCACAAATTCCAACCCGTGTTTACTTCCGGAACGCCAGCGGAGGTCGCTAGCGGATGGCCTGTCTCGCTGGCGAGTGGTTTACAACTGAGCAGCCCCGTCTATGACTCTGTTACCGGAAGAGTGTTCGTCGGTACCGGTTGGAATGGCTCTACAGGCAGCAAGCTCTATGCCGTCACTGCATCGACTGGCGCCATAGCCGCGACCAGCGCCGCCTTGGGAAAAGGAAATGGCATCGCCTCCGGCCCCATCCTGGATTCCACCGCCGGGAAGGTTTACGTTTTTCTCGGCGTCGACAACAGCCCAGGCCTTACGTGTTCAGGCGGAGGCCCTTGCAGTGGCGTCTATCAGTTTACGGCCTCTTCAAGTTTTGCAACCTCCGTCGAAGCCACTGTCCAGAGAGGCAGCAATTCGTCCACTTACACCCTCAATGCGGGGAATTTCGACAATAATTACTACACCTCTTCGAATTCCACTGGAAACCTTTACGTCTGCGGAAATAGTCTCGGCACTGGAATCCTTTACCAAATTCCCGTCACGGCCGGCACGATGAGCACTACTTCCGTTGCGGGCCCCCAACTTTCCGGCATCGCTGGGTTGGCAGCCAATGCACCCTGCTCGGCGGTTACCGAGATTTTCAATCCCAACGTGGGCGGAGCGCTCGGGACAGACAAAATCTTTGTTAGCACAAGCGGGACCGGATCGGGTACCTGCAGCACAGGCTGCCTCTACGACATGCCAGTTAACTCGTGGCAGCCGCTCACCAGCTACGTTCTAGGCGAGGAAATAACCGACAAGCTTTTGAATATTCAAGTTGTGACTACCCCGGGCACGTCTGGGAGCGGCACTCCAGGCTGGTCTTCGCCGGGCAATATTACGCCCGACGGCACGGTCACGTGGAGATGTAAGGAAGCCCTCGGCACCACGGTGTACGGTACCTGGAAGGGGGGTACGGGTTATTCCGTTGGATCCACCGTCCTCGACACTCACGGCAACGTTGAGGTGCAGCAAGATGCGGGTGCTACGTCTGGGGCTGGCCAGCCGAGTTGGAGTCTCGCCATTGGAGGAACCGCCTCAGATAACACGGCCAATTGGGTCAACGTGGGGCCACCGGACAATTTCGTGCTCGCTGTGACGACTGGCACCAGCGGGATCATCGTGGACAACATTGTGCCGACCGGAACGCTTGCGGGTGGTTCGCAGGTGTACTTCACACCGCTGGGCTTGGGTTTCGGCACATGCGGTGCGGGAAATGGCTGCGCTGTGCAAGCCTCACAAGCGGGGCTAAATTAATAAGGTCGCAAAGCGGGCCCATACTGGCTAACCGCGGGCCGGGTATCACACGCGCGCGGCGGACGGCCCAGACAGGGCGTTTGCCGGGAGGGTTTAGAGTGGCGGAGCGTGCCCAGGTTACCCACTTCCCAAGACTTAGCTTCTCCGTTCAATGCTTGCAGTCGCCCACCCCAGGCTTGCGAGTGTCCAAAAATGGACGGATTGTCCGGGAGTCTTGTGCGTAACTCTATTCCGGCTTTAGAGCGCGCATCTACTTACAATTATCATCCGTCAACATGCGGTCCGGAGAGGACTCACCTTGAGAACGCTGAAAACGGCTCTTCCGCTGTTCGCTCCGCTACTTGCTGGCCTCTGCCTTCCCGTCCTTGCTGTCGCACAAACCATACCCAACGGAGCTGCGATCGACGCCGAAGTGAGCAGGATCATGTCCCGCACCCACTCCAATGGCATAGCCGTTGCGGTCATCGACCATGGCAATGTCGGCTATGTTCACGCCTACGGCATTCGCAACGCCAAGGGTGATCCGCTGACCACAGATACTGTTATGTACGGCGCGTCGCTCACCAAGACGGCGTTTGCATATACGGTGATGCAACTAGTCGATCAGGGCAAACTCAACCTCGACACACCCATCAAGGACGATCTCGACGATCCGCTCCCGAGCTATGGCCCAGATCCGGTGTTCCCAGACAAGCACGGGCCGTACAAGGATCTAGCCGACGACTCTCGCTGGCAAAAGATCACGCCGCGTATGTGCCTGACACATTCGACCGGCTTCAACAACTTCTGGTTCATCGAACCCGATCAGAAGCTGCACATCCACTTCGAACCTGGCGCCCGCTACAGCTATTCGGGCGAAGGCTTCATCCTGCTGCAATTCGTCATCGAACACGGCCGAAAGGCGCAAGGGTTGGGACTCGACGTCGGCGATCTCACCAACGCCATTTTCCTCCGTCTAGGGATGACCCGCACTAGCCTCGTCTGGCGAGACGCTTTCGCCGGCAATCTCGCCGACGGCTGGAACGACCAGGGTCAGTCGCAGCAACATGACCGTCGCAAAAAGGTGCGCGTTGCGGGCTCGATGGACACCACCATTTCCGACTTGCCCAAATTCCTCGCCGCACTGGTACGTGGTGACGGCCTGAGTGCGTCCTCACGCGCTGAGATGACCAAGCCGCTGTTGCATCTCACTACAGCCCATCAGTTTCCCACGTTCCTACCCGATTTGCCGGTGAGTGAGCAGCGCAAGGATTTGTATGCGGCCTTGGGCCTCGTCGTCTTTGACGGCCCACAGGGCCACGGTTTCTACAAAGGCGGCCACGACGGCCAAACCGCCAACACCATGGTCTGCATCGAGCCAGCTCAGCGTTGCGTCGTCTTCCTCTCGAACGATGTTCGCTCTGAGGCGGGCTTCCCCGAGCTCGTCAGGTTTATACTCGGCGATACCGGTGTGCCCTATGACTGGGAATATGGAGACCATGCTGGAAAGTCGTGAGCTCGCCCGTGCCGCACGCCGCCTTGCTTGTGCGACTTTAGACTTCACTAGAACTACGCCCGCTGAAATACTTGGGCCCGGCCCCCGTCTATATCCGTAAGAAGGCAATGTCCTATTCGCCCATACTGTTTGTTCATATCTGCGCTGGAACCTTAGGCCTGCTATCCGGAACCGCTGCCATGACTTTCCGCAAAGGTTCCCCCCGCCATGTGCTAGCCGGAAGGGTCTTTGTCGGCTCCATGCTCACCATGGCCGTCGGCGCGACCTACCTTGCCTTCGTGAAGCATCAGCCAAACAACGTCGGCGGCGGCATTCTAACCTTCTATCTGATCGGAACAGCATGGCTCACCGCCAGGCGCAGAGACGGTGAAACCAGCCGTTGGGATTGGGTTGCGTTCCTGATTCCCTTGGCGCTCGGCATCCTCACCTGGATGAATGCTATTCAAGTCGTGCGCAGAGGAGCGAACTCACAAGACGGAGTCCCGGTCGGAATGTCCTTCTTCATGGGTTCGGTGATGCTGCTGGCCGCCGCGGGCGACGTTCGCATGCTCCTGCGCGGCGGTCTTTTTGGTGCGAAGCGCATTGCCCGTCATCTCTGGCGCATGTGCTTCGGCCTCTTCATCGCGTCCGGCTCCTTTTTCCTGGGACCCTCGAACCGCCCGCTAAGATTGCTCTCAAGAGTCGGCCTCGGCCAGCATCTCCCAGTTGCCCTATTTAGCACAGCCCTCTACCTAATCCTCACTCTGCTTCCGCTGGTCCTGCTGATCTTTTGGCTAATCCGTGTCCGCTTCGCAAGCGCCTACAAAGGCAAGCCCATCCAGCTAACTCCCGCAAGCTCCGATTAAGTTAGCTGTTAGCCGCGAGCTCGTCCTACTCCCCTCAATTTTCCCGTATCCCCATTCCCGCGCCCAATCATCCAACCCACCAGCAGGAGAGTCAAAAGAAGCAATTCGCATCCGAAAGAGAGCACACCATGTCCGCAGAAAAAGTTGTCTACACTGCCAAAGACCACACCACGGGCGGCCGCGACGGCGGCGCATCTCGCAGCTCAGACGGCCACCTGGACATTAAGTTTTCCGTTCCGGGGAAGCCCGGCGACGGCACCAATCCCGAGCAGCTACTCGCCGCCGGCTGGTCCGCCTGCTTCCTCAGTGCGATGGCCATTGCCGCCAACAAATTGCACGTCACTCTCCCGCAGGACGCTGCCGTCGACGCCGAAGTCGACTTGTGCCTAACCGGCGCCGACTTCTTCCTCAAAGCTCGCCTCAACGTCAGTCTGCCGGGTCTAGACCGTGAAGTCGCCCAGGCTCTGATTGATGCCGGGCACAAGACATGCCCCTATTCCAAAGCCACTCACGGGAACATCGAGGTCGTAACCAATCTGGTCGAAGGCCAAGCGGCAGCCCATACCGCCTAACCGCGCTCCGGGCGCAGGACCGCAGCTTCCGGGGTATCGGTGATATAACATAACTCTTAAGTAGTTCCTCCTCGAGGCCGCGAAATCATGGAGCGCATTGCAGAAGCGTCGCCAGGTCCCCGCGCCAGGACTACCGGTGTCGTTTATTTACTTTACTTTCTGACGGCAATATCCGGCGAGGTCTTCGTTGGCCAGGGCCGGCTTGTTTTGTATGACGCCGTTAACCTCGTCTCCCACGCGTTCTATATCGCTCTGACGCTGCTATTCTTCTTCTTATTCAAGCCTGTGAACAAGAGTCTCTCTTTGCTCGCGGCGCTCTTCGGCCTCCTCGGATGCGCCAATGATGTTCGTGGCCTCTTTCATCTCCCTCCCCACAAAATCAACTCCTTGGTATTTTTCGGGCCCTATTGCCTCCTGCTCGGCTTCCTCATTTTTAGGTCCAACTTCCTGCCTCGAATTCTGGGTGCGCTGATGATGCTTGCCGGCCTGGGTTGGCTGATCTTTCTGTCACCGCTCGCAAACCATCTGTCAGCCTACCTTAAGGTCCTCGGCTTCCTCGCGGAACTTTCGCTTTGCTTGTGGCTCCTCGTGATGGGCGTGAACATTCAGCGATGGAAGGAGCAGACCAGCGCTGCGGTCGAGTGACAAGCCGCTTGAATTAATCAGTACAAAGGTGGCAGGCCCGTACCGCCTAAAGGAGGCCAGGTTGTCAGGGCTTCAGTTGCCCGCGAGGCGGCTGGGGATTCCTGGCGAGTGTTCTGGTTTTGCAGCGCCCGCCGTTGGCGCTGAATCGAACTACGCCTGGCATGTCGGGACAGAATTCGCGTTGCCCCACGGTTCTCACCTCGAAAGGCGATCCCTGGGACGCGTAACCAACCGAACCCGCGTTTCCCCCTCCGCGGCTCTTCAACGTGTCGCCCCTCCTCGAATCGGCCGCAACATATCGTCGGCCCAAAGCCGTCTGCAAAGCCGGAAACCCGTGGTTCTGACCCGTATAAGGAATCGGAATGGCGATCATGACCAGGATCAACAGCACCGCAGCAACGCTTAGTATTTCAATGAGTGAGACACTTCCGTGTCCTCTTCTTCCAATTTGGTCAGTCATCTTCCCTCCGCTCGGCATGTGCATGAAGAAGCAATCTGGGGCCATTTCTGAAACAGAAGGGAGGCCAACTGACCCGGAGATATTGCTCCGATATTGCCATTTACTAGGCGGCCCCGCGATGGAGATAGCGACTCTTCGTGCCTGGGGGAAACTGACCGGAAGGACAGGGGCGGGCAGAACGCCCCCTGCCAGCTAATCGCGAGCGTGAGGCGGCGGTTGGCGCATTAGCCGGTTTTTCGTGTGGGCCTGGATCTCACCGCAATCACGGTTGGATCTTCACCAACCGCCTCGGAATTCTCCATCGCAGGCCAGCCCTTTGGCCGAATTATCCTTGGACTAGTGATAGGATTTGCCCACAGCTTCGTAGTTCTTGATACAGTCTCGCGCGAGTCTTGATCTCGGAAAGGAACCTCCGTGCAAATCAGTGATGCCCAACGGGATGTCCGAAGCGTTTTCTTGGGCGGCTTTGCTGGCCAGTTGGTCTCGGGCCTAGTCTGGCTGCTTTCAGCCGCCCTGGCCACTTGGCAGTCACCTAAGTCAGCGATCATCGCGTTGGTCGTAGGCGGCTTCTTCATCTTTCCGCTGACGCAATTGCTTCTGCGATTGATGGGCCGACCCGCCTCCTTGCCCAAAGGGCATCCGATGAATGCTCTGGGAATGCAGATCGCGTTTACGCTTCCGTTTAATCTCCCACTCGTAGCTGCTGCCACCGCTTATCATCTGAACTGGTTCTACCCCGCCTTCATGATCGCGCTTGGCACGCACTATTTCCCGTTCATCTTCTCGTATGGAATGCCGCAATTTGGTGTTCTGGCAGCACTGCTGATTGGAGCCGGTCTAACCATCGGCCTGTATATGCAATCTGTCTTCAGCCTGGGTGCTTGGCTGACGGCTGCGGTTCTGCTGCTTTTTGCCTTCGTCGGGCGAAGCGTCGAACTACGGGAGAGCCAACAGACTCAGCCGGCCGCTCGCTAGCGGTATCCTGAGCAAGCTGGATATGCGATCACCGACAGGAGGAGACGTGGCTGCCACGGTTAGTGCAGCGTCGCTGCAGATCAACGACGACGCACTAACGGTCTGTTCCATCAGCTTCCTGGCTGAGATGCTTGCCAATGTCCTGCACGAAGGGTTGGGCCACGCTGCAACGGCTCTGCTCACCGGCGCACAATCAGGTGTGTTGACAACCGTCGCATGGTCCAGCGACTTCGAGTCGAAACTTGTTGAAGCGGGCGGGACGCTGGCGAACCTGGCGGCCGCCTTGGTTTTTTGGATTGCACTGCGCAGCGCTCTGAGCGCAACGGTTCGATGGCGCTTTTTTCTGCTCATAAGTCTTGCGTTCAACCTCTTAGCCGGGACCGGGTATTTCTTCTTCTCCGGCGTCACCAATTTCGGTGACTGGGCCCTCGTTATTGCCGGCTTGCATCCGCACTGGTTGTGGCGGTCACTCCTCGTCGTCGGCGGAATAGCCTCCTACTACAGCGCCGTATTCATCGTGGGCACCGGGCTGGTGCGCTACGTCGGAGTTCCGAGGAACGACCTGCGTCGGCTGCGAAATCTCACGTTCCTTCCTTACTTTTCCGCCGTTCTCCTTTTGTGCGCCGCTGGACTCTTGAATCCGATTGGAATCCAGCTGATGTGGCAATCCGCTCTGCCAGGAGCGGCGGGCGCGCACTCCGGGCTTCTGTGGTTGATGTACTACATTCCGAAAGGAACCGTACCCGAGCGATCATCCGATGGCATTGATAGGAACTATACGTGGATCATCGTCGCTGTGACCTTGTCGCTCGTTTTCATCTTCGTGTTGGGGCGTGGGATTACGCTGCACCGCTGAATTCCATCTGCTGGGTGCCGCGCACGCCGGTTTTGCGTGTGCGAGTTCAAATCTCTCTACAATTGATGGACTACTGGTCCCGAAGTTTGGATGAGGTCTGGAATTCGCAAACGCATCCGAATTGCAAGGAATACGATCTATTCGAGATCGGGCGGAGTCACCTTGGCAATCCAGGAGTCGTAGTCGGAAGTGAAGCCCGCTTTTTGCTGAAGGGCATGAACTTGGCGCTCCACCTCCGCCATCTGGCCGTCTGAAAGTGGTGGGATCACTTCCATCTGCTTCCCAATCGCGTCCATGGCACTCGCGACTTGCAGTTCCGCACTGCTGGCTCCAGCGCCAGCGTTTCCATCGTCGCCCTTCATGCAACCCACCACGCGCTTGGTCACTTTCTGGCTATGCACCAGCGACACTCGGATGTTCCCCTGTCCGGTGACGACGTTTCCGACCCCGAATACGCGGTCCATGGGGGTGTACCGCGGCAGATCATTGCCCGTAAATGTGTAGTACTCACCATTCATGTTGATCCCAGAAAGTTTCTCCGGCACCGAGCCGATCGAAGAAATGACCAGCGGCGCGCGAAGTTCCTGTTCCGAGCCGGGGATCGGTTCAGCTTTGCGGCCCTCGATTTTTGTTTCAACCACCTTTAGCCCTGCGAGCCGTCCATTTTGCACGATGATCCCGGTCGTCAGCCTGCGATCTTGGAATCGAAACAGGAATTTGTCGCGTGCCAGGCGCAGCATTTTCTGCCGAACCATTTCCGTTTTGGCGATCTGCTCGGGCGTCGCATTGTCGGGTGGTTGCGCCAGCGGCATGTCCTGTTCGCGGCGGCGGTAAATCAAGAGGCAACCCTTTACGCCCAACTCTTCCGGCTTGATGCCGTGCGCTTTGCATACCTCCGGAATGCTTTTTTCCAGCTCATGCATGCTGGTCTGAATGCCACGAGCCCTTAAAGCACGTTCGTAGTTTTCGAGCTGGAGCACCTTGACTACGTCAAGTGACGCCAGCCCGCCGCCCACCACGACGGCTTCGTCGGGCGTTTCATATCGCGGTCCGGCATAATCTTTCTCGTTCTTGTGGTTGTACCAGTAGATAAAAGGATTTTGGTAAACGAGGCCTTTGTCGACGTACTGCTCTGCTTCCTGCACGCCCAATTCCCGGTCGCGCCACGCGCCATTGGCGAGAATCACGGCCGAAAAGCCCCACTCGAAAAGCTGGGGGAGGTTAAAATCTCGGCCTAGCTTGGCAGAGGGGATGAAATAGACATTCGGCTTCTTCATTCGCGCGTCGATGCGTGCGTATTCCTGTTTGCGCTGCTCGACGTGCCAACGCGGCAGACCGTCTTCGATCTTGCCGTACGGCCGTGTGTTCTGCTCGAACACGGCGACTCGAATTCCGTGATCCGCCAGAATCTCCGTTGCCACCGAGCCTGAAATCGCGCCCCCAATTACCGCCACGAAATGATGCCCAGGATTCGTCATCGATCGCCACCCCCCGCGCCTTCGAGCGGGATTGTACAACGCAAATCGTGCAAAGTGTACCCAACCACCGAGAGTTTCTATGATGGTTTGCAAGACTCGTGCCTGGCAGACGCATGGAGGGTTATGGTCTGCCCGACCGCCAGTCGACCGATGCGAGTGACCATGCCGTAGATTCCGGCGTTGTTCTGGTTCGCACGAACAACTGCCTTCAGCACCTCGGGAGCGGCGCTTGCTGAGTCGGGATCAAGGTTCACCATCGAGCAGCGGACGTCGTGCATCGTGACGGCGATGACCGGGGAGTCGTCCCCCTCGCCGAATGAGACCACACCGCCCAGCCACTCGTCCTCCTGGAAGGGTACGGATTGCAGTAAACGAACCACAATATTCGGGCGAAATCGTCGCACGTCCGGGCTCCGCCCTGCCAGTCGTCCGATCTCGCTCACCGTGTCGGAGGCGATCAGGGAGATGCTCGCATCATCGAAGATGCCATGCTTCAGCTGCATCATCTGCACGGGAGCTCCATACCGACGTCCGACCTCCGTGGCCAACTCTTCGCCGAAGACAGGCAACTCTTCGCCATCCGGCGTGCGAACATGCGTAGGAAGGCCTCCTTGAGCACCGTCTTCACAGCGCTCGGGAGTAAACAGGAGCAGCTCGGGAAGCTTGCTTGCTGTTAGCCACGGGAACCCGCTACGGTCATCCATCCGCCGGAATGCTAGGCGTCTGTCACCATCGAGGCCATGCCAGCCCAGGTTGGCGGCCTCGAGTCGTTCGCCGCGCATGGACTTCACGGGATACCGGAAGATCGCCTCCACATGTCCAATTTCTATAGGCATGCTCGATCCTTGTCCGCCTAACCTCAAAGTTGACCGGACTTGACGACATCGCCGCAGCCCTTTAATTGCTAAAGGAACCGCGCGCCGAAGGCCGCCTTGCAGATGTCGAGGGCAGCATTTCTGTCACGGACGGCCAATGTGGGAGCGATTGACTCATCGTCACTTCACTCCAATCATAAAGGATATTAGCAGGCTGCCGGACAGTCTTCAGAAGATGAATCCTGATCAACCCCGGCACGGGAGAAGGGAATCGGCTCGAAACGAAGATGACCGGTTACACGAACAATTTTGCTTTCAAATTCAAAGAGACCGGCCGCGCCAATGAAACATCGGTCAAAGCGACCCTGTGTGTTGTTGGCTCTTGACTGAGCCCGCCGCGAAAACGATCAGAAGGTGAAACGACCACCGACTGTCGGAGCAAAGTTGCTGTTGTAGTTATAGGGGACGCCGGGGCCATGAGGAATGGCGATGGCCAGACCGCCGCTCACGTAGGAATACGCAATTCCGGCAAAAGCGTCGAATCGCTTGGTGAGATGATGATCCACATAGAATGACACCTCGTTGAGGGTGCCCGCGCAGGAACTGCGGAAGCCGGCTGTGGGCGAGCAGGTCGGCGGACTACGGAAGTCGTTCTGGCGCTGCTGATACCAGGAGAAAGTGAAGTCGGTTTTGCTGCGGTAGGTGTACTTCACACCTGTCCACCAGATCTGCACCAACTTTTCGGTATCAAGATTGTTGTCTTCGACGCCGCTCATGAAGTAACCGCCCTGGTCCGAAGCGCCAACTCCCAACGGGTTCTTTGGGTTGTTCTGCCAGATGTATTCGTAGCCGGCAAAAAACTTGAACGGGTCCCACACATACTTGGCAGCGACCATAACGGCGTTGTTGTCGGTCACGATGCCATATACGGTGTTGTTCGGGTCGATCAGATTGACCCCGGTGATTTGGTTTGTATTGATGCTGTCGGTAGTGGACTGATATGGTGCGCTCGGACTCTGAGGCCCCAGCAAGGGGTTCAATACGCTGATGGCCTGATTGTAATGTTGATAGACGATGTCGGCGGAGAACTTGCCGTAGTTTCCGCCGAGGTCGAATCCATAGGCGTCGTTATGCGGCGCTACCGGCGTACAGGTGGCGGCAGTCCAGCCTGCGGTGGCCGAGTAGCAGCCGCCAGAACCATTGGCGAATTTATACATCGCGCCGAAATGGACCGGGCCATAGGCGAGGCGATACTTGAGGGCATCGTCCCAACGGGAGTCCTCGGTGTCGCCGCCGCCGGCCATCGTGCCGTTATAACCGATGTAGGAAAAGGCGTAGGCGCCGCCGGCCGGATCGTAAAGGAGCATCGCATCGGTGCCGAGCGCGCGCTGACGACCGAAGGTCAGCGTGCCGAATTGCCCGGACGATACACCGGCATAGTATTCGTCATTGAAGGGTTGGCCCGCGCGCGCGCCGTCGATGGCTTCCGAGTAGCTGGCTCTGGGAAGGCCGTTGTTGACGGTGTCGGTGGCTGACGCGTTGGCGAGCAGGCCGGACTGCGGATTGATGCCAGTTGAAGCGTTGAAGACAACGGACCAGCCAGGCAGAAACTCTTCCTTGCCCCTGACACCCAGACCCGTCTGCTGAAGGTTGTTCGGTGCGATGATGAATCGAGATTGATGGCCGTTTCGGTTCACCAGAGATTCGCCTTCATAGTTATAGCCGTTTTCCGGCAAGCCGTGGCTGACCCAGCCGACGCCGACGTCATACGCACCGTAAAGCGTGATGCCGTGCCAGGTCAGCGCGCAATCGGTGGTGGCGAATTCGTGGCCGCTCGTGCAGGCGTCGGGAGCGCTCTGCTGCATCTTAATGTCGACCGTGGTGTCCTGGCCAACCGCCAAGCTGATTCCCGGGCGCGTTTCATCCGCGAAGCCTTGTTTTGCCACTCGAATCACGAAGCGCCCCGGAGGCAGGCCAGACGCCTGAAAGTGCCCCTCGCCGTCGGTTACGATCGTGCGCGTTGCACCCGTGTGGACGTTCTTGATTGTCACCGCGACATCGGGAAGGGCTGCACCGGTTTGGTTCGTCACCACGCCGGAAAGACTCGCTCCCGTTTGGGCCCACACCGGGAACGCCCCCATCACAAGCCACAAAAGCAGCAGGAAGGCTTGGGCCAGCGGCGGTGAGGCAGCCGTTCGAACGTAGCCGGCGCGCGTCAAAGTTTTCCATCTCCTCGCGTATCGGAAGAGGACCTGCGAGCGGTCAGAGCGTTTCACGATGGATCGCCTTTCTTAAAAAAAAAGAACGAGAAAATCCCGAAGTAGTCATCCCCGGATCAATCAGAAATTGAGTAAACGTCGGGCGACACTTTAGCTCGTATTGATACATTAAAGCAATGCGTTTTTATATGATTTGATCGAGGCATCCAGCGGCATGCTCGACTTGCCGCGCGCCTCGTTCAGGCTAGGAGCACAGGCTCCCCAATCCATTATCGGACAAAACCACAAAACGCCCAATGTAGCACTACGGCTAGTGACCAACGCTTGCGACAAAATCACCCAAATCTCGAAGCCTTACCTTGAGTCCTCCATTGTCGACGAGGTTTTTTTTGTCGATGGGTAAAAGCGGAAACCGGTAAAGTGAAATCGGTCAAAACCAGTTGTCCCGGCAAGGCTTACCAGTTTGAGGAATTCATATAAATCCGCTCCAGTGGCCACGCAAGAAATTCAACTGCAACCGTTCTAATGTCATACAGGCCGCATGTTTATCTTCTCGGGTGAGACTTCGTCCAGCAGAGGTGAGAGATGCAAATCCGATGGAAGTCTTTGGCCGCGCTGATCCTAATGGGGGTGCCGCTGAACGCACAAACGTCCAAACCCCGGTATCTGTCCGACTGGGACCACATGTGCAAAGCCACATTGGCGGACGGCACGAAATATGAAGTGTGGGACCGCTTGCTCGTGACCGAATGGCAGGGGAAGCCCAGCTATCTGCCAGTGCGGGGCCTTTACAGGCCAGGCTCAGGAGAGTTTCTTTTGCGCGCCGGCTTGGGATTTGTGGATAAGGAGCACGCCATCGCGATGATGGAGAAACCCCCAAAGGGCGGACCATGCCCGGAAGACTCGCAATATCACGTGCTGCTCTTACAAGATGGGCAATGGATAGATTTTTGGTCTAGGAATGGAAGCGTCGAGGTGTTTCACTCCAACCTGAAATTCCGCGCTCGAAAAGAAGCCTGGTCGTACGTTGCGGAGCATTGGCAGGCTGCGGACTCTTTTGGCGGCGTGTCGACGAAGTTTGTTGAGGTGATCAACCCATACCAACAGCTTGGGGCTGATTTCTCGCGGCCAAAAAGATTGGAATTTTCCGCTCAGGGTTACCTCTACAACTCCCTCGGCAGCGTAAAGAAAGTGGGCCAGAATTGGGAACTGGAGATTAGGGGCGCGGAGGAGCCCAATCGCGCGACGGTTTTGCTCGACAGCGACTTCAAACTTCTTGCAGTAACGAAGAACCACGGCACGCCCTGACAAGATGCGCGATGCGAATTTCAATAAACCGAATAGGCCCAGTGTCTGTTAAAGGTTACCGGTAAAGTCAAAATGCTTCCGAAAACCATTTATTGGCTTCAAAGTCCAGATTACTGCTGCAACCGGAAAAGTGGCCTGCAGGTCTGTTAACAACTCGCATCTTCCACTGCAAATCGTCTAAAGTATTTCTGGAATTCCATGGCCCGGGAAATTACATGAACCGAACTCGCGCAATCGTATTCACCCTCTGTCTTTCTCTCGCGGCGGTATCTCAGCCAGCCGTCCGCGCCGCTCCCAAAACCGTCATCTATAAAGTCGGCGTGATGCACCGCCAATTCATTCCGCCCGAACCTTACGATTGGCGCGGCGCTAAAACGCACTCCCTCGTCACCGAAATTTGGTATCCGGCCGACCCTGCCGCGAACGAGCAGATGCAATGGATCGGCTCTCCGGACGCGCCCTTCGCCAAAGCCGGAAAAGCCGCGCCAGACGCTGCGCTCATTGCCACGCCTGAAAAATTCCCTCTGGTTCTGCTCTCGCATGGCACAGGCGGCTCGTCGGCCATGATGGGGTGGTTCGGCGCGGCGCTTGCCTCACATGGCTACATCGTGGCCGCTGTAAATCATCCCGGCAATAACGGGCTCGAAGATTACACGATTCAGGGATTTTCTATTTGGTGGGAACGCGCCGCCGACTTAAGCGGCGTGCTCGATCAAATCCTCGCCGATGCAACCTTTGGTTCGCACATCGACCCCAAACGCGTCGGCGCCGCCGGCTTTTCCCTTGGCGGCTTCACAATGATTGAAATCGCCGGCGGCATTGGAGAGCTTTCTCGCATTCAGGAATTCTGCAAGTCTCCGAAGGCCGATGGCCTCTGCACCGACCCCCCGGAATTCCCGGGTCTCATGGCGAAAGCCACCGCTCTCGCGCAAAGCGATCCCGCCGTGCAAGCCGCTCTTCGCGAAGGCGCGAAATCTCATCGCGATCCGCGCATCCGCGCCATCTTCGCCATGGCCCCCGCGCTCGGCCCCGCCTTCGATCCCGCCTCGCTCGCCAAAATCTCCATTCCAACGCAAATCGTTGCCGGCGCCGTGGACAATATTGTTCCTCTCGAAACCAGCGCGAAATTCTTCGCCGCCAAAATTTCCGGCGCACAACTCACCATCTTTCAAGCGGTTGGCCACTATACGTTTCTCGACACCTGCGCTGAACTCGGGGACCGCACCAAGCCGCAACTCTGCCTCGACCAAGCTGGCATTCTCCGCGACGAAATCCACGCGCAAACCGTCACCATGGCCACCAAATTTTTCGACGCAAATTTGAAGTAAACGGCGAGTCTTGTAGGGTGGGCTTGCCCCACCCTCTGTCCAACGATGAGATAAATTGTATGGAACGAAATGCGAGCGCCTTCCAGTCTGGCAAGATTCAGATCAACTAGGCAGCAAAAATCTCTTCTTTGGAACACCCTTCTCGCGATATAGGTCGCGGTCCGCCGCGCCCAAAATTTCGTTCGAGGTCTCTCCATCGTCCGGATACATTGCCATGCCGATGCTCACAGAGATCTTCGGCTCCTCGCCATCTTCCGCCAGCCGCCGGGAAATTCTCTGGGCCACCATCCGCGCCGCCTCGGCATCTGTCTCCGGCAAGATCAACACAAACTCGTCGCCGCCGTAACGACCCGCCGTATCCATCTCCCGCGAATACAGCCGCAGCATATCCGCCAGCCTGCACAGCGCCCGGCTTCCCACGATGTGCCCCATCGCATCGTTAATTTTTTTCAACCCATCCAGATCCAGCAGCAAAACCACAAACGGCCGCTCGTTTCTACCAAACCGCTTGATCTCCGTCTCGAGCGCCTCGACCAACTGCCGGTAATTGGCCAGCCCTGTCAAAGGATCGCTCACCGCCAAATTCCTCACGCGTTCCTCAGCCCGTTTGCGCTCGCTAATCTCCGCCGCCAGCGCCATTGTCATGATGGCGATAATCCCCATGAAAGACTGCATCAAAAGGAGAGAAGTGTTCTGCGATTCCCTTGCAAATGGTCCGTACCCGTCCAAAGTGCCCCACGCTGCGATCACTGAAAGCCCGCAGAGAGCGGTCGCTGCCTTGCGCCGCCCGAATCGAAACGCCGCCCAGATCAAGAATGGGATGCAAAGATATTCGAGAGGATAATTCTTGAGTTCAGAATGGAAGGGCTTGCCAAACACGACCCAACCAGTGGCAAAAAGCCCCAAGAACAGAAAAGTCAGCTCTGTAACCTGCTCGCGAGTCCACCGTAAGCGAGGATTCTCCCACCACAGAAGAAGCAGCGGCGTCAGAGTCACGGCGCCAACGGCGTCGCCCAGCCACCACGTGCACCAGATCGAGCCGAACGCGTTCCATTCCGCGAATCCCCAGGCCGCCAGCGCCGCGACTCCAATCGTCGCGCTCAGTGTCGTTGCAACCATTCCTGCCAGTAGCGCAAACTTGAAAATGTCCGCAGCCCGAGCGAACGATTCCTTGCCTCCAGCAAATCGGCTTACCAGATAGCACGCCGCCATTGCTTCCAGCGTGTTCCCACCGGCAATCACAATCGACGTCGCCACCGTGCCAGCCGTCGTCAAATTGACGAAAAACGCCCCAATCAAAATCCCCGGCCAAACCCTGTATCCGAATATCAACAGCGCGGCGATTGCAATCCCCGTGCATGGCCACACAGCCGTCGCGCTCGCATGCACGTACGCCAGTAGCAAACCCAGTTTCCCCGCGGCGAAGTACACCGCAGCCAGCCCCGCCGCGGTCGCCGCATTTTTCGTCTCATCCGACCACTTCATTCCGTCTTCTCCGCCTCGCCCGCATCCATCCGGGGGATGGAATCAAGCAATCCGCGTACACGCGCAAACTGTCCCTTTGGACCGATCCGTCAGTCTGAAGCGCCTCGTTCTCTACCGTAATCTTCCATTTTACTAAAGGTTTTACGCTAACGGGGACCTAACTATCCTGGCTTTTTCAACTTAATCAATCCCTCTATTCCGCCTCGTTCGCCGCTCCCGATGGCCTTCCGACTGCGTTCTAAGCCCAAGGCTACCGCGGACTCTCATGCTCTTCCGTCTTCCGCGAAAGCTGCTCTCGGCCAGCCAACCAGGCCCCCAGATACCCACGCCCCATCCCCCGCAACGTCTGAAACAATATACCCGCCATCCCATCCGAGCTGGTCCAGGCCACCTGCCCCTTCCCGCTCAAATCCACCCCAGGTGCGAGTTCCATTGCAAACTCTAACACCGTCCACTGCTTTAGCATTTTCACCGCCCGAACCGCCATCCCTCCTTCGCTGAGGTTGATGATTCGCCCGCGCTGTTCCCCTTCACTATCCTTCAGGATCACCACCAGGTTCACCGCATGACGAAAAAATCGCCGCCTCTCCCGCAGCATGATGTCTTTCGCAATTGTGATGTGCAGCGCCACACCTTCCACGCTCAGCGGAGTTCGCAACACAAAATTCGCGCCGGCGTTCAGCGTAGCCGTCGTCTGGCCGGCGGTTTGCACGACGGCGAAAATCGCCGTCTTCCCGTTCGACGTCCCTTTTCGCACGGCCTCCATCAATCCCGCCATCCCGGAAACCTGCATATCCACAAACACGCCATCAATTTTTTTCCGCTCCAGATATTCTCGCGCCGCCTCTGCCGTGGGCACCAGCCCCAGCTTCGCACCATACTTCTTCACGCCACCGGAAACCGCGGTCAGTGTGGCGTAATCGTTGGATACCAGCAGGAATTCGAGCTCGGTCAGCGTGGACATAGTGGTCGTAGCAACTCCCCGTCCGCGTGCGAAGTTCTTCTGAATTGGTCGTGATTATTGCTGACTCTACTTTTATCTTCGAAGGCAGTCTGCTGTCGAGCTTTTCCGGGCCGGCGCCCTACAATCCAGCAATCGTCACAGCGTCAATCGAGCACGCAGTCAACACTCTCTGTCCGCTAATAAACCACTTCCTCTCATGACCGGATCCCTTCTCGCACCTCTGCGTACGCAAAGCAACGCCCGCAACCCCCTTCCTTTCATGGGCTTACTTCACGGTTCTCTCGCTACCCACGGGGTGGGGGCCTCACCAACGACTGGCCGCAGGTACCGTTGCGCCGCAACCTGCAAAGTGCCAGAATCACAGGTGTTAGTACTTGGTGGCCGCTGGGAAACATTTCCGCTCCCCTGGTGTCTAACATATTTAGACGGGACATCGGGTCGGCAATGCCAGAACGCCGTCCCGGTATCAAGGCGATTCCAGAACAGAGAGCCGGGGGTCGCATTCAGAAGAAGGCCTGGGTCCAACGATCTGACGAAGCTTGTTGACGTGGACCTATTAGCAGGGTGGTCCGGGCGAGCCAGCAACCGGGCCGGAAAGGCCGACAGTGTCCGAGTGGGCCAGCGCCCTTTCTTGGGGCCGCGATGAAGCCGAACTCGTCTCCGAGCTGCAAGCCGGCTCGGAAACGGCATTCGACTGGCTGGTCACCCATTACCACGCCCCGGTCTACAATTTGATTTTGAGCATGCTCGGCGATACCTCCGACGCTGCCGACGGTTCGCAGGAAGTTTTTTTGAAGGCCTTTCGCGGGATACGCAAGTTCCGGCAGGGCAGCTCGCTCAAAACCTGGCTCTACCGCATCGCCATTCGCGAAGCGCTGAATCACAAGCGGTGGTTCAAGCGGCATCTGCAAAAGAATGTTTCGATCGACGCGGAGCCGGAAGAGGGGCACGCGGCTATCGAAATCGAGGATCTCGGCGCGACGCCATTTGAGCAGCTAGCTGCCCGGGAAATTCAGATGGCCGTGCAGCACGCCTTGCAAGAAGTGCCGGACGTTTTTCGGACTGCCGTCATCCTGCGCGATCTTGAAGGATTGAGTTACGACGAAGTCGCGGAAGTTCTGGACTGCAGCGTGGGTACGGTGAAGTCGCGCATTCTTCGCGGCCGACGGTCTCTCCGGCAAGTTCTCGAGCCGCTGCTTCGCGAGCACGAATCGCATACTTCTTCGCACGCCGCGGTGGTCGAGCCGCAGCCGTCGCCTTTCGGCGATGCATATTCGGCCGCGCGGCGCGTAAACGATTCTTCTCCAGAGAGTTCCCTGGGCACCAGCGCCGCGGGGGAGGGGCTCCCATGAAGTGCACCACGGTTCGGACAAAACTCGCGGGCTATCTCGACGACGCCCTCACGGACACGACGTCGGCTGCGGAACGCGTACAGATCGGCCAGCACCTGAACGGCTGCACTGTTTGCCGCGCCGAGCTCGAGCGCTTCCGCAAGCTTTCCGTGTTGCTTTCGCGCATGCCGAAAAATGTTCCGCCTGCCGACCTGGCCGTTCGCATTAAAGTGGCCGCGGCGCAGGCGCAGCATTCTCAAGATTGGTCCAGCCGCTTGCGCAAGATGCGCGACCGCGCCGAAATTCTGCTCGACAACGTTTTTCGTCCGCTCACCGTACCAGCCACTGGCGGAGTTTTTTCCGCCGTTGTGGTGTTCGCTCTGGTTTTGCAATTGATGGCGCCCGGCATCACTGTGCAAGCGGTAGCGAATGATGTGCCTCTCGATATACTTCGTCCCGCCGAGCTGGTATCCATTTCCGATTACCCGCAAGCTTGGGGATCCGAGCAGCATGAACTTGAACTTTCTCTTCCGCAGGGCCTGCAGGTCTATGTCACCGTCGATGCCCGCGGCCAGATGGTGGACTACGAGATTCTTTCAGGTCCCGCGAGCCCGACCCTGCGCCATCAGCTCGACGAAATTCTTCTCTTCTCGCGTTTTCGCCCGATGCTGAGTTTTGGCCGGCCCACTTCCGGCGGCCACGTGATTCTCAACTTCAACGCTGTGCACGTGCGCGGCTAACGCTCCATGAAAACTCCGCGCTTTTTTGGAACCGCAGGCGCGGGGGCCGCACTCTGCTTTCTTTCCTTTCTTTGCGCCGCCCATTCTCAAGACCAGTCGCAGAATCGTCCGCCAGTTCGGACTTCGCCGCTCTCGACGCATCCCTCAGCTGACGAAAAACTCCTGCTCGATGCCACTAACCGCGAACGTGTTGCGGCTGGACTGCACGCGCTTAAATGGGATGATGCCCTCGCCGCCGCCGCCCGCCAGCACGCCCAGCTCATGGCGCAGGAAAATGCCCTCTCGCATCAGCTGCCGGGCGAGCCTCCCCTTGATCAGCGCGCTGCCCAGGCTGGCGCAAAATACGACATGGTGGCTGAAAACGTCGCCATCGGTCCCAATCCGGAGGAAATTCATGACGGGTGGATGCATTCTCCGGGGCACCGAAGGAATATTCTTAACGCCGAGCTCACGGCCATAGGCATCGGAGCGACGCGCGGAATTGGCGGACTTTTTGCCGTGCAGGACTTTTCCAGGGAGGTCGCGGACTTGAGCCTTGCGCAGCAGGAGGTGAAAGTGGTTGCGCTGCTGAAAGGAACGGATCTGATTGCCGTGGACGTAACGGAGGACGCGCGCAAGACGTGTGGCATGGATCGGGGTTATGCGGGCAATTCGGTGTTATACGTAATGCGATTCGAAGTGACGGATCTCAACAAGCTCCCCGCCGAGCTTTTGCAGCAGATCAAAAGCGGGAGGTATCGGAAGGGGGCCGTGGGCGCGTGCCAGGGAGGCGATGCCGGCGGTTTCACACGCTACCGCATCGCCGTGCTGCTTCATTGAAATTTGGAGCCGTGCGCTTGGCAGCCCGGCGAATTGGCGGTGTTCTACGCGCGAGCTGAAGAGATCGGCCCAGAAAAGCGGGGGATGAAATATTTGTTGTTTCCGAGCGAAAGACGAAATAGAATACGCTCATGAATCGCGGCGCCTACTCGTATTGGTTTCGATTTTGGTACCCACCTATCTAGGAGGCGAGGGGCGATTCTGTAATTAGAAACAGCGGAGAAAAGTTTAGCCCACTCGCAGAGAGTGGGTTTTTTGTTTTTGGGGCGGAAATTTCTGGGAGAAGTCAGGATTTTGTGGAACGAAATGTCTCGGAGAAGTCCGATGCAAAGCAGAAGCCGGGAAGAAAAAATAGAAGCGAGAGGAAGAAGCCATGATTATTTCGATGAAGATGCACGCCACGCGGCAGGAGATCGATGAAGTGCGCAACCAGGTGGAACATTTCGGTTACAAGGTGCACTCGATCGAGGGGGAAGAGCGCGTGGTGATCGGGGTGGTGGGAGTGGGTGACGTGACGGCGTGCATGGAGTCGGTCGAGTCCATGCCGCAGGTGGAGAAAGTGGTGCGCATCTCTGCGCCGTACAAATTCGTGAGCAAGCAGTTCCGCGCGGGGAAGACGCGAGTGCGCGTGAACGGTACCGTCATTGGCGGGGATGAATTTGTGGTGATGGCGGGGCCGTGCTCGGTGGAATCGGAAGCACAGATCATGCGCGCGGCGGAGGGCGTGGCTGCGGCGGGCGCGAAAATCCTGCGCGGCGGTGCGTTTAAGCCGCGGACTTCACCGTACGATTTTCAGGGCATGGAAGAAGAAGGGCTGAAATTGCTGCAAAAAGCCAAGAAAGCCACCGGTCTGGCGATTATCACGGAGGTGATGAGCGACCGCGACGTGGATTTGATCGCGCAGTTCGCGGACATCATGCAAGTGGGCGCGCGCAACATGCAGAATTTTGCGCTGCTGAAGGCTCTCGGAAAATGCGGGCGGCCGGTGCTCTTGAAGCGCGGGATGAGTGGCACGATCAAGGAACTGCTGATGTCGGCGGAGTATATCGTGGCGCACGGAAATTCCGATGTGATTCTGTGCGAGCGCGGGATACGCACGTTTGAAACTGAAACGCGGAACACGTGCGACATTGCGGCGATTCCAGTGCTGAATGAATTGACGCACCTCCCGGTAATTCTGGATCCTAGCCATGCAACAGGGAAGCGCAGCCTGGTGCCCGCCGTTTCGCGCGCAGGCGTGGCGGTTGGGGCGGACGGCCTGATCGTGGAGGTGCACCCCGCGCCGGAAAAGGCCATCAGCGACGGAGCGCAGTCTTTGGACATTCCGCAATTCCAGAAAATGATGAAGGAGTTGGAGCCGTACATTGGTTTGTGGAAGGCGTCGAGGCCTAAGGAAGCGGCCGCTATCGCCGTTTGAGATGCAATGACGTAGAGAAGTAACGACGTCACTAAACGACGTCACTAAACGTCGGAAACAAGAAAAGACAACGTAGAGGCAGAGTTCACCGAGCCAGCGCAGAGAAGTCGGGAACAACTAGCTGGTTAAAGCCACGGGGATGCGGCGCTTGGCCTTGCGTTGGTTGGGGAAGCACGATACTTTCAACGAACTTTCAATTTGGAGCAAATCCTATGACCTATCGGCGTGTCCGCGCGCTCGCAGTTTTCGGCGCGCTGCTATTTCCCGTGGTGCAGAGCGCCGCGGATGACGCTGACATTTGGAGTAAGCCACGGTTCACGGCGGATGGAGCTGCGATCAACAGGGCGGCTTCGAGCGTAAGCGTGAAGCAAGGGACGGACGCGGTTGTTCTCGATGAAGAGGATAGCTACGTTTTCGAAACGGACGGGAAAGCTGTACACACGCACTATTTGATGTACAAGGTGCTGACGCAGAGGGGTGCCGACGGTTGGGACGCGACATCGTTGCAATGGGAGCCATGGCATGAGCAGCGTCCCACCATGCGCGCGCGCGTCATCACGCCAGACAATGCGGTTCATCCACTCGATCCAAAAACAATTACGGACGCTCCCGCACAGGACCAAGACGAAAAGACATACGGAGACGGCCGCGTTTTGCGGGCGCCTCTGCCAGCGATTGCGCCGGGATCGATCGTGGAGGAAGAGGAGGTAAACACGGAGACCGCACCATTTTTCGGGGCCGGGGTCGTCGATCGCAATTTTTTTGGGCGCGGCGTGCCCGTGGAGCGATCTAAGCTCACGCTGGAAGCGCCTGCGTCACTTCCTCTGCGTTACTCGACGCAACTGCTGCCCGGCTTGAAGCCGCAAAAGAGCGAAGCAAACGGACGAACGCAGATTGTCTTCGAACCGGGGCCGATGGAAGCGCTAGACGAAGCGGAGAGATTTCTGCCCAAGGATGTACCGTCGCAACCAGCGGTGACTTTCTCGACGGGGGCTTCGTGGCAGAGCATCGCGGAAGGGTACGGGAGGATTGTGGAGGAGAAAGCGACGGTAGAGGATGTGCAGCCGTTGCTGAACGGGCTGATGGCCAGAAAAACAACGCGTGAAGAAAAAGCGGCGGCCATATTGCAGTATCTGAGCAAAGAAGTGAGGTACACGGGAGTGGAATTTGGAGATGCGGCGATCATTCCGCACGCGCCCGCGGAGACACTGAAACACAAATATGGGGATTGCAAAGATAAAGCGACATTGGCGGTGGCGATGTTGCGGGCGGCGGGGATTCCAGCGTACGTAGCTTTACTGAACGCCGGGGAGCGAGAGGACGTAAACGCCGAGATGCCGGGGATGGGCCTCTTCGACCACGCGATCGTGTTTGTGCCGGGAACGCCGGAACTATGGATTGATGCAACTGACGAGTACGCGCGGCTGGGACAGGTGCCGCAATCGGATCAAGGGAGGCTTGCGCTGATCGCCAGAGCCGAGAGCACAGCGTTAGTGGTAATTCCTGAATCAATGTCACAGGAAAATCATGTTGTGGAAAAGAGAGAATTCTATCTGGCGGAAAACGGGCCCGCCCGTGTAGTGGAGACCTCGGAACCGTCGGGAGTGTTCGAGTCCGAGTTCCGTGCTTCCTATGCGGATGCCAATGATAAGGACAGCCAGAAAAATTTAAAGGGCTATATTTCGAATGAATATATTTCGGAGAAACTGACGCGCTGGGAGCGGTCCGATCCGCGTGATTTGTCTAAGTCTTTTCAACTTGTACTGGAAGCAGGCGCCGCCAAACGAGGATTCACGGATCTGGACAGTTCCTTTGTGGCAATCCGCGTGGAGTCTCTGTTTGACAGGCTTCCCGGAGAACTGAGGGAACGCGAAAAGGAGCCAGAGAAGGGGACCGAGGAAACGAAAGACAAGCCGAAGAAGCTGCGCACCGCCGATTATCAATTGCCGCTGCCATTTGTTTATGAATGGCAGTACAAGATCATTCCGCCGCTGGGCTTCCAAGCCAAGCCCTTACCGCCGGATAAAAAGCTGTCTTTGGGCCCCGCAACCTTGACGGAGGAATTTACGAGCGAAGGCGACGGAAGCGTGCGGGCGATTTTTCGCTTCGACACCGTTAAGCGGCGGCTAACCATTCCCGAGGCCACGGACCTCCGCAACAAGGTGGCGCAGTTGCGTGAAGGCGCGGCAATCTTCGTTTATTTTGAACCAACGACACAAGCACTGATGAACCAAGGGAAGATGCGGGAGGCTTTCCAGGCGAGCCGAGAATTAATCGCGCGCCATCCGAAAGAAGCGTTGCACCATTTGCAGAGAGCCAAAGTGCTTCTTGCAGCTGGAATGGGGCAGGCGGCGCGGGACGAGGCGCACGCAGCGGTCAGACTGGAGCCTGACTCAGCGCTGGCGCAAAAGACGCTCGCGGAAATTCTCGAATACGATCTTGTGGGACGGCGGTACCGGCGCGGCAGCGATTATGCCGGAGCGGAAGCCGCATTTCGCGCGGCAAAGAAACTCGATTCCGGGGACACCGCCATCGTGGGGAATCTGGCGATTTTGCTGGAATACAACTCGGAGGGCGAGCGTTACGGGCCGGGCGCCAAGATGAAGGAGGCTGTGGCGGAATACCAGAGTCTGAAGGATGAGCAGCTGGCGGACATCGGACTTAGCAACAATCTGGCGTTTGCGTTGTTTTATGCGGGCGAATTTGCGGCTGCGAAGAAAAATGCCGAGAGCCTGAATCCGCAACTGAATGGCGCCATTGTGGCATCGGAGACGGCATTGAACGGCACCGAAGCGGGAATAGCCGAGGCGAGGAAGCGGACTGGAAACGAAACAGATCTAAAAAATGTGCTCAAGGGGGCGGGCGAGCTGTTGATGCGAGCGCGAAAGTATCCTCAAGCGGCGGAGCTTATGGCAGCCGGAGCCTCAGGGAGCAACGCGTCGAACTCGATTGGACTTGCGGCTATGCTGCGAAAGGCGCAGCCCCATGAGGGAATGAAGGCGGAGAATAGTCCATCGGGCATCGTGACACAAATGTTTTTGGTCGTGCTGAACCCAAAGATCACGCTCGAAGCGATAAGCGGGCTCTATAGTCGGAATGCGCAGAAGGTGTTGCACAAGTCTGGCGCGGAAGAAATAGAAAATACGCTAAAGAGCGGAGTGACATTGCGAAGAGCGCTTTCGCGCACGGGGTTTCCGGCGGACGTGATGCTGGACGTCGTTCTGACAGCGATGCAGGTGCAGGTGGAAGGCGACGACGCCATGGGATACCGCGTCACCCTACGGCCTCTGGGCGCGAACAAGATAACGATGTGGGTAGTCAAAGAGGACGGAAATTACCGGATTCTCGACGGAGCTGAAAGGCCGAATGCGATCGGGCTTGAGATTTTGGACCGTCTGGACAAGGGGAATACAGCCGGTGCGAAGCTGATGTTGGACTGGGTGCGCGACGAAGAGCACTTGGCGGGCGGAGACGATCCGCTGGCGGGTTACGCATTTCCGCGCATTTGGACAAAAGGGAAAGAGGCTGACGCGGAGCAGCCGAGAATTGCGGCGGCAGCTATTCTTGCGCAGACGAAGGAGACGGCGCCGGACGGAGTGGCAATTCTGGAACCGGCACGAATGGCTGCGAAAAGCGAAGAAGAGAAACTTAATCTTGGGGTGGCTTTGCTCGGCGCTTATCGCAATCTGGACGAGTACGAAAAACTGCACGCGCTGTCGGCGGAGTTGGCGAAGCAGTACGCGGAATCGAAACAGCTATTTTTTGACGATGAGATTGCTTTGCGAGGACTTGGACGTTTTGCTGAGGCGGATGCCTTGGCGCAGGCGATGGCTAAACGGCTTCCCGATGATCCTGACGTGCAGCGAGCATTCGTTTATACGGCGGTGGCGCGCGAAGACTACGTTACGGCCCACGATTTGGGACTGAAGATGATTGCTGCGGGCAAAGCGGAATCTTCCGACATGAACGGAGTGGCGTGGAATGCGCTTTTCACTTCCAAAGTGGAGCAGCAAGACGTGGATATTGCCGTGAAAGGTTCGCAGTTGAGCCAGAACAACAATGCAGGAGTTTTGCATACGCTCGGATGCGTGTACGCGGAGATTGGCAAAACTAAAGAAGCGCGGGAAGTTTTGATCCAAGCCATGGATCAATTGAACCTGGAGGAACCGGATCCGAATTATTGGTATGCATTCGGACGCATCGCTGAACAGTATGGCGAGAATGAGGTGGCGACGGCGGACTACCAGCGTGTGAAAAAACCTGGCAATACCTTGCTTTTGCCGGGATCGTCATACCGATTGACGCAAATTCGCTTGGCGGCGATGCAAGCGGCAAGCGCGAAGGATAGTCGATGAGATGGGTTGGGAGGCGCAATGAGTTCAGGAGTGAGTGAAGCCAGTTTGCAAATTCGGCCGGCGCTTGCGGCAATTCGCGATGCGGAGCGATTCCTGGCGGGGTATTTTGAGGCGACGCGATTGGTGGCGGCGCCGTATTTGAGTGAGAGGGTGGGGAAGCGGGTTTGGTTGAAGCTGGAGGCGGAGCTGCCTACCGGGTCGTTCAAGGTGCGGGGGGCTTTGTGGGGGTTGGCGACGCGATTGAAGCGGGGGCGGGTGGAGGAAGTGATTGCCTCGAGCACGGGGAATCATGGGGCTGCAGTGGCTTATGCGGCGAAGCTGCTGGGAATAAAGGCGCGGATATTTTTGCCGGCGGGGTGCAATCCGGTGAAGCGCGGGAGGATTGCTTCGCTGGGGGCGGAGACTGTGGAGAGTGGTGGGACGGATTTGGCGGCGGCGTTTGAGTTGGCGCAGGAGTATGCGGCGGGGCCTGGCGTTTACTTTTTGGATGACGCTACCGATGGGAATTTGCCGGCGGGACCAGGGACGATTGGTTGTGAAATTCTGGAGCAGCTTAGGGACGTCGGCGCGATTGTGGTGCCGATGGGGGATACGGCTTTGATTCGGGGGATTGCGGCGGCGGTGAAGCAGATTGCGCCCCGGGTGAGGATCATCGGGGTGCAGGCGGAGCGCGCGCCGGCTTATTACAGGTCGTGGAAAGAAGATCGAGTGGTGGGGACGGAGACCTGCGACACGATTGCGGATGGGCTGGCTACGCGGACGCCCGACTTGGCGAACGTGCACGACGTCAAGAAGCTCGTGGATGACGTTGTGCTTGTCGGCGAGGAGGCGATGTTGCGAGCGATAGAGATTCTGCTTGTCGAGGAGCATGTTTTGGCGGAGCCGGCGGGGGCGGCTAGCACGGCGGCGCTGCTGGCGGGGGGCGTGGGATTTGGCGACAACGTTGTGTTGGTGGTGAGCGGGGCGAATATTTCGAGGGACGTTTTGCGACGTGCGGTTGGGGCTGGCTAAAAGTCTAAGAAAATAGTTAGAAAATGATCGCAAAAAAGAAAGAGTCTTACGCCGAGGAGGCGGAGAGCACAGTGTTCACAGAGAAGACTAGCTGGGTCCCCAGTGCTTAAGTAGTGGCGGATCGGCTTGCTGAGACGGAGTGGCGCAGGCCGAGGACACGCATCAGTGTGGCTTGCAGCTTTAGGAGCTCTTGTTCGCGCTCGTGCTCTGCTTTTGTGCGGTCACTGAGGGCTTCTTTCAATAAGATCAAGTTGCGGCGAAATTCCATTTGAGCTAGTACGAGACGGCTCAGGGTCTTAAGCGCGTCTCTTTGTTCCGGCGTCAATTCGCGCGGCGTTTGATCGACTATGCAGATTGTGCCAAGGGCGTAGCCGTCTTCGTTGATGAGGGGAGCGCCAGCGTAGAAACGGATGTGTGGGTCGGCGACGACGAAGGGATTGTTGCGAAACCGTTCGTCCTGGAGAGCGTCGGGAACGACGAAGATTTCGGATTGGAGAATGGCGGTGGAGCAGAAGGCGACTTCGCGAGGCGTTTCAGAAACCGCGACGCCTACGCGCGACTTAAACCATTGCCGGTTGTCGTCGATCAAGGAGATGAGGGCGACGGGAGTTTTGCAGATGAAAGAGGCCAAGCGAGTTAGATCGTCGAAGGAGTCTTCTGGATCGGTATCGAGGATAGCGTAGCGCTCTAGAGCGGCGAGGCGCGCTGGTTCGTTGAGTGGCTTGGTCACGGGCATGATGGGCTCCGGGTGACGTCGACGAGCCGGATGAAAGGTACTCGGCGGGCGCCATCATACTCCAACTGTCGTAATCACGTCTCCTGAACCGTGTGTCGGGTCGCGCCTCGACAGGCGAAGTCCGGGCCGCGACCACTTCAGAAGCTACTTTTGGGAAGACTCGCCGAGTTTCAAGACGAGTACCTGACCGTTTGAATGGAAGTTGCCGCCAGTGGCGGTTTTGGCCTCCAGCATCGGATTCGAGGGCAGGACGTGAGTGACTTCGGCGACGAAGCCTGTGGAGGTGAGTGTTTTTTCGACGTAGTCGCGTTCGAGGTCGATGTTGGGATCGATTTTGTGGGTGAGGTTGTTGTTGCGCTGATCTTTTTCGAAGCCGACGTCGTGGGTGGCGGCGCCGACCCAGAGCGTGTGGCCGTTGACTTCGAACGGAGCTCTCCAGATGCGCAGGTGATTGCGCGAGGCGACGACAGCGATGGGTTCGGCATGCGCCCAGCCGTAATCCTGCTGGCGGCCGAAGAGATAAAGCGGGCTCATGGGCATGGTGAGATAGGATTCTTTCGAGATGCTTTCGAGGAAGCCGTGGAGGACGGTTTCTTTGACGTTGGCGTCGACCTTAACCCAGCCGGCTGTTGTGAATGCTTTTTCCATGGTGACTTGCGAGCCGATGAGCAGGAAGTTGACCATATCGCCGGGGTCGCCGGCTTTATCGGAGATGCGGCGAGGGATTTTCGCGAAGAGATCATTGTCGACGCCGCGTATGCCGGGCACGGCTTTGGCGATGTAGAGGACGGCGTTGGCATCGGCAGGGTAAATCTCGATGTGAACCGAATACGTGCCGTCGCCGGTGTCGCTGCTGAGTTGATTGATGCCGATCGACAGGCGGCCCGAGAGAGGCGAGACGAGATCGCGCTTCGCGCCGATGAGGAACGGTTGCGAGGTGTCTCTGTCGCCGATGCGCCCGATCACCGCGCCGCGGCCGGCCTCATTGAAGGGCAGAATTCGCAGAAGATCCTTGAAGCCGCGAGCAATTCCGGCAGGAGCGGTGTCGGTTTGCTGGTCGGCGTAGCGAAGAACTCCAGTTGCTGTGGCGGCGACGTGTTCGCCTGCTTGCACGTCGATACCGGTGTCAACCCAGAAAGAGTCCCCAGTGAGTTGAACTTCTTGCGAGAGCCGACGCTTGCCTGAGGGAGCGGGCGCGGCAGCTGAGTCCTGCGCCGAGCAGAGAGGCGCGGGAAGCCCCGCGGACGTTCGGGCGTCCTCGCGAAAAAGCTGAGCATCGAGAGTCAAGAGCAAAATCCCGGGGAGAACGTAAACGGCAAAGAAAAAGCCGGCCGTTTTTGAAAGCAGGGAACACATGAAAGTCGGGCCATCCCGCGGCGGGTGTGAACGCATCCTCACTGTTAACAGATGCCTGCCAGAGTAGCAAGAGTTGGATCGCGAGCGGGCTGAACAAGGGGTTGATTCCTTGACGGATGGGAAGGGCGCTTGTAAATTGACAAGATGCTGCAGGGTGGCCACAGGATAGTGAGCGCCCCAGGGGATAGAGGCGGAGAAGTGGGGAGAGACCCGGCGTCGCTCCCACCTCAGAAGTTGAACAAGCGGTTGAGAGAGTAACCAGCTCGAGCGAGAACTGCGGCAGAGTTCATGACAAAACAACATTGGCAAAGAGCGATGGCGGGATTGTGCGCGGTGGCTGTCTTTTTATTGGGACCGCTGGTGGCTGGCGCACAGGTGCCCTTGCCTCCTGCGCCTCGGCAGATTGCGCCAGTCACAAACGTTTCTGTGGATGGCAGCGAGGCGATGTTTACGACAATGTGCGCGCTGCTGGCGGCCGGATTCGAATCGAACGTGAGCGCGGAAAACTGGCATCCGCTGCGCGCGCGGCTTCGCGAGCAGATGCAGCACCAGCAAGGGCCTGCGGTGGACGCGGTGAGGGAGTTCTACAAGGAACATGTTGTACGCGATTCGGGAGCGACGCTCTCGCGCTACATTTGGTTTGGACTGCTGTCGGGGCCTGCGCCAAGGTTCGAGATGACCGTCAAGCGAGACGATCAGCCGACGGAAGTGCTGGCGTTAGAGGGGTTCAGCGAAATCCTGTCGAACTATTACCAGGAGCAAAAGATCGGGCAGTTGTGGCGTGGATTGCAGCCCATCTACAACGGAGAGATTGCCAAGGTGCATGACCCGGTGTCGCAGATCGTGTTTGTGACCACGGGTTATCTGCGGCAGTTGCAGGATGCTTCGTCGGCGAGAACGTTTACGATTATTTTAGAGCCGCTGGTCGGGCGCATCACGAACGTGCGGAACTCGGGCGAACACTACTCGATCGTGCTGAGTGGCTCGGATGACATTCCTACCGACATCATAAGACACGCCTTTTTGCACTTCTTGCTCGATCCGCTACCGCAGCAATATCCCCACGTGCTGGCGGTAAAGCGGCAACTCTTTGAGAAGGCCGCCCTGGCGCCGCGGCTGGCGCCGGACCTGAAAGAGGATTATGAGTCTTATTTCGCTGAATGTTTGGTGCGGGCGGTGGAGCTAAAGCTGAAGCGGCAATCGCCCGGCGAAAGAGACGCGGCGATAGACCGCGATGATACGGACGGCTACGTGCTGGTAAGGCCACTGTTTGAGGGGCTCGCTAAATACGAGGGCGCCGAGCCGTCCATGGCGCTCTATTTCCCGGACTTGGTGAGAGGCGTCAATTTGACGACGGAAACCAAGCGGATTGAAGGTATTAAATTTGCTTTTTCGGATCGAGGGCACAGCACGGACGATCCTGCCAGCGAAGCAGTGACGCGGCGGAAGGTGGCACCGCCAACGACGGTGCCGAACGACGCGGAAGCGATCGCCGAGCTGACGGATGGCGAGAAGCGAATCGCGGAGAAAAATCCGCGAGCGGCGGAGCAGTCGTTTCAGAAGGTGCTGGCGAAGTATCCGGACCAGATCCGCGCGTGGTACGGTTTGGGATTGGTGGCGTTGCTCGAGCACGATGGGCCGCGCGCCAAAGAAGTTTTTGGCAGGCTGACGACGGGAGAGCACGCGGCGAAGCAGGATCCCATGGTGCTGACGTGGTCGCATATCTATCTGGCACGGATTTATGATGATGAAGGGCAGCAGGGACTGGCGAAAAGCGAGTTTCAAGCGGCACTCGCCGTGCCCGGCGGACCGGAGCAGGCAAGGCAAGCGGCGCAGAAAGGTCTCGAAGCCGTGAACCTCGAGAAACCGGCGGAGCGGCCTTAGATTTAAGGAACGACAAGGGCAAGAAGATTGGAAAGAACAACGATTCGGAACAACCCAAGTTCCTGGACTTGGGCGACGACTTGAAGAATTAACAGGAGGCGGGCAATGAAGCGAACGTGGCAGAAGTGGATGGAAGCGGGGGCTTTTGCAGGAATTTTCTTGTTAGGATGCGCTGCAGCAGCGGCACAGAGCGGCAGCACCCAAAGCGGACAAAGTGGCCAGAGCGCTCCGCCCGCACAGCAGCAGACCGATAAAGACAAAGCAAACACTCTGACACTGGACACGCCGGCGCCTCCGGTGAACCCGGAAGAGGACAAAGACTTTAAGGCGTTTGATGCCCTGCCAATAACCGACGGGGCCAAGAAAACTCAGGCTGGCGAAGCATTTGTGCAGAAATATCCGCAGAGCCGCTACCTCGCGGTGGTGTATTCGAACCTCGTGAAACTCTACCTGGCGGAGAACGAGATTCAGAAAATGCAAGACGCAGGCGAAAAAGATGTGGCGCTGGCTCCTACCGATGTGCAGACGCTGGCAATTCTGGGCCAGACTCTGCCGCGAGCATGGAACTCGAATATGCCGAACGCCGCGCAGCAACTGGATAAAGCGGAAAAATTTTCCAAGTCGGCGATCGAACTCACTCCCACGATTTCCAAGCCCGAAGGCATGACAGACGCGCAGTTCACGCTCGCCAAAAACCAGACGCTGGCCATGGCGCATGGAGGGTTGGGACTCGTTTATTTCCGACGGGGCAAATTTGACGACGCGATCCCGGAATTTGAAGCGTCTGCAAAGGTGGATCCGAATCCGGAAGCTGATCCTGTGACCTTCTATGTTTTGGGCATTTCGAACGAGAAGACTTCCCATTTTGACGCCGCGGTGGCGGCTTTCACCAGGTGCGCGTCCATTCCGGGCAGTTTGCAGCCGACGTGCAAGAGCGGTGCTGAAGAGGCAAAGAAACTGGGCGCCACGCAATTGAGCGCACCAAAATAAGCGTCGCCAGAGTGCAGCGCGCTGTCCAGGTCCATGACACAAAGTGACGCAGAGCGACTCGAAGAGCGTCTCGGTTATCGGTTCAAAAGACCGGAGCTTCTGGAGCGCGCTTTGACGCACAGCTCCGCGGTGCCGGAGTTACGCGCCGAGCACAAGGAAGATTCCGCAGAAGTGGCGGCGATCCAGGACAACGAGAGGCTGGAATTCCTCGGGGACGCTGTTCTGGAGTTGCTGGCGAGAGAATATCTGCTGGAGTCGTTTCCCGAGTGGAGCGAAGGCCAGCTCTCGAAGAGCAGGGCGCGGCTTGTGAATGCGCACTCTCTCTTTGACGCGGCGAGCCGCGTAAGGCTTGGCGAGCATTTGCGGCTGGGACGCGGCGAAGAAAAGACCGGCGGGAGGGAAAAGCCGGCGCTCCTTGCGGATGCCTTCGAAGCAGTGGTCGCCGCGGTTTATCTGGATGCCGGACTCTCACCTGCGCGGGAGATGCTTAAGCGGCTGCTGTTTGAACAAGCGCTCGAGGAGCGCGGCGAGCGAATTGCGGATTCGGACCGCAAGTCAGCTCTCCAGGAATTCTTGCAGGGACAAGGGAAGCCGCCTGCCGAATACCGGTTGTCGGCCGAAAGCGGGCCGGACCATCAGAAGGTTTTTCAGGTGGAAGTTTGGATCAAGGGCGAGCGCATGGCCAGCGGCGAGGGCAGCACAAAGAAAGAAGCCGAGCAGCGGGCGGCACAGAGCGCGATGGAACTGTTGGGGAGAAACTGACGCGCGCGTGGAACGGAAAGGCTGAGAACGAATGGCAGAAGAAACGGCGCTGAAGGTCGAAGAGCCCGTGGATCCGGTGGCTCCGACCGAGACGAAAAAAGAGGAGCTGCACGAAGATCCGACGACCATTTCCGAGTACCTGGAATCCTTGCTGGTGACCGTACTACTGGCGCTGTTCGGAACCAGCTTTGTCGTTCAGGCATTCAAAATTCCATCGGCTTCCATGGAAGGTACGCTGCTGATTGGTGACCATTTGCTGGTCAACAAGTTCATCTTCGGAGGCAGCGGCGCTTGGTATGAGAAAGTGCTTCCATACCGGCCGCTGGAGCGCGGCGACATCATCGTCTTCAAGTACCCGTATGCGGACCACCAGCATTTTGTGAAACGCGTGATTGGCTTGCCGGGTGACCGCCTGAAGCTCGTCGACCAGCAGATGTACGTCAATGGAAAGCCGCTGAACGAGCCATATGTGGTGCACGACCCGTCGGCTCCGTACGACAACTTCAACTATTCTTTTCCTCCGCCGAGGGGCATGCTAATTTCCCCGCAGGTTGTTCCGGAATCGGGCTGGAGGGAAACGCTTCGCGGCTATATGCAGGGTGACGAAATCGTAGTGCCACCCGGGAAATTATTCGCCATGGGCGACAACCGCGACCGCAGCTCAGACAGCCGGTACTGGGGTTTTGTGGATCGCAGCGCGATTATGGGGCGGCCATTCCTGATTTATTGGTCGGTGGATGCAACGAGCAGTGACTATACGCAAACCACTTTCATCCAGCGATTGGTTGGAGTTTTCGACACGCTTGCACACCTTCCGGCTCGCACGCGTTGGAGCCGGATGCTGCACACGGTGCACTGAGCTCGACAGGTTTTCTCTGACGAATTTTGCTTGGAGAGGCTCGAGGAAAGCCGGCTTCTAGGACGAAGCAAAAGCAGTGCGAAGTCTGTCTTACAGTAGCTTTTCATTTGCAGCCCAGTCTGCGAAACTTCCGGACAACATGAAGATGCCGCGCAAGTGGTGGAAGCTGGCGCTTACGATCGTGGCGCTGGTTGTAGCCATGCAGATCGGTGTGTCGCTGCTGGTCCGCACGCACCGTATGCACACCTACCTCACTGCCCAACTGGAAATGGCATTTGGCCGGCCCGTCGAGGTCGGACGCTTCGCGGTGCAGCTATTGCCGGCTCCTAGGCTGGATGCGGAACGAGTGTCGGTCGGCGAAGACCCTGCGTTCGGCAACGAATATTTTTTACGCGCGGACAATTTATCCGCTGGGCTGCGGTGGACCGGATTGCTGCTTGGCCATTTCGAATTCGGAACACTCTCGCTTAGCCGGCCGAGTTTGATTTTGGTGCGCAACAATCAAGGAAGATGGAACCTGGAGCGCTGGCTTCCACCGCCGAAAGCTTCCGCGGAAACAAACACGCGCGTCTACGGGCCGCCGTCTGCCATCGCGCCGGTGAACCGGCTGCTGAAGATCGATTTCGATGATGGCCGCATTAATTTTAAGAATACCGACGACAAGCTTCCGTTTGCCATGACCGGCGTTTCAGGAAGCGTTGACCAGATTGTGCCAGGGCGCTGGCAATTGCGCCTGGAGGCGCAGCCGTGGCGCAGCGGCGTCGTGCTGCAATCGGCGGGAACGGTGAAAGTGCAGGGCGACATTGCTGGAACTTCGGTGCGATTGCAACCTGCGCAAATTAGCGTGCACTGGGAGGAAGTTTCGCTCGCGGATTTGTTCCGGCTGCTGAGCGGCCGTGATTACGGCATGCGCGGCGTGTTTACCCTGGACGGCATGCTGAAGAGTGGCGCGTCGGATGCCGGCTCAGGATCGAGCGCCGACATGCCGCCAGGACAATGGACTATTTCCGTGGAGGCCCGCGCGGCGCAAATCCATCGCTGGGATTTGATCGAGCGCAGCGATAATCCCAGACTGCGGCTTGGCGTCAAAGGGCATTGGAACGTGGCTGCGGGAAGCGTGCATGCGGAGGAAGTCACGATCGAAGGGCCGCGGTCGAATCTGCGAGGCGGGGCAAAATATGTTTCCGGGCCTGCGGCGGCGTTCGAGGTGCATTTGGATTCCTCTGGGATTCAAGCGAGCGATCTGCTCGCGTGGTACAGAGCGTTTCATCCCGGCATAGAAGAAGGCATTTCGGCCGAGCAGTTCTTTACTGGCGCGATGACGCTGCGCGGCTGGCCGCTGGAGATCGACGGGGCTGCATTCTCGAGCAATGGCGGTGTTGTAAAAGTGCCGAGCCTCAAACTTCCTGTGCGCATCGGTCCCGTGCACGTTGGACGCGAACGAAACCAACTGGTATCCGATCCTGTGCGGATTGCGCTGGGCGGCTCGGCCCGCGACGTTTTCGCACCCAGGAAGCGTCGCATAGCGACGTTGATGGAAAACGCCGCGGACGTTACGTTTAATCAGGATCTGAGCACGCAATCCGGCGGCATCAGCGTCGAAGGCCATGTGCAAAAAGCGGAAGACGTGCTGAAAGCCGCGGCAGCCTTGGGCCGGCCGGTGAATCACGGATGGGAGCTCACTGGAGAGGCGCTCGCCGTGACTCGATGGGAATGGCAGAAGCCTTTCGTCGGCCGTTGGAACGGAAGGGTTCTTTTTAGCAAAGCGAAGCTCGCGATCGCTGGATTGAACCAGCCGCTCGCTGTGGATGCAAGTACACTGAACTGGAAAGATGGGCAGCGCACTGTGGAGGTGACGAAAGTTACCGGTTTCGGCAGCACTTGGTCCGGTTCGATTACGGAAGCAAATATTGGCGGGAACGAAGACGGTCCGAAATGGAATTTTAATTTGACTACCGACCGCATGAACGCTGCGGAGCTTGATCGATGGGTGGGGCCCCGGGCGAGGCCAAACTGGCTGCAGAGACTGTTGCCTTCGCTCCTCGGCGGATCGTCGCCGAGTCCCGCCGCGAGCGAACTGGTCCGCCAAGTCAATGCCGAGGGCAGACTTGACATTGGGGAATTGACGGTCGAGAAACTAAAGCTCCTAAACGTCCGCGCGGAGGGATCGCTGCATGATTTGCAACTCAACGTGCGCGAAGCGGAGGCGGACTGGGCTGGCGGCACGGTTCACGCGCAGGTGATTGCGAAGTTTGCTCCTCTTCCGAAATATGAAGTGACCGCGGAGCTCGACCGCGTGAATCTGGCGGAAATGCCAGGGGCAGGGCGATTCGCAGAACGCCTCGCGGGCTTGGCTTCAGGCAGGGTGCATGTCGTTACCGAAGGCGTCGGTCGAGACGAACTTCTGCAAAAATTGGCTGGCGGCGGTGAAGTTCAGCTCAAGAATGCGGAATTTCGAGGCTGGGACGTGAGTGCCAGCGTGTCCGACGGCGCGCCACATGCCGGCACTTCGCGGTGGACAAGCGGCGCAGGGACGTTTACGATGCGCAACCGCGGCGTCATCGTCGAGAATCTGACGCTCGAATCCGGCGCGGAGCAAACTTCCTTACAAGGCACGGTGAGTTTCGCTCGCGACGCCGATCTCACGATTGAAACGGCGAGTGCAGGAAAACGGCGCGGCAGGACGATCGGCGTGAAGGACGCCGGTCACGTGTTGAAAATATCGGGGCCGCTGGATGGGCCGCGCGTCTCCGCGGAAAAAACGGCCGCGCGCCAGCCCGCGGACTGAGATTCGAGCTCGATTTTCCAAAGACGAATTCGGCGGCAAAATTCTACGATCCGTGGAGGCTGTTGATGAAACGCTATGTTCCGCTGGTGATCCTTGCAGCTTTGATGATATGCCCGGCAGCGAAGTCGCAAAAAGCGCCGACCCTCGAACAGTTTCTGAGTGCGCCGTTTCCGACGGAGTTGACCCCTGCGCCAGCCAAGGGCCGTGTCGCGTGGGTTTTCAATGCGAATGGAGCTCGCAATCTTTGGATCGCGGAGCCCGCGCCTGACGGCAGCTACAAGTCGCGGCAAATCACTTCGTACAAGGACGACGACGGCCAGGATCTCGGGATGCTCAGCTGGGCACCCGACGCCGAAACGATCGTCTACACGCGCGGAGGCGATCTCGAATTCGCCAACGCCTCCTATCCCAATCCGCAAAACTCGCCGCAGGGCGTCGAGCAGAATATATGGGCCGTTTCGTTTAACGGCGGCGCGCCAAAAAAACTTGGCGAAGGCCATTCACCCGCCGTGTCACCGAAGGGTGGCAGCGTCGCGTTCATTTTCAAGACGCAGGTGTGGATTGCAAAGCTGGATGGGAGTGACAAAGCTGAGCAGCTGATTCATTCGAACGGCGGCGCGAGCGAACTTCGCTGGTCGCCCGATGGCTCGAAGCTCGCCTTTGCGAGCCGCCGCGGAGACCACGGCTTCATTGGCGTTTACGACGTCGCGGCGAAGTCGCTGATCTATCTTGAACCAAGCGTGGACACAGATCTCGAAGCTGCCTGGTCCCCCGACAGCCGCAGAATTGCATTTGTTCGTATCGCGGTGGCCAAGGGCAGGCTTCCGTTTAGCCCGGACCGCGAAGGGCAGCCATGGTCCATCCGCATCGCCGACGCCACAACGGGCAAGGGACAGGAAATTTGGCATGCGGATGCAGGCAGCGGCAGCGTTTTTCACGAAGTTGTCGCAGAGAATCAGTTGATCTGGGCCGCCGGCGACCGGATCGTTTTCCCGTGGGAACGCGGCGGATGGATTCACCTTTGGTCCGCTCCTGTAAGCGGGGGCGCAGCAAAACCGCTTACGCCGGGGAATTTCGAAGTGGAATACGTCGCGGCCAGCTCGAACGGCCAGACCATTGTCTTTTCTTCGAATCAAGACGACATTGACCGCCGTCACGTGTGGAAAGTGTCGTCCACCGGCGACCATCCGGAAGCCGTAACCTCAGGCGCGGGAATCGAAACCGCTCCCGTACTCGCAAGCGACGATAAAACGGTTCTGGTTCTGCGCTCCGACGCGCATACTACGATGCGCCCGGCACTTGTCGCAGGCAAAGGCGAAATCCGCGACCTCGCGCCGGAATCGCTTCCAGCGGATTTTCCAGCGAGCGCCATGGTAACGCCCCAGCAAGTGATTCTTTCTGGCGTTGACGGCATGCAGATTCACGCGCAGCTTTTTCTGCCACGCAACGCCGGCGATGGCGCGCGTCATCCGGCGCTCTGCTTCTTCCACGGCGGTTCGCGCCGCCAGATGCTTCTCGGCTTTCACTATATGTATTATTACAGCAACGCTTACGCAATGAATCAGTACCTCGCCAGCCGCGGCTACATCGTTCTGGCGGTGAACTATCGGAGCGGCATCGGCTATGGGCTTAATTTTCGCGAAGCTCTCAATTACGGGGCGGCAGGTGCCAGCGAATACAACGACGTCGAGGGCGCTGGACTCTATCTGCGGTCGCGACCAGACGTCGATCCGGCGCGCATCGGCCTGTGGGGCGGCAGCTACGGCGGTTACTTGACGGCTCTTGGCCTCGCTCGAGCTTCCGATCTTTTCGCGGCGGGCGTTGACATGCACGGGGTCCACGATTGGAACACGGAGATTCCCACTTTCGCTTCGGCCTACAGGCCAACGGATCGCACCGATTTCGCTAGACTTGCTTGGGAATCGTCGCCGCTTTCTTCCATAAGCACGTGGCGTTCTCCGGTCCTTCTGATCCAGGGCGACGACGACCGCAACGTTCCGTTCGCAGAAACGGTCGATCTTGCCGAGGCGCTGCGAAAACAAAACGTCGAATTCGAACAATTGGTTTTTCCCGATGAGATTCACGATTTCCTATTGCATCGAACCTGGCTGGCTGCGTATCACGCCACGATCGAGTTTTTCGACAAACATTTCAAAACGCCGGAGAAATGACGCCCGCAGGGGCGCCTGCCATGAACAGCCTGTTATGAAGAAATGTCTGCGATTGCTCGGGTGCTGCTTGATCGCCGCGGCAGTCCCGTGCGCGGCGCGCGATAACGCCGACCGCGTCGTGCTCTTCCCCAAACTCGCCGTCGGCCAGACCATCCGCTATCAAATTGGCTACAGCGCAAAATCCAATGCCAATACCGAAAGCACCGTCGCCGCTCCCATGTCTCCGGCCGGCGGCCAGACCAATGAAAATCTTCTTCTGCTCGCCGAGGTAGAGGACTTGCGCGTCGATGCAGGCAGGCAGGTAGCGCGTCTGCGCACGCGAATCCTCGAGCCAGATGCCGTTGTCCCTAACGACTCATCTGCTGACTCCACGGCACTGCCGAATGCCGTACAAAACCCCGGCGAAGCAGCAAAAGCCGGCAAACCTGAAAAGACCGTGGAATTTGTTCTTCACGCGGATGGACAAGTCACCGACATCGAAGGCCTGGATACACTCTCTTCCGAAGAGCAAGCCGCCTGGCAGGAATGGGTGGCGCGATTCGGGGGCGGGGCGTCATTCCCGGAAAAAGGCATAAAACCCGGTGAGAAATGGAAAGCCGAAGAGCCGATTTCCAACGCATTGCTGGCGGGCCTTTCCTGGGAAAAGGAATCCGAGTACGTGAACGATGCGCCGTGCGGCGCGATGCAAGTAACGCTTCAGGGCGATCTCGCTTCAGGAGACCAAGCTCAGGAAAAATGCGCGGTGATTCTGACAACTGCAATTCTAAAACAGAAATCGTCGCAAAAAGACGCCACGCCGGAGGATTACAAGCTCCATGACCTGCGAACCATGGGCATCGCCAAGGGCAAGAACGAAACCATCACCTACATCTCTTTGAAAACGGGCTTGGTCGTGCGCGCGACGGAAGACGCGAATCAATCGATGAACGTCATCGTCGCGAAAACAGATGGCTCCAATCGCGTTCATTACATGATCGATGCGGAGAGCCACGCGCAAGTGACGCTGCTCGCGGAGACGCTCGCCCCTCATCACTGACACGAGATCGAATATTTCCTCCAAGGAAAACCATCATGCCGGAACGCACATTGATCGAGCTGCTCTATGGAAAAGGCGCCCACGCGAATCCGTTGGCTTGTGTCGAAGACCTCTCCGCGGAATTAGCGTGGCGTCATGTGGACCATCTTACGCATTCGGTCTGGCAAATTGTGTGGCACGTGAATTATTGGACGGATTACGAACTCCGCAGAATTCGCGGCGAAAGGCCGCACTACCCGGAGCACGCAGCGGAGAGCTGGCCGCCAAATACCGCTGCCGCGAGCGAAGCCGAATGGAAAAAGGAGGCCGACCGATTTGCTGAAATGATCGGCGTGCTGGCGGCGATGGCTGAAGGCGATGCGAGCGAGTTAAATCGCGAAGTGCCCGCAATGCATCCGAAGCAAGAAACGCGCACGTCCACGGTACTCGCGATTCTTTGGCAGACACTGGCACACAACAGCTACCACGTCGGCCAGATCGTTCTGGTGCGGAGCGCGTTGGGCGCCTGGCCGCCGCGCGCCGGTGGGGATAGCTGGTAAAACGCGGCCCGCTGGCTTCTCTGGTTGCTCCCCTCAAGCCACCCACACCGATTTGCATCAAGGAGTATAATAAAGGTTTCGGCAGTGCTCGAAATTCGTGCCGGGAGACCCCTTCCATGAACTTCAAGCTGCGCAGCAATTATCAGCCACGCGGTGACCAACCCGCGGCCATCGACCAGCTGCTTCGCGGCATTGAAGCTGGCGACAAGCACCAGGTGCTCCTCGGCGTCACCGGTTCCGGAAAAACATTCACCGTGGCCAAGCTGATCGAAGCCTGCAACCGGCCCGCTCTCGTCCTCGCGCACAACAAAACTCTCGCCGCGCAGCTCTATCACGAGTTCAAATCGTTTTTCCCGGGAAATGCCGTCGAATATTTCGTCAGCTACTACGATTTTTATCAGCCGGAAGCCTACGTTCCTTCCGCCGACATTTACATCGACAAGGAAGCCACCATCAACGACGAGCTCGACAAACTTCGCATGAGCGCCACGCGCTCGCTCTTCGAGCGCCGCGACGTCATCATTGTCGCTTCCGTTTCCTGCATCTACGGCATCGGTTCGCCGGAGGCCTATTACGGCATGTTGATTACCCTCGAGAAAGGCCAGCACAGTTCGCGCGAGGCGCTCCTTCGCCGGCTTGTGGATATCCAGTACGAACGTTCAGAGGATCTGCGCCGCGGCACGTTCCGTGTTCGCGGCGATATGATCGAAATTTATCCGCCCTACCAAGACGACGGGTTCCGCTTCGAAATGTGGGGCGAAGAAATCGACAAAATTCGCCAGATCGATCCGCTCAGCGGCGAAGTCAAAAGCGGCCAGGAGGATTTACCGCGTGTCACGATTTTTCCGAAGAATCACTATGTGACACCCCAGGAAAACCGCGACCGGGCCATTGTCACGATCCAGGAAGAGCTTTGGTGGTGGAAAAAAGAACTGGAGAAACAAGGCAAGTTTGTTGAAGCGCAGCGCGTCGTTCAGCGCACTATGTTCGACATCGAAATGATGCGTACCATCGGCTACTGCCATGGCATCGAAAACTATTCGCGCCACCTCAGCGGCCGCCTCCCCGGCGAGGCCCCGCCAACACTTCTCGATTACGTGCCGCAGGATTTTCTGATGTTCATTGATGAATCGCACCAGTCCGTTGGACAGGTACGCGGGATGTTCAATGGCGACCGCGCGCGCAAGCAGACGCTTGTCGACTACGGATTCCGCATGCCTTCCGCTCTGGATAATCGCCCGCTCACCTTCGAGGAGTTCGAGCATCGCTTGAATCAAGTCATTTACGTTTCCGCGACGCCTGGCCCGTACGAACTGACGAAGTCGGGAGGAGTCGTAGTCGAACAAGTCATTCGCCCGACGGGGCTGGTCGATCCGCAAGTGGAGATCCGTCCGGTAAAGGGCCAGGTTGACGATCTGCTTGAGGAAATCCGCAAGCGCGCGGAAAAAAACGAACGCGTCCTAGTGACCACCCTGACGAAGCGAATGGCGGAAGATCTGTCAGAATATTTTACGGAAGTTGGCGTGCGCTGCCGCTATCTGCATTCCGAAGTTGAAACGCTAGACCGCATCAAAATCCTGCGCGACCTGCGCCGCGGCGAATTCGACGTACTGATCGGTATCAACCTGTTACGCGAGGGATTGGATCTGCCGGAAGTGTCGATGGTGGCCATTCTCGACGCCGACAAAGAAGGCTATTTGCGAAGCGCGACCGCGCTGATTCAAACCATGGGCCGGTGCGCGCGCCACGTCGAAGGCCGCGCAATCCTGTATGCCGATCGCCGTACCGGCTCGATGAATCAGGCGATTGACGAGACCAACCGGCGCCGCACAAAGCAGCTCGAGTACAACAAGGAAAACAACATCACTCCGATGTCCATCATCAAGTCCGTCGACATGGATCTGGCGCGCATCGTCGAAGCAGACTACGTGACGATTCCCGCGGACGACACGGAGCTGGACGCGTCCACATCCAAGATCAAAAACGAACAGCAACTTGCCGAGATGTTGCAACAACTCGAAACACAAATGCGCGAAGCCGCAAAAAAGTTTGAATTCGAACGCGCCGCGCAACTGCGCGACCGCATCCGCTCGCTAAAGCAGAGAGGCGTAACGGGCCTTTTCAGTATCGAGCCGGCCCCCGCTGCCGAACCAGAAGCCAATCTGTAGGGAGCGGCGCTTGTTTACCCCAGAAGGGTCACGCCCGTTCCCGAGTTCGTCCCGCCTGGCTGGGAACGGCGCGCCACATTGCACAATCGCATCAAACAACCCCGCGCCTCAATTCCTTCAGAGGATAAAATGTGCCGCGCCAGGTCACTCCTCCCTGCCACAACGTAACCGCGGTTGAACGCACGATCATGTAGCAGAACACGGCAGCGCCGATCGGATGGGTCAGCGCGTACAGCGGCGAAACTTTGTTCACCACGTTCACGCCGCCATGCATACAAAGCGCCACGGCCACCGCTATCGCCGAAAAAATGCGAATCCATCCGTGCCCGGCGAAAATGCCAAGGAATGGAAGTACGTTCAGTAGAAACACTCCAGTGAGCCCGACCAAAGCGAAAGCCACGCTGTATCCGAAGGCGGCGAAGAAATTCTTCGTCACGCCGCGAATGATATTTCTTGCTCCCGCATGCCAGCGCACCGAAACAAAATCCTGCGCGACCGCGACGCAAGAGCGAAAACCGTATTGCTTCACGAGTTTCCCGAGTTTCATATCGTCGACGACTTCCATCGCCAAACGGCGGTGGGTGCCGATCGCTTCGTAAGCGCTCCGCCGGAGCAATTGAAAGGCTCCTATACCCACGTACGCGCGTGAATTCGGATTGCTTACGCTCTGGGCATCCGTCGATAGATGAAACGCCAGACCAAAAAATGTCAGCAGCGTCTTTTCCCAGAAGCCGTGCATTTCCACGTTGCAGACCAGCGTCAGGTGATCGAGATTTTGTTGCTCCGCGAGCGCCATCGTGCGCCGAAGGATATCCGGTTTCAAATTTACGTCGGCATCGGTAAAGAGAAGCCACTCACCGGTAGAGACTTCGAACGCTTTTTGCAGGCCATGCGGTTTGCCGAGCCAGCCGCTTGGAAGCTGGGAGACATGGACAGCGCGAAAACGCGCATGCGCCGAGGCAAAATCATCAAGAATGCGGCCTGTGGCATCTTGCGAGCGATCGTCCACGCCAATTATTTCCAGATGTGGATAGTCGAGCGCGGCAAGAGTTGCAAGCGATCGAGGGAGCTTTTCTTCTTCATCTCGCGCGGCGAACAGAAGCGAGATTTTCTGACAGCTGCCATCTTCCGCAGGCCGATAATTCCTGATCCAGGGGAGTTTCGCTGCGCTGTAGGCGCCGCGGATAGCGTAGAACACCCAGATGGCGGCGACGAAAGAGAAAACAACGAGTCCAAAAGTGTGCATCAAAATTGGTATCGAGTGATGAGCTCGGGTTATCCTAACATGTAATGTCGGGGACCATTTCGATTATCGGCGCCGGTCGCGTAGGCCGCGCACTTGGACGCTGCTTGCGCGAGTTGGGATGGAAGATCGGCGCTGTCGTGACGCGCAGCGAGCCTACCGCCCGCAAAGTTGTACGGTCCATCGGAGCCGGGCACGCGCATGCTTTCCTGACGCGTCAAGTGGTCGCCGCCCAGGTTATCCTGATTACTACGCCGGACCGCTCTGTAGCCGAGGTAGCCGAGGAGTTGGCGCGCATTGGCGCCGAGGAGCTGCGCGGTAAAATCGTGCTGCACACCAGCGGGGCTCTGAGCTCGGATGTTCTCGATCCGCTGAGGCAGTACGGCGCGTCCGTCGGATCGATGCATCCCCTGCAGACGTTTAGCGGGGTGGGTGTTCCGCCTCTCGATGGAAAAGTTTTTACGATCGAGGGCGATGCTCAAGCGGCCCGCATTGCTAGAGCGATTGCGCGCGCTCTCGGCGCAATACCGGTGCACATCGATGGATCCAAGAAACCGCTCTATCATGCGGCCGGGGCGCTGGCTGCGGGGAATGTACTGGTACTGATGGAAGCGGCGACGCGGCTGATGACGGCGGCAGGCATGAAGCGGCGCGAAGCAGTTCGGGCGCTTCTGCCGCTGACGCGCCAGGTGCTGGAAAATTTTGAAAGGCTGGGGCCACGCGCGGCGTGGACAGGGCCGCTCTCGCGGGGAGATTATGGTGTGGTGGCGACGCACATGGAAGCGATGAAGGATATGCCTGTGGAATTCGCGCGGGCCTACGAGGCGGTGAATCGGCTTGCCGCGCTGGTTCTGGCTCAGGATTCCGCCGCCATGCTGGCGGATTTGGAAAAGGTTGTTGTGAACAAGAAGTCAAAGGTAAAAGGGACGGGGGGACAAGGGTGAAGCAACCGCAGATTGCGATTGAGAGTACGACGCTGCCCAACGGGTTGAAAGTAGTCATCGCGCCAGACACGACCGCGCCGGTGGTAACCGTGGGAGTGTATTACAAGATCGGATTTCGCCTCGAGCCGCGCGGACGCAGCGGCTTCGCGCATCTTTTCGAGCATATGATGTTTCAAGGCTCGGCGAACGCGCCGAAAATGCAGCACATCAAGCTCATCAATTCGAGCGGCGGCGTTTTGAATGGTTCGACGCATTACGATGTGACGAATTATTACGAGGCCGTTCCGTCTAACGCGCTCGAAAGAGTGCTGTGGCTCGAAGCGGACCGCATGCGCGCGCTGAAAGTTGACGATGAAAACTTGCGAAACCAGCGAGACGTGGTGAAAGAAGAAGTCCGCGTGAATGTTCTGAACCAGCCTTACGGAGGATTTCCCTGGCTGGACTTGCCGCCAGTGGCGTTTCGCAATTGGGCCAACTCGCACAATTTCTACGGTGATTTTGCGGATCTCGATGCCGCGGACCTCGCCGACGTGCAAGCTTTCTTCAAGACCTATTACGTTCCGAACAACGCCGTGCTGCTCATGCTTGGCGACGTGAAATCCGAGGAAGGATTTGCTTTGGCGAAGAAATTGTATGCCGACATTCCTGCCGGGCCGGCGCCGTCATTTGCGGATCCAACCGAACCCGAACAGGCCGAAGAGCGCCGTGGACACGTGGAAGAAAAATTCGGCACGCTGCCTGCGATGGCCATTGGATATGTTGTGCCGAAGCGCCGCACCGCCGATTGGTGCGCGATGGCGCTGCTCGATCAGGCGCTGCACGGCGGGCGTGCGGGAAAACTCTACCGCGACCTGGTGCTGGAAAAACAGGTGGCTGTGGAACTCGACGGCGGCATCGAGGATATTTTCGGCTACAACGGCCCCACGCAGATGGTGACGCGTATTCTGCACAAGCCGGAGTATTCAAGCGAGCAGGCGCTGGCGGCATTTGATGAAGTCATCCGTGAAATTCAGGAGAAGGGCATCAGCGAAGACGAACTTGCACAATTGAAAGTGAAATGGCAATCGGACTATTTTTCCTTGCTTGAAGGTGGGCACGGAGGCATGCCGCGTTATGGCCTGATGCATCTGCTGGCATGTTTCACGCTGTTTGATGGCGAGCCGCAACTCGTGAATACCGTGCTCGATGGTTTTCTCTCCGTGAAGCGAGAAGAAATTCAGGCGGCGGCGAAGAAATATCTGCGCAGTGAAAAGCGAGCCATCGTGTTTCGGCTTCCTTCGACGACCGTCGCAAAGGAAGCTGCGTAATGGCAACGCGCGCGGTCGAAGTGAACAATGCAGTCCCGGCGTTGTCTGCCGAGCGGCAAGCCACATGGCCCAACCGGAAACGGGCGCGCCTCTCGAACGGGCTCGAAGTGATCCTGGTGGAGTCTCACACGATTCCGAAATTTCACGGCGACCTCTATTTCCGTTCCGGTAACGTTCAAGTCATCGACCGGGGACCTAGCCTGGCGGAGATGACGGCCAGCATGGTGCGAACGGGAACGGCCAGGCGAGCGAGCAGGCAGATCGAAGAGGATTTGCGGCGCATCGGCGCGGATCTTGGAACGAGCGCGGGTTCAGACACGAGTTCGATTTCCTTTGCCGGACTGTCCGAGTTAGCTGAGCCACTTCTCGGCATGGTGAACGAGCTGGCGAGAGAGGCGGTGTTTCCGGAAGCTGAGTTCGAGCGCGAACAGCGGCAAAAGCTAGAGGAGGTCAAGCTGAGCCGGACAGAGCCGGGATTCCTCGCAGGAGAGCGGCTGCGTAAAGTCTTGTTCGGCGCTCATCCTTACGCGCAAGTGTCGCCGAGCGAGGAGCAAGTTGCCGCGTACAAACGCGACGATTTGATCGCGGTGTATCGCGACTTTTATACGCCTGAGAATGGATTGCTGCTGTTGGTCGGCGATTTTCAGCCGGACGCGATGTTAGAAAGCGCCGAAAAAGTATTCGGCGCGTGGCAGGGAAAAAGGCCAGAAACAAAGTCGTTTGCTGCTCCCGCAAATCCGCGTGGGCGCCACGTCTATCTCGTGCATTCGCCTGGCGCAGTGCAAACGCAAATTCTCGCCGGGTGTCATGCCATCACGCGCAAACATCCAGACTGGATCAAGCTCGGCCTGACGAACAGCTTGTACGGCGGCGCGTTTAATTCGCGGCTGGTGATGAACATTCGCGAAGACAAAGGTTATACCTACAGTCCGCGAAGCGGCGTCACCGCGCTGCGAGAGCACGGCTACTTTTCTGTTTCGGCGGCGGTGCGCAATGATGTCGTTGCGGCTTCGCTTACGGAAATCTTTTACGAAATGGATAAGCTGCGCTCCGTGCCGGTTCCGGAAGCCGAGCTGGCGGATGCGCAGAATTATCTGAGCGGCATATTTTCCATGGGGCTCGCCACACAGAACGGATTGCTCGGACAGGTTGCCGTAGTGGCGCTGAACGAATTGCCCGACGATTATCTCGAGACGTATCGCGCAAAAGTTCGTGCGCTCACTCCAGCGGACTTGATCGAGACGGCGCGCAAGTATCTCGATTCCGCTAACATGCAAATCGTGGTGGTCGGCGACCGCGCGCAAATTGAGTCGCAAGCCGCGCTCTTCGGTGAGCTCGAAGCCTTCGACGCGCAGGGGAAAAAGCTCAGCTAATCTGCGGCCGACTGTATTATTCACTTATAACTATAATTGGCGAATTAACATACCGTTATGTTGGGGCATTCGTTTGCACGAATCGCTCTCCCGTCGCGTTCTTTGCCGTTAGGAAGAGCCCGCTCGCGAATAAGAAGCCGCCGCCTGCGCCCATCAAATTGAATACGGCGACGTCGGAAGAGTTACAGCGGGCGCGGGGCATTGGGCCGGTAACGGTGGACAAGATTTTCTAGGCGGCAACTTCGCTTCCGCAAGTGTCATCGCAAGCGGCTTTGGAGGCGTTGGGAAGACGAATTGGGAACTCACTAGAGGACCTGGTGCGTGGTCCGCGCTGGCGATTCGATGCGGAGGGGGACTTGGTCAGCGATGCGGATGCCATAGCCTTCTAGGGCCACTACTTTTTTGGGATGGTTGGTTAGAACGCGGATGTCTTTGAGGCCCAGGTCGATGAGGATCTGGGCGCCGATGCCGCTTTCGTGCTGGACCATGCGTTGGCGGGCGGGTTCGCGGTCGAGCTGGCCACGCTTGTGGAAATGGATTTGGGGGAGCGCGCCGGGCTCGTCGGCGGTTTCGACGCTGAAGCCGCGGCCGGTGTGGTGGAGGTAGAGGAAGACGCCGCGGTCTTCTTTGGCGATGGCCGCCAACGAACGCGAGATGAGTTCAGAGCAATCGCAGGCCGTGGAGCCGAACGCGTCACCGGTGAGGCAATGCGAATGGACGCGGACGAGCGCGGGCGTTTCGCCTTCGAGGCTGCCGCGGACGAGCGCGATGTGCTGGTCGTGGTCAACGTCGCTGGCATAGGCGATCATGCGGAAGTCGCCGTAGCGCGTGGGGAGAACGGCTTCGGCGACGCGGCGGACGTAGCGCTCGTGCTGCATGCGGTAGCGGATGAGGTCGGCGACCGTGAGCATTTTCAGATGGTGCTGTTTGCAGAATTCCTGGAGCTGCGGCACGCGGGACATGGTGCCGTCCTCGTTCATGATTTCGCAGATGACGCCGCTGGCATTGAGTCCGGCGATGCGGGCGAGGTCGACGCTGGCTTCCGTCTGGCCGGCGCGGACGAGGACGCCGCCGTTGCGGGCGCGAAGCGGAAACATATGGCCGGGGCGGGCGAGATCTTGAGGGCGCGTTTTGGGGTCGATGGCGGTCAGGACGGTGATGGCGCGGTCCGAGGCGCTGATGCCGGTGGTGATGCCAACTTTCGCGTCGATGGCTTCGGTGAAAGCCGTGCCGTGGACGGAGGTGTTGATCAAGGACATGAGCGGGAGATGGAGCTCGTCGCAGCGCAGCTCGGTGAGGGCGAGGCAGATGAGGCCGCGGCCGAACTTGGCCATGAAGTTGATTGCTTCGGGGGTGATTTTTTCGGCGGCGAGGGTGAGGTCGCCTTCGTTTTCGCGGTCTTCGTCGTCGATCAGGACGATCATGCGGCCCTGGCGGATTTCTTCGACGGCTTCTTCGACGGTGGCGAAAGTGGGTTGGTCAGCAGTCATGGCGTTCCTCGAAGGCATAGTGTAGCGGATTGATGGGGAGACTGAGTAGTGAGTCATGAGTAATTGAGTAGCAGCGCTGGCGAGAAGCCCTAGCCAGCCCCTTGTTTTTTGTAATTGTTGCATCAACCCGACTTAGCTTCGGCGTAAGTACTTTAGAATGTGTGTTTACGAGGGGGTTTGTAAGTATTGTATTTAAAGGAGTTGTGGGCGGAAGGAGGACCGGCGACGAGTGTGGCATCGGGTGGGGAAACGGAACGGGATCGTTGCCGTCATACTCCAACCCCGCGTGTGCGGGGTATGAAGTAAACGATAGATGAGAAACGGCTTACGGGTTTGCTGCGGGTGCAAAGTTTGCTGGGTGTGGAAAAAGAGGGCGGTCGGTGGGTTGGTTGGCCGGCCGAAACAATTGGGAGGCGGGGATGTGTCGAGATTTTAACGCGGAGGTCGCAGAGGCGGAGAAGAAGGAGAGACGTGGAGCGATTTGGCGGAATTGAGAAGACGGCCGCGATCGCAACGTAACGAATGCGGGAAGTGATACAACGAAGTGAATTCGATGTTAAGTCCCTTTTTAGTATAGTTCGCATGACTTGTGGGAAATTATGGCAGCGAAGTGGGCTCGATCTAAACACAGCTGAAAACAATCAGCTTAGGACGAGGCGGATCTCGCGGGTGATGGTGGAAAATTCGGGGCGAACCCTAACGCGGCGGCGCGCATCGTACGAAGAGGAGGGCAGAACGATGCCAAAACTAGCGATTTGGGCGGAAGTGGAAGCGAAGCAGGGTAAGGAACAGGAAGTGGCGGAGTTTTTGAAGTCGGCGCAGGCGCTGGCGGAGAAGGAGCAGGGGACGATTACGTGGTACGCGATGAAGCTGGGCGGGCCGCGGTTTGGGATTTTCGATACATTTGCGGATGAGAGCGGACGCGACGCGCATATTAACGGGGAAATTGCGAAGGCGCTGTTTGGGCGGGCGGCGGAACTTTTGGCAAAGGAGCCGCAGATTCATCGGCTCGAGTTGCTGGCAGCTAAGGTGCCCGGAGTGGGGAAGGCGAGGTCCGCGTAGGGCACGCCGCGGGTACGCCTCGCGCAGCAAAGGATTCCGGCATGCATCCGAACGGCGATTGCGGGCTCTTCTCGACCTTTGCTGCGCTCGGGATAACACTTGCCGAAGAGTGACCTGGTCGCCCATGTCGACAAAGGCGTAGTTAGTGAGGCCAGTGGGGGAGGGGGCGTTGTCCTAGTAGGGATTGAGCGGCCCAGTGGCCTAGGTAGACGGACAGGGCTACTCCGTGGCCGCTGAAGCCGGCTAGGGCGAGGATGTTTTTGTGGTGGGCGTGGTGGCGGAAGACGGGATGCATGCCTTTGGTGATTAGGATGGGCCCGCCCCAGCGGTGGGTGACGCGGATATTTTTTAGGGCGGGATGCATGTTGCGGACGCGGGACTCGAGCCAAGCTAGGGTTTTGGCGGAGGCGCCGCGGTGTATGTGGAAGCGAAGGAGTTCGCTGAAGGCGTGTTGCGGTTTTCGTTTGGAGAAATCGCGGGAGAACATGGCGTTCCAGGAAGTTGGCGGCGGGACGAGGCCTGCGCCAAAGATGTAGCTGTTGTTTTCGAGGGGGCGGCCCCAGAGGTAGGGGAAGTCGATGGTGTAGAAGGGGTGCCGGGCGGCCAGGCCGGTGGCGCGGAGTTGTGCGGTAGTGAGCGGAGCGGTGGCTAGCGCGAGGGTGAGTTTGGGCTCGGCTTGGTTGTGGAGTCCGGTGAGGTGAAGCGAGGCGGCGTTGGTGGTTAGAAGTACTTGGCGGGCGAGGATAGTTTTTTGTTTAACGCGGCGGGCGCTTTTCATGCGGACGCGGAGAGTGAGCGGGAGATCGCAATCGTTCGCGACGGCAGGGTGAAGTGCAGTGTTCGCGCGGCGCTTGCCGTGTTTGTGCGCTGAGGGCGAAATGGAAAGAACTTCGGCGTGTTCGATGATTTGTGCGCCGGCTTTTTGTGCGGCTCGGGCTAGGCCGGAGACGACTTTACCGGGGTCGACGGTGCCGCCAGGTACTTTTTTGACGACGCGGAGATTGCCGGAGTCGTTCCAGGAGATGTCGGAGTCTTTGGGGGCCCCGGAGCGGCCGAGTTCCCAGGCGCCGGGAAGTGTGAGGCGGGAATCGACCTGAAGATCGCGAAGGATTTTCTTGTAGCCGGCGAGAACGTTGCCAAGACCGGGGAGTGGGCCGGCAGCCGTTTCGGAAAGAGCCATGCCTCCGGTGCGGCCGCTGGCGCCGTTGCCGATCGATTCGGATTCCAGGACGACGACGGATTTGCCGGGGGCTAGCTTGGCGAGCCAGGCTGCGGCCGAAAGGCCTGCGAAGCCGGCGCCGATGACGGCGAAATCTACCTGGCCGGGGAGGGGGCGTTTCGCGGGACGAAAATCGACGGTCCAGGGAGGAATACCCCAGGGATGAAAATTGCGGCGCACGCGGATTGGATGCGGCGGCTAAAGGTTTTGTGTCAGGGCAGCGATTACCCCGTATCACATCGCGTCCAGACGGAACCGAAGATTCCGGCCGCGCTTATTGCACCGTGAACTGGGCGGGTTCGACGACGACGTGAGCTTCGGTATTGTAGTAATCATAGAGGATGGAAGGGGCGGAGAGGGCTCGCAGGCCGAAGCGAGGTTTGAAGGTGAAAGTAAATTTTGAGCCGCCAGCGTGGGGCCAGATGTAAACAATGACGCGGTCAGGCAAGACATCGTATTGATTGATCCGCCAGCCAGAGGATTTCATGGCTTGCTTTCGAATAGAGAGATTAAGGCCGCGAGAGAACCAGTTTTTCGCCGTTGAAATCGTATTCCAACTTGTATTTGGCGTCTTTTTTGCGATCGTGAATGGAAAAGTACAGGTATCCTGAGACGGGAGCTGCAGCTTTCCCCTCTGGCAGTCCCTTTTGGCTTAATTCCGTTTCCATGATCTGGCGATCCCGCTCGGTTGAACCTGGGGCTGGGTCGGGACGGCCCACGCCAACTCCCACTTCCGTCGCGGTATACACGCCATGAACTCTTGTGGGCTGCCCTGTGTTTGGATCAGTGTACGTACCGGATTCGTAGCCAACGGTTGCGCCGGTCTGCACTGAAACTGGGGGTCCGGAACCGGCTTTCTTCTGCAGCGAGGCAGCGACTACGGTGGCACTCTGCGGCTTTGTGCCTATATCGCTCCCGGAAATGTATAAGGCGAAATCATCCAGCGACAAATCGTGCGGAACGCTTTCCTTGCCGGGATAGAAGGCGAATTCCACAACGATGCAGCAACGATTCAAATCGGAGACAAAGGCTTTCAGCACCTGCTTGGGAGTGAGAATCTCGGCTCCGACACTCGTGCCGTCGCTCTGGGCATGCGAATGGTACCGGTTCGCGGAGGACCGGGGAACGCTACCGCGGGGTCCAGACGAATCGTCCTCCGTGCTTTGGGCTTTGGAAGGCACGGTGAAGAGTAGAGCGGCAAAAAGGAAAACTGGGGAAAGGACGGCAAATCTCATCAAGCGCATTGGGCACCTCCCGAGCGAATGCAATCCTTCACGACGGACTCAATGTTTCACCAGCACGCGACTCGTTAACCGGAGAACATCCTAAGCGCATTGTACGAGCTTCACGCCTGACAAACGCGAATTTGTCGCTTGCTACAACTTGCGTAGCGGGGCAGGGAGAACGCCGGCGAGGGAATACTTGCCGGGACCGGCGAGCAACAGGCCAAGGGCTAACAGCATCTCCGTGAGGGCGTATTCGAAGCCGCCGTGGCCGATGTCGTAGCCCTTCGGGAGATGAACGATGAAGATGGCGCCCAGCATTACGATGATGACACAGACCGCTCCCACGCGGAGCAGCGCGCCGACTAGTATCGCGATGCCACCGGCGAATTGAGCTAATCCAACCAGATAGCCGACAGCGACAGGCATGCGCATGAAGGCAGCAAAGTTTTGCGGGCCTGGGCCGCCGAACATTCCAAACAAGATTGCGCAGCCGTGGTAGATGAACGGAAGAGCGCAAGCGACGCGCATGATCAGCAGCTCAAGATTCAGCTCGCGTGCGCCTGTCAAACGGGCAAATGTGCTCATCTAGACCTCCCGTGGTTTGATGGAGATTGTGTATCAAAAGAATCATGGAAAAGCCAAGAAAATCGCTAGAGTGGTGCAGATTAGCGGTGAAGGAGAGCGAGCCCTAGAACACCGAAGGAGCAGGGGGGAAAGTTAGCGCAGAAGAGGGGCGAGGAGATGGAATAGAGCGGCGCCGATGAGGGCAGCGCCAGGAATGGTGAGGACCCAGGCCCACACGATGCGGCGTGTAACTCCCCAGCGGACGGCGGAGAGGCGACGCGTGGCTCCGACGCCGACGATGGCGCCGGTGATGGTGTGAGTGGTACTGACGGGAATGCCAAAGACCGCGTTCATGACGAGTGTGAGGCCGCCCGCGGTTTCCGCCGCGAAGCCGCCGAACGGGGTGAGCTTGGTGATGCGCTGGCCCATGGTCTTGATGATGCGCCAACCGCCGGCCATAGTGCCGCCGGCCATTGCTAAGTGACAACAGATGATGACCCAGTAGGGAACAGAGAAGGACTTGAGCAGGCCTCCGGCGACGAGCGCCGTAGTGATGATACCCATGCCTTTCTGGGAGTCATTCGTACCGTGGCCGAGGCTGAAGAGCGCGGCGGAGAGCAACTGCAGGCGGCGGAACCACCGATCCACTTTCTGAGGACGCTGGCGGCGGACGATCCAGCTGGTGATGATCGTTAGAATGATCGCGAGAATCATTCCAACAATCGGCGACAGAAAAAGAAACACCACCGGCTTAACCCATCCACTGAGGATCAGCGCTTTGAAGCCGGCGAAGGCGACAGCGGCGCCGCCGTAGCCGCCGATGAGAGCGTGGGAGGAACTTGTGGGAAGTCCGAGAACAAGGGTAATCAGGTTCCAGGAAATGGCGCCGAGCAGGCCAGCGAGCAGGACTTGCTGATTGATTAGCTCGATGTGAATCATGCCTTTGCCTATGGTGGCGGCGACGGCGGTGCCAAAAACGAAGGCGGCGATAAAATTCCAGAACGCGGCCCAGGCGACGGCCCGAAGCGGCGTGAGGACGCGGGTGGAGACGACCGTGGCGATGGAATTGGCGGCGTCATGCCAGCCGTTGGAAAATTCGAAGGCTAGAGTGAGAAAGATGACAAGGATTAGGAGTGAAAAGCTGGTCATCGGCGAATCAGGCGCTCTTGATGATGACGCCTTCGATTACGTTGGCGACGTCTTCACATTTGTCGACGGCGGTTTCGATGACTTCGAAGATCTCTTTCCACTTGATGATTTGGACGGAATCTTTTTCCTCGTCGAATAGCTGGGCGATGAGCGTGCGGCAGAGGCGGTCGCTTTCGTTTTCGTAGCGGTTGATCTCGATGCAGTGCTTGAGGGCTTTTTCGGGAGTGCCTAGGGCTTTGACAGCGGCGGTCACTTCCACGGTGGCGGAGACGAGAACCTTGACGAGTTCCACGGTGCCCTCGCGGATAGAATCCACGCGATAGAGGACGAAACGGCTGGCGGCGGCGTCGATTAGGTCGATGACGTCATCGAGCTGGTTGCACAGCGTGTGGATATCTTCGCGGTCAAAGGGCGTGATGAAAGTCTGGTTCAGCTTGATGAGGAGATGGTGAGCGATTTCGTCGCCCTCGTGCTCGATGGCCTTGACGATCTGCACTTGCTCGGGGACGCCCGTGTAATGCGAGAGCATTTTGAGGAGGGCTTCCGCCCCGTTGTGGATATTCTCGGCTTGCTGGGCGAAAAGGCCGAAAAAACCCTCTTCGCGCGGCATGAGGCGCTGCAAAAGTCCGGGCATGTTGTGACTCTCCCCTGAAGAGTCTGTGGCGACGCTCGACGAGTTTAGCGGAGGTGGTGGGAGCGGGGCAAGGAAAACGGACTTGACTGCCTTCCCACGCTAGGAAGAGGTTTGAGGCTGTGCCGTTGACGTGTTCGAAAGAAGTCTTCGCGCCAATTGGCGATGCTTCAGGGCTGTCAAGGCGCACGAAGCGGCTCCCCCAAACACAAACCAGCTTTGCGTGAAGCCGGACAGCAGTAAGAATAGGCCTGAAAATGCGAATAACTCGATGGACGATGACCGCAGGATGAACGGACGCGGATACTCGATGCGGCCGCGCACGCTGCCTGGTTCGCGCAGCATGCGAAACGTAAAAAGGTTTCGAACGTGGCGGACATGGATTGCCAGCTCGAGAAGCACCATGAATCCCAGCATGAACACGTAGAACTCCTGCGCCGATTGCGAGGCGAGGAACCAGATCCAGGCCAGCAGGAGCCCGGAAATGAACAACATGGCAATGAAGCGCGGACTGATGAGCTTGAGCGAATCGATGTCTCGCTGGTAATAAGGTGTGAGTTCGAAGCTGCCTTCGAACACCAGTATTTCCTTCACGCCGGAGCGGTAGAGCCGGGCGCACGTTATCGTGAAGGCGTAGTCGGACACATAAAGGACCGACCAGATCACCAAACCCGGCCAAAGACTGGTGAACAAAATAGACAAAGGGAATTCTCCGTAAGGCTACGCTGCTATTCTTCAGACTGGCGCGCGGAGTTGCATTGGGCAATAGGACGCCCGGGGGCCGCCACGTAAATCCAACTGGCCTTTCGTACCAGTCGAGGGAATTCTCAAACAGCGCGGTTATTTGATTCCGAGATTAGCAAATAAAAAGGGCGTCCTGGTTTGCACCGAGGACGCCCTTTGGATTGAGGTTTGGGCGTGCTGGAAAAGCCACACCGGAGCACAGGCGGAGTGCCTGTGCTGCTTGGATTTAGTACATGCCGCCCATGCCGCCTGCGCCGGGGGCGCCGCCGCCACCAGCTGCTGCAGCCTTTTCTTCCTTGATTTCAGCGATGAGGGCTTCGGTCGTGAGCATGAGGCCCGCGATGGAAGCTGCGTTTTGCAGCGCCAGGCGGGTGACTTTTGCTGGATCGATAACGCCCATCTTTACCATGTCGCCGTACTCGCCGGTCTCGGCGTTGAAGCCGAAGTTTTCGTCCTTCGAGTCGCGAACCTTGCCGATCACCACAGCACCTTCGAAACCGGCGTTGAGTGCGATCTGGCGGGAAGGCTCCTCGAGAGCACGCTTCACGATGCCTGCGCCAACGGCTTCGTCATCGTGCAGCTTGAGCTTCTCGACGGCCGCGATGCAGCGAAGCAGCGCTGAACCGCCGCCTGCAACGATGCCTTCTTCGACAGCCGCGCGAGTGGCGTGCATTGCGTCTTCGACACGCGCCTTCTTTTCCTTCAATTCGGTCTCGGTCGCTGCGCCGACTTTAATGACGGCAACGCCGCCGACGAGCTTGGCAAGGCGTTCCTGAAGCTTTTCCTTGTCATAGTCGCTGGTGGTGTTTTCGACCTGGGAACGAATCTGCTTCACACGGCCTTCGATGTCCGCGGACTTGCCGGCGCCTTCGATGATCGTGGAGTTGTCCTTGTCGATGGTGACTTTCTTGGCGCGGCCGAGGTCCTCGATCTTCACATTCTCCAGCTTGATGCCGAGGTCTTCGGTGACGGCCTTGCCGCCGGTCAGGGTGGCGATGTCTTCCAGCATCGCTATGCGGCGGTCGCCAAAGCCAGGGGCCTTGACGGCAGCGCACTGCAGCGTGCCGCGGAGCTTGTTCACGACCAGGGTCGCGAGCGCTTCGCCCTCGACGTCCTCGGCGATGATGACCAGCGGCTTGCCCATCTTGGCGATCTGTTCGAGCAAGGGCAGCAAGTCCTTCATCGAGCTGATTTTCTTCTCGTGGATCAGGATGCGCACATCTTCCAGCACGCATTCCATGCGCTCCGGGTCGGTAATGAAGTAGGGCGAGAGGTAGCCGCGGTCGAACTGCATGCCTTCC
>DATMKS010000052.1:0-51474 GCA_035571045.1 Verrucomicrobiia bacterium
GTAAACCTGTAGCAAATGTTGAAGATGCGGCGCGTATGACGGCGCACAAGTTCCTCCCAGGCCGAACCGTCGCCCTGGAGGCATTGCTGGACCAGTTGGGCGTCCTGCTCCAACGTATCATCAGCCTCGAAACCCGCTACGGTGACCAGTCTGCCCCAAAAGTTGCATGGAGCCAACTTCGGCCTGCAACTATGGAACGCAAACTGCTCTCGAAAAGTTCCCTGTAGTTCTGGCCCGGGCGACCAACCGCGAGTGAGGGCATCTTACTCGGGGTATTGGCTCGGGCACAAGGGCGGCCTGCCGGGTGTAGCTCCCCCCTCTTGTGGTTGAACGTCCTGCTCCGATGCGGTTCTCTGCTCGCGGGGGAACCCGTCTAAGTCGCTGAAATGGCTGAAAATTGTGGATGATTCATAGCTTCCGTGTGCTTAGACGGCGACTTGTTCGAGGAGCAAACTCGTGTCTATATGGGAGGTAAGAGGTCCTTCCTTGGGCGTGGTTTACGACCAATTCGCGCAGGAGCTTGCGGCTTGGCAGGTGAAATATGCCGGGCGGCCGCGGGATGAATTAATTGGGTTGTGCCTGCTGGCGCTGGAGCGCGAGGAGTTGGTTAGTGTCGGGTATCGCGAGGAATTGATGACGCAGCGGCTATCGGCGATGCCGCTTTCGCCGGCGGTGCGCGAGTTGATGCGGCACGCTTTGATTTGGGCGTGGCGCGACGAGGAGATGCACTCGATTTATATTCGCGGGGCGCTGCTCAAATACGGCGGGCCGTTGTTGCGGATGAAGGCGTTTGCTCAGCAGATGGGCGGGCTAGTGGGAGGTTGGGCGGGAGCGGTGCGGCAGCATGTGCCGTGGTCGAAGGCGCCATTCTCTCGGGCAGGGGCGACGTTTGTAACGTGGCTCGGGGCGCTGACAGGGAAGGTTCCCGAGGATGTTCGAAAATATTTGAACTATGGGCCGTTCCGCGAGTTTTGCGTTTTCAACATCGACGCCGAGAAGACGGCCAGCTTGTGCTACGAGCGAATGATCGTGCTGGCGCAGGAAGCGCCAGAGCTCGGACGAGAACTTGCCCAGGATTTTGTGCGGGTGCGGGACGATGAACAACGCCATGCGCGAATTTTCGAGATTCTTGCTGACGCGCTGGACGAAAACGACCGCCTCGCCGCGGGAGAGACAGAAGAGTCGTTGACTCGGAAGATTGAGGATGTTGGCGAGTATTTTTTGCCGCGGACGCTGCGGAAGCAAACCGTAGTGAACAGCAAGATCGGGAGCGGCGGACGCGTGTTTGCCTTTGAAGGAAAAGCCGCCGCGGAAAAATGCGTCGTGTTTCGCCGCTTGCTTGAAGAAAGCGGGTTGGCGGAAAAGCTGCAGCAGCGCGCAGCCGCATTGGAAAAACAAATGGCGGAACTGCGGATAGTCGTGAAGCCCTCCTTCATGCTGGGGTATGCGAGGAAAGACCAGTCGATCATTACCGATGCAGAGTTGTTGCGGGAGCTTGCGGGTTTCTTGGGGGAGCGTGGATTCGGAAATGCCGTGATCGTTGAGTCGGCGAATATTTACGACCGATTTTTCGAGCATCGGACCGTGGCGGAAGTCGCTCTGTATTTTGGGATCGGTGAGTGCGGGTTGCCGGTTGTCGATGCTTCGAACGACCAGGTGGCGCACGAGTATTTTCGTGGGATGGCGCAGAACACCATTTCGCGGAGCTGGAAGGAGGCGGACTTTCGAATTTCTTTTGGGAAGATGCGCAGCCATCCGATTGAGATGGCGTATCTGACGATTGGAAATTTGGAGTGGATGGGCGGACGGTGCGATGAATTCCTTTTTGTGGAGCGGCAAGCGCACCGCGAGACCGCGTTGATGATGCTGCTGGACGGATTTCCGCCTGATTTTGTGCTGCTGGATGCGTATGACGAGGCCTCCGATGGGCTTGTGGGCGTGATGGGGTGCCCGCGGCCGCCGACGCCGCGCAGGGTGTACGCGGGCGAAGATGCGTTGGCCGTGGATTTGGTGGCGGCGCGGCACATGGGCGTCCTTGAGCCGGAGGAGACAAATATCTTGCGCGCGGCGTGCCACTGGTTCGGCGATCCGCGGGAGCGCATAAAAGTCATCGGCGTGAATGAGAATTTGCGAGGGTGGCGAGGGCCGTACGAGACAGAATTCTCGACCATGCTGAGTTTCGTGGCGTATCCCGTGTATGTGTTCGGGAGCGGACGCGGATCTTTGTTTGTTCCCGAGATGGACGAGCAGGCCTTTCCTCCACTCCAACGAGTGACGTTTTCGCAGCGCGTTTTGCGGGCGGCGCTGCGCAGACTTCTCGGCTTGCACTTTCCCCGATCAAAAACGTCGCGGCCCGCGGCGGCCGCATCCCAATGAAAAAGAGCGTCGTAGTTATCGGCGCGGGGATGGGGGGCTTGACGGCTGCGCTGCGGCTGGCGCGGGAGGGGTTTCGTGTTCAGGTGTTGGAGGCGCGCGCCGAGGCTGGCGGCTTGGCTTCGGGAAATAGGTATGAGGGATTTTCGTTCGATGCGGGGCCGTACATTTTGCTGGACCGGCCGGGCTTGGAATGGGCTTTTGCATCTGTCGGAGTGGTACTGAGCGAGCATCTCGAACTGCGGGCGATCGATCATGTTTATAGCGTCGATTCGCCCGGCCATCCCACCGTCAACATCTATTCGGACGATGCTAAGACCGCGCAAGAGATGGAGAAAACGTGGTCTGGAAGCGGGGATTTGTATTTGCGCTTCGTGCAGAAGACCGGAGCGATTGAAGCGTCGCTGCGGCCGCTGCTCTACGGTTCTGCCCCGGGACCGATGTCGCTGCTCGGCGGCGGGCGCTGGAGGCACGCCGGGTTTCTCTTGCGATCGCTGCAATCGGTGCTCCGCACATCACGGCTTCCGCAGCCGGTCGTGGACGCGCTTTCTATCTGGACGCATGTCGCGGGGCAGCGGCCGGGAGAAGCGCCGAGTCCTTTGGCATTTGTGCCGGCATTAGTACATTCCGTCGGATGTTTTTATCCGAAGGAGGGGATTCGAGCGATCCCAAGGGTTCTCGAGAAGGCAGCCGTCGCGGCTGGCGTCGAGTTTAGATACCGCACGAAGGCGAAAAAGATCTGCACGGCGGGCGGCCGCGTGACAGCAGTGGAATCGACCGAGGGAGAAGGCTTTTCCGCCGACGCTGTCGTTTCGGACTGCGGTATTGCCACATATCTTCAATTGCTCGACGAGGAAGCGAGCGCGAGCCGAACTCGATGCGAGAACTTGCCGCTGCAATCGCCGGGTGTGTGCGCTTACCTCGCTGTGAGGAGCAAGATGGAGCCGCCGTACTTGCGATTTTTACTCCCTGGCGGAGAGGCGCGCTGCAGATTGTTGATTCGGCCCGGCGTGCTGAATCCGGGGGAAAAACAGGGCGAGTGGTATCCCGCGAGGTTGCTGGGTCCGATGGACCACGCGAAAGCGCAGCGCATGGGACCAGAGGGGCAAGGTGAGTATCTGGAAAAATTGTTGGAAGAAAGATGGTGGCAAGAGGGAATTGACGAGCATCGCGTGGTCGCGCGGCGCACGCCGGCGGAGTGGGGGGCGGAATATTCGCTCGCCCGGGACAGCATGAATCCGGTGATGACGGCGAAATTCATGCGCGAGGGAAGGCTGGCGCACCGCAGCCCTGATTTGCATGGATTATATTTGGCGGGAAGCTCGACACATCCCGGGCAGTGGGTCAGCTTTTGCGCGATTTCGGGAGTGCTGGCGGCGGATTGCGTGCAAAAGGATTTCGCGTGATGCTGGCGGCGTCGACCGAAACGCACGGAGGACGCAAGCTGCGCGTGGCGCGTCTTGGCAGCGGCCCGCCGGTGATCCTGCTCCACGGCTATCCGGATAATTTGCAAATTTGGTCGGAGCTTGCGCCGAGGCTTGCAACACGTTTCGAGGTCATTGCGTTTGACTGGCCTGGAATGGGGTACAGCGAGGCGTGGAGCGGAGGCGCGACTCCTTTTGATTTTGCGCGGCGGCTGGGCACGCTGATGGATGACTGGAAAATCGAAAGGGCTACGATCATTGGGCACGACATGGGCGGACAGCCGGCGCTCGCGCTTGCGGCGGAACATCCGGACCGGATCAGTCGCTTCGTGGTGATGAATTCGCTCGCAATCTGGGACGAGAAAACCTCATGGGAAATTGCCTTGCTGAGAAAATTTGGATGGAACCGCGTCTTGCTGGAGCGGCTGCCGCGTGCGGTTTTTTTCCGAGCGACGCGAACATTCTTGCCGCGCGGATACAAGCTCATCCCGGAGTTGCGTGCTGATTTGTGGGAGAGTTTCCAACGTCCCGAAGTTAGGAGATATGTGGTGCGGATGTGCGCCGGTTATCAAGGAACTTTGCCGCGGCTGAAGCAGCTTTATCCGGCGATTCGGACGCCGGCATTATTTTTGTGGGCAGAGCGCGACAAACATTTTCCCGTGGCACACGCCAAAAAGCTCGCCCTGATGGTTCCAGGCGCCAAGTTCGAAGAGATTGCGCGAGCGAGACATTGGATGGCGCTGAATCTGGCGGAAGAAGTGAGTACTCGCACTTTGCGATTCCTTGGACCCAGCCATGGCGAATGAATCGGCGTTTGCGGCAATCGCCGCGCGAGCGCTCTACTACCGATCTCTATTTCTTGCAGCGGCCGTGTGGAACGCACTATCCGCCTGTGCGGTGTTATTTTTCCTGGCTAACGCGAGATTTCGCGAGGAACTGGGGTTCCCCGGGCCGCCCGACACGATCAGCTTGCAATTGTTGGCTTCGTGCCTGTTGGTGTTTGGCTTGGGCTATTACTGGGTGAGCCGAGATCTCTCGCGTAACCGCGATTTGGTGAAACTCGGAGTGATCGGAAAGCCGCTGGTGTTTCTCGTGTTCTTCGGGCACGCGCTTGCCCAACAAATTCCCATGCGCCTAGTCATTCCATCGGTGGTGGACTTGCTGTTTGGAGCGCTGTTTCTGGAGTTTCTTCTACGCACCCGAGGCAAAGCGCAGTAGTCTGGAAAGGCGCGCGGCGAAGACGCGGCGGTCAACAAATCAAATGGCAGCTGATTCACAAGTTGATTCCCTAGCTCAGAGTTTGAGCGCGAAGCCGTATCGCTCGATTCCCCGCATTTTTCTGGATCTCTTGCTGTGGATCGGCGCGGCGGCGTTGGCGATCTATTTTCACCGATGGTGGCTGACGGCGTTCAGCGTCTTCCTGATCGGATTCGGGCCGTTCCACGATTTGCTCGTGCAAGGACATGAAGGAACCCACGACCTGATCTCGCGGAACCGGCGCGTCAACGATTTTCTTACGTGGTTTACGCTGGCATTTGCGGGAATCTCCGCCGAGGCTCACCGGCGTTTTCATCTCGATCACCATCGCCACGCACATACTCCTCAGGATCCCGAGTATCAGTTTTTTGACCGCGTGGTTCGCGGCGTTCCCGGCTGGGCGTACCTCTTGATTCCTGCATTCGCGCAAATTGGCGTGAACACGTATGGTTTGCAGAAGAAAATGCCTGCCGAAGTGCGGCGGAGAATTGTCTTGGAGCTTGCCGGCGCGGCTCTTCTCCATGGCGCGCTTGCGCTTGCTCTGGGATGGCGGCGCTATTTGCTCTTCGTGATCGCGCCTATGGTCACCGGTCTGTACGCCGCTTCCGTCCTTCGCAGCGTAACCGAGCATCACGACGTCACCGAAGGCAGTGAATGGACCAACGCGCGGTCGATCGTGACCCATCCACTGATCGAGTTTCTCTGGTCGAACGTGAACTACCACCTCGAGCATCATCTCTACCCGTCGGTGCCATATCATGCGCTGCCGGAGTTGCGGCGGGCGCTCTCGACGGATTATCAAGCCCACCAGAGCAATGTCGAGAATGGCTACGGCCGGACGGCGATGGTCTTGCTCCGCGACCCGCGGCACTTCGCTTCCAAGTAAGGCCATCGCGTGCCGCTCACCAAATGCGCTGTCCGATGCGCCTTGACGCATCGCGTGTGTGACCGTTAGTCTGACAAGCTAATGCGTTCATGGTTGAGGAAGTTGCTCATAGTTCTGCTCGGGCTCCTCGTTCTCGGGCTGGTCATCTACTTTTCGCGGGGGATCATCCACCTCCGGGGTTTTAGCGGAGAGAAGCTTCTCCACGCCGTTCGCAACGCGAATCCCTATCTTCTGATTCTTTCGATCGTTGCCATTTACTGTTGCTACGCCCTGCGCGCTTTGCGATGGAAGGTTTTCCAAGGAAATCTCGGGCCGTCGAGTTTCTGGCCGATTTATTCGATGACGCTGGCTGGTTTCTCGGCCGTATTTTTGCTGGGACGAGCGGGCGAGCCGGTGAGGCCGGTTCTATTGGCGAGGAAGGAACGGCTTCCCGTCGCCGACATGTTCGGCATCTACGTGCTGGAGAGGATCTTCGACCTGGCAAGCATGGCGGTGATTGCAGCGATTGGATTGCTGCTCTTTAAATCGCATACACGGGTTGGGGATCAGGCCGGAACGCTCGAAGCGGCTGCGAAAACCGCGGGCACCGTATTTGCAGCAGCCGTCCTGGTGGCCATCGGCTTTTTGGTGTATCTGAGGTTGCACGGAACGGCTCTGCTTGAGCGCAGCCTCCAAGGCTGGAACGCTTCACACGGCTGGCGCGCGATCGTTGCCCGCATTTTGCTCGGGCTCGCACGGGGCGTGCAAGCAATTCGTTCGTTCGGCGAATTGGCGCTCGCCTTGTTCTACTCCGCCGCTCACTGGTTCTTAGTGCTGCTGGTTTATCTTTGGGTTTCGCACGCGTTTGGCGGAGCGCTGGGAACGATCAATGTCGGTGATGCCATGCTCGTGCTCGCCTTCACGCTGGCCGGTTCTGCGGTGCAACTTCCTGGCGTGGGCGGAGGAGCGCAGGTGGCCACCTTCCTGGCATACACGGCAATTCTTGGAATAGAGAAAGAGTCCGCTATGGCCGCGGCAATTGTCCTCTGGCTGATTTCCTTTGCGGCGTGTAGTCTTGCGGGTGTGCCCCTGCTATTCCGCGAAGGATTCTCGCTGGGAAAACTGCGGGAGATGGCGCAGCACGAAAAACAAGAGCTCGAAAGCTAACGTTCCTAGTTCCCGCGAAGGAACCGGGGAGGAGACGACTGAGTGAAGTGTCCGTTCTGCGCGCATCTGGACGATAAGGTGATCGACTCGCGTGAAGGCCGCGCTGGAGATACGATTCGGCGGCGGCGGGAGTGCCTCAAGTGCAGCCGGCGATTTACCACCTACGAGCGCATCGACGAAATTCCGTACATGGTGATTAAGAAGGACGGCCGGCGCGAGCGGTTCGAACGGCAGAAGATTCTGCAAGGATTGTTGAAGGCTTGCGAGAAGCGGCCGGTGGCAACGCCGAAGCTTGAAGCCATCGTGGATGAAATAGAAAGCGTGGTTCACGAAGCGACCGAGCGCGAGCTCACCACGACCGAGATCGGCGAAATGATCATGCATCGCCTGAAAAAACTCGACAAAGTTGCCTACGTGCGCTTTGCGTCGGTCTATATGGATTTCAAGGATGTACAGGAGTTCATGTCGGAGCTGAAGAATTTATTGAAGGACCGCGGGAAGAAGTGAAAGCGTGAAGGAAGAGCGTTCTCAGCGTGGCCAGACGCCGGCGGTAAATGTTCGAATCGTGGTGAATCCCAACTTTTCATAGAGCTGAACGGCGCCATAGTTTTCCGAAGTGACGGTCAGCGTTAATTCCTTGAATTTCATGCTGCGCAGCGTTTCGGCGGAAGTTTGCATCAGCATGCGGCCTAGGCCATGGCCCTGATAACCGGGAAGGACGCAGATCTGCGTGGTGTGGCCGACGCCCGGCGAGACTTCGCTGGTGAGGACGGCGGCGACGAGGTCCTCGCTGCCCGGCTGGCGAAGGACAAACGATGCCGGCGGGACGAAGTGACCGCAGCCCGGCAACAGGATGATATTTTTCAGAAACTTCAGCGCCCCAGAGCGGCTGCGGTATTGATCGTTAATTTCGCCATCGATGTGGTTGGCATAGGCCAGATAGATCAGCTTGGCGCAGGGTTCAAAGTAGCGGTCATTCCAGCGGTCCAGGCGCATTCCGGCGGAGACGCCGGGCTTGGCTTCCGGGAGCTTCTGCAAATCCTGGAGCATAAATTGGCGGGAATAGAGCCGAAAGCCTTGCTCGCTCAGCGGGACTTCCACCGGACCGCTGAAAGGCATGAGTTGCGCTTCAATGCGCGAAAGCTGCGGAATCGCGCGCATGGAGAAAAGCATCTCGTCGAGCAGGCGCTGTCCGATGGTGGCTTGCGAAAACTGTGCGGAAACGTAGAGGCCGCCAATCAGGCCCTTTTGCTCTTCCAGGACGTAAAAGGAGTAGCCCGCGGCGTTGCCATTTTCAAAGGCCACGCATCCTGCGAGAGCGTGAGCGTCCATGAATCGTTTGATTAGTTCCAGAGCGCTGCGGTAGTCCCAATGGAGTTCATCACGCCAGTGGCGCGCTTCCTCTTCAAGAAGCGGCTCTATTTGGCGGACCGTCGTCTGGCGCAAGTCGACAATATTCATGGAGAATAGGACTGCCGCGCGGCCCCTGACCGCAAGCTATATGATAGCCGAATCGGTGGCCGCAGAAACAAGCCGCGCGGCGCGGCGATACAATTCCGACACAACGGGGAAAGGCGGCCGGAAGTGGTGTGGAAAAGGTGTGCTAACATCGCGCCTGTGATGTTTTTTTGTGAGGTGTGAAAACCGGCGGCGCTGGCCGCGTCATTACGCAGACTAAGAATGTCGATCCTCTACGAACTACGCTATCCAACCAAGTGGTATATGAAGTTGATAACGGCCGTTTTGGCGCTGATCTTTTTTGCCGTGCTGGCGACGGCGGCCATCGCGGGATTCCTCGTTTACAGAATCGTCAAGCCGCAGCGCACCAGCAGCGAAATCGATATGGAGAGCTTTCCGGGCAAGCCGGATCTCGTGGATTTTACCGTTGCGGGAATCGGCGTGCGCCACGGCTGGTTTTTCCCGGGATTGCGGGGAGCGCCGACGATTGTCCTTTGCCATGGATACGGCTCGAGCCGCGGCGATCTTTTGACGCTGGTTTCGGCGTTGCAGGATCACCAGTACAACGTGTTTGTTTTTGATTTTGCGGCGCACGGCGGAAATGAAGGCATCACCACGTTTGGATACCGCGAGACGGACGAAGTGCGCGCTGCCGTCGATACGGTGGCCGCGCGCAACGACGTCGACCCGGCGCGGATAGGATTGTGGGGCTACAATTTGGGCGCGTATGCGGCTTTGCGCGAAGCGGAAAACGACCATCGCATCCGGGCCATTGTGCTCGATTCGGTTTACGACCAGCCGCAACAGATGGTGAAAATTGGCGTGGAGCGCACCGGCCTCGGCGGATTTCCGCTCATGGCGCGCTCGGCGCAATTCAGTTTTACTTGGCTGAACTACAAATACCGCGAAGATCCGCCAATATCGAAGAAATTGAGCGCGCTCGCCGGCGTCCCCAAACTGTTTATCGAGGCGTCGGACGATCCCGAGCTTGCCGATATTACGCGGCAAATGTTTATCAAAGCGCCCGAGCCGCGCGATCAGACGATTATTCCGCACGGCAATTTCGTAGCCATGGACGACAACGATAAGCGCGATTATGAGAATCGTGTGGTGAGTTTCTTTTTACTGAGGTTGCCCGCTACTGGGTCCCCCAGCCGGTAGGTCCGCATCGTTACAAACTATTACAGCGTGTCTGAAAGTGTTGAGAGGGCAGTTTAGCCCTTGGTCTCGCAGTTCCCGTTCTTCACTGGCGGGAGCAAATACCCAGCCTGGAGGGCGACCCGGCAGCCACTCAGGGAGTTCCCGATGAAAATAAAAATTCAGGCCATATTGGAAGGATCGCGTAAGTTTGTAGGTTGATGTCCGTTCGGGAGAATAATTATTCCAAACGATCCGCGCGGCCTGGGGCGCGCTGCGCGCGGAATAACGCCCGTCCAGGACCTCCCGCGTATTCCCAGTCAAGGATGAAGCGATGGCGAAGACCACAGCGCCCACGCCAATTGCGAGTCCTAACCGCAAATCTCTCAAAAATAGAATTGTAAATCCGCCTATGCCGATTGCCAGAGCCGGCCACTCCAAGGGCGTCCGTTCAACCTGCAGCATGCCGAATATTCCGAGAAGGATAAAAGTCACTCCGCTAGTGATTCTAATCCAGCGATCGCCTGGGAGGATTTTGCGTAAGCGAAGCGAAACGTTCTGTGCCATCAGAAGCCCCATGGGCGGGATGGCCGGCAAAATATAACCTGGCAGTTTAGATTTAGAGAGGCTGAAGAATAGGACTGGGAATAGAGCCCAGCAAATGAAGAAAAGACTCGGCGAACTTAACCAATCGTCAAGTCTCGACGAGCGTCCTGCGCCCCCGGCGATGCGTGCGAAGCTGAAAGTCCATGGGAGCAGAGCGACCAGAAGCACCGGAGCGTAAAACCAGAAGGGCTGGATGTGCTGGAATTCTGGGGTGAGGAAGCGTTTGAAATTGTGTTCGATGATGAAGACGCGGATAAAGTCGGGATTGCGGCGGGCGCAGAGGATGTACCACGGGAGCGCTGTCAGGCAGAAAGCCGCGATGGCGGCTGGATGGAACAGGCGAACCGCGTCGCGCCAGCGTTTTGTGAAGAGCGCCCAGAAGAAAACCGCGCCGCCGCTGAGGATGATTGCCGCGGGGCCTTTCGCGAGAACGGCTAACCCCAGGAAAAAGCCGAAGAGGATTAGGGCGAGCCATGGCGTGCGTGGGAGTCTGGGAGAGTTCTCGTTGCGAGTGAGGCCGAGGATGACGGCGGCGCAGACCATGGCGATCGTGAGCATGCCGCTGAAAGGCATGTCGGTGGCGGCGGCGTGGGAAAATCCGATCATGCCTACAGACGTGGGGAGGAGCAGCAACAGCCAGCGGGCAGTTTCTTCCCCGTAGAGACGCGCGGCCAGCCACCCCAGCGCCAGTGTTGCGAGCAGAGCGGAAATCGCGCTTGGCAGACGGGCGGCGGTTTCGCTTACACCAAAAACCTTGAAGCAGATCGCCGCGCCCCAATAGAAGAGCGGGGGCTTTTCAAACCACGGCTTGCCGTACAGCCGCGGCGTGACCCAATCCCGCGTTTCAGCCATGTCGCGTGCAATCCACGCGTAGCGGGGCTCGTCGGGGCCGACAAATCCGATCGCCCCGAGATGGCTGAAATAACAAATATACAGCGTTGCGAGGATGAGAACGGCCCAGCCGATGCGGGCGGCAGTGCCAGCAAGCGGTTTTTCAGGAATGGAGGTGAGCGATTCGGTCACGGATGGGAAAGTCTAGCATTGAACCTCTATCTTCGAGGCTGCTACCTCTTGCATACTGTCGCGCGCCGGCCGCTGAGCGGCCTTTTTGGCAACCCATGAAAGAATGGCTCGAATTCGCCGCTGTTTGGCTGCTCGTGAAGACGCTCGGAGCGCTCCCGCAGCGCGTGGCGCGCGCGTTTGCGGCGTCCGTCGCGAGCCTGCTTTTTTCCTTCGAGCCAAAGCTGAGGAAAACGGCGGAGTTCAATCTGCGGCTCGCGTTCCCCGATTGGACTGACGCAAAGCGTAAGGACGTAACGCGCAAGATGGTTCGGAATCTCGGCTGGATGGCGGCGGAATTTGCGCGTATCCCCCGGCTCACGAGAGAAAACATCGAAAACGTGGTGATTCTCGATGGACACGAAAATTTTCTGGAAGGGCAGGGGCGCGGCAAAGGCGTCCTTTATCTGACAGGCCATATCGGCGCCTGGGAGCTTTCTTCTTTTGCCCATGCGCTCTACGGGTATCCGCTGCACTACATGGCGCGGCCGCTCGATAACAAGCGTCTCGATGCGCTGGTCAATCAGTATCGCTGCTCTTCCGGCAATCGGCCCATTTTCAAGAATGAATCCGCGCGCGTCATGCTCAAAGTTTTGAAAGACGCGGGCACCATCGGCATCCTCGCGGACCAGAACACCCTGCCGGCGGAAGGCGCGTTCGTAGATTTCTTCGGCAAACTTGCATGCACCACAACCGGCCTCGCGCGATTGGCTCTGCACACCGGAGCGGCCGTCGTGCCGGGATACGCCTATTGGGATGAGGGCATCCAAAAATATCGCCTGCGGTTCGAACCTCCCGTGGAATTGATTCGTACTGGCGATACCGAGCGCGACGTCTTCGAGAATACGCAGCGGTTTGCGAAAGTCATTGAAGAGATTATTCAGAAACATCCGGACCAATGGGTCTGGATCCACAAACGCTGGAAGACGAGGCCTAAGGGCGAGCCGGCGCTGTATGATTTTTGAGAGAGGTCTTCGATGATGCAAACGGCAAGGTCGTTGGCGGAAGCAGTAGGCGCAAAGCTGGAAGGCGACGGCGGCGTCGAATTGCGCGGTGTAGCGGCGCCCGAACGCGCCGGCGCGCACGATCTCATCTACGTGGAGAAGGCCAAGCATGCCGAGCGCGCCTCAGCATCAGCGGCTCGTTGCGTGATTGCGGCGGAAAATATTGCGCTGCCCGGGAAGGCCGTTCTGCGAACGGCGCAACCGAAACTGGCGTTTGCAAAAGCAGCCGCTCTGATCCTCGGAAAAGCTCCCATTGCCACCGGCATTCATCCGAGCGCGATTGTGGCGCCGCTTGCGAGAGTGAGCGCGAGCGCAGGCATCGGGCCGTTTTCGGTGATTGGGGAAGATGCCCGTGTCGGCGAACGCACGCAAATCGGCGCGCACAGCGTGATCGGCGCGGGCTGCTGGATCGGCGACGACTGCCGCATTCATCCGCGCGTAACTCTCTACGCGGGCGTTCGCATCGGCCATCGCGTGGAAATTCATTCCGGCGCGGTGATTGGCGCGGACGGTTTCGGCTACGCGCATGGGGAAGGGCGCTACTGGAAATTTCCGCAAGCGGGAATCGTGGAGATCGCGGATGATGTGGAAATCGGCGCGAACACGACCATCGATCGCGGCTCGCTGGACGATACGCGCATCGCCGAGGGCGTTAAACTGGACAACCTCGTGCACATCGCCCACAACTGCCAGATTGGCGCGCACACGGTGATGGCGGCGCAGGCTGGCCTCTCCGGCTCCTGCGAATTCGGCAAGCATGTGGTCGTCGGCGGCCAAGCCGGTTTTGGAGAGCAATGTTATTTGGAAGATGGCGCAATTATTGGCGGCCAATCCGGCGTTCTTGGCGGCAAAGTGGTTCGCAGCGGGCAAACCGTTTGGGGGACGCCCGCGCGCCCGCTGGAAAAGTTCAAAGAACAATTCGCGTGGGGAGCGCGTCTACCGGAACTGGCCGCGCGCATCAAAGAGCTGGAAGCGAAGTTGGAACAGAAACGGGAAGACCAAAGCAAAAGAGCATGATGTGAGCCGAGCTTCGCGCTGGCGCGTGATTGTGGTTGGCGGGCACACCCGCAGCATCGGGAAGACGCAACTGGTGTGCGATATCGTCAGCGCGTTCCCGAACGCTAACTGGATCGCGGGCAAAATCACGCAGTATGGCCACGGTGTCTGCGCGCAGAACGGAAACAATTGCGACTGCGCTCCTGACGAGCATGTTTGCGCCATCGAATGGGAATCGCTGCCGCAATCCGGCACAGACAGCGCGCGATTCCTGGCGGCAGGCGCGGAGCGCTCGTTCTGGCTAAGAACAAAGCAAGGTTTTCTCGCCGAAGGCCTGCCGCTAATGCGAGAAGCCCTGCGGCAAACGCTGTCGGCAACCGATCAAGATTCGCCTCCGCTGATTCTGGAAAGCAATTCGCTCTTGCAATTCCTGAAACCCAGTCTCTACTTCGCCGTGATTGATCCCTCCCGCGAAGATTTCAAAGACTCCGCGCGTGCCGCTTTGGACCGCGCCGATGCACTGGTACTTCGCGGCTCGATCGGGACCGCCACCTCAGCGCCCTCCTGGACGAAGCTTCCGGCCAATCTGCTGCGCACCAAGCCCTCCGTCGCCCAGAGCGAAGGCGAGCCCCTGCCCGAGCCACTCCACGTGCTCATCGAACGGGTGTTGCAGTCCCCGCCAAGTATCGTTCTCTAACAGGGCCCTGACAACGAATCGGTAACGCCCTTGCATCTTAGAAGTTGACCCAATGCCGGAACACGGCGATAATTTACTGGTACTCGTGTTACTCGGTCGTCAGCATTTCCCGGCGCTCGTGCCAGGTATCGTGGGAAGTGACTAGGAATAAAGCAGTTAGGCCGTTTGTAGCTAGATTGGGCGAGTCTAATCCGCCCGCATTTCTTTAGACCTTCGTTCGGGGGACGCGATTTGGCAACAGGTACTCGCATTGGACTAGATAAACCCGCTCCTGCCATACCACCGATTTGGCACGAGAAGGATCTGTCTGGTTCTCTTGAACAAGCCATCGAAAACGGCGCGAATCACTTGGTCTCACTGCAAGCCGAGCAAGGTTACTGGCTTGGCGAACTTGAGGCCGACACCACGCTGGAGTCCGATTACATTTATTACTTGTATGTACTGGGTAAGGCCGATCCCGAGCGCATCGCTAAGCTCGCAAATTATGTTCGCCGGCGGCAATTGCCCGATGGCGGTTGGAATATTTTTCCCGGCGGTCCTTCCGATCTCAACGCGACCTGCAAAGCGTATTTCGCGCTGAAGCTGGTCGGCGATGACGTGGATGCGCCGCACATGACCCAGGCGCGCGAGACCGTGCACCGTCTCGGCGGCCTCGAACTCACAAATTCTTATGTGCGTTTTTATCTCGCGCTGATCGGCGCGGTTGGCTGGGAACTGGTTCCTTCGATCCCGCCGGAACTGCTGCTCTTGCCGAACTGGTTTTATCTGAATATCTACGAAATGTCGTCGTGGACGCGCGGCATCGTCATCCCCATGGCCATTCTTTCCGCTCTTCGGCCAGACTGGCGTTTGCCGGAGCGCGCTCGCGTCGACGAACTATTCAAAGACATCTCGCACAAAGCCGCGGCGTTTGACTGGAGCAAGCAGCTTATTTCGTGGCGCAACGTTTTCCTGGCTATCGATCGCGGGCTGAAACTTTACGAAAAGCTTCCCTGGAAGCCGCTTCGCCGCCGCGCCCTGCGCGAAGCGAAAGCGTGGATGCTCGCACACATGGAGCGCAGCGAAGGCCTCGCGGCCATTTATCCGGCGATGATGAATTCGATTTTCGCCTTGATGGCGCTTGGTCACGGTCCTGAGGATCCACTTACCGCACGCGAGATTCGCGAATTTTCGCGCTTCGAAATTGAAGAAGCCGACACCATTCGCATGCAGCCGTGCGTTTCCCCGGTCTGGGACACGTGCATCGCGATGGTTTCTTTGGAAGAGGCCGGGCTGCCCGCGGATCATCCCTCGCTCGTCAAGGCAGCGGATTGGATGCTCTCGAAGCAGGTGCTAGGTCCGGGCGACTGGCAGTTCAAGAACAAAGATGCCGAACCCGGAGGTTGGGCGTTTGAGTTTCGCAATGATTTCTTTCCGGATGTGGACGACACCGCATTCGTCCTGATGGCATTGCAGCGCGTAAAGCACCCAGATCCCGAGCGCATGGAAACTGCCGTGCGGCTTGGCATCCAGTGGCTTCTCAGCATGCAAAACAAGGACGGCGGCTGGGGCGCTTTTGACCGCGACAACGCCCGCCAGCTTTTGTGCAACATTCCTTTCGCTGACCACAACGCCATGATTGATCCTTCCACGGCGGACGTGACGGCTCGCGTTCTCGAGTGCCTCGGCCGATTCGGCTGGCCCGCTGAGCACCCGGCGATTCAGCGAGGCGTGAAGTTCTTGATCAAGGATCAGTGTGAAGACGGGTCGTGGTTCGGGCGCTGGGGAGTGAACTACGTTTATGGCACAAGCGGCGCGTTGCGCGCTCTCGAAACGGTTTCGCTTACGGCCAAAGAATTTTGCCAGCGCGCAGTGAGATGGCTGCGCGCCGTTCAGAAGGCCGACGGCAGCTTCGGTGAATCCTTGTGGAGCTACACCGATCCGAGCACCAAGGGGCTGGGAAATAGCACCGCTTCGCAAACCGCATGGGGCCTCATCGGACTTCTGGCGGGCGCCCAGGCGAATGATCCCGCGATTCAGAAGGCGGTTGCGTATCTGGTCCACCAGCAAAATACGGATGGTTCCTGGAGCGAGGCGGAATTCACAGGCACCGGCTTTCCGGGCGTCTTTTATTTGAAGTATCACCTCTACCGCAATTCATTCCCGCTCTACGCGCTCGCGCGATTCCGTAATCAGGTGCAAGGTCCGCACGAATATTGCGCCATGAAATTCCAGCCAGCCGAATTCCGGCTGCGGAGCGGGTTCTAGAGCCCGCGATGACGTTTTCTCTGCGGCTCACCGCGGATCTCGGTCTTGCTTTGGCCGCCCGCGCAATCAGCAATAAATCTGGCTGTCCCCCCATTCTGCATCTTTCGGCTGAAAATAATTTCGATTCTGCCTCCATTCCCTCTGCCGCGGGAGATCCCGAGTCAAAGGACTCTTCGTTTCAGTCTGTCGCGCGCGTCTCGCGATTTCGTTCTCCCATCATTTGGGTTGGCGGCGTTGAGCCACTCGATCATCCTCAAGCAGCCCGGTTTGCCAATGCCCTCGCGGCTTCCGGGCGTCACGTCTTCCTTGAAACTTCCGGGGCCTCTTTGAAGCGCCGTCTTCATGAATTTCGGCCAAGCTCGCGTTTTCACTTCACGGTTCGGCTAGCTGGGCGCCAGCCGTCTGATAACCATCGAACCTCCAGCGAGGGCGCGCTCCGCGTGGGGCTCGAAGCGCTTCGCATGGCACGGCTCGCTGGTTTTCTCACTTGCGCGCATCTGGCCCTGCCATCGGACGCGGCAGCCGCCCAAGTTGAGCAATTGCACGCTGAAGTTCAAAAGCTCGACGTCGATGGTTTCTTGATCACTTGTCGGGAGTTCGCACCCGAGCTGCAGAAGCTTGCTGTTCAACTGCGCCGCCGTTTGCTGAGCCGCCGCTGGGCGCTGCTCTCGCGCCTCTTGGACGCCAGCGCTTCCCCTCTGAAGGGGAGCAGCCCCGTGGATATCGGGCAACAGCCATTGCCGCAATCGCAGGCCGAGCGTTATGGCGAAGGCGCCGAAGCCGGATGACCACCCTGGTCACAGGAGCGTCGGGCTTTCTCGGCAGCCACGTTGCGCGACAACTGGTCGCTCGTGGCGACTCGGTTCGCGTTTTGATGCGTCCCTCGAGCACCAACCGCGCCGTGGGCGATCTTTCCCTTGAGTACGTGACCGGCGATTTGCGCGATCCAGCCTCCCTCGAACGCGCCTTGGCTGGCGTGAAATGCGTTTTTCACGTTGCGGCTGACTATCGCCTGTGGGCCAAGAAATCGCGCGATATTTACGACTCGAACGTCGGTGGCACGAAGAATCTTCTCGAAGCTGCGAAGCGCGCTGAGGTAGAAAAATTCGTCTATACAAGCACCGTCGCCACGATCGCCGTGGACCGTCCCGAATTGCCGACCGAAGCCACGGACGCCAGGCTCGAAGAGATGGTCGGCCACTACAAGCGCTCGAAATGGATGGCTGAACGCGAGGCGCTCAATGCCGCGAAAGAAGGGCTGCCGCTTGTGGTTGCCATGCCGACAACTCCTGTCGGTCCCGGCGATTGGAAACCCACGCCGACAGGAAAAATCGTTCTCGACTTTCTAAATGGCAAAATGCCGGGCTATGTCGAGACCGGACTGAATTTTGTCGGCGCCGAAGAATGCGCGGCAGGCCACTTGCTTGTCGCGGAAAAAGGCAAAGTGGGCGAACGCTATCTTCTCGGCGCCGAAAATCTGACGCTCAAAGCGATGTTGGATACGCTGGCCAAGATAACGGGTCTGGCGGCTCCAACGCTGAAGATTCCTCACGGGCTAGCTTTGGGTGTAGCCTACATGAATACAATTTTCTCGCGGCTGATTGGGAGAGAGCCGCAAATTCCCGTCGAGGGCGTGAAAATTGCGCGGCACATGATGTTCGTGGATTGCACGCGGGCGCACCGTGAACTTGGTTTTAAGCCAGGCTCGGTGGCGGCAGCACTGGAGCGCGCGGTCCGTTGGTACGAAGCCAACGGTTACGTAAAGCCCCGTCGCGTCAAGAAAATGCAGCGCGCCGCCTAGGGCAAGGCTGATCGAGGGTTATCCCACCCGCTCGGGAAGAAACTTTTCTAGGGTCGGGGCTCATATATTCTGGAGGGGCCCATCGCGTCTTTTAGCATAGGCAAGTTGTAGCCATGAGCTTTCTTCCGGCATCATAGATTTACAGTAGATTTACAGAAATATGCGCATCCTAGTCACTTTCGCCATCAAAGCCGAGTTCTCGCAGTGGTCCTCTCGTCATCCGTTCGTCCCCTACGAATTTGAGAATTGGGAGCGCCGTCGCGAATTCGATCTTTTTAAAGCGAACATCGGCCCGAACGAAGTGACAGTGCTTTTAACAGGCATCGGCGGTGATAGCGCCGCCAGAGCGATGCTGTCGATTCCAGTCGAAGTTCACGACGTATGCATTTGCTCGGGGCTCGCCGGTTCGCTCGAAGCGGCCTTGAAGCCGGGAGATATCGTCGCAGCGTGCACAACGGAAACGCTGGGCAAAAATTGCCGAGCCGAAAGCGATCGAGGCTTGATCGGTCTCGCTGTTCGTTGCGGTGCAAAGGCTGTGAATGTTTCTCTGACATCTGAGAAAATTATTGCCACGGCCGGCGAGAAGGAGGACCTGGGCCAGAAGGGAAGTATCGTCGAGATGGAGTCCGGCTACATTCTCGCAGCTGCGGAGCAGGCGCACGTGCCGTGTGTGGCCGTTCGCGCTATCAGCGACGCCGCCGACGAAGATCTGCCCGTCGATTTTGCGCGCATTCTGGATTCGCATGGCCATTTGAAGATGGGCGGGCTTCTCAAAGAAGTCGGCCTGAGCCCTTACCGCATTCCTCTTTTGATTCAATTCGGCCGGCAGAGCCGCGCGGCCGGCAAATCGTTGGCGGATTTTTTGGATCGTTATGTTTCTGCGCTCTCAGAAAACTGGGCACGGGCCGCCGCCCCTAAAGTAGAAGAGGTTTCCGCAACATGAGCAGCATTGGAACAGCGGCAGAGACGCTGAGATCACTCGGGCCGATTCCGAAAACCATGCGCGCGGGTGTCTACCGCGACAAAGGCGTCGTCCGCGTGGAAGAAGTCCCGGTCCCTGAAATTGGCGAAGGGGAAGTGCTCATCAAAGTCGCGGCCTGCGGCATCTGTGGCACCGACATCAAGAAAATCTTCCAGCGTTACGTCGAACCGCCCCAAATCCTCGGCCACGAACTGGCAGGCACAGTTGTCGCCATCGGCCCGGGCGTGACCAAGTGGACGCCCGGCGATCGCGTGATGAGCTTCCACCACACGCCGTGCGCGCGATGCTTTTACTGCGAAAAGCGGCTCTTTTCGCAGTGCAAGCAGTATAAAACGACCGGCCTTACCGCTGGTTTTACTCCCAATGGTGGCGGGTTTGCCGAATACGTTAAAGCCATGCCATGGGTTGCAGAACGCGGCATTGTGGCCCTCCCGGACCATGTCAGCTTCGAAGAAGCCACCTTCATTGAACCTATCAACACCATCGTCAAAGCCGTTCAAAAGGCACGTATTATACAGGGCGAGACCGTCCTGATTCTCGGCTGCGGCCCCATCGGGTTGCAGTTGCTCATGGTGAGCAAGCTCGAAGGGGCCCTGCTGTATACCAGTGATCCAATTCCACAGCGCCGCCAAAAAAGCCTCTCCCTCGGCTCGTTAGAGTCGTTTGACCCAACCAGTGGTAAGCTTGTAGAAGAGATACGGACCCGCACGGACGGTCGGGGTGCGGACGCAGTGCTCGTGGCTGTCGCGCATCCGTCGGTCGTAACGGATGCTTTGGCAACAGCGCGGCCCGGGGGGCGCGTTTTGCTTTTCGCGGCAAACGATCCGGTTACCAAGATAGAGTTTCCTGCCGCGGCTGTGGGCATCGACGAAAAGGAAATCCTGGGCAGCTATAGCGCAGCCGTAGACATCCAAGATTCAGCTGCGGATCTGGTGCTGGGAAAGAAACTGCCGGTGATGGAAATTGTCACCCACCGGTTCCCACTGGATAGAATCCAGGAAGCCCTGGAACTTGCAGCCAGGCCAACGGCTGAATCCCTGAAGATTCTGATTACGCACGCATGAAGACAACGACCACGAAGAAGACGGAAGTTGGTGAAGAAGTGAAGTTTGCCGTCGCGCGGGCCGCCGTTCCCTCGAAGATGACCGCTGCCGTGTTGTATGGCAGCGAAGATCTGCGCATCGAGATGATCGACGTGCCGCGCCTTGCCGTCGACGAAGTGCTTCTCCGCGTCCGCCTCGCGCTGACCGACGGCACCGACCTGAAAGTCTGGAAGCGCGGCTACCACGCCAAAATGATCCAGCCGCCCGCTGTCTTCGGTCATGAAGTAGTTGGCGATATCGCCGCTGTCGGAAAGCGCGTGGATGCGCGCTGGCGCATCGGCATGCGCGTCGTCGCCGCGAATTCCGCCCCTTGTCTGCGCTGCTATCACTGCCGCCGCGGCCAGGAAAATCTTTGCGAGGATTTGCTCTTCAACAATGGCGCGTACGCCGAATACATGCGCATTCCCGGCCGCATCGCGATGGAAAACATGCTGGAAGTGCCGCACTCGGTCGATGACGGAAGCGCCGCTCTTGTCGAGCCGCTCGCATGCGTGCTCCGTGGCATTCACGAAATGGAGGTCCGCGCCGGCGATACCGCGGCCGTGATTGGCTGCGGTCCTATTGGCCTGACCTTCGTCCGCATGCTCTCGCGGCGCGGTGTCCGCGTGATTGCTCTGGCGCGCCGCTCCGCGCCTCTCGATGTAGCCCGCAGGCTCGGCGCGATTGCCACCATCAACGTGACGGAAACACCGGACGTTGTTGCCGCCGTGAAGGCTTTGACCGAGGATAAGCGGGGACCCGACTCCGTGGTTGAAGCCGCGGGCAATCCTGCGACCTGGCAACAAGCTCTGGCCATGATTCGCCGCGGCGGAGTCGTGAATTTCTTTAGTGGCTTGCCATCGGGGACGAGCGTGGCGATCGATCCCGCCGGGATTCACTATTCCGAGATCAAGCTGATTTCGCCTTTTCATCACACGCCACGCTTCATACGCGAAGCCCTGGAAGCCATCCGCCGCGGCGATATCGTCGGGCAAGACTTCGTGACCGAAGAGATCCGCCTGACCGATCTCCCGCAGGCCTTCGAGCGGATGAAGGCCCGCAGCGGCGAAATCAAGCTGGCCGTCCGCCCATGACTCTGGAGTGCGGCAGCCACGCTGCCGCTTTGGCGGCTGGCGCGCCAGATAGCATCGATCCAGATTCTCTAGCGTGCTTTCATCCTGCGCCTGAACTTGTCGTCATTCCGAGCGAAGCGAGGAATCTGCTTTTCCATGTTGCGTCCCGGTGAACTCGAACTAGCCGCGAATCTTCCGCCGAACAACTGCTCTGCGGGAGCCGCCCAGCAGTACACGCGCTGGCTCGCTACGCATCACTACGAAAATTTCAACGTTGTTTCCTGGCTGCTTCCCAAGGATCTGCACCAGCATTTCTACAATGTCTACGCGTATTGCCGCTGGGCCGATGACCTGGGCGACGAAGTTCCCCAAAAAGAACGCGCCCTCGAACTGCTCGATTGGTGGGAGCGCGAACTCGACGCCTGCTACGATGGCCGCCCGTCGCATCCGGTTTTTGTCGCGCTGCGCGAGACCGTCGCCGCAAAAGATATTCCCAAGCAGCCGTTTGCGGATTTGTTGAGGGCGTTCCGCCAGGATCAAAACGTGAAGCGCTATCCGACGTGGGAATCGATGATCGGGTATTGCGTCTATTCCGCGAACCCCGTCGGTCGATTGGTCCTCTATCTTTGCGGTTATCGCGACGAAGAACGCCAAGCCATGTCCGACGCCACGTGCACCGCTCTCCAGCTAGCGAATTTCTGGCAAGACGTTTCCCGCGACCTCGAAAAGGGCCGTATCTACATTCCTCTCGATCTTGCCGCCGCTCACGGCGTAACCGAAATGGACATCGTCGACCGCTGCTTCGACCATCGTTACGTCAATCTTATGGAAGATTTGATCGCTCGCACGCGTGTTCTCTTTCGGCAAGGCGCCCCGCTAGCAAAAATGGTCACTGGCCGCCTAAGCGTCGACCTCGAAATGTTCAGCCGCGGCGGCGCTGCAGTGCTCGACGCCATCGAAGCGATGGGTTACGACACGCTCCACACCCGTCCGGCCATCAGCAAATCCAAGCAGGTGCGCCTGCTCGGCCGGTCTCTCTTGGCCCATCTGGTTGCCAAGCCCATGCGCCCCGAATCCGAAAGCGGAGGCTTCGCCTTCGTAGGGGCCCGGCCTGCTGTGCCCGTCTTGGGCACCTCGGTCTCTAGCTCTTACAGCGAATGCCATCGCATCGCCCGTGCCGCCCACAGCAATTTCTACTACGCGTTCTACCTGCTGCCAAAGCCGAAGCGCGATGGTCTTGCCGCCCTCTACGCCTTCATGCGCCTGGTCGATGATGTCGCCGACGAAGGCCGCGACCTCGCCGCGAAGCAACGCGGTCTGGCGGATTGGCGTGCCGCCTTGGACGATGCCGTAATTGGCGAGGAGCGGCTGGTTGACGGCTCGGCGGCACTCGCTTCGGCGGCCCCAGCCGGTGCAACCGAAGTCTTGCCCGCGCTCGTCGACACCATGCAGCGCTACAAAATGCCCGCGCGCTATCTCCACGATCTAATCAGCGGGGCCGAAATGGACTTGACTCTCCGTGCCTACCCGACCTTCGACCGCCTCCGTGAATACTGCTACCGCGTCGCCGGCACAGTCGGCCTGACCTGCACTCACGTCTTCGGCTTCCACGATCCCCGCGCCCTCGATCTCGCCGAAAAGCTCGGCCTGGCCTTTCAGCTAACCAACATCATTCGCGACGTCCACGAGGACTACGCCGTCGGCCGTGTCTATATCCCCGAAGAAGACCTGGCGCGGTACGGAGTCTCCTCGCAAGATTTTGGCAAAAGCGAAGCAACTCTCGGCGTCCGCGAACTCCTGCGTTTTGAAACAGACCGTGCTTGGCAATGTTACGAAGAAGGCTCCGCTCTTTTCGGCTTGATCGATCCGGAAAGCCGTGGCGCCCTCTGGCTGTTGGCGCACACGTACAGCGCTCTGTTAGCCCGCATCGAGTCGCTCGATTTCGCCGTTTTCGGCGAACGCGTGCGGCTCTCGAAAGCGGAAAAGATGTTGTTCATCGCAAAGGCGCGCTTCGGCCGCCTCTCGGAAGAGAATATTCTTGAAAAGCGTGATCGTGATCGGCGGCGGGCTGGCGGGACTGGCAGCCAGCGTCGCGCTGGCTGAAGCAGGTTGGCGCGTTCGACTTTTTGAGCAGCGCCCGTTCCTTGGCGGCCGCGCGGCTTCCTACGTCTTGCCCAATGGGGAGCACGTCGACAATTGCCAGCACGTCACCTTCGGCTGCTGCACCAACCTCGAAGATTTTTATCGCCGGGTCGGCTCCGCAGGCAAAATCAGATTTTTCGACCGCATGGTACTTCTCGACCCGCAAGGCCGCCGCGGCGAAATGCACGCCGGCATTCTCCCCGCGCCCTTTCACATGACCGGCTCTTTCCTCACTTTTTCTCCGCTGGCTCTCAAAGACAAGCTTTGCATCGCCCGCGCCTTCTATTCCATCTTAGAAAGCGGCGGTCATCCGCCCGATGTCGACGAACCCGGCGGCATCTCGATGCTCGAATGGCTTCGCCGCCAGAAGCAAACTCCCGCCGCCATCTCCCGCTTCTGGCGCGTCGTTCTCGTCAGCGCTCTCTCCGAAGAGCTCGACCGCATCGACGCCCGCTACGGCATCGACGTTTTCTGGAAAGCCGTCCTCTCCAATAAAGCCGGCTACCGCATGGGGGTCCCATCCGTCGCCCTCGGCGAACTCTACGAAGGCTGCCGCGCCGCCATCGAACAAAAGGGCGGGGAAGTCGTCTTCCGTTCGCCGCTCCGCGGTCTGCGCATCGAAAACAAAAAGCTGGTCGCCGCGCTCTTCGACGAGGGCCGCGAAGAAACGGCCGATGCTTTCGTGTTGGCAGTTCCCCATGTCGCGCTTTCAGAGCTCCTACCTGAGGACGCCAAGCACATGGACACGGGTCTCGCCAATCTCGACCGAATTGCGAACGCGCCCATCACTGGCGTACATTTCTGGTTCGACCGCCAGGTCATGGCCGAACCGTTCGTCAGCTTGCTCGACACGACCACACAATGGATCTTTAACAAATCAGCGCTCTACGCTGGCGCCAACGGCACCGGGCCCGCCGCGGCCGCCGGCCCGGACAAAGGGCAATATCTGCAACTGGTCATCAGCGCATCCTACGATTTTCTGCAAAAGCCACGCCAGGAAATCATCGATCTCTGCCTCAAGGAAGTCCGCCACGCGCTGCCCGCCGCTCGCGAAGCGAACCTCCTGAAGGCCACCGTTATCAAAGAAGCGGCCGCAACATTTTCTCCGCAACCCGGCGTCGACCGTTGGCGTCCAACTCAACAGTCAAGCATCGGGGGTCTGTTCCTCGCCGGTGATTGGACCGCAACCGGCTGGCCTGCCACCATGGAAGGTGCGGTTCGCAGCGGCTACCTTGCCGCCGAAGCGGTTTTGCGCTCGGCAGGAGAGCCCAGACAATTTCTTCAGCCCGATTTGAAGCCCGACGGGCTGGCTGGATTATGGGCAAAGAGCTAGGACCGCGTTGGATCCTTGCGGGGGAAACGTTCAGCGGAAAAGCGCAAAAATCCTCGCCGCGTTTCAATGGTCGTCGGCGAGCAGCTCGAAGTCACCGAGTTTGCGCTCGGCAAGCGTGAGTTCCTCGTATCGTTTATCGAGCGCCAGGTATCTATCGGAGTTGTTTTGCCGGAAGGTTTCATAAGCTTTTTTGCTTTCCCAGAAGTCGCAAGTTACATAGGTGCGCTCGCGGAATGGGTCGTGCAGAAGGAGAGTTCGCTGGTAAGCAGAATCACGCCGGAACAACTGAGCCCAGTCGCCGGACGGCCCATATACACTTTCAAACCGTTCGTCACATCCTGGCTTGACATCGAACTCCCAGAGGACTAAAAACATAGATGTCCCGTCTCCTGCTTGGACGTAGCCAATCCTGTTCTGAACCTCTGGTAACGATTGCGCTGTGGGCCGAGTGTAACAATCCGGTCGGATACATACCACGGTTAGAGTGCGTACCAATGCGGAAGTCTAGTCAGTCGTAGTCACAGTCCGGCATTGTGTCCGGACGGAGGCGTTTGTGGATCGTAAGTACGGCCATCGCGGCTATCGCGACACGGAAAAAGGCGAAAAAAGAGAAAAGCACGAGCGCAAGCCGCCGCAGGGCGGTCCGCGCTCGGATCAGTTTGGCCCGCGCACCCCGCGCATGGTCGGCACTGTCACACGCGGCCGATGTTCTAACTGCGGCGCAGTTCTGACAGCAGGCTTCGACCCCAACGGCCAATGTCCCAAGTGCCAGTTTGAGCTTCACAGCTGCAAGCAATGTCGCTTCTTCGATTCCGGCGCCCAATTCGAGTGCACGCAACCCGTCCCCGAACGTATCACTCCCAAAGACACCAGGAACGACTGCAAATTCTACGAATTCCGCATGACCATCGAAAAAGATACCGCCCCCACCTCTTACGCCCAGCCTGCCCAAGTGGCCGCCGCCGCTCCCCCGCCGCGTACCAACGACGCCCGTCAGGCCTTCGAGGACCTTTTCAAGAAGTAGCTCGCCCTTTACTTCGACAATCGCCCCACCCGTTGGATTTTCTGTCTCGCGAATCATCGTCTCCCTACGGTTTCGCCTGGCGCTCCCGGAACAACAAATTTTAGCGATTTTCCCGATGCAAACATTTCGTTGGCCTTCTTTTCCAGCCACTTTCACAATGCACTCACACGGAGTCCCTCAATTGAACTCCGCGAGCTTTTCTATATCCAGGTCAGACGGCCCCGTCAAGAATTAGGAGGATCCAACATGAAGAAGCGCATTCTGCTATTTATTCCCATTCTTCTCCTCGTCACTGTTCCTCTTCTCGCCCAGGACGACAGTCATTCCAAGAAGACCACCAATTGCTCTGGGGTCATCAGTCAGGACGGCCTGAGCTTCGTCAGTGACAAGGATCATCGCACCTGGAAGATTGCCAACCCCGCGGTTCTGCGCGACATGGAAGGCCATCATGCCAAGCTTGTCTACCATCTCACTTCGAATGCCGGCGAAATCTTCGTGACCTCTGCCGCGATCGTACAGGAACAGCCAACGGCCGCCCATAACTCCGGCGATCCCGCTGTCCCCAAATAACTCTCTTCAAATCGCCGCCACCCGAAACTTGCCCGTCCGCACCTTATACCGCTACGCTTTCGCTCGTCCAAAACAGCTGAAGCTAATGAAACAGCAGAGTTTCGCAGCCTGGTTCACGTTCTTTTTGCTCCGCAGCTTGCTTTAGGGGCGACCTATTAAGTAAACAAAAGACTTGCCACCGCATCCTTTCAAGAGAAACATGGACACACTTCTGTCAAGTGGGATGATCTGATGGCTGGCATCTGGCAGGACGTGCAGTATGGCGCGCGGAATCTGAGGAGGAGTCCGAGTTTCACGCTCACCGCGTTGCTCTCACTCGCGCTGAGCATCGGTGCCACCACTGCCGTATTTAGTGTTATTTATGCGGTACTGATTCGACCTTACCCATATGCTGGTGCGGAGCGCATGGTACGCGTTCAGGCTCTGGACAAAGCGGGAGTTGTGCGAAATTTTTTCTTGACCGGCCGGCAACTCGAACAGCTGCGGCATGCCGATGCGGCCGAGAGTGTACTGGCACAATCAAACTGGGAACAATCGACCACTGGGAGTGAGCTGCCCGAGGATGTGAGAGCTGTTTTCCTGACGTCGAACGCGTCCAGTTTTTTCGGCGTGCCAGCTTTTCTGGGCCGGGGACTGCTTCCATCGGACGCGCCGGATGGCCAGGACCCACAGCCGGTTGCCGTTCTCAGCTACTCATTCTGGCAGCGGCATTTTGGCGGAAGCCCCGATGTTTTGCGCATGACCTTGGGAATGGCTCACAAAAACTACACAATTGTGGGTGTTCTCCCGCCGCGATTTGCCTGGACCTTTGCCGACGTCTATCTTCCCTTGAAAACCACGAACGACCTTAAAGAGCTGGTTTGGGTGTCTTGCGTGAAGCTCAAAAAGGGCGTGAGTCAAGACGCGGCAGAAGCGGAATTCCAAACATTGCTGGAGCAGTTTAGCAAAGAGACCCCGAAGAACTTTCCGGGAACTTTTCGTGTCCAGTTTCGTCGATTGATGGACGAGCATGGCAAAAGTTTTGAGCAGACGCTTTATCTCTTATTTGGCGGAGTCACGCTGCTGCTAGTCATCGGCTGCGCGAATATTTCGATATTGCTACTGGCGAGAGGCACTGCGCGTCAGCATGAGCTGGCGGTGCGAGCGTCTGTGGGGGCGAGCCGGAATCGCATCCTCCGTCAGTTGCTCACCGAATCCTTACTGCTGTCTTTGAGCGGCGTTGTGCTCGGAATATTGCTGGCGTATAGCAGTCTAGTGCTTATCGTCCGGTGGCTCCCGCGGTCTGCCTATCCTTATGAAGCAGCCGTCGAAATCAACATGCCGGTCTTGTCGTTCAGCGTTGGTGTAGCGCTTCTAACGGGGCTTGTGTTCGGGCTTTCACCCGCACTTCAATGCAGCCGCCTCGACATAAGTCAGGTGATGAAGTCCAACGGTCACACGGTTGGAGGGGCAGGACGCGCGAAGCGAACGCATAGTTTGTTAATCGCCGGGCAGATCGCGCTAACACTGTTGCTGCTAGCGGCCGCCGCCGCGGCCATTCAAGGGTTTCTCCATCTGATGCGTACCCCGCTTGGGTATGCTCCGAACAACACGATAGTTGCCGGCATACCACTTCATGAAAACACGTATATGAAATGGGAAGAACGAGCGGCCTATTTCCATCAGCTTCGCGAGAGTGTGGCGGCGATTCCTGGAGTGATTTCAGCGGCCATTGCTACTGAAGCGACGCCACCGATGAATGGAAGAAACGAGACAGTGGAAATCATGGGCCGACCGGCGGTCGAAGAGCAAGGGATTCATCTAAGTATGGTTAGCCCGGAGTATTTCTCCGTGCTCCATATTGCGCTGCTCGAGGGACGAACCTGGGACGAATCCGAGACGATGCGAGGGGCGCATGTGGCGGTGATTAACCAGACGATGGCACGGGAGTATTGGCCTGATCGTGATGTGCTGGGCCGGGCGATCCGAATGCCGGAAGTGAAGAATGAGCCTTTTCGTCTTGCGCCGGCGGGAAGCGACCAGTGGTTCCAGATCGTTGGGGTCGTCGAAGACGCAAGAAATGATGGTCTGGCAAACCCGGTGAGACCCGCGGTCTATGTGCCTTACACAATCTGGATGGAAACCTATACGCACATTCTGGTGCACACACAGGGAGTCCCAGCGTCGGTCTTCCGTGCTGTTCGTTCACAGTTGCGTTCGGTCGATCCCGATCAACAAGTGGAGGGAGAGGGACAAAGCGTCAGCCTTGAGGAGTTGGTAACTGGATTGCCGGAGTGGCAGCAGGGGCATCTGGCGTCGCTGCTTCTTGGCGCATTCGCCTTCGGGGCGCTGATGCTGGCGCTGATCGGTCTCTACAGCGTGGTGTCATACAGCGTTGTGCGAAGGACGGGCGAATTCGGGATTCGCATGGCGCTGGGGGCGCAGCGTAGGGATGTCTTGTGGCTGGCCGTCTCGGCCACAACGGTCAGCATGGGCAGCGGCCTCGCAGCAGGAGTTTTTCTGAGCATGTCGCTGACGAAGATCCTGGCTCGTTGGACGGAAGCGAGTTCGCACGAACCCCTATTGATTTTGTGCGCGGCGCTGCTTTTGCTTGTTGCTTCAACGTTAGCCTGTTTCTTGCCCGCCCGCCGTGCCTCGTTGATTGACCCCATGACAGCGCTTCGCTGTGAATGAGGCGGAGAGCCGTTCCGCCGCCTCGCAAAAATCTTCCCTCCGGTGCATACTGTTACCCTTTTCTTCGTCCAAAGGAGTGGCAGATGTTGAAACAGCGAAGTCTTCTCGCCGGTGTCTTGATTCTCGTGCTGTCGTCTTTCGCACAAGCCCAGGAGAAAGCTCAGAGCGGCGCGGTTCCCACACCAAGCGGATTTTTGGGATTTGAAGTTGGCGCCGACCGCAAGCTTGCTGACTATCGCCAGATCGCTTCCTATTTCAAAGCGCTTGCTGCTGCTTCTAATCGCGTTGAAATCCAAGTACTCGGCAAGACTACCCTCGGCGAAGATATGTTCATGGCGGTCATCTCCGCGCCGGAGAATCTCGCCAACAAGGCCAAGTACAAGGAAATTGCCCGCAAACTGGCCGACCCCCGCGGCCTCACCACTCAGCAAATCAATCAGCTGGCCCACGATGGCAAAACCATCTTTCTCCTCACGTGCAACATTCACTCCACCGAAATTGGTTCCAGCCAAATGTCTATGGAATGGGCTTACAATCTCGCCACCTCGCAAGATCCAGAAATTCTCCGCCGCCTCAACGATTCCATCGTCCTTCTCATTCCTTCGCTGAACCCCGATGGCGAAATCATGGTCACCGAGTGGTACAGAAAATATCTCGGCACCAGGTATGAGGGCGGCGAAATGCCTTACCTCTATCATCACTACGTCGGCCACGACGACAACCGCGACTGGTTCATGCTCACGCAAATCGAAACCAAAAACGTTAATCGCATGGTGTACCACGAATGGTTTCCGCAATTCTGGCTCGACGAACATCAGATGGGCGAAAACGGTCCGCGCATTTACATCCCGCCCAACGCGGACCCCGTCGCCAAGCTCGTCAATCCATTAGTCCATCGCGGCAACAATCTTATGGGTGCGGACATGGGTTGGCGCCTCGAAGAAGCAGGGAAGTCGGGCGTAATTTTCGGTTATTCCTTCGATGCCTACTGGCCCGGCGGCACGCGCAACACCGGCTGGTGGAAAAACATGTATGGCGTTCTCACGGAAGTTGCCTCCGCCCGCATCGCCACTCCTATCGAAATTGAATCCACCGAACTCCAGGGCGGCGGCAAAGGCCTCACCACTTACGAGCAACAAATCAATTTCCCGAATCCGTGGCCGGGTGGCCTCTGGCGCCTTCGCGACATCATGGACTACGAGCTTCTTGTCTCCGGCGCCGCTCTCGAAACCGTCAGCAAATATCGCCAGGAACTTCTCCGCGGCGTAGCGACCATGGCCACGCAAGCCGTACAAACTGCCGATCCCAGCGTCTACTGGCGCATTCCGGTCGACGGTCAGCGCGATCCTGTCACCGCAACTCGTCTTGCCGCGCTGCTCCTCGAACATGGCGTCGAAGTTCGCTGGCATGCCGACAAAAAGCTTTTCCTCATTCCCACCGCGCAACCGTATGGCCGCTTTGTTGACGAAATGATGGGCATTCAGCGCTATCCCGAAGTGCGGCCCGCCGCCAACAGTGGCATCCTCGAGCCCTACGACGTAGCTGCCTGGTCGCTTCCGTTAATGATGGGCGTCAAAGCAGAACGCGTCAGCATCACGCCTGACGTTCAGAATTCTTCGCAGCTGCTGCAAAATGTGACGTGGCCCATGGGCAGCCTCGCAAGTACAGGCAAGTATTATTCCATCGCCGATCACCAGAACAACGTCTTCGCGCTGGCCAACGCCCTAGAAGCCGCCGGCGGTCAAGTGTTCCTCTCGCAAAAACCGAATGAGACGCCCGAATTTATTTTCGCCGCGCACGCCCAGCTGGCCGCCAACGCCGAAAAATTTCATTTGCAGCTCCAGCCTCGCGCCGATCTTCCGCAGGGCGCCACGCCGCTCAAGCAAGTCCGGGTCGGGCTCTACAAACCATACATCCCCTCACACGATGAAGGCTGGACCCGCTTCCTCCTGGAACAATATGGCTTTAAATTAAAAAATATCGAAAACAAGGAAATGCGTGCAGGTAATCTCAACAATTCCTACGACGTCATCATTCTTCCCGACTCCACCCGTGAAGTAATCGTAGATGGCAAAGAAAGCCGTGGCGGCTACTTCGAAGAGATGCCGCCCGAATACACCGGTGGCATCGGCAAAGAAGGTCTCCATGCCCTCCGTGATTTTGTGGACAAAGGCGGCACGCTCATCACCCTGGCCAACGCCTCCGATGTAATCTACGGTGAGGAATTTAATCTACCGGTTCGCAACGCGCTGGCAAGCCCGAGCGCCGCAGCCGGCCGCGCCGCCACCACCACTTTCGACTTCAACATCCCAGGCTCCCTCCTCCGCGTCTACGTCGACACGAATCATCCCGTCGGTGCCGGCATGCCTCACGAAATCGCCGCTTTTGTCGATTCGCCCATCGCCTTCCAAACCTCCGCCCCTCCGCCCGACATCCAGCGAAGCGTCATCGCGTGGTATCCCGACGACGCCAAAGACATCCTCGTCTCGGGCTACGCCCACGGTGCGGAACGCCTCCAACGCAAAGCAGCCGCCGTCGCCTTCACAAGGGGTAAGGGCAAGATTGTAATGTTCGGCTTCCGCGTCCAACACCGCGCGCAAACCGAAGGCACCTTCCAACTCCTCTTCAACGCCATCTTTTGGGGAGGAATGTAACTCTCAGGAGGGAATCCTATCGGTCGGGCTTGCCCGGCCCTTCTATTTTGAAAATCGCTTCACGCTCAGCGCAATGGGCAACCCTATGCATACCATGTGTACCAGCAGCCCTTGAATCAGTCCCGCAAGCCGGTACGGCCCTTTGGCATGCAGCGCCGAAAGTGGCAGAACGATCAGTGTCATCACCAGGAAAACAGCGATCCCGTAGAACATTCCGCACACCACCGCATGCTCCGTCATGAACTCCAGCCGACGGCTCGCCATGTAATAAATCGCCGCCGCCGAGCACGCAATGAAAAAGTGCAGCAGCACGCCGAGCACATACGGCCCCGTCCCACCCTGCGAAGCCGTTCGCCCGAGCAATCCTGCCGCAATCGCCCGCGGAACTCCCCACCCAAAAGTAAGGAACGCCGAGGTCAGGTCCAGCGCCCCGGCGATCAGCCCCCCTACGAAGATGGCCGGCAATACCCTCGACCCCTGCATGGAAAACGCCGCTACTGTCGTACTCATCGTTTCCTCCGTGCCAGTGCCATAAACGCCGTCCATCATCGCCCAGGCCGGCTCGAGAAGTCGCTCAGATTTGTACGATGCACAACAGGTTCGGCTTGCGCCGATGGCCATCCCTTGCCATTTCAGGGCTAGTTCAAGTGATAGTTCGCCGGTGGAATGCTCAACAGGCCGATAAAAGCGTGGATGCCCCAGCTTCGATTGGCGTTTACCCCAGCGAGGCTGCGGAGGACGAGGCAGGGAAGTTCTGCTTATTTGGGGATTTTGGAGGCTTAAACATCTTCTCGTTCCGCGCCGCGCTTGTTCCGGAAAAAATACGACGACGCGCCAATCACAATCGCGAAAAACGCCACCACGGCCGCCAGCATTGCAAACGCTCCCAAGTCCACCCGCGCTCCCGGCACCGCCGCAAACTGATGCGACCAAATCGCCGCATACCCCAGCGAGTTGTGGGCCGCGTCGCTCCCCGCCGGGGTCGTGGTCCACGGAGCCGCGCAGCACAAAATCGCCAATCCAATCACAAACGCAAACAGCGTCACTTTGAGAAGTGTGTTCATAGGCCCTCAGTCTACACCTGGGGGCCGCCATCCAGGCTACCCACACCGCTTTTTCATCGCGCGTGAAACAACCGGTTTATGGGAGTCATTATCAAAAATCATGAGATTCTTGGCGGAACTCCCGTACTTCTCGGAACGCATCCAAAGACTTTTCGGTTACCTCGAAGGCGGAGAAACGCTCAAAGACTTTCTGGAAGGACTTCCGACCGTCTCGCGCGATTTCGCTGTCGCCGCTCTCGAGGAAGCAAAACACCTTTTGTTCGCGCGTCCCTAAAGCACCGCGCGCCTTTGAAACTCGAAACCCCAAAGAGTGCGCCATCCAATTCAAAAGCGCAGCTATGTCCTAACCCAACTTCCCCTTTGTGCCTGTCACAATGCAGAAGTCGCACCCTTCGACACCGCAACACCACTCGTCGCCCCAATCCTTCGCCCGTTCTCTGCGGCGGTGCAACCACGTCCCGTGTCTTTCGCACACCAGCGTATTTACGCCCGGTTCCGGGACGGGATTTACCTGTTCGGGCATTCCGATTAATGTGAAGTACCCGTTTAGCAGGTCATAGCGAACGCTGCATCCTTCGTGGCCGCAGCGATAGGCCGGCCGGTTGTCGGTGCCTGAAGGAAGTCCGCTCGCCTCGTATCGCATGATCTTATCGTCACGCGGGCAGAGCGGTTCTAGCCTTGCATTCAATGCATAAGAATAACCAGGTTGCATCATCCCGGCCTCCCCATCTATTCACATATAAAGTGATAGATGTTTCGCTTCCGTTGCACAACATTCCGTGCAGCCAACGGAGGGCTCGGGTTTCGGTTGTCTGTTAGCGCAGGAGAGCAGAGAGGCGGCTCAGCCAGCTCCCCTACAAAGTAGGGGTTTCGTCTCGCTACTCTCCTCCATTTCCATTTTCCCGCCGCGAAGTCTAGGTGCCCATACCACAGCACCCCTAGGCCCGGCGCGGATTTGCTGTACTCCTGCGGATTTTAGCGACGGCCCCCCAGTGTATCCGCCCGATCGCCTTCCCAATCGCTAGGCGCTGTAGTTCGCTACAACTCGCGCCACTTTTCCAGTCGCTGACAGCTCCATGAATTCCGCCGTGCGTGTCCCTTTCTGATTGAGGTAGCAGAGCACCACGCTGCTTACGCCCCAGAACACGTCCTCAAGGTGAAAGTGGAGTTCGGGGAAGGCAGCGAGCCCTCGCTCGAAGTAAGCTCTCAAGTTTGCCTTTCCGGACACCTTGCCATCCGGCGTCCCCAAGAGCTGCGCGGCCACCGGCGAAGTCAGCTCGACGACATCGTCATAGTGCGTGAGGATCAACTCCAGATCATGAGCGTTCCAAGCCGCCACCCAATGCTCAGCCAACTTCCAAGCCTCGTCTCGCGTCACTCCCGTTCCTCCAGTCACCCGTCACTACCCACCCGTCGCTTCCCCTTAAATTGTCATCCCGAGCGAACCGACCGACCAAAGGTTCCGGCCCCGCCGGAAAGGTTCCCAGCTTGCCCGAAGGGATCTGCTTTTTCCTCTCTACTCACTATCCACTGCTCACTCATCGACTAGCCAGCACAGCCGCCTACATTATTCTCAGCTTATTGAGATTACTCACTTTTTGCCCAACGGAAACAGACTCGGCTCAGCGGGCGGGGAATCCGCAATGGCTTCCAACTCGGGATACTGCACACGCAGCGGCTCGGGCACCTTCACTTTCGAGCGTTTCAGGATGCTGATGATCTGGAGGGCGTTGACGACACCTTTGCCCTGGAAGTGGTTGTTGGTGATGACGAAGACTTCGCGGGAGCGCTCGGCGACTTTCGCGACGCGCTTGGCCCACGGAGCGAGCTCTTCCGTGGAGTAGAGATAGTTGTAGCGCTCGTGCGAAGGCACGGCCGGATCGTCAGTGAACCAGGTGTCGTACCGTCGGCCGTGTAGACGGACGTAGCCGATGGGAGAAGTGGTTTCGGCGCTCGGCTCGATCGAGCGGCCGATGACGGGCTGATCGATGTTGCAGAATCCGGCGTTCGATTCTGCGAGCAGCGCAAAAGTTTCCGGCGTCTGCCACGACGCGTGGCGGACTTCGACGACCAGCGGGTAGTCGGCGAAGCGTTTCAGGAGAGCGGAGAGATGCGCGACGGTTTCGGGCGTGCGGTGGAAGGAAAAAGGGAATTGCAGCAGCACCGCGCTGAGTTTGCCGGCGGCGCGCAGAACGTCAAATCCGGCGCGAACGGCGCGCTCTTCCTCGGCCGTCGCCAGAGCAATTGCCGAAGCGGCCGCGCCCGGGGCAGTCGGTAGAACTGTTTCGTGAGTAAAGCGTTGCCAAAGCTTTGCCGTAAAAACAAATCGCGGATTCGCGGCGACGCGGTCGATCCACTGCGCTGCGTGGTCGGGGCGGATGGGATTGTAGAACGAGGTGTTGATCTCAATCGTGTCGAAAAATTCGGCCAGATACGTGGCTTCGTGAAAACCCTTTGGGTGGCGCTTCGGGTAGACATAGCCGAACCAGTCGGGATAGGACCAGCCTGCAGGGCCTACGCGGATGATGGCCTTGGAGGAGGCGTTGAGGTTGGAAGAAGGTTTTTTCGGTGGAGGCATAGCTCGGGTGTCTTCGTAGGGGCAGAGCACGCTCGGCCCGTCGCCGATGGAGCAGGGTAGAGTGGAGCAGCCGCAGCTGTCAACGCAGGTGAGGTGCTTTGCCGTGTTGAATTTTTTCGCAGCACGATTGCCGCGAACAGGGCGCGCTGGTATGCTGGTGCCATGATGCGGTGGAAAGAGCAATTCCGCGTCGCCCGCCTTTTCTGTAAGAACTCCTACAGGTGCATCCATGAAACTGTCGATCAGCTACAAGAACGTCGAGCCGCACACGCCCGCGGAAAGAGAAGTCGAGCGTTATGCGAGCAAACTGAATCGTATTTTGAAATGTTATGAGCCGGACCTGGTGCTGTTGCATGGCGTATTCTCGAAAAATCCGCATCGCGAGGAACTTTCCTTTTCGCTGAATTTGTCGCTGCCAACCGGGACGCTGCACGCCACCGGAACCGGCGAAAACGTTCGAGCCAGCTGCAAGCAGGCGTTCAGCGAACTGGAGTCGCAAGTGAAGAAGCACCAGTCGCGGCTGCGCAAGGATTACGAATGGAAACGCAAGCGGCCGCGCCCAGCAATCGAAGCGCTCTCGTAAGCGCGGGCGGCCAGCACGGAATTTGGGTAGTTCGGCCATCTCAGTTTGAGAATTAGAGGCTGGTTTTCCGCGATACTGAGACGAGAACTGGCCTACGGCGCCGAGATTCGAGTACAGACGCCGAAAATTGATGTGCAGAGATCCGGCTACTACTTGTCGCAGTGAATAGGCAAGTTGTTGAAATAAAACGGCTTACTTCCTCAAAGAGTCCAATCCAAACGAAGCTACACGCCAAGATAACTTTCCTAGAGATATCCTAGGCTCGAGACCTTTTTTCCAGGCTTTGGAGATTACATTGCCCTAATCCTTTGCTTGCCTCTCGGATCCGTGTGCAAGAAGGCACCAGAAGACGAAGGGACTCTACGAAGAGATGCGCCCGAAAATCCTCATTGTCGATGACTCGAGCACCACGCTGTTGATGGAAGAGATGCTCCTGAAGAAGTACACCAACTTTGACGTGGTGCAGGCTAGCAACGGGCAGGAGGCCGTGAAAGTGGCGCTAGAGGAACTGCCCAGCTTGATCTTGATGGACGTGGTGATGCCGAAGATGGACGGATTTGCGGCGTGCCGGGAGATGCGGCGGCAGGAGAAATTGAAGAAGGTTCCGATCATTTTGGTGACCAGCCGGGGTGAAGCGGAAAATGTTGAGAAGGGATTTGAAAGCGGCTGCAACGATTATTTGACGAAGCCGATCGAGAGCAACGAATTGGTGCAGATGGTGAATGGTTATCTTGGCGTCGAAGAAGGGCGCTAGGCGAGAGAAGCGAAGAAAAGCACAAAACTAAGAGCAAGGCAGGAAAGAAAGACTTAAAAATCTGCGGGAAAGACGCTCCATGAAAGAAAAAACCATTGTGCGGGGACTAACGGCGGTAAGGAGCGAGAGCGCGCCGACGGCGGCTCTTGCGGAACAGCTGGAGACGCGCTCCCGCGACTACTTGCGGCGGTGCCATGACACGGCGCCATCCGTGGAGCGGCACACGATTTGGAGCCGGCTTTACGCAGCGAGCGAGCGGCTGAGTATGGCGGTGCGAGAAGGCGATGTTGCCGACGCGGTGATTGAAATTGGTTCGAATCTCCTGGGATGCGAAGAGATTGTGATCGTGCAGTTGCACGCAGAAACGAAGCTCATGTCGTTCCTGGCTTCGGTGGGAGTCTCGGCTACGCAGCGTTACGCGCTGGCTTCCAAGTTTACTCAGATTGCGGCGGAGATTCGGCGAGGCCAGGCGCGAATTGTGGACAAGCGAGTCGCCGGCGACGAATTTTTGGCGAGCATAGGAGTGAGCGCGCTGGTGCCGTTGTCTCAGGGCCAGAAAGCGGGAGGGGCCATCGTTTTTTTCAATCTGCTGCCGCAGAGGAAGTCGTTCGACTCGGGAGATCGCGAATTGTTGGGATTGCTTTCGGTCTACGTGGGGCCGAGCCTTTTCGGGATTTAGGAAAGTGAAGAAGTTTTGAATGAGCGGCTTGGAGTCGGCGTGAAGACGGGAATGAGGAGCAAGAGCTGGCCGGCGTCTACTGAGGAGAGTGGAAGCGAGGCGGAGCTCAAGTCCGTGTTTCTGCATCCTGGGGAAATGTACGCTTCGGTCGAGCCGGCGAATATCACGATTATCTTGGGGTCGTGCGTGGCGGTTTGCCTCTTCAATGAGCGGTTGTCGGTGGGAGGCGCTACACATTATTTGTTGCCGACGCTCGGGAGCGAGGGATTGGCTTCGCCGCGCTATGGAGATGTCGCGATAAGCCGGCTCTTCGAGGAACTGCATCAGCTTGGCAGCCGAAACAAAGACCTTCGCGCATCTGTTTTTGGGGGTGCGTCCATGCTGCAAGCGTTTCGAAGCGGGTCGAGCGAATTGATCGGAAACAAGAATGTGGAGCTGGCGCTGGAAGTGCTATCACGCGAATCGATTGCGATCGAGAAGCGGGATACGGGTGGAATGCAGAGCCGGAAGATTACCATGCGGACGGACACTGGCGCGACGACGTTGAAGCTGATCGGAAACTAGGATGGAAATTCAGCGCGACATTATTTTGAAGAGCTTCGTCGTTGAAACCGGCGAGGGCCTCGCACAGATGGAAGAGGCCGTCTTGGAGCTGGAGGCGCGTCCGGAAGACGGGGAATTGATCCAAACGATCTTTCGTGTGGTTCACACGATTAAGGGAAACGCGAGCATTCTGGAACTGCCGAAACTCCAGGCCTTTGCCCATACGTTCGAAAATCTTCTGGATGAAGTTCGAAGCCGCAATTTGAGCGTTACGCCGGAAATCATAAACCTGATGCTGGCGTCGCTGGACATTCTGCGGGATATGGCCGCAGGCGCCGCGGAGGGCCGGGATGAAACAAGCGCGCGCGCCAGGGAAGTGCTGGGCAGGATTTCGAAGTGCATCGAGGGCAGCGCGCCATCGGGCGAGGCAAGAGCGGCGGACGAAAACGGAGCCGCAGTGGAGTCCGGTGTATTGCGGACATCTCACGCTAGTGATTCGCTGCGGAGTTTGCGCGTTGAGGTCACCAAACTGGATCGTTTGCTAGACCTCACCGGCGAAATTGCCATTGCGCGCGGGCGAATCGCGCAGTTGCTCGAGAATCCCGGCGTACCCGATCTGGAGGCGATTCGAGAAACATCGCGTGCCGCGGATTCGCTGCACACGGAACTTCAGGAAACGGTTTTGAAGGCGCGGATGGTCTCCGTAGCCCCGCTTTTTCGGCAGTATTCGAGGACGGTGCGGGATCTGGCGAAGGCCCACGGCAAGCTGGCGCGGCTGCAGATTGAAGGGGAGGAAGTGGAAGTAGACACATCGGTGATCGAGCACCTGAAGGATCCCGTGCTGCACATGATCCGAAACGCGATTGACCACGGCATCGAAACGCCTGGAGTTCGCAAAAGGAAAGGCAAGCCAGCGTCAGGGACGGTCACGGTGCGGGCGGCACACGAGGCGGGCAGCATCGTGATTGACGTGTCGGATGATGGGGCGGGATTGAGCCGGGAACGGATTTGCGAGGTTGCGCGGAAACGCGGGATTTTTGCAGAGCCCGAGAAGCTGGCGGAGCAGGAGCTTTTTCAATTGATCTTTGAAGCAGGTTTTTCCACGGCGAGCGCCGTGAGCGATTTGTCGGGCCGCGGCGTCGGGATGGATGTGGTGCGGCGGAATGTGCAAGCACTGCGGGGAAACGTATTCATAGTCAGCGAGCCGGGAAACGGATCGACAGTTCATATTCGACTGCCTTTGACACTGGCAATCATCGAGGGTTTCGGCGTCGGGGTGGGCGAGGACACGTATGTGATCCCCGTGGACCAGGTGATCGAGTGCGTGGAGCTGCCGGCGAAGGAGCGAAATTCAGGATGCGGAATAGGCGTGCTGGAGCTTCGCGGCGAGCCGTTGCCGTATGTGCAGCTGCGAGAGCATTTTCAAACCGGCGGCACTCGTACGATGCGGCAGAACGTCGTTGTGGTGCAGCACGATTCGAATCGAGCGGGGCTAGCCGTGGACCGGCTTTACGGAGCCACGCAAACGGTCATAAAGCCTTTGCCGCATGTGTTTAGAAATGTTCCGGGAGTGTCGGGGTCAGCCATCCTGGGAAATGGGCGGGTCGCTTTGATTCTGGATATCCCGGCGCTAATGCGGAGTTTTGAAGCGGAAGCGGCGAGGATCGCCTGATCGGCGAGTTACTGAAATGAGCCGAAGCATGGCGCGGGAAAATGTCGTTGTAAAAAATTTGATGGCCCAGAAAAAAAGATCGGCAACGGGTTTTGAGGAGAAAAATATGTTCTTGGGAAATCTGAAGATTGGGACTCGCTTGGGGCTGGCGTTCGCAAGCTTATTGGTGATGGTTCTGGGAATTATCGGGCTTGCGGTACTGCGGCTGGAGTCGCAGGACGAGCTCTTAGGGGAGTTCGCTAACGATCGCGTACAACAACTGGTGATCACGCATAAGTGGGCGAATTCCTTGCTGGAAACTGGGAATTACATCCGCAACATCTACCTGCTTGACCGCGACACCACGGGCGAACAACTCACGCGGCTCAAAGAGTTCAAGAAGATGCGCGCGAGTTACAGAGCGGATTTGGTTAAAACCATCGACACCGAGCAAGGCCGGGAGCTCGTGAAAAATGTGATAGAGGCTCGCAACAGGTACGTGCCGGACGAGGATGAGTTTCTCCGGCTCTTCGAGGCAAATCGCCTGGATGAAGCGAAAAAGCAATTCCTCGGAAAAATCGTGCCGGAGCAGGCAGCGTATCTGGAGGAGATCTACAAACTGATTGATTACGAAGTGGCGCAGACAGCCGCCGATCGTGACGCGGCAAGAGTAGCGTACACGCGGGGACGCGCCATTATCGTGTCGATTGGTGCGCTGGCCACGCTGTTCAGCGCTTTATTTGCTTTTTGGATTACGCGCAGCATCACCGATCCGCTAAAGGCGGCGGTGGAGATTGCGCAGCAGGTTGCCAAAGGCGATCTGACGGGCAATCTGGAAATCAAGACAAAGGACGAGACCGGGCAACTGTTGGAGTCCCTGAAGAACATGAAATCGAGCTTGACGAATATCGTGGATGAGGTGCGCAACGGAGCGACGGCGCTGGCTTCCGCTGCAGCCCAGGTTTCTGCTTCCGCCTCGTCACTTTCGCAAGGATCGAGCGAACAGGCGGCTTCGGTGGAAGAGACGACAGCGAGCCTGGAAGAGATGAGCGCTTCGATCAATCAGAACGCGGAAAACAGCAGGCAAATGGAACAGATGTCGACAAAAGGCGCGAAGGACGCGGAAGAGAGCGGGCACGCCGTTGCAGACACGGTCAGCGCAATGGTCTCGATCGCCCAGAGAATCTCGATCATCGAGGAGATTGCGTATCAGACCAACTTACTGGCGCTGAATGCGGCGATCGAAGCGGCGAGGGCCGGAGAGCATGGACGAGGATTCGCGGTGGTGGCGACGGAAGTTCGGAAGCTCGCGGAGCGCAGCCAAGCGGCAGCGAAGGAGATAGCCGGGCAGGCGGGCGAGAGCGTGAAGGTCGCGGAACGTTCCGGAGAGTTGCTGGGGACACTGGTGCCGGCGATCCGGAAAACGGCGGACTTAGTGCAGGAAGTGACGGCTGCATCGCGCGAGCAGGCTTCCGGAGTCAATCAGATTAACAAAGCGATGTCGCAGGTGGACCAGGTTACGCAGCGCAACGCTTCGTCGGTGGAAGAACTTTCGAGCGCGGCGGAGGAGATGTCTTCGCAGGCAGAGGGAATGCAGCAGCTCATGGGGTTTTTCAAAGTGGAGGATGGCAGGGACTCTGCTGCTGGCGGCACGCGAGGGCACGAGAGATTGCACCCACGGGCTTACCGGCAGAACAAGACGGGGAGAGACGGACGGTTCGCGACGAGTGAAGTTGTTTCGAATAAAGAAGGCGCGAGCGAGCCGGAACGCGACTTCGTGCGGTTCTAACGGGAGAGGCCAATGGAATCCACGATGACAAGAGAAGTTACGGAACAACAGCAATACCTGACGTTCCAAATGTCCGAAGAGGAGTACGCCGTCGGAATCTGCCAGGTGCGAGAAATTATTGAATACAGCACGGTGACGCGGGTGCCGAAAGCGCCGGCGTGGATCCGCGGAGTGATCAACGTTCGCGGGAGCGTGGTGCCGGTGGTGGACCTGGCGGTGAAGTTCGGCGTGGCGGCGCAGCCGGTTACCAAGACGACGTGCATCATCATTTTGGAGATTGAGCTGGACGGCGAGGACAGCATCATGGGGGTCATCGCCGACGCCGTGAATGAAGTGACCAGCTTTACGGCAGAAGATATCGAGAAGGCGCCCTCGTTTGGAACGCGCGTGCGCGTGGAGTATCTGCTGGGAATGGCGAAGATTGGCAAGAAGTTTGCCTTGATGCTGGACATGCAAAAGGTGCTGTCGGGCGAAGAATTGGTGAGGCTCGGCGAAGTGCCTGCACAGGCGGTTCGAACGGAAGCGAATGGTACAGAGAGATCCCGGGCGGATGCGCCGGCAAACGCAGCGGCCAGCGCCATCGTGAATCCCAGAGCTGGCAAGTCGAAAACCTGACACACGGAATGAGCGGTGGGCCCTTGGCACGGTCAAACACAAGCGAAAGTGTGCTGCAAAGCAGTGTCTCTGAGAAACGGGACGCGCATGCGTCAGACGTGTTCCTGGAATTTCAGCCTAAGACGATCACCGAGAGAGAGTTTCTGCGTTTTCAGGAGCTGATTCATCGCGTGTCGGGGATTTGGCTGACGCACGCGAAGTCAGCGCTGCTGGTAGGCCGGCTTTCGAAACGGTTGCGTCATCTGGGGCTTCAAACGTTCAGCGAATACTATCGCGTGGTGACGGCCGACCCGAAAGAGCAAACCTGCATGCTCGATGCGATCTCCACGAATGAGACGCGTTTTTTTCGCGAACCTGGGCAATTCGAATTCCTGAAAGAGAGAGTCTTTCCTCAGTGGCAGATGGGTGCGGCGAGACACGTTCGCGGCCGAAGAATCAGGGTGTGGAGCGCGGGGTGCTCGACGGGACAAGAACCGTATTCGCTGGCGATGACTTTGTGCCACCACTTTCCATCGGCAGCGGGTTGGGAAATTGAAATTGTGGGGACGGATCTATCTAGCCGCGCGCTGGCCATTGCAAGGGGCGCGACTTGGGAGTTTGCGGCCTGCAGTGAAATTCCGGAGAACTACTTGAAGGCGTTTATGTTGAGGGGTTGCCGTGGGCAGGAAGGGAGGATAAAGGCGGGGCCGGAGATTCGCTCGGTCGTGAGTCTTGCGCGAGTGAACCTGAAAGAAGCCGAGTATGCGGTGAACGGGCCATTCGATCTGATCTTCTGCCGAAACGTGCTCATCTATTTCGATCGGGGAGACCGGGAAAGAATTGTGCGGCGATTGCTGAGCTACTTGTCGCCGACGGGCTACCTGTTCGTGGGGCACGCGGAGAGTTTGCACACGTTGCATGACGTAGTAAAGACTGTCGTCGCCACAGTCTATGCTCCCATCATCAAAGCGAAGCCAGAAGCCGATGTCGCACGATAGCGCCGCGCCCCGAATCCAGGTTTTGGTGGTGGATGATTCGGCCGTGGTGCGGCAGGTGATGCAGGCCGTGCTATCGCAGGAAAGCGATATGGAGGTGACTGTCGCGGCGGACCCGATCATTGCGCTTCACAAGATGAAGCAGGTGCGACCGCACGTGATTATTTTGGATCTTGAGATGCCGCAGATGGACGGGTTGACGTTCTTGCGAAAGGTGATGGCGGAAGATCCTATCCCTACTTTAATTTGCTCGAGCGTGGCGGGAAGCGGGACGGTTGCGGCGATTCGGGCGTTGGAAGAGGGCGCCATCGGGATTGTTACCAAGCCAAAGCTGGGAGTGGGGAATTTTTTGCATGAGTCGGCGGTGATGCTGATCGACACGGTGCGGTCGGCGGCGTCGGCGCGGATGCGGAGACGAAATGGTTTGACCCCGCCGGCGCCGGAGCGCAAACCTTCTGCTAGCAAGACCAATAGAGCCAGCTCGGCGAGTCAGGAAGAGAGAATCGTAGTCATAGGAGCTTCGACGGGAGGAACGGAGGCGCTAGCGCAAATTTTGGGCGCGTTGCCGGAGGTTTCTCCCGGAATCGTAATTGTGCAGCACATGCCGGAGCAGTTTACGGCGGCGTTTGCGAAATGGCTGGATACGAATTGCGCGATTCATGTGAAGGAAGCTGCGGATGGCGACCGTGTAAAGAATGGGTGGGCGTTTGTGGCTCCGGGGAATCGGCATAGCACGATACGACGCACAAACGGGCATCTCACGATTCAAGTGGGTGATGGGCCATTGGTTTCAAGGCATCGGCCGAGCGTCAATGCATTGTTTCGTTCCGTGGCGCAGGCTGCGGGCGATTCGGCGCTCGGCGTGATACTGACGGGCATGGGAGACGACGGAGCCGACGGATTGCTGGAGATGCGCTCGGCGGGGGCGTTTACTATTGCGCAGAATGAAGCGACGTGGGTTGTATTTGGGATGCCGAAGGAAGCGATTCGACGCGGCGCGGCGCACAAAGTGCTGGGGCTCGAAGCTATTCCGGCGGCAGTGGCAAGTTTTGGGATTCACGGGAAAAAATTGTTGTGAGAAGACGGAAGTGAGCAGCGGTTACGAGGATGCATTAGCGTTTCCTGCCGGTTTTCAGAAGACTTCAGAGAAAAAATCAGTAGGGAGTTACTTCTTGGAGGGTTTTCTCGGGGTGCTGCGTTTCTCTCGAGTCGGAGTTTTTCTGGGGCGGCGGCGGACTGGGAAGGGCGGCGACCAGCCTGCGCGTGTATTCGTGTTGAGGTGAATTAAAGATGGCTTCGGGCGTGCCACATTCGACGATCTGCCCTTCGTGGAGAATGCAAATGCGGTGGCAGAGCGCGGCGACCGAAAGAAGGTCGTGGGAGATATAGAGGATGGCGGTGCGCATTTCGCGATTCAGGCGCGCGAACAAATTCAGGATTTCGGATTGCGTGATGGGATCGAGGGCGCTGGTTGCTTCATCGGCGAGCAGGAGCGCGGGGCGGTGAAGGATGGCCATGGCGATGCAAACGCGCTGGCCTTGGCCGACGCTAAGCTGCGATGGGCGACGGCGGAGAAATTCCTTGTCGTGCGGCAGGCTGACGCTGGTCAAAGCGGATTGTATAGACGACTCGCCTTGCGCAGTGTTTCCTCGCTCGTGGGCCTTCCAGGCTTCGGTTAACTGGGAGCCGATGGAGAGAGCGGGATTCAGAGCCGCGAGCGGGCTTTGGAGAACGATGCTGATCTCTTTGCCGCGAATCGCGCGGAGATCCTTTTCGGAACTTTTTAGGAGATCTTTGCCGCGAAACAGAATTTCGCCACGGACCGAGCCGGATTTGGAGGAGAGGAGTCCCATCAGAGCGAGAGAGAGCGTGCTTTTTCCGGAACCACTTTGGCCGACCAGGCCGAGAATTTCCTGGCGCTCGATGCGCAGGGAAATATTCCGGAGGACGCCGGTCTTGTTGCGGTAGTCCACCGAAAGATTGGCGGCAAGGAGAGGATGGGGCAGAGTCACTTACTCGCTCCCATTTCCGCGGCAGGTTTCAGGCGGAGCGTTTCGATGTTCCAAAAGGCTTGGGGATTGAGCGCGACGGGGGAGGCGCCGGCAAGATTGGGAGAGATGGCTGAGAGCGCGTTTTTGTTAACGAGATAGATGAAGGGCTGCTGTTCGGCGACGATTTGCTGGACGCGATCGAATTTGGCTTTGCGGAGTTTTTCGTCGGGAGTGGACGCCTGTTCCTGCATTAGTTTGTCGATTTCGGCTTCCCAGGGAGTGGCAGGAGATTCTTGGTTGGGGTTCCACTGATGGTCTTCACCGGAGCTCAGCCATACGGTCATTTGGCCGTTGGGATCGAGATCGGTGTTTACGAGGCCAAGGAGGCAGGCGTCGTAGTCGAAAGTGCGCGTGATGCGTTCGATCAAAGAAGGAAAGTCGAGCGTGACAACTTTCAGGGTGATGCCGATTTCCGAGAGGTCCTGCTGAATCATGGTGGCCATTTTTTCGCGCGCGGTGTTTCCGGAATTGGTGATGACCGTAAATTCAACGGGATTTCCGGAGCTGTCTTTGAGGCTGCCATTTTCGAGGCGGAATCCGGCGCGGGAGAGGAGCAGGAGCGCGGCCTGGGGATCGTGCTTCGGAACGGGAAGGGAAGCGTTAAACCAGAAATGATTGGACGGGGAAACCGGGCCGTAGGCCGGTGTGGCATAACCGTCGAAAACTACTCGCGCGAGATCGGCGCGATTGATCGAGAGGGAAACGGCCTGGCGGAAGGCAGTCGATTGGAACCACTTTTTTTTGTAATTGGACAGCTTGGAGGTGGCATTCTGGTTGAACCAGAATTCTTCGCCATCGAGGCCGGTGCCCGCGTTTCTGGCGACTCCAGGGGAATCTTTTTGAAGGCGATCGAATTGCTCGGCATCGAGACGGTTGATCAGTTGCAGCTCGCCGCGGCGGAAGCGCATCAGCTCGATGTCGCGGTTGCGTTGAATATCCAGGCGAACGGTTTCGATGTAGGGGAGCGGATGGCCTTCGGCATCGTGCTTCCAGTAATTTGGGTTACGGCGAAGAAGAACGTAGGAGCCGGCCACGTATTCCGAAACGTAGTAAGGGCCGAGGACGCTCATCTCTTTTTTCGGGGATTTTGACGAGAGGATGGCGACCTGATCGAAGAGGCGTTCGAGGCCGGCAACGAGAGTGGGAAAGGAGATGACGGCCGTATCTGGCGAGGGCGTTTGGACATCGATTGTGCCGGTGCCTGTGCGAAACGCATCGCCTGTCGCCGAGTGCGTTTGGGGATCCAGGAGGAGTTTCATGGTGAAGGCCACGTCGGCGGAAGAGAACGGAGTGCCGTCGGAAAATTGGAGACCTCGGCGGAGGTGGAAGGAGATTTTGCGGCCGTCGCGGGAGACTTGCCAGGATTCGGCGAGAGCAGGTTCGAGAGCCTGAGTCTGACGATTAACGCGAATCAGAACGCCACCGGTCAAATAGCGGACGTTTTCCGAGGCTTCGTCATCCACAAGAATGGGATTGAAGGTTTTGGGCTCGCCATGGAGGCAAAAATACAATTCAGCGCCGGACTGGGAGCGGCCGGAAGGGGCCGAAAATAGCAACGACAATAAAGCGAGCAAAAGAAGAGAAGATCTTCGAGAACATCGCATCAAGCAAGTTCCTCCAAACCAGGGAAAATAAATTGGAAACAGATTACGGTAAGGACGAGGACGACCAACGGAACGAGGCGCCAGGGGTTGGCTGCCATGGCGGAGAAATCCTCGGAGCCGCGAAGAAGATTTCCCCAGGATGGCAATGGCTCCATCACTCCCAGCCCCAGCATGCTCAGCGTGGCCTCCGTAAGAATGAAGAGCGGGATCGAAATCCAGAATTGCGCTAAGAAAACAGGGCGAAGGCAGGGAAGCACCTGATGAAACAAGATTTGGGAGCGCCGATAGCCGAGGGCCTGGGCGAGGAGGATGTGGTCGGAGTCTCGCAAATCTCGGGAAGCTGCCCAGACCACACGCAGGGATGCGGGCCATCCGATAAGGCCCAAAGCAAGGAATGTGGCGACAACAGACAGAAGGGGAGAGACGTCGAGAGGCAAGATAGAACGAAGAGCAATCAGCACGAAAAGAAGCGGCAGCGACATGGACAGGTCAGCGCACGCGAGGATGATCTTTTCGAGCCAGCCACCGCGGAGTCCCGCGATGGCGCCGAGGATAGCGGCAATGATCGAGGCGATGAGAGCGGCAGCGGGGGCCAATAAGAGAGAGACTCGGGTGCCATAAACGAGGCGGGTGAAAAGATCTCGCCCCAGGGCATCGGTGCCGAGCCAGTGTGCCGAAGAGGGAGCCGCATTGGGGATTTCGCGAAACTGATGCGCATAGGAATAATGCGTGAAGCTGCCTGCGAATAGCCCCAGAGCCAAAGTGGCGAGCAGGGCGCCGCGGCAAAGGAAGCGAAGAGCGCGCTGGACTTTCACTGGCGCCTCTCTTGCAGTGTGCCCGAAAAAAGATTGACGCCTGCGGTTAGAAGAGTGACGAAAAGTGTGATGCTGGTGAGCAAGGGCAAATCGCGATTGAGGGCGGCCTGCCAGGCCAGTTGCCCCACTCCAGGAGAATCGGAAAGTGCTTCGAGGGGGATCGCGGCGCCAAGCGCCATACTTGCGGAGACGCCCAGAAGGGCCGCGAGGGGGTGCCACGCCACAGGAATTACGTGGCAAAAAAGGATGCGATTGCTGCTTACGCCGCGGGCCCGGGCCGCGAGCACAAAAGGAAGCTCGTGAGCATGAGCGAGGATGTTCTGCTGATAGCGGAAGAGTTTTGGAAGTGTGATAACGGCAATGCCCAAGAAGACTGGTGCGCGCAGATACAAACAGAGTAGAGCCACAACCGCGGTGGGCAAGGCAATCAGTAGTCCGGTCATTGCGGTGGCCGAATATTCCAACGCCCAAGTTTGAAAGCGAATGGTGAGCAGCGACAGAATCGATGCCGCAATCCAGGCAGTGGCCAAGCCGAAGAGCACCGCCCGCGCCGTGAGCGGAGCCCGCTCTTTCAGCAGTCCGGCAACGGGCCGCTCGAGGAAGGCTGAGGTGCCCAGATTGCCGTGGAGGAGGCCGGCAATGTAGGAGCCGTAATAGTGAAGAAGCCCACCGCCCAATTGGTGTTCGCTGTGAATCGCATCGCGGGAGGACTGAGAAAGCCGGAAATCAAGATCGCGTTCGTCGACGCCGTAACCAGGAGCGAAGCGAACTATAGTTGCGCAAAGCAGCGCTCCCACAATCGCGAGAGCCGCAAGCAGAAGAAGTTTCTGCGCGAATTTTAGAATCCCAGGTGTCATGACGGCCAGGCAACAAGAAATCTTTCCGCGCCAAATTCATCCCGCTGCAGGAATCACCAACTGGGTTTGCGACGGCAAACCGCGGCCCCGATAGTGGGTTTCCTTAGCTTCATACATGCTGCGATCGGCTTCGGAGAGCAGTTCCTCGGCCGTGACTCCGTCCTGCGGATAAAACGCCGCTCCCACGCTGGCGGTGACAACCTTCTCGCCACAGACAGTCTGGCCGGCTGCTTCCACCGCAAGCTCTACGCGGGGCAACAGTTCTTTGATGGTTGCGAGCGTAAATTCCGGAAGGACCAGAATGAATTCGTCTCCTCCCAGCCGTCCAACCAGGTCGTACTCGCGGCAAACAGTGCGGAAATTCTTCGCGATCTCGACGAGAAGTTTGTTGCCAACCAGGTGTCCGTAGTTGTCGTTCACGGTCTTGAAACCATTGAGATCGCAAAGCAGGACCGCCAGTGGCAGGCCGCTGCGCTCGGAGCGCGACAACTCGCTATCCAGGTGCGCGCAAATCGAACGAGCATTCGGGAGGCCGGTAAGGAAATCCGTGCTCGCCGTGTCCTGGGCTTTCTCGAATTGAAGCGAGTTTTCGACCGACAAGCCAAGCTTCGAGCTGGCCGCCAGCAGCATGCGGAAGTGGTCTTTTGTAAAGGCTTGCTTCTCTTTCCGGTATAACGTGAGGACGCCGGCCACTCCATCCCTGCCTTGAAGCGGAATAGAGAGAGTGGATCGCAAGACGGAAACGCGCGAAGGATCTCCGAGGTGTTTGGATTCGGCCATCGGGTCGCCATTGATGATTGGTTTCTTGTGCTGGGCGACCCAGCCGGAAATCCCCTGGCCCATGGGCACTTCGAGGGATCGGAAAAGATCGTAGTCAACTCCGTGCACATAACGCGGGATCAGCTTTTGATCCTGGCACACGAAAAAGACGATCAGGTCGTGGGGAACCATCTCCTTCAACCGAACCGCGACGACGGAGAGCGTCTCGCGCAAACTCAGGGAATTTCCAAGTGTCTGGGCCAATTCAAAGAGCAGCTGGGCTTCCTGCCGGGCGGAGACAATCGAGGCCAGAAAAGAGGTTGCTCGAATTTCGGCAGCGTCTGGCACTTCTTCAAACCCCGCCGACGGCGCGATAGAGCGATTGGGGTTAGCCACGGAGAAAAAAGGACTCTTTGTGCTCTCGGACCGGCTGACGACTTGCTCCAGCTCGTGGTACCTCTTTTCGATCGCGCCGACGACTCGTGGATCAAAGCTGGTGTCAATTTCAGAAATCAGGTGCTTCATGGCCTCATCAACAGATATCGCACGGCGATAGGGCCGTTCCGATGTGAGCGCGTCAAAACAATCCACTACGGAGAGGATCCGTGCGCCGATCGGAATCGCTTCTTTTTTCAATCCGTAGGGATATCCAGTCCCATCCCACTTTTCGTGATGGGACCGAACAATGGGAACAACGGGGTAGGGAAACTGGACGCGGTCGAGGATTTCCGCACCGACGATGGGATGAATTTTCATTCGATCAAATTCTTCGGGTGTAAGGCGTCCGGGCTTGGACAGGATTTGCTCCGGAACGGCGAGCTTGCCTATGTCGTGAAGCATGGACGCTGCGCGCAGGGCATTCAGTTCCGCTTCGCTCAACCCCAAATCTTTGCCGAGTTGCACGGCGTAGGCTTGAACGCGCCGCAAATGATCGTGAGTGCTGTGGTCCTTGGCTTCGATGGCGAGGGAAAGCGCCTCGATCGTGCGCAAGTGCAGGTCGGCAATTTCTTCGGTGTGTTTCTTCTCAGCCTCCAAGCGGTCCAGATAGCTGCGGTAGGAGCGATACATCCAGTAGACGAGCGGCAGAACGAGGATGGCGAATTGCCAGCCGAAGGCCCGATTGATGATGCTCACGCCGCCCGCGATAACAGCTCCCAACAAGTAGTAAGGAAACGACCACAGGTAGCATTCTTTCCAGACAAGAAGAGGATTGCGCTTTTGCGTCAGGGCGATGATGCCCGAAACGGACATGGTGTTAATGGCGAAGTAGGTCGTGGAAGCGGAAACCAGCAGGAGGGGCCAGGCAAGCCCTAGGTGGGAAGCAAAATTACTGTGAAAAACGGCATTGGCGGCCGTGATGGAGATGGAGAGATTGGCAAAGCTGAACAAAATCTGAACTAACCTCGGACGAGGTTTGGCTTGCCAAATCGACTGCACCAAACCGCCGAAACAGCCCATGAGCAGGGTCTCGGGGTACGACAGATCTAAGATGCCGACCAGAATAAACAGGAAGTTGGCCGACATGGTCGCTTCAATTCCCGGTAACCGCACTTTGAAAATGGAAGCCGCCAAAGCTACGACGAAGAAGCAAGCGAAACGGAGTTCGCTCTCGGGATGCCAATGAAGGAGCGCGTAAGCTAACAGCGGAAGCCCGACCATCACTTGCAGCAAGATAAAAGAGCCTGCCGGCCAGCTAAGCCTTTGGCTCGGCTTAGTTCGGGCGCCGATGATCTGCCGATAATCGCTGATGATTCTGTCAAATGCGCGGGAGAGCCAGGAATTTTCGGCTGGAGGAAAGGTGGCTCCCCTGCTCCCCGATTCCGGAGGACGAGCAGTACTCAACGGATCATTCCCATCGTTTGTGCGAGGTGTGGGCATGCGTTCTTGCGTCGGCGACTCAAAGATTTACTGAGCCCATTTGGTACAGATAGTGTCCGTAATAGAGAAAGGATTGCCCATAGTACGACTGGGGAGTTTTGTCCCAAGACTAAACCTATATAAGGACCGGGGATAGCGGCCGTTACTCGGGCTGGGGCGGCCGGCTTAGCGAGTAATCTGGGAGGGGAGCATTGAGCAGCCGGGAGGCGGAGGCCCGCTGTACCAGAATAGCTCAAGCGAAGTACTAGACCTGTCCCACTCCGGTACTATCGACCAGATCGACCCCTAGCCCCTAAAACTAGTGCAGCGCGAAACGCCACTTTTCGTAACAGGGTTACTTGTACCCGGTTTCACCCAGGAGACAGAGAAAATGGACCTCACGCCCTACAAAAGCTCGAAGACGCAGAATGGGGGGCCACTGAAAACGACCACGTGGGGCGCCCTGATCGCGATCGCGCTATTATTGGGTCTTCTGGGAACGACCGGCCACCTACTCCACTCCTTCGGGAGCGCGCAACTCATTCAAACAGCGGCAAATACGGCTCCTGGGCAGAACGCTTCGGCTCCCGTCGCTCGAAAGCACTCTTATAACAATGCGAGCGGGTTGGGCTTGAACAACCCTCTGACCTTCGAGCAGCCGGGCGGCGTTCGAGCGA
>DATMKS010000053.1:0-21709 GCA_035571045.1 Verrucomicrobiia bacterium
TGGCAATGAATTGCGTGGAATAGCGAAGAGACGATACAAATTGAACCGCTTTCTAGTTCCGCACTCCGCGATTGCCCCCGGGGAATGGGCGTCCATTGTGGACTCGCGTTGAGACCGCGTGCCAAGAATTCAAGCGCGGTCAACTTTCTTAGATTGCCAGTTCTTCTCGGCTCTGTGGCGCAGCGCGAATGAGGAGCTACTTCTCGATGTCGCGATGCGTCACCTTGGAAGAAAAACCGTGCTTCGCAAGGGATTTTTTTATTTCCTCTCCCAGCATGACGGAGCGGTGCTTTCCGCCGGTGCAGCCGATGGCGATCGTCAAATAGCTCTTCCCCTCGCTGATGTAATGGGGAATCAGATAGGTGAGCAAGCCTTCGATGCGGCGGAGAAATTCACCCGTTTGAGGAAACGAGCGGATGTACTTTTGGACTTTGGGATCTTTGCCGGTATAGCGGCGCAGGCTGGGAACAAAGTGGGGGTTGGGCAGAAAGCGGACATCGAAAACCAGATCAGAGTCCGTTGGAACGCCATACTTGTAGCCAAAACTGACGACGGAAACGAGCATGGGACGCTTATCGGGATTCTTGAAACGCTCGGTGACAAAGTGACGCAGTTCGTGGACGTTGAACTGGGTCGAATCGATCACCACATCGGCAAGCTTGCGGATAGGCTCCATGAGGGTGCGTTCGTGGCGCAGACTCTCGCGAACGGATAGCGCTTTGCCAAGTGGGTGAGGGCGGCGCGTCTCGCTGTAGCGGCGGAGGAGCGCGTCGTCCGTGGCATCGATGAAGACTAGAGTGATGGGATGATCCTTGCGAAGATGCTTTAGGAGAGCGGGGAGTTTTTCGATCTGCACGCCTTCGCGCGCATCGACGAGCAAGGCCGCGCGGCCGAAATCACCCTCACCGGCGGCGTGGAGCTCGGCAAATATCGGAATCAACTCTACAGGAAGATTATCGACACAATAGAAGCCCATGTCCTCGAAGGCGCGTAGGACGGTGCTCTTCCCCGAGCCAGAAACGCCGGTAAGAATCACAAGGTGGCGGGCAACGTGTCTAGTGGACGGCTTCACTTGAGGCGGCGGCTCAGCTTTTCACGCGGCGCTGGTGAGTGATGGGGATGCGCATGTCTTCGCGGTATTTTGCAACGGTGCGGCGCGTGACGTGAATGCCGGCGTCATCAAGTTTTTTGGCGATTTGTTCGTCGGTGAGCGGCTTCGTGGTGTCTTCTTCTTCAATCATTTTTTTGACGAGCCGCTTGAGTGTGAGGAGTGACATTCCGCTGCCTTCGGGGCCATTCACTGATTCGCTGAAGAAAGAGCGGAGCTCGAGCACTCCCTGAGACGTGTGCGCGTACTTACTGGCTACCGCGCGGCTCACGGTGGAAGGGTGCACGCCAACTTCTTCGGCGACTTCCTTAATCATCATGGGCTTGAGCGCGTCCGGACCGTGACTGAGATATTCGCCCTGGCGGGCAATGATGGATTGGCAGACGCGCAGGATGGTGTGCTTGCGCTGCTCGATGTTTTTCATCAACTGAATTGCGGCGGTGAAGCGTTCCTTGACGTAATTGCGGACGTCGCGGTCGGCGGCATCGCGCGCGAGGAGCCGGCGGTACGTGGGGCTGAGACGAAGTTGAGGCATGTCGTCTTCATTCAAGAAGACTTGCCACTGATCATCGACTTTGCGGAAATAAACGTCCGGCTCGACGAGGCGCGGCTCGGTCTTGTTGTAGCGCAGGCCAGGCCGGGGGTCGAGCTTCTTGATCACTTCCAGCGAGCGCTTGACGACTTCCAGAGGACGGTTCAACGCGCGAGCAATTTCTTTCAACTGGTTGGACTGCACCTGCTTTAAATGTTCGGAGACGATTTGCTGGGCCAGCGTATTCTGTGGATCGAAGGCCTTCAGTTGAAGCAGCAGGCACTCGCGCAAATCGCGGGCGCCGACGCCGATAGGATCGAAATCCTGGACGACGGCGAGAGCGTCATCGAGATCGTCCTGAGTAAATTTGCCATTCTGAACGAGTTCTTCCGTCGACGCGGTTAAGTATCCGTTCTCGTCGAGGTTGCCGATGATGCTTTCGGCGAGCTCGGTAACAGCTTCGGAGCAGATAGTCATGCTCAACTGCCAGGCAAGATGGTCCGTGAGGCCGCTGGGGGAGGACAGGAACTTCTCGAAGGAGGGTCGTTCGGAGACTTCTCTTTCCTGGGATTGGCCGCCATCGCCGCCAGTGTCGAGATATTGGTTGAAAAAGCTGCCGACATCGAACTCGTCGAACGGATTGGCTTCCGGCTTCTCGGGAAGTTTCTCGGTTTCGGCTTTCAGGAAGGTTTCGTCGCTGTAGTTGTCGCTCTGAGTGGCTTCCTCGCTCAGCTCTTCGAGGACGGGATTGGCGATCATCTCCTGGTTGATCATCTCGCGGAGTTCGAGGCGGTTCAGCGCGAGTACGCTCACCATTTGCACGAGGCCGGGCGTCAGAATCTGCTTCTGCGCCACTCGTAGGTTGAGCTTGAGTCCCTGCCAGGCCATGATCGGTTCCGATTATCCCTTCAAAGTCCCCAATTTAGGGTTTTAGTTCAGGCGGAAATGATCGCCCAGGTAAACGCGGCGCACTTCCGCATCGTTGCTCAGATCCAGCGGAGTGCCCTTAGCCATTATCTTGCCATGATTCACGATGTATGCGCGGTCCGTCACGTTGAGTGTTTCCCTGACGTTATGGTCGGTGATCAGGATGCCGATGCCGGAGCGGCTGAGGCCCCGGATGATCTCCTGAAGATCCTTCACGGTTAGAGGGTCAATGCCGGAAAAAGGTTCGTCGAGAAGGATGAAAGAAGGCTGCAGGGTGAGCGAGCGCGCGATCTCGAGGCGGCGGCGTTCTCCGCCGGAGAGCGTGTAGGCCTTGCTGGTGCGTACGGTTTCGAGTCCCATTTGAGCCAAAAGTTGTTCGAGCCGGTCTCTCTGCTGCTCGGGGGTGAGAGGGAGGGTCTCCAAAACGGCGAGCAGGTTTTCTTCGCTGGTCAGTTGGCGAAAAACCGAGGGTTCCTGAGGAAGGTAGCTGATGCCACTACGGGCCCGGAGGTACATGGGTAGGTCGGTGATTTCACCGCCGTTCAGGAGAACGTGGCCGGAGTCTGGCCGGGCAAGACCAACTAAAATATAGAAGGTAGTGGTCTTCCCTGCGCCGTTGGGTCCCAAGAGCCCTACGACTTCACCCTGGCCGATCTCCAGCTCAACGTCATCCACGACCTTGCGACCGCGATACGACTTGCTCAACTCGACGGCCTGGAGTTTCAGCATACCTCGTCACGAACGACCGCTTGGCGGCCGCGTCATTTCTCGACTCGGTGTTTCGTCAACGTGCGCGAACCATTTTCAGAGTCGACGATGATCGTATCATCCGCTAAATAGAAGGTCAATTGACGGCCCTTGGTGGTGCCTTCGGTGCTGTCGTAAAGCGTGGGATCTCCTCCGGTCATGACGAACTTACCGTCGGCTGCGGTGTATTCTCCGCGGTCGGCGGTGGCGCGGCGGCCGGCTTGATCGACGATGACACCGCCAGTTCCGACCGCACGGCTGATCTGCTGGGGTCCAGGAGTCGAAGGAGTTCGGTTTGTGCCACCGGTTGAGCCGCTTAGAGAGCTGTTGGTGCCGCGCGTGAAGTACAAATCCATGATGGGGGCGCGAATTTTCTGATCGGGGGATTGGACGATCACGTTCTTTTCGAGATGGGCGAGGCTGGTGACATCGTTGTACGTGAGCGTTCCGGAGCTCGCGTGCCACAGAACGGTTTTATTTGCGGATGAGGGTTTCGAGCCAGATTGTTGCGTGCCGGATTGCAGAGTGCCGGGTTGCGCCGGTGCGGGTGTTTGGGGGAAAACCGCGCGGACCCGGCCGGCGGCATTCAGCACCTTCGACCCGCGGAGAAGCTCGATGGAATCGGCTTCCAGAACGGAATCGCCCTGCCAGAGACGGGCGTGGCCGGTATAGACGGCACGTCCCGTTTTCGAGTTGCCCTGCATCGTGTCCGAAGTAATGTTGGCCGGAACTTGGGCAAGTTGCACAGCGTTTCCGTTGGGCGAAAAGTCGGTCGAGCGCACGCCGCCTTCGGCGCGAATGTCGCCGCTTGTTGCGGTGAAGAAGATTCGCGGAGCTTGCGTCTCGGTGGTCGCGTCACGAGCGACGGCGTGTCCAGTCAAAGCCGCCGTCTGCCCGGCGTGCATGAAAGTGGCGTGATCTGCCTGCGCGTTGCGATCCGCTTCTTTCAACTTCACGTCATCTTGCAAATCCATTTGGGACCAGCCACCCGAGGCGAGAAGTTGAGCTACTCCGCTTTTGGCCGTTGCCGACTGGAGTTGGTGACCGGCCAGGGCGCGCTCCGTTTGGACGTTGCCGGTGGCATCCAGCTGTTTGGGCTTGCCCTGTTCTCCAAACGCCAACTGTAGCTTGTCGGCCTGCAACTTCGTGCGCGTAGGAGCAGCGTTGGGTTGCGCCGCGGCGTCGGTCCATTCCATGCTTCCCGCGGTGAGCGTCTCGGCGCTGGAGGGCTTGGCGGGTTGGCCCTCTTTTCCCTCGCTGAACTCCATGCGAAGCGCGCCTGTCTGGAGGACTCGCGTGTCGCTGTTCTTGGTCATGCGCGTTTTGAGAAAAACACCGCCGTTGAGATTCATTTCTTTGGCGCGATTCGCTTTGGGCCTGAAATCCAGCGAGCCTGCATCCGCGTGGACTTCGTCCTCTTCCTCTTGGCCGTGACGCACGCCATGCACGCTGCCGGTCCCGTCGACTCGAGTGACCCACCCCTCGGGAGCTATCAGTGCGGTCATTTTGTCCGCGTCGATGACCATCGCGTCGGCACCGCTTTGCGAGGTCAGTTCCGGAGCCTTGCCGTTCAAGCCGGGAATGGCCACGAGCCTCCGTGCACGAAACGCGGAGTCCAATTCGAGCGTGAACTCTCCGGCCGTCAATCGGGCGTCGCTGGAAACGGCTTCTGCCGGACCCAAGACGTGGAGCAATCTCGCGTCGCGGCCGAAGTCGAGGCTGCTGCCTTTAACCAAAACCTCTTGCGCTGTTCCTGGTTTCGAGGGCTTTTTTCCGGAGTCCTTTTTCGAGACTGGTTGGAGTTTCAACCGGACGTTTTGCAGCAGCTGGAGCGTGCCTTCTTCGGAGTTGTATTCCGCGCCCACGGCATCGCCGCTCCCGCTGGGAAATGTAAATGTCACAGCCTGGTCAGTTTTTGCAGCGCCAGTCCCCTGATCGAAATTCACGCCTCGGGTTTCGACATGCACAATTTGCGGCTCGATGGCGTGATCTTTTGCGCTGCGGGCCGCGTCGGCCGCGCTCTCCAAATCGATCTGCACATCGCCATTGCATGTGACGCCGCCGCTACCCTTGCTGTACTGGCAGCTCTGCGTGTGAATCGTGTCGTGCCGATCGCCTAATTTTCCAAAAATCGTGACGACGACGTGCTCTAGCAAACTGGCATTCTGGTCCTTGAAATCGGTCGACTTCGAGGCTTCCACGGTGAAAATCTTGCGAGGTCCGTCCATCTTCGAGAACGTCAATCCACTGGATTGCTTCTCCACATTCTCAGGCGCCGGCGCGGGCGCCGCTTTGCGTTCGATGATTCTTTGCCAGCCGCGCTTCAGGTACACGCCGGCCGTCAGACAGGCCAGCAGCAGCGCCACCGCCGCCGACCAGCGCGCATACCGCGCCGCTTCGCTTCTTCGCATAGGTTCAGTTAAGCAAAATTCTCAGGGACTGTATAGAAGGCGGGGGAAAGCGAGAAGGGCCCGAAAAATCTAGCCAGCGGATTCAGCTGCGGCGGCAGTCGTGTCCGGCAGGATCCCGATGTTGGCCGCAGCCACGCTGTCGCGGTTCGTATTTTTCACCAAGTACATGGCTTCATCGGCGAGGTGCAAAAGGCCCTCTTTGGTGCGCGAATCCGTGGGATAGGAGGCGACTCCGAGGCTTGGTGTGACACGGATGCCCAACCCATCCTCGTCGAGCCAGCGAGTTTCGCGTATGAGTTTATGGAGGCGGCGCGCGACGTTGAGCGCATTGTCCTTGGCCGTCTGCGGCAAGAGAATCACGAATTCGTCGCCGCCGTAGCGAAAAGCAAAATCAATCAGGCGGCAATGAGCTTTGAGCGCATTGCCAATTTCCGCGAGGAGGCGCGAGCCGACCAGATGCCCGTGCGTGTCGTTCACCTGCTTGAAGTGGTCCAGGTCGATGAATACGAGAGAAAATTGATAGTTATAGCGTTGCGAACGGTAGATTTCCGTTTCGAGGATAAAACCCATGTGCCGCGCGTTGTACAGGCTGGTGCAATCGTCGGTGATGGTTAGCTCGTGAATTCGCTTCACGTGGCGTGCATTTTCGAGCGCGATGGCCGCGAAATCCGATAGGGCTTCGAGCAGCTTGAGGTCGCGCTCGTCGAACCCTTCCGGGCCGAGGCAATTGATCAGCTCGATGACGCCCAAGCAAGTGTCGCGGAATTTAACGGGGACCGCGACGATAGATTGCGTTTCGGTCTTGGTCTTCTCGTCTACCTGAGAGAAAAATCTCGTGTCTTTTGAAGTGTCCGCAACCACTACGGTTTCGCCGTGCTGCGCTACCCAGCCGGCAATTCCCTGCCCCACCTTGATGCGAACGTCTTTCAGGGCTTGAGAAGCCTTGCCGACGGCCAACTCGAAATAGAGTTCTTGTTTCGTTTCGTCCAGCAGAAGCAAAGACCAGTTGTCCGGGCGGAGAAACTCGTCGATTTTCTCCATGATGGTGCGGAGAACCTGGTCGAGCTGCAGCGAAGAAGTCAGCGCCTTCCCCAACTCCTGGAAGATGGCGACTTCGCCGGCTTCGCGTTGCTCAGCGGAAACCGCGGGATTGCGGCGGCGTTCCACGGCTGGAAACTGCTTTACTTCGTCCACGCTCGGTTGATCCCCGCTTTGAAAGTTTTAAAGGCCAGTCTATCGCCGCCGCGGAAGACAACACCACGAGCGCGATTCGCGGCTGGTCCTCGAATCTTTGCCAGTATAGGCGCGTCGCAAAAAAGGGTGCAAGAATCTCGTGGTACAGGCGTGGCTATCTTGCCATCGGCTGGTACAGGACGTACCAGCAAGCCAGCAGCCTCATCGGGCATTCATCGAACAAACGAGCTGTGAGCGCCTTCGCGCAAGACCAGGCAACCGGAAAGCATGTCGTGCAGAGCGCGCTTGCTGGGCGCCAAACCGACGAAGAGGCAGTCGATCACAAAATAGTAACCGCCAAGGACAGGTATGTGAGCCAGCAAACGTCCGCCGCAAAAGCGCAGGCTGGCCCGCCAGAAATCCACTGGCTTGCCGGCAGCGTCGGCGACATACAGTCCCAAGAACCGCTTGCCGAGAGTCGCATGCCAACGCGAACTTTCCGAAAGCGCAAAGTACAGCCAGCTTTCCGCCGCGAAGAAACAAACGCAGAGGAAAAGGAACGTCGGTCCCCACTGTGTGAGCGTCTCGTTGAGAGGCGTTCCCGCGCGATGATTGAAGAACGGATTCGAGATTCCCATTGCGGCAGCCGAAAAAGAAACAAAGATCGCGAAGGGAACCACGAGAAGTATCAGATCGATTATTGCGGCGACAGAGCGGATCCAAAATCCCGCGTGGGGCAAAGGCGCAGCCGCGGGTGGGTTGTCGCGAGGAGTTAGTATTTTTTCTTCCAAGAGGTTCTCTAACGCCTTGGCCGTGAAGCACAAACTGCGTGGGCTCCGGGCACCCAAGACAAATATATACATCATTCCTGCGTTAGAATCGTGGCAGCGGAGAAAAAAGCACGACTATATTACAGCGCTTCGTAGTTTCCGATATAGACGACGATTCTGAGAGAGCGCTCGGCGTGTTTCAGGGCCATTTTCAGGGGAAAAGTATTGCGGAGAAGATCTGCAATGAAGATCTGCAATCTCGAACGACGCGGCCCCATGACCGGATTGAAACCGATGCCAGTTCATGCTGCCTTCAATGGGCTATTCGGAGAGTTCCTATAGAATTCCAGTTGTTTGACACTGCCGCGCGACACCGCCTATAGTGCCGTCGAGGGGATTTTTTTGCGCATTGAGCGGCAACATGCTCTCCGCGCATGTCAGATGGATCGGCGAGGATAGGTTTCGATTCATGGCTACGGGAACTTTTGGCGAACGCCTGAAGCGCGAGCGCGAGATGCGCGAAGTTTCGCTGAAGGAAGTCACTACGGCTACGCGCATCGGCCCGCGCTTTCTCGAAGCTCTCGAAAATGAGGAGTGGGACAAGCTCCCCGGCGGCATTTTCAATCGCGGGTTTGTGCGCTCCATCGCGCGTTATTTGGGCCTCGACGAAGAAAACCTGCTCGCCGAATACGACATGGCACACGGCGAACAGAACTTGCCTGTTCCTCAGCCTTACGAAAACAAGATTCCCCGTCCGCCTGTCTGGATTCCGATCCTCGCTGTGTTGGCGTTGCTTGCCGTGCTCGCCGGTCTTATTGCAGGCGGAATTTATGGCTGGCGGCGTTATGCCGCTCATCGCGCCGCGAAGCGAACTTCTTCCTCCGCGCTCTTGCCGGCGCAAACGCAGGCTGGAACAGCAACCGTGATACCGGCCGCTGACCCTGGGAGTTCTTCGGCCGCTGCCCCATTGGATCTCGCTGTTTCCACGTCGGCCGCTACGCGCTTGCGTATTCTGGCCGACGGCACGCTGCTGCTCGATGCCGAGTTTTCCGCAGGAGAAACGCACCACTTTTCCGCAAGGCAGCAGTTTGAAGTAACCGCGGCCGACTCTTCGGCGGTGTTGCTGGAATTGAACGGGCGCGCTATGCCGCCCGTTGGAACCCCCGGAGCCTCCGGTACAATAGTCTTGACCGAGAAAGATTTGAGGCAGGCGTCCGGTGGAACCCCTCAGCCCTGAAGTTCTTGAAGACCTTCGCGCAGGCCGCGCTCCCCGCGAGCGCAAAATTGCGGTGTGCTCCGGCGGAGCGCATCTCGCACCCGCCGATCGTGCGGAAATTCTCGCCGTGCTCGCCGGAGATCCCGACGAAATGGTTTCCGAACGCGCCCAGCAGGCCATTCTCTCGCAACCCGCGGAAACCTTTGTCGAAGCGCTAAAGCGCGAAAAGGCAATCCCCGCGCTCTTCGCCTACGCCGGAAAACATCTCGCGGACAAACCGGGCGTCTGCGACGCCATGGTGCAGAACAAAAACTGCTCGGCGGATTATCTGGTCCCGGTTGCGCGCCATCTCTCTTCGCTCGGCATCACGGCGCTCATGGAAGAATTGGAGCGCGTCAGCGAATCTCCCGCGCTGGCGGCCGCGCTCGAGCATTCCACTTCCATCACTGCGGATCAGAAACATCAATTGCACGAACTGCTGGGTTCCGCCATGGACGCAGCTGCTCTTGCGGAAGCGGCAGCCGAAGCCGAGCCGGACATCGTCAAGCGCCAGACGCTGATCGAGCGTCTCGCAAAGATGAGCGTTTCCGAGCGCGTGCAGTTCGCAATCAAAGGCGGATCCGAAGCGCGGCGCACGCTGATTCGCGATTCGAACAAGGTCGTCCAGCGCGCCGTGCTGCAATCCCCTCGGCTTACGGATCAAGAAGTCGAGGCCTTTGCGACCATGACGAGCCTCACGGATGAGATTCTTCGGCTGATCGCCAGCAACCGCAAGTTTCGTAAAAACTACGCCGTGGTTCGCAATCTTCTCAACAACCCGAAGACCCCGCTGGACGTTTCTCTACACATGCTCCCGATGGTCAATGTCATGGACCTCAAGAAATTGACCAGCAACAAGAACGTGCCGGAGACGCTGCGCACCACCGCCATCAAGCTCCAACGCACGCGCGCGGAACTGAAGAAGTAATGTTTGGCACGGTCGGGCGGTTGTAGCCGGCCGCGGTCCGGATGAAAATGCATCGCCGCTGGGGCGATTTAGCCCTACAATCGTGCTCGGAGGCCCCCGAGCATGCCGTTTCGATCCAAACTTTCTAGTGGCGCCGTGCTTTGTGCGATTGGTATTTCGGGTACGCTGCCGCTTGCGTCTGTCCTCCAGCCTGCGCAAAGCGACGCCTCGGCTCAAGAAAAGGCAGCCGATCCCTGGCCTAATTCACAGCTCCTGCAAGCGGCTGACCTCGTGCGCGAACTTTCCGGCGCGAAGGGCACAAACTCCCCGACGATTGTTTACGTGGGCTTCCGAACGCTGTTCGAGGGCGGCCACGTTCCGGACGCATCCTTCCACGGCACCGCCTCCAAAGAGGAAGGCCTCGCGGAATTAAAAAAATGGCTCGCCACGCTGCCGCGATCCGCGAGTCTGGTCATCTATTGCGGATGCTGCCCGTTCGATCGCTGCCCTAACATCCGGCCCGCTTACAGTACTCTGCACGAAATGGGATTCACGCACGTACGCGTCCTTGCCTTACCGACGAGCTTTGCGGCGGATTGGGTCGAGAAGGGCTATCCCATGCAAAAAAGGGCTCTGATGCCCTGAAAGCCTGGGCGCGACGAACGCCCACGTGTCGTAGAAATCAAACGCCGCGGCAACTCCGGCTCACTGAATTGCATCTGGCAAAACATCGACCCGATCGTCCATGGGTCTCGCGGAACGAGTTTACGACGGAGGGCAAGATGGCGCTTTGGCCCAGCATCCGGTTTTCACTGCGCATTCTAAGGAAGCATTGGAAACTCACGTCCATTGCCATCTTTTCCTTGGCCATTGCAATGTCATCCGAAACGGTAGGATTCAGCGTCTTCAACGCGCTGCTGTTGCGCCCACCCGCTGTTTCTGGGCCCAAGCAACTGGTGTCAGTATACGCAACCACACCAACGGAAGAATTCACCGGCACCAACTACGACGACTACAAATATTATCGCGACAACAATCACGTGTTCTCGGACATCCTGGCTTTCCCATACTCCATCGCGGTACGCCCTATTTCCTACGAAGGCCGCGTCAAATCAGGGCTGATGAATGCGGTCTCGGATAATTATTTCTCTGTGCTTGGAGTGCAGCCCATTTTGGGCAAGTTGTTCACCAGAGGCGAGGACGACAAATCATCCGCGCTGGCCGTCTTAAGCTATCCCTATTGGAAGTGGCTGGGAGCCGATCCGAACATCGTTGGCAAGACCGTGACAATAGATCGTGTGCCTCTAACCATTATCGGCGTCGCGCCGAAGAACTTCGTCGGGACCATTTTCAGCGACCTGCCGGATATCTGGTATCCCCTGTCTATAGACTCGGCCCTCAGTCACCAAACGCAAGATTGGCGTACCGACCGCACCGTTCATTCTCTCGGTCTAATAGGCCGGCTGAAACCTGGCGTGACTCGCCCGCAAGCCCTGGCGGACATGCAATTGTTATCCAAGCAACTCGCCGCAGCTTATCCGGAGACCGACAAAGACCGAGTCGCGCAGATCACGGAAACGAGCATGCTGCCTGTGGACTCAGTGTCCTCGGCAAAAATCATCTCGGCGATTCTTCTGGCAATAGTGGCACTCGTCTTGTTCGCGGCGTGTTCAAACGTCGCTAATCTGCTGCTTGCGCTAGCCAGCGCGCGCCGCCACGAAATCCTGGTGCGCGCGGCGATGGGAGCCACCCGCGTGCGGTTGATTCGCGACCTCCTCCTGGACAGCACGCTCCTTGCGGCCGGCGGTGGACTCGCCGGCTTCCTGCTCGCGTGGCTTGGACTCAAGCAGCTGATGCAATTTAAACCGTATTTCCCTGGCCTTGGAGTGATTCCCCTGACGATTGATTTTCGGCCGGACATTCGAGTCGCGGAAGCATGCGTGGCGCTGGTTTTTGTGTTCGGTCTTGCAACCGGCCTCTTGCCGGGACTCTACAGTTCCTCCCCCAATCTGGCGGGAGCGCTCAGCGGCGAAATCGCGGTAGGCGGAACGCGCAAAGGAAAAATTCGCAACGCGCTAGTGGTTATCCAGGTAGCGGTTTGCACGGTAGTGCTCATCGGTGTGGGCTTGTGCCTTCGCAGCCTGGTCAATCTCGAGCGCGTCAATCTTGGGTTCTCGGCGCGCAACATCGCAATGCTGACCATCGATCTGCAAGCTAATGGTTACTCTGAAGCGGAAGGTCGAAGTATGTACCCGAGGATGCGCGAGGCCGCCGCGCAAATCTATGGTGTGGATTCGATCGGCATGGCCAGCGACCTGCCCTTAAGCGGGAATGGCGGACATGGCGAGCAGGTTCGTGTGGAGGGTTCGCGCGAAGCGAGCCAGCAGGCGGCCACCATTTCGTCTGTCGCGGTTGACGAGAAATACTTTTCCACTCTCGGAATCCCGGTTTTGACAGGGCGCCTGTTCACCGCCACGGACACGGCAAAAGCTCCCACCGTGATTGTCATCAATCATTTGATGGCGGAAAAATATTGGCCCGGGGAAAATCCCATCGGCAAGACAGCGCGCATCGAAAACGGCAATCGACTCGTAACTGTCGTGGGTGTGGTCGGCGACGGCAAGTACATTGATATCGACGAACCTGCCCGCCCCTTCATGTATTTCGACTTAAATCAGCACTACGAGTCTGTCGTCTACCTCATGGCGCGGACACAGGGAAACCCGCATCAGTGGCTCACGCCGATGTCCGCAGCTCTAAAGAAGCTTGACCCCCGACTTATCATCCAGACCCTGACCATGGATGACTGGACGAATTTCTCGCTCTACATCCCGCGACTTATTCTGGTTTGCACCAGCGTTTTCGGTGGACTGGCCTTTGTACTGGCAACGGTGGGGCTGTACGGAGCGGTCTTTTATTCCGTAAGTGAAAGAAAAAAGGAGTTGGGCATTCGCGTGGCGCTGGGGGCTGCGCCGCGCGATCTGTGGAAAATGATTCTGCGCCAAACGAGTTTAGTGACAGCCGCAGGCGTCGGCTTAGGAATCCTTTGCGGAGTCATCGTCGCCGCACTCGTCCGATCGCAACTGTATGGCATTCATCCTGTGGAATGGAGTGTGTTTCTCGCCGTCGCATTCACCATGGCAGCCATGACAGTTCTTACAGCCTACTCCGCCGCCCGTCCATGGATGCGAGCCGACCCGATGGAATCCGTCCGTCACGCCTAAACCGGCCCTACCGCCGCAAGCCGGATTCCGTGAGCCCATCCTCAAAATAGCGCTACACGTTGCGCAGAACCAGGCAGCTCGCAATCATGTCGTGGATGGCCTGCTTTTTCTCGGTGAAACCCGCGAGCATGTAACCGATTCCGAGAGGAATCAGTTTCGTGACGATTCTTGCGAAAAAGCGGCCCGAAGCCCTGCCAAAAGAAATAGGCTGCCCGGTCATGTCGGTGACCTTCAGATGGAGCATCTTCTTTCCCAGTGTGGCCTGCCACGAAGAACTCTCCGAGAGCGCGTAATACAGCCAGCTAACAACAATGATAATTCCAATGAATCCGAGAACGAATCCAATGCCTAAGAAGGCTCCCACATTATCGTTTATGTCCTCGTCGGAACCTATCCTGCTAAGGGCGGCCCCGGCGCCAGTCAATATGAAGAGGGGAATCAAGAGGATCACAAATGCCACTAGGGCAACGACTCCATCGATAAGGAAAGCAACGAACCGCAACCAGAAACCGGCATAAGCCACGCCGCCGTATTGCAAGCCCCGATAGCTGGAAGACACGACCGGTGCATACTGATTTGGATCAACAGGGGATAGGGAAGGAATGGCTGGCACCAGGCCCGAGATGGCTTGACCGCACGTGGAGCAAAACGCCGTTGTCGCAGAAATCTCGCTTCCACATTTTGAACAGTACACAGAGTCTCCTTTTTCGTGCGACGAGCCAAACAGAGTGCAAGTTGCGAAAATCCTACTTCTCCTTTCAGCCTCGGTCAATCTTCGGCGGTACTAGGGTGTTCCCGGCGCACTAGGTTCACCTTCCATCGCGACTCACTCTCCTAAATTGATATACGACTTTAGAGATGCATTGGTTCAATGCCCGGAGGCGATTTTCGCCGCTGGAAACTGCCAGCAAATCATCGGGCACTGCGCCGAAGACACGAACCTGACCAGGCATCTGACCAGTCAGCTCGATCCCGTCGACCCTGTCCTTGCCCCGGAATTCTTACAACTGCGGATGCTTCCGGTGAAATGCCGTCGCCTCTTGGTAGGCGCGGGCAAATGCCAGCAGCTTCGCTTCCCCGTATAAATTCCCAAGGAATGTGAGGCTTACCGGCGTCCCCGCTCCACCCACATTTTGAAAATCGCTAGGATCATCCGTTGGAGGCTTCGGAGCATCGTCGCCGCGGAAACCATTTGGCAAAATTACGGATGGATGGCCGGTCAGATTCGTAATGACGAGTTGTTCGCCGCCGTTTGTCGGCGCTACAATCACGTCTACCCCCTCAAACACCTTCGCAACCGCTTCCATCGCCATCCGCCGCGCCCGGCTCGCCTGGATGTACTCGACCGCCGGAATGAATCTCGACGAACGAAATGAATTGGGCCAGTCAGTCGGCTTTTGCGAGGTAAGCAACTTGTCTTTCCCTGTCCGCGTCAACTCATCAAACGCCGCCGCTGCTTCTGCCGACAACATGATCACCATGGATTGGTAGGGAAATTTCGGCATCTCCACCGGAATGAGATTGACACCCATCCCTTTCAGCTTCGCGAGCGCCGCATCGTTATATTTTCTGTCGTATTCCGCTCGCGCCCGTCCAGCCTCTAGGCGCCGCTTCTGTTCATCTCGCTTCTTTTGCTCTTCCGCCGTCGCCGCAGGCTCCTGCTTGGCCTCGATCGATGGATCTTGCGGCCTCGGCTCGAAATCCGCCTTCAGATAACCTACGCGCAGCTTCCGCCAATCAAGCGCCGCATCCCAGTGGAACGCCGCATTCTTCACGCTAGGGTCCGCGCCGTCCGGTCCGTAAATCGCTTCCAGGACCAGGGCGCAATCCTCCACCGCGCGGCAAATCGGCCCAAGCTTGTCCATGCTCCAGGAGAGCGCCATTGCCCCGGTCCGCGGCACAAGCCCGAAGGATGGCCGCAAACCCGTGCAGCCGCACCGCGTCGACGGCGACGAAATCGAGCCTAGCGTTTCCGATCCGATGCTGAAAGCCACGCATCCCGCGGCCGTCGCGGAAGCCGGCCCTGCCGACGATCCGCTCGACCCTTGCCCCGGATTCCAAGGATTGCGCGTCACGCCGCCGAACCAGTTGTCGCCCAACGCCAGCGCTCCGAGCGTAAGCTTTGCCACCAACACCGCGCCTGCTTCATCTAGCCGTTTCACCACGGTGGCGTCTTCATCGATCATCTGGTCTTCAAATCCGCCCGCGCCCCACGTCGTGCGATAACCCTTTGCCGCTAGCAGATCTTTTGCGCCCCACGGCAATCCGTGCAGCGGCCCGCGATATTTGCCCGCGGCTATCTCGCGATCCGCCTCTTTCGCCCGAGCCCGAGCGCGCACTTCCGTCAGCGTGACCACAAATTTCAGTTTAGGGTCGTAGCGCTTCAAGCGTTCCAGATACATTTCCGTCAACGCCATCGAAGACACTTTTTTCGTTCGCACCAACTCCGCTAGTTCGCGCACGCTCGCAAAGGCTACTTCCTCTAAATTCTTGGGCGTGCCAGGCGCGGCCAGAATCGACGGCTTCGATATCCGCGAAGGCCGCGGCTCGGTCTCAAATTTCATCCCCGGCACGACTGGATCAAACACTAGGCAGGGCTCGACGGAATTCGAAATGTGCAAGGCATATATTGCTTCGTAGCCTTTGGCTCGCTGGTTCAGGTTGTCGAGCATCATCTCTTTGGTTTCCTCTGGGATGGGCACATCCGCAATCGTCGCGGCGTTGTCGATCATCTCCTTGGTAATCTTTGTCGCCCCCTGGGTCTGCGCTTGCGCCCAAAGGACGCCGGGAAACAGCGTCCCGCCCAGCCCCAGCCCCGAACAAGCACTCATGAATCTTCTGCGATCCAGCATTAGGTTCTCTCCTTGGCATGCTACCGACGCGCGATTGTAATACAACACGGGGGAACACGGATGACTCTGGACTGGCAAGCCGATTCGCTGGGATGGCGGCGCGCGGAGCCCACACCTTGAAGAAAAGGAGCCGGATTCTTCGAAAGACTCGCTTCCAAAACAAAAGGCAGCGCCTCGCACTTGCAGCTTGCGAGGCGCTGCCGGAAAAGCCTTTGAGAAGGCGCTAAGTCTTACCTGTCATATTTCAAGCAGACGTCGAGCTGGTGAAGCGCTTCGTCGATCGCCCGGATTGCCTCCACTTTGTGGCCGCCGAAATCGTGCGCGGCGTGATCCAGATGTTCTCTCGCGTGGCGCAGCGAATTGATCGCGTCGTGAATTTCCGGATGGTCCGCCGGAACGGCCTTGGCTGGTTCGGGTGCTGGCGCCGGAGCAGGCACTGCATTCGCACTGGCGGTATTGGGTGCTGCCGGGGCAGAGGCGCTAAAGGCCACCGCCAAAATCAAGGCTGCTAGAATCACTACACCTAGAATTTTTACTTTCATGAACCACTCCTCCTCGTCCGATTTTTGGCTCGGACTGCCAGATGTTCCTCGATCCACCGTTTGCACCTTTGCCGTGATGCTAAACCGACCTGATCGCGGCAAACGCACCAAAGAGGTTCGTTCGGCTCGAATGAGCCATGACTCGCCTTCTTTGATAAGTCATCTCTCCGGACTTTGACAGCAAAATCTTTGGACAAGCGTACAATCAGAAACTCCCCCAACCGCACCTAGCAAGGCCCCCGCGTGCCGCCATCCGCTGGAGCCGTCCCCGAGTCCTCTGAGCAGATGCAGCTCAGCCCAGGGAGAAGCATTAACTTTCTTCAACCACTTACTCTTATGCGATAAAATACGTATTACCGTCGCGTTTGGGCCCATCGCTCTTGCCGGAGGAATTCCATGGCGGGTAAATCTTCTCTAAGAATCTGGATCGGCACTCGCAAAGGCGCCTTTGCCTTCACCTCCAAGGACCGCAAGAAGTGGGATTGCGACGGCCCATTTTTCGGCGGCCAGGAAGTGCATCATGTCGTGCAGGATTCTCGTGACCCGAAGCGCCACTACGCTGCGGTAGGAAACGCCTGGTTCGGTCCACATCTTCACGCCAGTACGGACAACGGCAAGACGTGGCAAATCTCTGAAAAAGGTCTCGAGATCAAAGGCATTACCGGCAAATCGTGGCAGGTCACTGAAAAAGGAATGGAACTGAAAGCGACTCCGGATGCCACTCTCAAACGCATCTGGCATGTCGCACCGGGCGCGGAAGACGAGCCCGGCGCCGTTTATCTCGGCGCCGATCCTGGTGTGCTCTTCCGCAGCGGCGACCATGGCGCGAATTGGGAGATGGTCGCCGGCTTGTGCAATCATCCGACGCGTGAGAAGTGGAACCCAGGAGCGGGCGGCATGATGGTGCATTCAATTCAGTGCCTCGGCAAAGGCCGCCTCATTGTCGGGATTTCCGCGGCAGGCGCGTTTCGCTCTAGCGACGGCGGAAAAACCTGGTCGCCATTCAACGGAAACGTCCTTGTCGATTTTGGACCTGAGAAATTCCCTGAAGTCGGCCAGTGCGTCCACAAACTGAAAGCGCATCCGCGTGACCCGGAATCGCTCTACCAGCAAAATCATTGCGGCGTCTACCGCGCTGGATTTACCTCCGAGGAGTGGACCGACATCTCGAAGGGTCTTCCGTCGCGGTTCGGTTTCGGTTTGGCCGTTCCCGCCGCCGAAAAAGACACCCTCTTCACAATTCCTATCCATTCCCCAGAAGAGCGCTACGTTCCTCAAGGAAAGCTCCGCGTCGCGCGCAGCCGCAATGGCGGCAAGTCGTGGAAGTTTCTGACCAAGGGCTTGCCTCAGTCCGATGCCTACGACCTCATCTTGCGCGAAGCGATGACTTCCGACGACCGCGACCCTGCCGGGGTTTACTTCGGCACGACGGGTGGAATGCTTTTTCAAACGCGAGATGCTGGCGATTCCTGGCACGTTCTCTCGGCGCATCTCCCACCGATCTATTCGGTCACCGCCGCGTTGCACTGAGGCCATTGGGCGGCCTCGATTGTGCTCCCGGACTGCCCGAAGCCTATGCGGCTTGTCTCCATATTTACTTCCGGAGCGCGAATGCGACGTACACTCCGCCGGAGGGTGACTTGAGATCCTTCCCGCCGCCCGCAGCGATCACAACATATTCCCGCCCATTCACGGCGTAGATCGCCGGAGTTGCGTTCCCTGAGAAAGGAAGCGTCGTTTCCCACAGCAATTCGCCTGTAGCTTTGTCGTATGCGTGGAATTTCTTGTCAAAATCGCTCGCCCCGATAAACACCAGCCCTCCGGCCGTCACCACGGGGCCTCCATAGTTTTCCGTGCCCGTGTTCTTCAATCCCTTTGCTGCAAGTTCTGGATACTCGCCTAGATTTGTTTTCCAGACGTATTCGCCGGTGTTCAAATTGATCGCACTGAGTGTTCCCCAGGGTGGCGCGATGGCCGGGTACCCGTCCGGGTCCAAAAACTTGTGATAGCCCGTAAACCGGAACTTCATGTCCTGCGGCGTAGCCTCTGAGCTCGCCAGTTCCTTGGACCTTCCGCTCAACAGAAAATCCACAAGCGCAGAAAGCTGTCCGTCATCCAAATTCGGGAACGCCGGCATCCGTCCTTTGCCGCTCTTAATGGTGGCTGCGATCTGTCCTCCTGAAAGTCGGTCGCCGACACCGACAAGCGACGGCATCGCCGGCGGCGACCCCGTCATTTTCTCCCCGTGGCAAACGCCGCACTGGCTCATATACAGGCCCTTGGGACTGTTTTCACCGGTGTTCGGCGCCAGCGCTCCCGTCCAGGCCATTTCGTTTGCGTTCACGTAAAGAATCGCCGTTTGCATATCAACGGCGGAGCCACCCCACTCGGCCCCTCCATCGAATCCCGGAAAGATCACCGTATCCTTTCCCACGCTGAACGGAACAAATTGTCCTTCACTACGGAATTTTCTAAATTTCTCGAGCGCCCACGCGTGCGCTTCAGGAGTGCGATTGGTCAGCATATCCTCGCTGAGAAATTGCCGCGCAAATGGCGCTGGCCTGGTCGGCAATGGCTGTGAAGCAGCCGCAAGCTCGCCGGGCACATCACTCTGCGGATATTTGTGGTACTCGATGGGAAAGACCGGCTTTCCACTAACCCGGTCGAACAAATAAACAAATCCCTGCTTCGTCGTCTGCGCCACGGCATCGACATCCTTACCGTCGCGATTCACTGTCACGAGCGTGGGCGGCGAGGGAAAATCGCGGTCCCACAAATCGTGCCGCACTCCCTGAAAATGCCACACTCTCTCGCCCGTTTCCGCATTCAAAGCAATCAGGCAGTTTGCGAAGAGATCGTCACCCACACGGTCGCCGCCATAGAAGTCAAACGCCGCCGATCCTGTCGGCACATAAAGTATTCCGCGCTTCCGGTCGACCGCCATCCCCGCCCAATTGTTCGCCGCCCCACTGTATTTCCACGCCTCTTTGGGCCACGTTTCGTACCCAAATTCGCCAGGATGCGGAATTGTGTGAAATGTCCAGCGCAACTTCCCCGTTCGCACATCGTACGCGCGCACATACCCAGGCGCCGCCGGCAACGTTTCGGGATTGCGCCCCCCCAGGATAATCAAATTCTTGTAGACAATCCCCGGACTCGTCAAAACCACCGACTGCGTTTCCGGATTCCGCCCGAGATCTTCCCTTAAGTCAATCCGGCCTTCTTTCCCAAACGTGGCGATCGGCTTTCCCGTGCTGGCGTCGAGCGCATACAGAAAGTTCATCACACCAACGAGGATGCGCTTGTCTTTCTCACTCGACCAATAAGCCAGCCCGCGATCCGGTTGCGTTCCCTTAACCCCCGAATCAAATTTCCACAAAAGCTTCCCGCTCGCCGCATCCAGCGCGAACACCCTCTGCGTCGGCGTGATTCCATAGAGTATGCCGTCGACGATGATCGGACTAGTTTCTAACCCGCCCTGTTCACCCGTGTCGAAGCTCCATGCAACCGTGAGTTCTTTGACATTCGTGCGATCGATTTGTGCAAGGCTCGAGTAATGCGTATTTTCCGACGCTCCACCGTACGCCGGCCAGTCGCGTCTCTGTTCGCTCGAATTGTTGGTGCTAGGAATGCCAGGCGATTGAAAAGCCCCGGCAAGGACCGTGTCCCGCGTCGAAAAAAGCGCACTCGAAATTATCAGTGCGCCATAGATTGCCATTAGCCTGCCATGGAACAGTCTCATGCCATAACTCCGCGATGCGCGTCAGGGTATCACGCATTCGCTGCGGCACAGTATGTTCGCGAAATTTTGCACCTTTGCGAAAATCGCAATCCATCGTAAAAAACCGGCGTCCCGATAGTCTGGGACGCCGGTTCGTCTGCCCAGGGGTGAGGAAGCAATGCCTATTCTGCGGCCTTTAGTGTCCGCGTGCCTGTCGGCTGGGATTTCCAGTCGTGCGTCGGCCGCTTGCGGGCAAGACGGCCCTCAGCATTTCCTTTGCTTGATCCAAGTGTTGCTGGATCATCGGAACGGTTGCCGAAGCAAAGCTTCTGATTACATCGTCATTACCGTGGTTTGCCTCTCGCTGAAAATCCCGCAAATCCTGCTGGTGGTCTTTCACCATCTCCTGCGCATAGGCCCGGTCAAAGTCAGCGCCGCTTAATTTGGAAAGCCTGTCATAAGTGGCTTGGTCCCTGGGAGAGATATCCGTGGGCAGGCCAATTTGCTCCTCTTTAGCCGCTTCCTTCAACATGCCGCCGGCGTTTGCATGCTCGGCCACCATTCGAGTTCCAAAAGTCTTCACTGCCTCGCTTGATCCCTGATCCTTCGCCAGTTTGCCCAATTTGATCTCAGCCAATCCTCCACGGGCCGCTACTTTGGCAAACGTTTCGTCTTTCATCGCCGCCTCGGCGGTCGACAACAAGGGCGAGCTGCCGTGGAGTCCCAATACCACCCAGCAGCCCAGCGTAGTCAGAAGAAGTGTCAATCCCGCGACGTAGGAGATCTTGGCAGTCGTCGTCTCCAACTTCATGTGCTCCTCATTCATTCCAGGCCGGGGCTTACGGTGGGTAGCTTAGAAGGGCCGAGCGGCACTGCCCATCCGGTGATTCCATTATCCCAATGTCAAACAACCCTGAGCTATACCGGATTGCACTGGTATAATCCGGCGGGATTTGTTCCAATTCCTCAGGCAAAATGCCCAAACGAGGCAAAATATGTCCGCAAATTTTTCGTGGCTGATCGCTTCTCTGATGTTCCTGGCTCTTGTTGCTGGAGGCGGCCGCGTCCCCGCTCCTCCCACTCACGGAATGCTGGTCGTGGCCAACCAGCGCGAGCACACCGCTCTGCTCATCGATCCGGAGACTCGGCAGGAACTTGCGAAAGTCATCGTCGGAGTCAACGGCCACGAAGTCGCCGTTTCCCCCGACTCCCGCTTCGCCTATGTCCCCATCTACGGCAATTCCGGCGTCGGCAAACCCGGCACGGACGGCACCACCATCGACATCGTAGATTTACGCGACCACAGACTGGCCGCCACCATCGACCTCGGCAAACCGCTTCGTCCTCATCGCGCGGAATTCGGCCCCGATGGCCTGCTTTATGTCACTGCCGAACTCGACAAAGCCGTCAGCGTCATCGATCCCGCCACCCGAAAAGTCATCGCGGAAATCCCAACCGGCGCCATCGAATCTCACATGATCGTCATCTCACACGACGGCAGCCGCGCCTACACTGCCAACGTCGCCGCCGGCAGCGTGAG
>DATMKS010000054.1:0-158217 GCA_035571045.1 Verrucomicrobiia bacterium
AGAATCCACGGATAATCTTCATCGCTTACCCAACCCATCCGGCCGATGCGGTCCTCAATCGCAAGTTGCTCCGCCAATTCCCACGCCGGGCGCGCCACGTTTCCAATCAACAAGAACACTGACTTGGGCGCTCGCCGCAGAACCTCGCCAAAAATGCGCATCTCGCGGCACATATCACCATTGCTGACCGCGACGATAATCGGCGAATCCTCCGGCAGCCCGAACCGCTGGCGTGCTGCTCTTCTGTTCTTAGGCGTGATGTACTCCGTCGCCGCGCCATTCGGGATGTGCGCCAATCTCTCTTTGGGAATGCCGATCGAGAGGGCACGATCCTGAAGCACTTTTGAGGTCACGCTGACCCGCGCCGCGCGGAAACGAATTTTCTCTTCGAGATATGAATCGATGCGGTGGGCAATCTTCCATCCGCGGAACCAGTTCGAGCTGCCACCAAACCAGTCGCACCAGTCCGAATAAAACGCGTAGTGTTTTCGCCGCTGCGTGAAATATATGGGCCAGGAAACATTCGGCTGGTATTCAAATCCGAAGACAGCGTCGTAGTTGCTTGTCTCCAGTTCGCGCGTCCGTTTCCAGATATCCAGAGGTCCCCAGCCCGTGCCGGGCAGAAAACGGTTGCCCCAGGAAGGCCCTTCGATTAGCCGGATCCATGGTCCGGCGCCACGCGGCTCGCTCGATTCACCGATCCAGTCGCGTTTATAAGAAATTGCGGTACGGAAACGCGAAGTGCGCGAAACCGTCGCCAGCGTGACCTTGTGCCCCGCGCGCGCCAGCTCCCGGCAAAAATAAAACGCACGTAAATACGTGCCCACTCCCTTTTCCGTGAAATTCAGCGCCAGTATCTGCATTATTGTTATTCCATACTCAACGCGCAGTTCGCGTGAACGATCTGAATTCTGTTTTACCTTTGTCCGCTGCTTAACACCTGTTCCCTGCCGCTTGACTCACCATGTTTGTAGCCCTTTTCCGCTTTCGTTCGAGCGCGGCGCCGAGCAAGGCCAGCGGCTCTTCGATAAAATGCTGCCGAAGCTTTTCCTCTTGCCAAGCGCGGATTTCTTCCTGGAAGTCCCGCGAGGCGTGTACACGTCTCACGCGCCTCGGCAGTTCTTGCAGATCGCCGCAAAGCACTTCGGGGTGGCAAAGCAGGCGGTGATATGGTTTGTCTCGCTCGCCAAAACAAATGCATCCGAGAGAAGCGGCGTCCGCCAGCCCTTGGCCCGCGCCGCTTCCCCTCCCCAGACACAAGTAATACTTTTGCCGGCCGAGTTCGCGCAGAAACTCCGCTGCATCGCCCCATAGCGGCGGATCTTCTCCGTGATATAGCCCCATGGAAAAGGAACGGAATACCACAGGTAAGTGCAACGCTTCTTCAAGCCGACGCGCCGCTGCCTTGATCACTTCTGCACTGTTCCCATTGTTCGTTGCGCTCAAGAAGGACAGCGTCCGCCAATCCGCCCAAACAGCTTCTTCGCGTTCGGTGGCCGAGAAGAGTGCACGAGTCGATTTCGGATCACGGATATACGGAAATGAAATGGCCGCGGGCAACCTTCCTAGCGACTCAGGAGCATCCATCATGTGCGCGAGGAACAAGTCGGCGTTTCTCATCGGGCGATGAAGGGAAGTGCGATACCTCCGGTCCCAGTGTTCGACGACAAAATATGCGAACAATGTCCGAGAGCTGCTAGGAAAGTCGAGAATCGGATCGTTGGTGATTACCAGATCGTACGAATCATAGGGAATGTCGTCGGGCGCGACGACCTTTTGCGTGTACCTCCGCACAATCTCGGCGCTGCCTCTCTGCTTCAGTACCGAATCATAGGTATAGTCCGTGTTGACTTGCTGTGGGACGATGTACCAGTCCGCTCCTAAGAGCGTGGTCATCTCCCAGTGCAACGCCCGGCTGGGCCAAATCCGAAACAAACCTTCTGGTGACGTTTCCTCCCAGCGAACGCTCGACCACGGGCCAAAGGTGTCCAGCACTTGTTTGACGATCGCCACCTTCATGCTTTCTCCCCGCCCTGAAATATCTCGCTGTAGCATGGATGTGATCTCTTCGCCGCCACCACCATCGCGTCGTAGCTCTCGCCCGTTCTTCGCTGACGGATTCCGCCTGACTCCGGATCCAGAACAAAGAGTTCGTATCCGAACGCTTCCAGCTGCCACATCAGTTCGACAGGGTGGTAGTGAAATCCCGCCGTACACCAGCTATAGCCTTCATAAAGAATGAGTGGTGCGTCCGGCCGCTCGAGCAGCTTTCGGCCGCCGCGGAACACCAGCAATTCCGCTCCTTCTACATCCACCTTCATTACGTCCACGCACGAAATTTTTTCTCGCGCAACAAAGTCATCCAGAGTGATCGTCCGTACCACTTCGCGTCCCACGACTTCCGAGTCGCTGTGGCTGGGGTCTTCGAGCGAGTTCAGAGAATCCTTTAGCTCTGCGTTGAGGTACAGATTGGCCTCCCCGGTTTGGTCACTCAATGCCACACGAATGCCGCGCACCTTGGCGAGTTCATTCTTCAGAAGGTTTTTTTCCAGGATCGCGAACGTCGACGGACAAGGCTCGAACGCGTACATAGCAGAAGGCTGGCCCGAGAGTTTTTCTCCTACCGACAAACTGAACAATCCGATATTGGCGCCGACATCGAAAAACGTCATCCCCGGCTGAAGCATTCGTAAGATGAATTCCAGTTCGGCCCGCTCGAAACGCAGACCCGACCAGGTATGAAACGCGATAGCGCCTTCCGGCACAATTTGAAATTTCACGCTGCCGGCGCTTACTTGAATCGCAGCATTTCTCGTCACAAGATTCCGCGCCTTGAACGCCAGCGCCAGGACGTCTCGGTACCACAGAAATAGTTTTCCCGATATCCGCCGCCGGATTCTTCGCAGTACTTCCGGCAGCGTTAGAGAACCATACATCCTTCGCCACTTTGCCAGCGGCGCGCCGACAAACACCAGTAATTCAATCAGCTGCATAGGCGTTCCCTGTAAAGAGCGGTTTCGAAGCACGCACGTCCCACAAAAAATAGAAACCGCACGCTGACAGCAGCAGCGCCGCTGCTCCGATAGAAACTTCCAATCCTGCACGCGTGTCGAGCGACGCCGTCACCCAGCTTCCGGCCAATGCAAGCGCCCACATCCCAGCGGCAAATCCGCAGGTCCGCAAATCGAATGGAAGCGGGTAATACCGCCTGCCAAACGCCGTCATCAAACAAATGCTTGCCGCCAAAGCCGCGGACCAGGCAAGTGCTGCGCCCAGAGCCCCAAGCCGCGGCACGAGCACATAGTTCAAGGCAATGCACAGCGCAGTTCCCCCTGTGGCCAATGGGCCGAGCCACTTCGTTTTGTATTTGAGATAAATTGGAAGGCTGCTCCAGTATTCCAACAGACGGAACACCACCGGCAGAAGCAGCCAAGGCAACAGCTTTTGCACCCCGGCATACGAACGGCCCGCGAAAACGCGAATCAAAAATGGCCCGAACAGAATGGTCATCGCGGCTAGAAGCGTAGCTACTAGCAGTGCATACCCCATGATCTTGGTGTAGGTAATCGCCGCGTTCGGGCGGTGCGCAATGGGAAACGCGGCGCCCGCCCATGCGCTTCCAAACGGCTGCAAGAAGCCCATCGAAAGAATGTTGGTGATCTTGATTCCCACCGTATAGCGGCCCACTTCGGCGAGACTCTGGTACTGCGCAAGGAAGTAACGTCCGGAAGCATCCAGCAGCAAAGCCATCAACGCGCTCAAAACAAGCGGGAACCCATAGCGAAGCATGGGGCCGAGAAGCTCTTTGCGCACGCGGAGCTGCATCCCCGGCAAACAAAACACGAGAAGAATGAGCAGACACGCTCCGTCGCCTGCCAGCCAGCAATGCAATACTCCTCGCACGCCCTCGCCATGCAACACCACAAACCAATAACCCGCCGGCACAAGCACCAACAGCCGCGTAATGGCCGACAGGACGTAGGCCACGGGCCGTTGCGCCGCTTGCAAGCTGCTGAAGAAGATGCCTTGTGCGTTTCGAGACAACACCAGTGGAACGAAGATCCAAGCAATCCGGGTGTCGCCACCAATCCATTCCCGGCCGAGGGACCCTCCCATCACCATGGCGAGAATGGCTCCGCCCATTGCGGCTGCCACTAATCCCGCCGCCACGCTGGAAGCAAGAATTTCTCCCCGCCTCGCTGGCTCCGTTTCCGCGTACCACCGCAGGTACGTCGTTCCCAGTCCCATCTGCGTCGTGGTCACTGCAATTAGCAGCGAAATTTCGACTAGCGCATAGGCGCCAAAGTCCGAGGGCGTGAGGAAACGCGTGTACATCGGCACCAGAACAAAATTGCCCAAACCCAAAAGTACAGCCCCGGCTAGATAGATCATCGAATGGCTTGCCAGCGGATAGAGAGTTGCGAGCAGCGGGTGCTTTGCAATTGCCTCCTGCACGCGGCTCCATCGGGGAGGCCGCAACCCCGAATTGAGTGCCGCTCTTTCCGTCTCCAGCAAATTCACTGTCCTCCTCCCTCAAGCACAACCGAAATCGTTCGCAGAAGAATGCTCGCGTCCAGGCGCAAGCTCCAGTTTTCGATGTATTCCAGGTCCAGCACTATGTTGGTGTCGAAGGAAGGATCGCGCCGCGCCTTTACTTGCCAGAGACCCGTCACGCCGGGTTTCACGTCCAGACGCCGCAAATGCTCGAGGCTGTAGCGCTCGAAATCGTCCACCGGATGAGGCCGCGGCCCAACCAGACTCATCTCGCCAAACATCACATTCAAGAGCTGCGGAAGCTCATCGATGCTAAATTTCCTCAGCCATCGCCCGCACCGCGTGACGCGCGGATCGTTCTCCATCTTGAAGCAAGGGCCGTTGCGCTCGTTTGTTCCGCGCAGATTGTCTTTCTGCGCGTCTGCTTCTTCGACCATCGTGCGCAGCTTGTAGCAACGGAATTTTCTTCCCTTCTTTCCCACGCGCATCGCCGGATATAAGACCGGCCCGGCGGAATCGCAGCGAATCCAGATGGCCGCAATCGCCATCACGGGCGCCGTCAGCAAAAGCAGCGCCGCGGATCCCAATAGGTCGATGCCGCGCTTCACCGCCAAACCCAGCACGGGAATCGGCTCGCCATGCAGCTCGATGACCGGGAATCCCCCGATGGTTTCGACAGGAGCGCGCCAACCCAGTCCGTCGTAAAGATCTGGCACAACGTTCAGGCTCAACCGCAAACGTCGCGCCTCGAGAAAAATTTCTTTGACCATTTCGCGGTCCGCAGGGAGCGTGACAAACAATTGGTCTGCAAACTGGCCTAAAGCCACCTTGCGCAGGTCATGGACCGACCCCAGCACGCGAGCGTCTCCGTTGGGGTGCGGATCCAAAAATCCGCAGACTTGATAGCCCAGCTGCCGGTTCTCTTCTAGCCAAGCCGCCAGGGCGCAGCCCAGTTTTCCAGCTCCCACGATCAACACACGGGATACGCCTTCGCCTCGCTCTGCTCTTCGCAGGACATAGTGGCGCTTCGCGTAGCGCCAGCCTGCCAGCGCCGCGGCATTCCACGCCCCTGCACAAAGAACCACCAGCCGCGAAATCTCCTTGTTCCCCGAAGTGAAAATAAACAGCACCAAAAGGGCCGTGGCGAATCCGACGGCTTTCACGGCGATGGCGCTTTCTTCCCACGCGCTCCGTTCGCGCACCGTGCGGTACAAATCCTGGCTCATGCAAGCCAGCACCACGAGGCCGGCATACAGCATCAGAAATCCCGGGTAGCTTGCGGATAAAACCTGCTCGAAGAGACTCGATGGTGAGAGAACCGCCTGGGAAAAAGGACTCGTTAGACCGAACCGCAGCCAAAATACGCCCGCTCCGCCGATGCAAACGAGGGCAAAGTCGATGGCCACATAAGCAGCCTGGCGCGCTAGGCCTGTACGTTGGCGAGTGGTCTTGGCGCGCCCCGGCAGAGCTTGCGCGCCAGACCACCACATCTCCGGCGCAAGTTCGTGCCGAGGCTTCGCATTCGTCACAGAAGGTGCTCGCGACCGGTGGGTGGCTGTTCCGTTCATTGTTCTTCTATCCGAGGCTGTTTCGTGCCGCGCGCGCTAAATCCGCACCGTCTGAAGGCTTCTGCTCTTCCTGGGCGCGCCCTGCGTTTTGCGAAGAGTTCGCGCGCAGCCGCAATCGCGCCAGCATTTGGACTAACGCGGCCGCCGCCGGGGCGGCGCGCAAAGCGTCCGCGCGGAGCGTTCCTGCCACTTCCATCGCAAATTGTTTTCCTGGATCCTGCGGATCGATATCTCGCCAGGCTCGCCGGACGAAAATCCAGGCACACATAGCGAGAAACGCGAATGCGGCTCCCGCCACGGTCAACTGACCTCGAGGCGGAAACGACTTTTTCGTCGGCACCACCGCCATGTCCAGCACTTTTACGCTGGGCACTTCTTTGGCTTCCTGCACCTTGGCCAGTTCATACTGCTGCGTCAATAACTCGTAAACGGTTTCCTGAATTTTTGTCTGGCGATACAGGTCGGCATACGTCACGCCAAGCAGTGGAAGCTGCCGGATGGCCGGATACAGCGAAGCATCCGTTTCCGAGGACGGGGCCGCCGAAGTACCGCTTTCTCCGCCCATTTTTCCGAGCTGCGCGCGCAGCTCCGTCACTCGCGCGCGAAGCGCGCGCACGCGCACATTCTGGTCCGTATACATGGCTTCCAGTCCGTGAAGCTCGGCTTCCGCTGCGATCAGCTGGCCTTCCAGCGTGGCGGCCGCTTCCACCATGGCTTTGCTTTGCGCGGGAATGTCGATAGCGGTGTTCTTGCTCGCGAAGATGCTGAACTTCTGCGCTGCGCTGTCGAGGTCCTGCTTCACCGCGCGAAGTCTCCCTTCGAGGAAAATTCGTTCGCGGCGCGCCGAAGATGTGCTGACTTGTTCGACCAGCCGGTCGAGTTCGTCGACATATGCCTGCGCCATGGCTGCGGCAAGACGCGGATCGTGGTCCGTCACCGTGACCGCGATGATTCCGCTCTTGCGGTCTTCCACAATGCGTGTATGCGCGGCGAGCGCTGCACGTGCGTCTTCCATCTTTCCCGCGTGATAGGCGCGTCGCAGTTCGAATTGCCCGACCAGGCGGTCTTGCACTGTCCGGCTTTCGAGAATCCCGACAAACAAAGCTCCGGAATTCTTAACTCCCAGCAGATCGCCGGCACCTCCTCCCAGTCCTCCGGCGCGTCCCGCCAGCGCCGATAACATAGCCATCCCCGAACTCGACTGACCCTCGGGGGGCATCAGTTGTGTCATGGCTTCGTAACGCGACGGAATCATCAGAGCGAGTCCCAGACTGCCCAGCGCGCCGAAAACAAACGCGGCGCATAGCCGCTTGCGCGCATCCCAGAACGGGCGGAGCCGCGTGACAAGGCGCTGGCGCGCATCGTGCTTTTCGTTCCGGCTTGCGTCGCTTTCCAGCTCCGTAGGCAGTGTGCTCACGCTGTTGCAGCGCTCCTTCCTCTTTTTTCACTCGAGCGCATCTTCCTGCCGCACCGCGGCTTCACTGAATCGCCACGGCGGCCGCCAACGCTCCGGCTTGCGCAATCTGCGCAATGGCCACCAGATTTTTCCAAACGCTGCTGCCAACCGCCGCCCGTTCCGGAACCATAATCGTGTCGCCGGGTCCGATCGTCGAAGACTCAACTCCTCCGGACCACATCCCGCCGCTCCCGCTGGTCACCGAGCCACTCGCACGAATAATAAAAATGGCTCGCTTGTTGGCCAGCCCCGTGGCTCCCCCAGCTCGAGAGAGGTACCAAGCCGTGGTTTTTCCTGGCGTATAGGTGATGGCATTCGAGTTGTACACCTGGCCAACAATCAAAACGAATCCTGGCTGTTTGGGAATATCGAGCGAATCTCCCGCACGCAGCTCGATGTCGTCCGGGGAACCCGGGAAATCCTTCTGCCCCAGCCGGATGTGCACGACAAGCCGCCCGCTAATCGGTGCTCGGCGCAGCGCGTCCACAACTCGCTCGCGCTGTTGTATCGCGGCCTGCTGCAGTGCTGCTTCCTCGGAACCGCTGGTGGTTACCGCCGTCTTCACCACCGTCGATTCCTGTTCCATCCGCTGAATCAGATCCTGTCTCGTCTGCTCCTGCATCTTCTTCACTTCGACGCGTTCGAACACCGCCGCCGGCGGATAAGCCGTTGGCAACATTCCGCCGGCGCGGCGCAGCAGCGAACTCAGCCGTTCGCCCGGCTCGATTCCGTAAACACCCGGCTTGGTCACTTCGCCGTGAAGCGTTACCGTCGCTCCCATGTCTTTCCAACGTGTCTGCTGCGGCACCGTCAGTACGTCGCCGTCGTTTAAGAAAACGTCCGTACTTCCTTCGCCGTTCAGTACGCTCGTCAAATTGACGGTTTGTTCGCCCGACGGCCGCGTCGCCGCCCCTTCCAAAACCGCGTAGTGCACCAAATCCGCGCTTTCCGGATTCGCGCTTCGCAAAAATCCGCCGGCGGAGCGGACCAAGTCCGATACACGCATGTCTGAGGCCAGCGGATAGCGTCCCGGCCGGCCTACTTCTCCCCTTATGTACACGCTCGGGGGATTCACTCTCTCGGGCTGGCGGTGCACCAGAATCCTGTCCCGCGGCTCCAGCAAAATATTGTTCAGCGGGTCGCCTGCCAGCGCTGCGCGCAGCGAAATGCTGAACACTTTCGTAGTCCCATCCGGAAGGGCGCGGAAAAGCTGCGCCGATTCCAGCCAGCTATCCGGCGTAAGGCCGCCCGCCTGATAGATGGCGTCGCGTAAATGTTCCTGTCCGGAGGCGCGGTAGCGTCCCGCTGCACGCACTTCACCGATCACTGCAATTTCCGGCGCAGCTTCCAGCTCGTAGCGTCCGAAAATCCTTACAGTGTCGAGCGGCTCCAGCTTTGGCGAGTTTTCCGGATGCTCGAGAGCCGCCGCCAGGTTGAAGCTCTGCACTACTGGCCGGTTATCCGGCTGCGCGATGCGGATGATCTCGGCGTAACGCTCCGCGGGCTCTGGAAGCAGCTCTTTATACGAGGAGACCAGATCCGTCAGTTTCATCCCGTCGTGAAACGAATATTGTCCCGGGCGCAAAACATGTCCTTCGAGATACACGCTTCCGCCGTTGTACGGTGCAATCGGGAAGATATGAATTTCATCGCCGTCTTGAATCTGGAATTTTTCAAACGCGATGCGTAACGAATCTTTGTCGCTGTTTTCTCCCACATCGAGGCTCAGCATCGTCCGCTTTTCGTGGGCTTCCATTCGCTGCACTTCGATGTGCCGCAGCGCTGCCGCCGGCAGGATGCCTCCGGCGAGGTCCAGCACCTCACCCAGATTCTTTTCGCCATGGAGTTCGTAGACCGCCGGCCGCCGCACCATTCCCTCAACGGTGATGCTCGGTCCGAGCGGCGGAATACGCAGCGAATCGCCGTTCTCGAGACGCTTCAAATCTCCCCGAACGCCATGTAACAGAAGGTCGTAAGCATCGACTTCTTCGAGCAGCGTTTTCCCGCGATAATGTTCGATACTCCGCAAGGATCCGCGCGGTGTGACTCCGCCGGCCGAAAACAGCGCGTTCAACGGCGTCGAAAGCGAGCTGACGTCGTACGCCCCCGGCGAAGCGACTTCGCCAACCACATAAACACGCACGCTTCGCAGCCGCAGCAGCGAGACGTCCGCCGAAACGTCGCGAAATTGCGTTCGCAACACGCGCTGCACCGATTCCTGCACTTCTCCCAGTGATTTTCCGGATACCAGGAGCGGTCCCGCCTCTGGCAGCTGCAGCCGCCCTTCGCGGTCCACGGTTCGAAACAGCCTTTGCGAAACGCCGCCCCACAGATCAATGGAAAGACCATCTCCCGGCCCGACCACATACTCAGGGCCTACCGGCAGGTCCATCGGCAACGCGCCCGTGTTCGCGCGGTCGTGCCTGAAAACGTCCAGTCCAAACCGCTCTGCATGCTGTGCCGGAGCAGCAGCTTGCACGTAAAGGTCATACAAAGAGGGCGCATCGGCATACGGATTTGGCCGGTGCACCATCCGAACAGGCTCGAGTGCTGCGGCGGCGAACTCGGAAGCTGCGCTGTTCGAAACCCGGCGTCCGGCGCTGTTACTGCTGGTGCGTCGCACCGAAATATTTTCCGGCTGGGAGAGCGCCGACGACATCGACGGCGCAAATTCGACGGCGGTGCTTGAAGTCGCCCCTTCTCCCTCTCTCGACCCTCCTCTGGCGCGAAGATTCGCGGAATTTCCTGATGTGTCTAAGCTTCCTTGCTGTAGCGACGTCAGCAAGGGTTCTCCGGTATCGGAAGCGGACAGATCAGCACGCAACTCTCGCGGTGCTTGCGGCGTGTCTGTTCGCGATGGGGCTGTTGGGTAGCCTTCGTACGGATTCGGCTGCTCCGCGGGACGGTTCGGCTGCTCCTCTACTTCTATTGGCGAAGAGGTGCGACGCGTACCCTGCGCAGGAAAATCGCAATCGGAGGAAATCTCCGGGTCGCAGCCGGCCGTCTGCGTTGCCGGCGGCAACGTATGCGGTTCAGCGTTGCGTTCCATAGCGTGGGCTATCGCATAGGCGCGGTCTTGCAGTACGAGGTTATGTTCCGCCGCAAGGTCCGAGTCCGGATTCAACTTGGGCAGCAGATAGCCGTATCTTTGTAAGAGCCGCGTCGCCAGCACTCGCGCTCGCAAATCGTCGTTCAGACGCTCGATGACCGCCGCGTCCGTCAAATCTGTTTCATCCAAAAGCTGCCCGGCGTTCCCGGCGTCCTGCGCCAAAACCCGCTTGAACACCACCATCAATCCGGCATCCCTCTTCAAAAAGTCCAGGATTTGCTCGGCAGTGGCCGCCACGCGATCAAGATTGTCAGTAGCCACATCCGGGGAAGGCCGCGAACCCTTATTCGCCGCCGTTTGCGAAACTTGCTTTCTCGTTTCTTGTTCTGGACCTGCTCCGCTGCCCGCGCCACTTTCCTGCGGAAAAACCGCCGCGGATCCCATCGAGCAAATGCACAGGCCAAACAGCATCTCTCGGAGGGCGAAATACCTCGTCCAATGCATTCCCCAGATGTGGAAGCCTCTCGCTTTCCTCACGATCCCCCTCCTCCTGTCCGCGTCGTTTTGCCTAGCATCACTTCCAGCAGGGCTTCTTCGCTTGCTTCCATCGTCGTGGAATGGATCTCCAGCGATGCCCAGTAGAAAATTCCGATGTTCGTGTTGGGGGCCACCGCAATGATCCGTAGCCCGGGAAATTTCTTTAAGAGCTGGTCGCACAACGGCGGACGCCGCTTCGATTCATCCAGCGCAATCAACAAAAAATCTGGTTTCGTCTCCGCCACCAGTGAAGGGACGTCCTGCTCGTTCTCCGCTTCCCCCACGATGCTGATCCCGGCTTGCTCCGACAGAGTCGATAGCACCAACTCCCGTAACAATCGCGGACGGTTGGCCACCAGAACGCGGACGCTCGTTTCCATGGGCCCTCCCGTGGTCGACAATGCTAAAGAGGTTTGCGTTTGGGGGGCAGGCTGCAAATGGTACGGGGCGTAAGGTACTGGAATGCTACGGGCTAGTACCCTGGGGGTGGGACTTGTTGGGTACTAAGTTAGTATTTCGCGGCGCCGTCTTCCGCGCCTACTCTGGAGACCTGTTCTGCCGGCAGAATTGGACGCAGCGAGAAAAACTTATGCCGGCACGGCTCGCACCGCACCGCGGGTAGGCCCAGCCAGCGCCCTACTGCGGATGTAACTCCGGAAACTTTCTCCGCGGAGATTCGCTGCAACTCTAGGCTGCCGCAAATGCCGCAGCGCACGTAGCGAAGATGCCGCAGCGGAATTGCTCGCGCGTGGAAGCGTGTTTCACAAGCCAGGCAGCGCCACGGAACGACACCTACAGCGCTGAACAGATATTCAGAGAAGGACCGCCGTCTGGAACGCCGGCAAGCCGCGGCTTGACACGCTGGACAGTTCATCGAAAGTTTCTGGAGGGTCCTCTTGGCAAGAGGATAGGGGATGTGCCCTGTTTCGGCAAGAGGCTGTCGCCTCCAAGTCACCTAACAACGTACAATAGGAACTGTCATGGCGGACTACACAGCGGACCACGCCCGCGCAGGCATCGAAACAAAATTACCAAAGCTCGATACCTGGCCCAACCAATACCCCGGTTACGTCATCACCACGCGCTTTCCGGAATACACTTCCGTCTGTCCCAAGACAGGGATGCCGGACTACGGAACCATCACCATCCAATATATGCCGCTAAAGGACTGCATCGAGCTCAAGGCTCTCAAGATGTACCTCCTCGCCTATCGCGATCTCGGGATCTTTTATGAAAACGCGGTGAACAAGATACTTCATGATATCGTCGATGCTGTTCGTCCCGAATGGTGCGTGGTGCGCGGTGAATTTACTCCCCGCGGCGGTTTGACAACTTCGATCTTCGCTCGCTGGCCAGAGCGCTCCCCGATCCGAAAATCGGGGAGCAAAGCCCGCTCGCAGCGAGGCAAGGCCCGCTAACCGCGCCCATAGACACGGGGCGTGTTGCGGTAGATAATTTTAGCGGCATCCAGAACCAAGCTTGGAGCCATGACTGAGGAGGGGGAATGAGCATTTCTCCAAATGTGCCGAGTCCAGAAGAGTCTTATCGTTATGAATCGACGGGAACACCGCGCTGGATCCCGGCGCTGTTTGTCGTGCTTTTTGTCGTCCTGGCCGCGCTCGGCTATGTCGGTTACTCCGGGATCTCCCGGCTCGAGCAGAACCTCGCCAAAGAGCAGGACCAGGACAAAGTCTTGACCGCACAGCTCGAACAAGCCAATGCGCGTCTCGCCGATCTGAAGGGCCACATCGAAGTTACAGAACAAAAAGTCGGCATGACCGTTGCCGAACTGGCGCAGGCCAAAAGCCGTGCCGAATCCATCCGCAAGGAACAAGTGGAATCCGACCAGAAGCTGACCGCTCAATTGTCTCAGGTCAAGAAAGAAAGTCAGGAACAGATTGGCGCGGTAGCCACCGAGGTCGGCGGAGCTAAGAAAGATATCGAAGCGACGAAAACAGATCTTGAAGACACCAAGGGCAAGCTCGCGCGCGCCACTGGTGACATGGGCGTCATGAGTGGCCTCATCGCTCGCAATCACGACGACGTCGAAGAATTGAGACGCCGCGGCGACCGCAACTACTACGAATTCACAATTACGAAAGCGAAGAACGGCCAAAAGGTCGGACCGACTCAGCTCACTCTTACCAAAACGGACCCGAAGAAATCCAGGTACACTCTTACCGTCCTTGTGGATGACCGCACTATTGAAAAGAAAGACAAGACCGCCGGCGAACCCGTGCAGTTTTATGTCAAAGGCGCCTCGCGCATGGCGCCCTACGAAATCGTTGTTTTCGACGTCGGCAAAAACCAAGCCACCGGCTATTTGTCCACTCCGAAGGATGTGGGCGCGAGCGCCGCTCCCGCCGCTACTCCTGCGGCAGCGCCAGCGGCGGCTCCGACCAAGCCTTCCTAGCCTTAGCGTCAACTTACGCTGGCCGGAAATCGCTAGCCCTGTTCCGCATCTTGGAAACTACCTGCGGGACAGGGCTTTTGTCTTTTTCGTCGTCATTCTACGATGGCAAATCGGTCCATGTTTCTTTCTTCAAGCTGCCGCGTTGCTCTATTCGTCCCTTGCACTCTCTTTCTGTCACCCCCCGCTCTTCCCCAACAATCCGCACCACCGCCTTCCGGCATCCGCATCACTGTGGACCGCGTCGATGTAGGAGTCGTGGTCACCGATTCCAGCGGGCAGTTCGTCGGCAGCCTGAGCCGCGAAGACTTCCACCTATTCGATAATGGCGCCGAGCAAGCTGTCGCGGATTTCCTCAGCGTCGACGAACCAGCCCAGGTTCTGCTCCTCATCGAAGCTGGGCCAGCCGTTTACCTCCTGCAAGGAGGCCACCTTCAGGCTGTCCACGCCCTCCTCGATGGTCTCTCGCCTACCGACCGCGTGGCCATCGCCCGCTACAACGAAGCAGCTGAACCCATCCTGAATTTCACGCCAGACAAATCCATCGCCGCAGGCGCACTCGATCAGTTGCGCTTCAATCTTGGGTTCGGCCAGTTAAATCTCGCCTCCAGCCTTTCCTCGGCTCTCGATTGGCTCGCGCTCATTCCCGGCAAGAAATCCCTCGTCTTGCTCTCGACGGGCCTCGATACCTCTCCGCCCGCCGCGGTACAGACTCTTCTCGCCCGCCTCAAATCTACCGACGTCCGCGTACTCGCCATCTCTCTTGGCGGCGAACTCCGCGGCGCACAGCCCGTCGAAACCAAGCGCTCCAGGAAAACTCCGGCCGCCCCGGAAAAAGCACAAGCCGTCGCCGAAGGTTTTGCCCAGGCTGACGAAGCGCTGAAGACGATTGCAGAAGCCAATGGCGGCCGCGCCTACTTTCCTAGAACTGCCAAGGATTTTGCGGACGTTTTCACGGAGATCGCGCAACTGGTCCGCCACGAATACAACCTGGGTTTCGTTCCACCCGCGCACGACGGGAAGCTTCATGCGATCGAAGTCCGCGTCACCAGCCCGCGAGCCGCGAATTCCTCAAGAGCCGCTTCCGATGCAGCGTCCAACGCAACGTATCGCGTTGATCATCGCCAAGCCTACATAGCTCCTCCGGCGGAAGATCCCTAGCACTTGTATTGTTGTGCGCTTTTTCCTTGCCTGCAGGACACCGTGCGGTGTCGCAATCTTGAAGAGATACTAATCGAACTGTTTCAGCGTCTTTGCCATCTCACTCAATTTCTCGTTCATCAAACCCAAAATCGTCCCCGCCTCGAATGTCCCATCCTCATTCCGACGCCCGGCCGCTGACCTGGTCAAGACCTCAATCCCCTGTTCCACTCTGCCCACCGGCCATATATGAAATTTTCCTGCTGCCACTGCGTCCATTACGTCTTCCCGAAGCATCAGGTCCTCGACGTTGGACTCCGGCATCACCACACCTTGCGTTCCCGTTAAGCCTTTAATTCTGCAAACGTCAAAAAAACCCTCGATCTTTTCGTTGATTCCGCCGATCGCCTGAATGTCTCCCTGCTGATTCATGGACCCCGTCACGGCGATATCCTGCCGCAGCGGCATTCCGGAAAGCGCCGACGCCAGCGCATAAATTTCCGTCGAACTCGCGCTGTCGCCATCCACTCCCGAATACGATTGTTCGAAGCAGATGCTCGCCGACAGCGACAATGGTTTGTCCTGTGCAAATAGAGTTCGCAAATAGCCAGAGATGATATGCACGCCTTTATCGTGAAACCGCCCGCTCAAATTTGCTTCGCGCTCGATATTGATGACGCCCATCTTGCCAAGCGCCGTGGAGGCCGTAATACGCACTGGCTTGCCAAACGAATATCCTCCGATTTCGAGCACGCTCAATCCATTTACCTGCCCTACGCGTTCTCCGGTCACGTCGACGAGGAGCGTTCCTTCTTCGATCATCTCGCGGATGCGCGTCTCGATCAGGTTGTGCCGCTCCATCTTCGAAGCCAGCGCGTCTCTAACATGCGCCGCGCGCACGACCCTTTCGCCCGCAGCCGCTGCTGCGTAGTGTGCCTCGCGTGCCAGGTCCGCAATGTCCACAAACCGCGCCGTCACCTTGTTGCGTCGTCCCGCCTTTCGCACCCCGTACTCGAGCATCGCCGCAAAAGCCCCGCGATCGAAGGGGTAAAGACCCTCTTTCTCAGACAGCGTCCGCAACCGCCCCGCATATTCGGCGATAACACCGTCGCTCATGGGCATCTCTTCGTCAAACTCCACGCGCACCTTAAAGATCTTCTGAAAATCTTCCTCGTACTCGTACAGCATTTCGTACAGCTGCCGGTCGCCAATCAAAATTACCTTGACGTTGATCTCCACTGCTTCCGGCTTCAGCGCGCTTCCCCCGAACGGGTAGAACATCTCCAGGGGCTGAATCTCCAGCCGGTTGTGATTCAGCGTCCTTTTCAACGCCCGCCAAACACCCACTTCCGAGAGCGCTTCGAGCGAATACATAATCAAGAACCCGCCGTCCGCCCGCAGCAGCGAACCGCCGCGCAAGTCCATGAAGTCGCTAGTCCACCCGCCTCGCGTGTCATAAGCCCGCTGAATGGTCCCAAACAGGTTTGCGTACGTCGGCGTAGTCTCGAAAATCACCGGCGAACCTTCGTCGTCGCTGTGCGCCAAAATCACGTTTACGCCGTACAACCGGAACGGGTCGCGCTCCGGCCCGCCCGACCCTGGCATTTTCGGCAACCCGTCTGGCGTATCCCCCTCCGACTCGCCTTCGCCCTCCCTCTCTTTAAAAGGATCAAGATTGTCCAGCAGATGATGCCGAACCTCTTCTAGATACTCCGAGACATTCGCCCCCGGATATTTTTCCTTTAGCTCCTCGATTACTCCGTCCACCAACACCGAAGCAGCTTCCTGCTCCAAATAACTCAGCTCGCTCGCCAATTCCCGCGATAACGTCAGCGTCTTCCGGTAAACCACCGTAAATTCCTGCCGGAACTGCTCGTACTTCCTCTCAATATCCTCGGCCACCGGCGACTCGAGCTTTCCCTCATGCACCATCTTCGAAATATCCTCGATCGGCACCATCTGCCCTTCGAGCACCGGAAAAATTTCCGGCAGCGCCACCGCGCCCACTTGCATGTGCCCCAGCGCAAACTGCTCCCGCGCGATGCGCCGCGTGAAATCGTCCATCAACTCTTTCTCGCGCACCGTAAACCGCTCGACGATCCGCCCCTTTTGCCTCTGGAACGGTTCGCCTTCAAACACTTGTGGAATCCGCCGCCGCAGAAAATCAATTCCCGCCTGCATATCTTTCTTGAACGCGTTCGCCTGCCCTCGCGGCAAAGAAAGCAGTCTCGGCCGGTCGGTAATCTTGAAATTGTTGACGTAACAGCGGTCCAACGACGGTTTCGTCTGCGGATGCAAATCTTCGATCATCTTGGCAATCGTCCCGCCACGGCTCGTTCCCGCCAGTCCGCACACAAATACGTTGTAACCCGGCGCCGACAATTCGACGCCCATCTTCAAGGCGCGCAGAGCACGCTCTTGCCCGATGAAGCCTTCGCGCAATTCCGCCTGTGCCGTCGTCTCAAACGGTATGCGCGGAAGCTCGCACCGCCAACGCAGTTTCGTCGGCGCCAGCTCCGTCGCAGTTGCAGCCGGTTTTAGTGTGCTGGAACTCATCCGAGCCGGGTACTCTAGCACACCCATGCCGCGCCGACTGTAGTTTCCCCGTCAGCGTTTCTCAACAAGAAAGTCTTACTCCAGGCATGGTCTATTCGTAACTGGCCGCGCGCAAATCGCGATCGGCCTTCGCCCGCACTCGGCCGCTTACGCCCCCTTCGCGGACAACTCATCGCGATGCTCCATGTACACGCGGAACACACCCATGGCCGCCGCCACAATCGTCGGCCCGGCCACCAGCCCCAGTAAACCAAACGCTTCGAGACCGCCCAGCACTCCAATAAAGAGCAAAAGTTCATTCAGCCGCGTCCGGTTCCGCAATAACATCGGCCGCACAATATTGTCCGCGACCGTCGACACCCCTCCACAAATCACCACCACCAGCAAAGCCCTCCCCCAGTGTCCAGTGAATCCAAGCCACAGCGCCGCAGGCCCCCAAATAAGCGCCGAACCCACCACCGGGACAAGAGAGAAAAACGCGATCAACGCCCCCCAGAAGATCGGCGAAGAAATTCCAGTAATCGCAAACGACATCCCGCCCAGCAATCCCTGAATCGCCGCTACCAGCAAACCTACCGCCACGCTCGCAAAGATCAGCTCCTTCGATTCCTCCAGCATGTCCGTCTGGATGTCCTCATCGAACGGCAGCAGGTGTTTCGCTCCATGCACGATGTCTTCGCCATCGCGAAACATAAAGAACAAAGCAAAAATCATGATGAACAAATCCACAAAGAAACTGACCAGATTCTTCAGCAACCCCGTAAATCTCGCACCCAGGAACGACGCAATTTTTTCCGCCGCCTGCTGCACCGGATCCGACATATCTATCGCTTGCCAAGATTGAGGCAGCCGCGACCGAACCCATTCCTCGACGTGCATCACCAGGCCCTCATTCGGCCCCTGTCCATGCACAATCAACTGGCTCTGCAGCCGCGCTGTGGCATCCAGCGCTTCCCGCGCTGTATAAACCAGCACCACCAGGGCCGGGACAATCAGCAGCAACGTCACCGCGAGCGTGCTCATCGCCGCCGCCGCCGATGGCTTCATTTTCCGTAATACTTTTTCGTGCAGGGGATAGAAGAAAATCGCCAACACCGCCGACCAGGCCAGCGGCACCAGAAACGGCTCAACGATCAGAAATACGAAATACCCTAGGAGCAGAATCGCTCCGTAAGAAAGTACGGTAGTCAACTGGCTACTTGTTGTAGTCTTCGGAGTCGTGATGGCTTTCATGCGCGGTATATAATCTTTCAGCTCCTTGCGATCCAGGTCTCTCGTGGCCAGTTGAGCTAACCAACTATGGCGTCGAATCCCACTCCGCTATCTTCCTATCAAATTCGACTCCTTGCTGTACTTGCTTTGATCAATTTTGTCAACTTCGCCGATCGCCAGGTCGTCGTTCCGCTTCTACCTCTTCTCCGCCAGCAGATGAACCTCTCCGACGCTCAGCTGGGCTCCTTGCAAACCTGGTTGCTGGTCGTCCTCGCCGTCGCCAGTGTCCCCTGCGGCCTCTTCGCGGATCGCTGGAGCCGCACGCAGATCATCGCTGCCGGTGTAGCTGTCTGGAGCCTCGCCACCATTGCCTGCGGCTTCGCGTCTTCTTTTATGCTCTTGCTCGTAGCCCGCGCGCTGATTGGCGTTGGGGAAGCCGCCTACGCCCCCGCCGCCCAGTCCATGATCTCCGATTCCTTCCCTTATCAACGCCGCGCTATGTCTCAGTCTATTTTTGCCTCTGGCATGCTCCTAGGCGGAGCGGCGGGCCTCGCCTTTGGCGGTATTATGGGTGAACTTCACGGTTGGAAATTTACTTTTATTATTGTCGGCTTGATTTGTTTCATACCTGGGCTTCTCGTCCTCCGATTGCCAGAGCCCCCGCGCAGGCCGCGCTCAGAAGTCGTCCCTTTATCCAGTTTGCTCAGCGTCCCTGCGTATCTGGCGATGATTGTCGCCGGAACGATGATCACCTTCGCCAGCGTCTCGCTCCTCACCTGGGGCACCGATTTTGCCGTCAACTACAAAGAATTCAGTCTTCGCGAGGCAGCTCTCTCACTTGCCGTCGTCGCCCTGCTCTCTCTGTTGCTCGGTGTTCTCGCCGGTGGTTATCTCGCGGACCGCATCCAGAAAAAATATCCTTACGGCCGCATCCTCGTCATTGCCGCCGCCTTTTTGTTTGCCGCTCCCTTTGTCCTCCTCGCCATTCAATCCGACGAAAAGTGGGTCTTCCTCACCGCTCTCTTCATCGGCGGTTTCTTTATGTCCTGGTATCACGGCCCGGTCACCGCGGTCTTATGCGATTTGACGCCGCAACGCGCTCACGCCACCGCCATTGGCGTCTACATGTTCGTCACTCAGTTTTTGGGAGCTATCGGACCGCAACTCGTGGGGAAAATCTCCGATGCCAGCGACCTTCAACTCGGCCTTCAGGTGGCCGTCGCAGTTATGGTTTGCGGCTCACTCTTGATGTTTCTTGTAATCTATTTCGTCCGTCGCGACGGCCTGCACCATCCCCGCCTCGCCGCCTTCCACGTCGAACCTTGCGATTAGCCGTCCCACGAAATCTTGAAGAGGCTACTCTTCTTCACCCTGTAAGGGCCCAACCAACGCTCCATCACAATGTCCGCGTGCGTGAGACACATTGACTCACGCAACCAACTACTTGATTCCGATCTGCTCGATCAATCTCAACACGTCCGCTTCGGGCACGTCGTACAACGGCCGCTCATCCTCTTCCTCGAGGCGTTCCCGCAGATACTCCGCAGCAACAAAGCTCGCTTCCCGATCCGTCAAATCCCGCCCCCTCTTCTCGCGGAAGTTCACGAATGCCGTGTGCGCCAATCCCACCACGTACGCGCCGCCCTCCACAAAAAACTTCGTATCGATCGTGTCGCTATGCCGTGTCGCCACGCCATTCCACATATGCGAAAACCGGCACTGATATAGCTTCCCGCTCAATCTCGAAGTCACCTCAAATGCACCGACAAACTGGCTCATCGCCCCAGCATTCGCAAGTACCGGCCGTGTCGTCACAATTCCCTCTTTTTCCTTACGTCCTTTTTTCTGTCTTCACTTTACTTCATTACTTCCTAGCGGCTCACCGCCGCTGCCGTCTCAGCATGTGAGTAACTCTGTATCGCCGCCGCCACGCCAGCTCCCGCCGGCGCACGGTAACCCTGATCCTGCAACACTTTCTCCATCGCCGATAGGAACAGCAGCACAAACGGTTTCTGACTGCAATGCCCCATTAATCCCACTCGCCAGATCCTTCCCTTCACCGGCCCAAATCCGCCTGCAATCTCGATGTTAAATTCATCCAGCAACTGATTCCGCACCTTCACATCATCGATCCCATTCGGAATCATAACCGCCGTCACCGTGGGCAGCCGGTCCGACGGATTCTTCACAAGCAAGCCCATTCCCATCGCTTCGATACCCGCGATCAACGCCAGCTGATTCACGCGATGCCGCTCCCAGCGACTCTCCAATCCTTCTTCAACAACAATCCGCATCGCCTCTCGCAATGCATATATTAAAGATATCGGCGGCGTATGATGATACAGCCGTTCCTTACCCCAATAATTCATCGCCGTCGTCAAATCAAAGTACCAGCTCTGCACCTTCGTCTTTCTCTTCCGGAAGACTTCTTCCGCCGCTGGGCTAACCGTAATTGGTGACATTCCGGGTGGCGCGCTAATCGCCTTCTGTGATCCGCTAAAGCAAATATCAATCCTTTCGCGATCCACGTGCAAAGGCACCGCTGCCAGCGACGCTACCGTATCCACTACCAAAAGCGCTCCAAATTCATCCGCAACCTTGCGGTAAGCCTCAATCTTCGTCAGAACGCCCGACGAAGTCTCCCCCTGCGCCAGACCAATCATCTTGATCTTTTTGCCCTTGCCCGCCCGCCGAACATCCTCCGCATCCACCGGCAACCCATACGGCGCTTCAACTTTGATCACTTTGGAGCTAGCTCGCGACGCAATCTCAAACATACGATCGGAGAACACTCCATTCACCGCCACAATCGCCTCATCGCCCTCTTCCAACGCATTGAGCACCGACGCTTCGATCCCGCCCGAACCCGACGCCGAAAGCGGCATCGTCAAACGATTCTCCGTCTGAAAGATCTGCCGCAACAAAATTTGCGTCTCATCCATGCAGGTTTTGAACCACGGATCGAGGTGCCCCACCAGCGGCGTCGCCAGCGCGCGGTACACACGCGGGTCCACGGACGAGGGTCCCGGCGTCAGCATCAATCGGTAAGGTGGATTGAGTTCGCCAACATGTTGCGTCATTGTATTTGTCCTTCTTTTTTCTCGCTCTGGAATGCTCGAATTGCTCCTGCCTTCATTCTGGGGACTCTAAGAGCCAAGCAGGAACCCCAATTTTCGCCCAACGCCGCCACCATCGCAACCGACAATTTGGCTGGAACTCCCAGCTACACCCATTCTCATGTGCTTTTCTTGATTTGCAGCCAGCCGCCTGGGAGGAAAAACAACGCCACGACCACGGACACGTAGACGCCAAAGAACGGCCCCATGAAGTACAGAAGCAACATGGCGTTCGCAATCATCGTCGCCGCGCATAGCAGCACAATCCGGCCCCCGCCCGCCATCCCGCTCGCCACCATCGCAATCACCGCTAGCGCCACCATCTCGCCCGAAAAAACCAGCCAGCAGCCTTTCAAGATCACATCCAGCGGTGCTTTCATGCCGCTTTCCACGATCATTTTCTGGACATCTACGATCCGAAAGCCATGCCCGATGCCCGTCAAAAACAAAATCACGCTCCCAATCCCCGTCAACCATCGCCCCGTTTTCATCCGTCGCTCTCTCCCTCAGATCTTCATTCCGAACTCCGCCGTGCGGCGGATTGTACAATGCCCCCTCCCGTATTGGTATTCCGTCGCCTTCCCCCATAATCCCAAACCCAACGTTTCACTTTGGCACCGTTACTCTCCTGCTCTGTCTCTTTCCCCGGCTCTGCTATCTGTCTGGTAATCTCCGCCGGACAAACGCATACTCAGGACAGAACGGAACACTTCTCCGCTTTCGTGGCACGCGACACTTATACTCTTAAGGAAGGCAGAGGCTGCGGGTTAGAATGGCAGGAAAGAAAATTTTAATCGTCGAGGATGAGGTCGTTCAGCTCACCGCTCTTGCTCGCCGCCTCAAGTCTGCCGGTTTCGAAGTTGTCGCCGCCCGCGACGGACTGACCGCCATCAGCACTGCCCGAAAGGAGCAGCCCGATCTCATCGTTCTCGATCTCGGTATCCCCGCCGGCGACGGCTTCGTCGTACTGCAGCGTCTCTCGATGCTGATCAACACGGGCACTATTCCCGTCATTGTCCTCAGCTCACGCACTCCCATTGGCAATCGCGATGCCGCCCTCAAAGCCGGCGCGATCGCCTATATTCACAAGCCCGTCGACGTCCCCATCCTTCTCAAGACCATCAACGACGCCCTCGGCATCTCCTCGCCCGAACCTCCGCCAGAACCAGTGCCTCCGCCGTCTTCACCGGCCGCGTCCTGAAAATCCGCTTACAACGCCAGTGCGCAAAAGCGTACCTATTCGGGCTGAGCGTGAACCCGCCAACAACCGGCTAACAACTGGCCAACGGCCTTAGACGAGTCGAGCCGGTTGTTGAACCGGGCTTCCCGCCACACGCTTAGACTTCACAGACTCGTCCACCTTGCTGACTAGGCTGTCCCGCGAAAAGGGTTTTTGCAGAAAGTAACTTCCCTCAAGGAACTCGTCATCGCCTTTGTTGAATTCCAGGTATCCGGACATGTAAATAACCTTCAGGTCTTTGCGGCTCGCCTTCAATACTTTGGCGAGTTCCGGCCCCCTCATATTGGGCATCACTATATCTGTCACTAGAACGCGAATCGGCCCGGAACGCTTCGCGACCGCCAACGCTTCCTTGCCGTCGCAGGCCGTCAGCACTTTGTACCCAGCCGACTTCATAAATTCCGCCGCCAGATCCCTCACCGCTTCCTCATCCTCGACAATCAGCACCGCCCCGGAGTGCTGCGCGGCGCTCTTCGGCGTGCCCTCCGGCGACGACTCCTCCTCCATCTCTTCCTCCTGTACCACCGGCAGATACACCTCAAATCGCGTGCCCATCCCTGTCTCCGATTCCACCCAAATGCATCCTCCGCTCTGCTTCACCACCCCGTACACCGTCGCCAGCCCAAGCCCGGTCCCCTTGCCCATCTCTTTTGTCGTGAAAAAAGGCTCAAAAATTCGTTCCTTTGTTGCCGCGTCCATCCCATGCCCGGTATCTTCGACCGTAAGCCGAATATAGTCGCCGGGCAACAGGGGCGGCCGCGTCTTGGCCAGCGCTTCATCCACGCAAACGTTCCGCGTTTCCACCACCAGCTTTCCACCCGTGGGCATCGCGTCGCAGGCATTCACCGTCAAATTCATGATCACCTGTTCGATCTGCCCCGGATCGGCTTTCACTCGTCCCAGCGATTCCCCCGCCCTAAACGTAAACGAAATGTCTTCCCGCACCAGCCTCTTCAGCAAACTGCACATCTCCGCGACCAGTGCATTCAAATCCAAAATTTTCGGTTCGAGCACTTGCATGCGGCTAAACGCCAGCAGCTGCCGCGTTAGAGACGCCGCCCGGTTAGCTGCCTTCTCAATCTGGGTGGCATTTCGTTGCAATGGATCGCTGGCCTGCAGCTTATCCAGCATCAAATCCCCGTGCCCTTTGATGATCGTCAGCAGATTGTTGAAGTCGTGCGCCACTCCGCCCGCCAGTCGCCCCACCGCTTCCATCTTTTGCGCTTGCCGCAGCTGCTCCTCCAGCTGATGTTTCTGCGTCTCGTCGCTCTTCAGCGTCTTCCGCATGCGGTCAAATGCCAGCGTGAGGTGAGCCACTTCATCCGAACCCTTGGCCGCCACGGGATACGAGTAGTCTCCCTTCTCAAGCGCCTGAACCCCTTCGAACAAACGCGCCAGAGGCCGCGTGAATCTGTCTGAAATCACAAAAACGAAAACGCCTCCGGCCAGCACAGCCAATATTCCCAATCCGCCAAGCAACTGGTTCTGTTTCTCGAGATACGCCAATGCGTCGTTGTAAGATTTCAGAACAATCACGCTCACGGGTTTCGCCCCGCCGGTCAATTCCACGGAACTCGCGAAGAATCGCTCGCCATCCAGCGTCACTTGCTCCTTCCACGTCCCCGTCCGCAGCTTAGCCGTGAACTCCTGCTGCTTAAACAAAGACAGCGTGCTCGCCACGATGTCGTTCCCGTAGCGAAACGCCACGTGACTCGAGGTAACGCGCCGCAGCTCTGTTGCCTCTGGATCGATCCCCCGGCCCACAATCACCGTCCCCAGTAAATTGCCCTTCGCCGGCGTACCGCTGTAAAAAGGCTCTAGAACAACCTGATAAAGCCGTGTTCCGCTGTACCACCATCCCGTGGTGTGGTGATCTTTGAGGGTATTGCTAAGAATTTCCTGCGCGACAGCCTGCGGGAACTCGTCCATAGTCGTGTGCAGCGCCACAATTTTCCCGCTCGCATCCGCCAGCGCTAGAAGATCGCACTCCTCCGACTGCCACGGGTCCTTCCCCACATCTTCAATTGCCGCCGGATCCCCGTTCCTCATCATCACCAGTGACGACAGCAAGTCCGCCTTATGCATCAGCGCCACTAGGTGCCCATGCTGCAGCACCTGAAACGTAATCATGGCATTCTGTGATTCTTCCTGGATCTCCCGCTGAACCCGGCCCTCGGCGGTCCGTCGCACGACAAATAAGGTCGCCCAAGTCAGGCCAGCGATCACCACGGCAAGCGACAACATGAATTTAGTTCGAAGTCTCAAGTTAGCCTTTGTTTTTCCGTGGTTTTGCTTCCAGGGACACTTCGCCCCGCTCGCTCAAAAGCCTCGCTTCCAGTCTAGAGTTCCAGAATAAATGATGAGAATAGCCCTGAGGTACTAGTGTTCCACGCCCGCAACTAGGTTCACAGCCACTTCGGATTGTGACCTCTTCCCCGCCGCTTTTGCGGCATAGGCTTGCTACGGCGCGCTTGGCAAACGAGTTTCGGCTCTTACCCATCGACTTGGCCAACGCCATGGCTCGAGTGCCGCGGCACCGGGTAGAACCCCGCCCAGGGCCACCCGTTGCACCTTCTCGGAAAAGGAACTCTTCGCTCGGATGTGCTATCGTCCGTCTACCAGACAAATTCCGAATTTCACACACTCCGATCCCTTCACACCGGAGGAGCAGAGGAAAAATGGCAGAGCGCCCCGTACTCGTTGGACTGATACCGCAAGTCGTCGTACTCGACCCCGGAGACCAAATCTCGTGGATCTCCGACGCCGGCAACTTACGCGTCGAATTCGACGTCAACCGCTGCCCCTTTTCTTCCAACATTTTTCAAGCCCCTGCAGGCATGCGCCTGCTGAGCGGCCCGCCCCGCGTCGGCCTCAAAGCCGCCACCTACAAGTACCGTCTCTGGCTCAACGACCAACTCGTCGGCCAAGGCGAAGTCATCCTCCGCGAGAAGTAACAGAAAGAAGTAGCGTAAAGAAGTAACGCGCGAAAAAAGCCCGGCACAGCAAAAGCTCCTAGACTGAGAGTGCAGGAAGTAAAAATAGATCGCCATTTGAAATTCCAGTGGGGCCAATGGCAGAGAACTTCTGTGGCGAAGATTTACGATTTGGGCTGCTTGGCGATGATTAGGTCTTTAATCTTTGCGTACGTCGCCGAGGGAACGATCTTCTTATTCAGAAGATCGGTTTTCGTCCGGTACGGACGGCCATCAATAATCTTCTGTGAGTAGGCATCGCCGATACCCGGCAGCGCTTTTAATTGATCTTTCGTCGCGCTGTTGATGTCCACCAGATCGCCCGCCTTGGGCGCGGCTTGCGCCGCAGCAAGCTTGGGTTGCGCAGCCGCAGCTGGCGCGTGCGAGTATGCGGCGCCCGCGCCCAGTATCAAAATCAGCGCCGCCAAAAGCATTTTGCTCCAACGTTTCGTTATCAAAGCTGTTCTGCCCGATTTCTTCCTCATTTCTTCTCTCCTTTTTGTTCGAACAAAAGCAATTTCCTTTGTTTTCTTGCTTCGCTGCTTCTCTTGCGAAAAATTCTTTGCTTGTGCTTCCCTGAAGTTACATCGCAGGTATGTAGCCAGCCTTAACTGCATCCGTCCCGAACATGAACTTGGCATGGTTCGTCTTCCCATACCAGCGTGATCCTTCTTTGTGGTACACGCCCGTATCGGTGTTGACCCAAACGATTCCTGAGGTTTTTCTTCGCGTCGCGGATCATCGTCTTGCTGCCCACTGGACTTTGCATCTCGCTTAAATGGGTGCCCACAAGAGCGCAGGCTCGCTGGAATTCCGGCATGATGGCGAAGAAAGTGAGTGAAGTCAATACGGAAGAGGGCTATACGGAAGAGGGCTAGATTCGCTGGCCAATTGGACAACTCGAACTTGGTTTCAAGTGAACGATTGCCAAAGCCGGTTTCCGGCCGCCATTCGAAAGGAGCCCATTTCGAACCGGGGCTTTGAGAAAGAGGCTTTTTGAAGTCAATCGCCGACGACGACGCTGCGAACGGTTTCGACCGATTCGGCCAGCCCGCGGCGGACCGGCCCTAGCACGAACGCCGGGACTTCGCGCTCCGGAGCCAGCGAAAGATTGGTGGCTCGGCGGGGAAACTCGGTGCGATGATCCAGCTTCAGACCCGCTTCACGGAGGAACTCGGCGGAGAAGCCCATATCTTCGGCTCGGTCCACGCCCCAGAACCACAGTTTCTCTTCATGGCGCTGGAGGAAGTCCAGAGACTCCTCGAGCTTCTTCATGGCGCGGTCAAAGGAGGATGCAAGGAAGAAAACCCCGAGATTCCAAGCGTGACGAGGGTAGAAAACCTGGATTCGAACACAATACTTGCCGGCCTGATTTCTTTCCATGCTGCAGCGGTAGTCGTTGCGGACGACCGGTGTACGGGAAGGCGTCTTCTTCGTATTCATAAGGTCCTGGGGTCTTGGCGCTGGGGGCCATGGCGGATTCTGTACCGGTTTCAGTTGGTTTCCTGCCAGAGCTTCGAACGATGGCTGTTCACTCGAATAGCGGAAGCCCCAAGCTGTAATCGGCCATTTGGGAGACATCCATAGGCTACCGGGGTGGGGCGAGAAAGACAAGCATCCTGCAAATAGTTTGTAAATACTTTGTTATCAGACGCTTAGGCTAGCCAGCCTCGCCGAAATTGCGAAGTTTTTCGGGCATAAGTTTCAGTTTGCCCTCTTTTTTCAGGCGGTCCTCGAGCGCTGTTCGAAAGGCCTCGAAGGCGATCGAGCGCTTACTTTGCAGCACGGAGTCGGTGAGTTCTTTCTTCTGTTTGTCAAAATCCTCGGGCTTGGGTTCTTCTTTGTCCACCACTTTGTAGACTAGCCAGTTAGGGCCGAGATTGAGTGGCGCACCGACATCGCCGGTCTTCAATTGGAACGCGGCCTCTAGTTGTTTACCGCTGGCGACATTGGGAATCGAGCCAGACCGGGCGAAATCGTCGCTGGTTTTCGCTTCCAAGCCGAGGGCTTTGGCTGCGGCGTCGAACTTTTCTCCAGCTTTCGTCCGTTTAGTCAGCTCCTCCGCCTTGGTGCGAGCTTCGAGGGACGCCTTTTCCTGCTTTAGATCGGCAACCACTTTCTCTCTCACCTCTTCGAGGGACCCCTGGTGAGCGGGAAGAACCTGTTTGAGAGAAAGGACAAGGTAGCCCCGATCGGTCTGCAGCGGCAGGCTCAGTTCGCCCTGGCGAAGCTGGAAGATGGCATCGCTAACCTTGACCTGCGTTGAGTTCCCCAGTTCGAGCAAGGGGTCGGTAGCAGCCACCGGGCGCGTTTCGCCGGTACTCAAATGGTACTGCTTGGCCAGGTCGTCGAGAGAAACCTTGTTCGACTGGCGGATAGCCTGGGACAACTTGTCTGCGATATCGCCCGCCTGCTTATCGGCCTCGGAAAGAAGCAATGGAGCTCGGATGGACTCCTTCACTTCATCGAAGGGCTTGGTGTGGGCCGCTTCCTTGTCGATGATCTTGATGATGTGGAACCCGTACTGAGTCTTGATCAAATCGGAAATGCTGCCTTTAGGGAGTGAAAATGCCGCCTTTTCGAACTCCGGCACCGTCTGGCCCTGGACAATCCATCCCAGATCCCCGCCCTTATCTCTTGAACCGGGATTTCCGGGGGTACCGCCATCCTCGGAATATTTCTTGGCGAGTTCCTCAAAATTAGCGCCTTTTTTGGCTTGGTTAAGAATGTCTTGCGCTTTCTTCCTGATCTCTTCGACTTCGGCATCGGGTTTTCCAACGGTCATCAGCAGGATGTGCTCGACGTGCACGCGGTTCGGCACCTGGTAATCCTGAATGTTTTTCTGGTATTGGGCCTTCAACTGGTCGTCGGAGATTTGCACGCTCTGGCGAATCTGGTTCACGTCCAGGATGGCGTAGCGCACCACGCGCTTTTCCGGGACCTGATACTTCGCTTTGCTCTTTTCGTAGGCGGCGCTGACTTCGGCATCACCCACAGTGATTTTTGCCTGCAGATCTTCCGGCTTGATATACGCGTAATCCAGTTTCACCTTTTGGTTGCGGTAGACGAACTCTTCCTGGATCTCCGCCGGCCCCGCACTAATGCCGTCCGTCACCAATTTCTGGAATTTTTCCTGGAGCATGCCCTGGCGGACCATCTCCTCGAACTGCGGAACGCTCATTTGCGTGCGCGATTGGACCAGCGAGGCGTACTGATCCGGGGCGATGGGCGAGTCTCCGTTGAAGGCGGCCGGCAAGATCAGTTTGATACGATCGGCGATCTCATCATTGGAAACGCGGATGCCAAGCTGGCCTGCTTCGTACTCCATTTCTTTCTGAAGCAGAAGCTGCTGCAAGATCCGCTGCGCATAATAAGGTTCAAGCATCGGGGGAACTTGATTGGTCTGCTTGATCTGATTGAGCTGCTGGCGAATCTCGGCGACGGTGATAGTTTGATCGCCAACCTTGGCCACCGCATCCGTGGACATCTGCGTGTCGCCCGGACCGGTTGGCACGAGATACAGCAGCATGCCGCCCGACAGCGCCAGCACGACCACACCGAGAAAGATGCGGGAAAAGATTTTTTGCGTGTTATCCGAGCTACCAGCCATCCGCTGAATCCCCCAAGTCCTAAGCAAACACATCATTATAGGAGATAGAAGCCCCGCGCCTCAAATGGAATCGTGGGCCTTAAGGGACTCAGCCTAACAAATGAAATTGCGGCAGCCCGCCGAATTTATTCTTTGAGTCCCCGGAAGCCATCTCTCAGAAGCCAATAAGAGAGCTCTGGCCTTGTCATTGGCAATCCGAATGCTAATCTTTTCTACGGACCCGATGGGTAGGAAACCGCGATGATGCGCGTATCATCGAACGCTAGGGATGATTAAACTCACGGCGGTAGGAAAGCAGAAGGCCCTGTCGGTGCTGGTTGTGGTCTTGCTGGGCGCCGCGCTCAATCCGAGGACATCTTCGGAACAAAACACAGGGCCAAAGCGGTCTGTTGCTGGCGTGCCGACCTTTTACCGCGACGTACTGCCAATTCTGCAAGAACGCTGCCAGGTTTGTCATCGCGCCGTGGGCATCGCGCCTACGCAATTTGAAACCTACGAACAAACGCGCCCCCACGCGGCTGCGATTGCGGCGGCGGCGAACAATAAATCCATGCCGCCGTGGTTTGCTGATCCGCACATCGGGCACTTCTCGAATGATCCTTCGCTTTCCGCCGGACAAATCGCTGCGCTCGTGGCTTGGGCAAATGCCGGAGCGCCTGAGGGTGACGCGCATGACGCTCCCCCACCGATTCATTGGGCGGAGAGTTGGACTATCCCGCAGCCGGATCTAATTTTGAAAATGCCCAAGCCTGTGGCCCTGCCCGCCAGCGGCGACGTCGAATACACTTACGAAATCGTTCCGACGCGATTCAAGGAAGATCGCTGGGTACAGGCGGTGGAAGTGCTTCCCCTGCTTCGCGCAAACGTTCATCACGCGGTTGTGTATGTGCGGCCGCCAGACTCGCAGTGGATGCGGCATGCCCCCGTGGGCGAGCCGTTCACGGCTTCGACGCTCACCGATCCTGAGGATCGAAAGGGCGCCCACTGGACGGACAGCGACGTGCTGCTTGTCTATGCGCCGGGCAGTTCGCCCGACAACTGGCCCAATAACATGGCAAAATTCATTCCCGCCGGGTCCGACCTCGTTTTTCAAATGCATTACACGACCAATGGACACGCAGCCAGCGACCAAACTAGCATAGGACTGATTTTTGCAAAGCACTCTCCTGCACAGCGCGTGCTGACGCTGCAGCTCACAAACGACCACTTCGTGATTCCGCCGGGCGCGCCCGACTATCGCGTGGAAGCGCGCGGCACTCTGCCAAACGACGCGACCCTGCTAAGCTTCTTCCCTCACATGCACCTGCGCGGAAAACGCTTCGAATACAGCATCATTCACAGAGAAAAAGATTCCGGCGCGAGGCCGGACCAAGAAATCGAACCGCTGCTGGACGTCCGCTATCATTTCCATTGGCAAATGAGTTACAAGCTTGCGGAACCTCGTCTACTGAAAGCGGGGACGGAACTGCAGGCCGTCGCCTGGTACGATAATTCGCGCGATAACCCGCATAACCCGGACCCGGAGGCGGCAGTGCGTTGGGGCGAGCAGACGTACGATGAAATGATGGTTGGTTTCTTCGATGTTGGGGTGGCGGCCAGCCTCGACAAGCGCAGCTACTTCATCCGGCACTGAAAATGACTTCGAGCGGTGCTTTCGAGACAAGAGGAGCCAACATGGAAATCAGCAACGCTTATGTGCAACTGAGCGTAAATGACGGCACCACTATGCGTGCGTGGGTGGCGCGGCCAAAAGAAGAAGGTGCCTATCCAGGTTTGCTGGTTTTTCAGGAGGCCTTCGGTGTGAACGCGCACATTCGAGACGTCGCTGGGCGATTGGCGCGGGAAGGGTTCGTGGCCGTGGCCCCGGAGCTTTTTCATCGCTCCGGCGCAGGTATTGAAGTGCGCTACGACGATCTTCCGAGTGCGATGCCCCTCATGAAAGCGTTGAACGATGCCTCGATGGCCGCGGACCACCGGGCTGCGTTTGACTGGCTGCGCGGAAGTATCGGACCGGAGTTGCCGATTTTTGCCGTTGGCTATTGCATGGGAGGGCGCGCTGCGTTTCTAGCAGCACTCACTCTGCCGCTGGCGGGCGCGGTCTCCTACTACGGCGGGGGCATTGCGCCGAATGCGACTAATCCAGGGCTGCTCGGGCGGGCGAGCGGTTTGCAGGCTCCTCTATTGTTCTTCTGGGGTGGGCGCGATAAGCATATTCCGCCCGAGCACGTCCGCGCGGTGACCGATGCGTTGCGCGCGGCGGGGAAAAATTTTGTGAACGTGGAGATTTCGAACGCCGACCACGCCTTTTTCTGCGACGCGCGCGCCAGCTACAGCCCCGCTGCAGCGCTGCTCGCGTGGCCGCTGACGCTGGCGTTCCTCCGGGCAAAATCGTCCTAAGAGTACGTCCAAAAATCGCGCGTAACCTTTAAAGAACTTGCGAGCAGCCTCGACTGTCCTTTCGGACAAAATCCCCTGTCCTAACGTCTAGTATGCGCAACCGCTATTTGCTGTTTAACTACCGCAAGCCCCAGCGGGCGTCTGCGTTCTAATTACTGTGTTAGATTCCAAGATTGGCGGCATTGCTGCGCGAATACCCGTGAGCACACAAACACCACACGACCCGAACCACCCGAAGATAAAGCGGGTGGAAGTGTATTGGCATACGGTGACGTATAAGACCGTGGCCGTTTACGTCATTCTGTTTGCAGCGATAGTTTTCGCCGCGGTTTATCTCGTCAACCCGAATTTGTACACGAAAGCATACGACAAGCTGAACAAATCGATCGGGAATGGCGATCCCGGTGGCGAGCCCATCACGCAGACGCAAGCCAAGTTCGTCAACCTCGACGGAAAAGTACAGGTGAAGAAAGTCAACTCCGTGCAGTGGGTGGACGCGGATTTCCGCACCTCGCTGGACAAGGGCGATCAAATTCAAACCTCGGCAGACGGCGCCGCGCGCATCACCTTTGCCGATGGCACGACCTACACGGTTGAATCCGGGACCTTCATCACCGTGGAAGAAAATTCGATGGGCCGCGAGCAGCCTTCCAGTTCCGCGGTGCGCATCAATACCGGACAGGTGAACCTCAAGACGCCCAATTTCCCCTCGCCGGATTCCAAGGCTGCCGTCAGCATGGAAGACACTGTGGCGCAGTTTCCTTCGAACAGCAACGCGGCCGTGAAGACAGACCCGGTTAACAAGGCGAGCGAGATCGTGGTCTCCAGCGGAAGTGCGGAAGTGCAGCGCGGCCAGGAGAAAGTGGAGATCGGAGCCTATCAGAAAGCGAGTTTCGCAACCGGCGGCCCGATTACGAAATCGGACGTGCTGGCGCCGCCAGACTTGAGTTCGCCGCGCAACTTCGAGCCACTGATCGTCGAGAATCCAAAAACGGCGGCCATCCATTTTGAATGGAAGCCAGTGCCCGAGGCGATTTCCTACACGCTGCGGATTAGCACGACGGCCATGTTTACGAAAACCGTTGGCGAGCCGAAATCAGTTTCCGGAACCAACGCGGATGTCTCCGGGCTCGACGGGGGCGACTACTTCTGGAACGTCACCGCCACCAACGCGAAGAAAGAAACAAGCGAGGTCAGCGAAACGTTCCGCTTCACGCTCGTCGCGCAGGGAAAAACCCAGGAGATGGCGCTGGAGATTACCGGCACGCAGATTCATGGCCGCGTCGTGGAGATTATTGGCCATACGGAACCAGGCGCGGCGCTCATCGTAAACGGGCAGCCGGTACCGATTATCGCGGCAGATGGCACTTTCCGCCATTTTACCGAGCCGCTCGAACCCGGCCAGCATACTATCGTCATCATCGGAGAGAACCGCCGTGGAGGCACGGCACAACAGAAGGTGACGATCGTTGTGCCAAAGTAAAAGTTTCGAACGCTGATCGTTTTCGGGTCACGTCAGAAAAAAGACGCAGGCGCGACTTTGCGCTCGTCGCCAAGTCCGGAGACAATGGTCTAGTTGGCCGCGCGGCGGCACATCTGGACCGTAATGCTGCAAAGCAGTTCGTTGTCGGCTGGACGGCGGAGAGGAATTCTCCGCGGGGGGCGGGGGGATGAATAAGAACGGTTACAACCTGAGGTCGGTGTTCAGTTTGTTTTCTTCCGACCTCGCCATTGATCTTGGGACGGCGAACACGCTGGTGTTCTCGGCCGGCAAGGGCATCGTGGTGAACGAACCCTCGATCGTGGCTATTAATAAGTCCAGCGGCGAAGTCGTAGCTGTCGGGCGCGAAGCCAAAGAAATGCTGGGCCGCACACCGGGCAACGTTGTCGCCATCAAGCCAATGAAGGACGGCGTTATCGCCGACTTCAAAGTCACTGAAAAAATGCTGACGTATTTTATTCAAAAGGCGCACAACCGCCGCGTCCTGGTGCATCCGCGAATCGTCATCGGAGTGCCCAGTGAAATTACGCCAGTGGAAAAGCGCGCCGTGCAAGATTCCGCTTATCGCGCACGCGCCAGCGAAGTCTATCTCGTCGAGCAAGCGATGGCCGCAGCCATCGGCGCTGGCCTGCCGATCGAAGAGCCTTCCGGCAACATGGTCGTGGACATCGGCGGCGGCACCACCGACATCGCAGTCATTTCCATGAGCGGTATCGTTTACTCGCGTTCCGTGCGCGTCGCCGGCAATGAGATGGACGAAGCGGTAATGCAGTACTTGAAGCGCAAATACAACCTGCTCGTCGGCGAACGCACCGCGGAACAGATCAAAATGGAAATCGGCTCGGCCTATCCCCTTGAAAAACCGCTGACCATGGAAGTGAAAGGCCGCAACTTGATTGAAGGCGTGCCGCGCACTGTCACCATCGACGACAGCGAAATTCGCGAAGCACTCAGCGAATGCGTCGCAACCATTCTGAATGCCGTTCGCGTGGCTCTCGAGCGCACACCGCCGGAACTTTCCGCCGACATCAGTGATCGGGGTATCGTGCTAACCGGTGGCGGCGCGCTGCTCAAGAACCTCGATAAGCGCATCCGCGAAGAAACCGGACTCCCGGTTTCCATTGCCGACGACCCGCTGGCCTCCGTGGTGCTGGGCACCGGCAAAATGCTGAGCGATTTCAAATTGCTGCGCCAGGTTTGCATCGACTAACGGATTTCAGGACTTGACGCGATCGTAAAAATCTTGAACTGCACAGGGCAAGGTCTGTGCTACTGGACTCCATGGTCGGCATTCCCTCTCGTCATAGATCACTCTTCCTCCTCGGAGGCGTCGTGCTCCTGCAGGTGCTGCTGCTGGCCGTGCAGATCAAGCGCGACTCGCAGGGCCGCCTGATCCGCGTGTGGACCGTTGGCGCCGTGTCGCCCCTCGAACGCGTCGGCGCTCACGGCATCAGTCACATTCGCGACACCTGGAATCACTATTTCGCGCTGCAAAATACTTCTCACGAAAACGAAGAATTGAAACGCGAAAACGGCGCGCTGAAACTGCAGATCACACAGCTCCAGAGCAAAGCCGGTGAAGCCGACCGCCTTGCCGCACTGTTAAAATTTCGCCAAACAAATGCAGACGTACCCATGATCAGCGCGCGCGTGATCGGCGGCAGCGCGGACTCCGCCAGCCAGACCATCTACCTTGACCGTGGCGAGCGCGACGGCATCCGCCGCAACATGGGTGTCATCACGCCCGACGGCGTCGTCGGCAAAGTCATCGAATCCTACAAGGACACCGCCCAGGTTCTGCTGCTTACGGATAAAGACAGCGGCGTGGGCGCCATGCTGGTCGATTCGCGCGTCCAGAAGCCAGTCGGCGGAACGGGTGAGTCATTTCTGGTATTGAAATACGTTTCCAACGAAGACAACAGCGTGAATCCAGGAGACCGTATCGTGACCAGCGGAATGGATCGCATTTTTCCGCGCGACCTGCCCGTGGGATCGATTGCGGACATCAAGCCGGGTAACACGTTCAAGCAAATTCGCGTGAAGCCCGCGGCGAATCTCGAACGGCTTGAGGAAGTATTTGTTCTGCTGACGATGAAGCCGCTTGAGATGAAGCAAGATTCCTCCGCGCCGAATGCATCAGCTTCACCGGGCGCCGCTCCTTCCGCCGCCGCAACTAACCCGGCTGCGCCCGAGAAACCATGAACGATACTTACGACATTCGCGGCAGCGAACTGCACATCGAGGTGCACAAGTTCCGCGCGGGCGCGATCATCCTGGCTACAGCCTTTGCGCTCATTTTGCAGGCATTTCTGCCCATCTATTTTCCGAAGGCCGCGATTGTGGATCTTCCGCTGCTCATTGTCATCTATTTCGGGTTGAGCCGGCGCAATCCTTCGACAGGACTGCTTCTGGGCATGGTGATCGGCATTTTGCAGGACAGCTTGAGTGGGCCCACCGTTCCCCTCGGCCTCTATGGCATTGCGAAAACGGTCATCGGATATCTGGCTTCCTCGATCGGCGCCCGCCTCGATACGGAACATCCCGCGGCCCGCTTCGCCTTGACGATCGCTTTCTTCGGCGTTCACCAGGGCCTCATCGCTTTGACGCGTCGCCTCCTGCTCTCTCAACCCGAACCCTGGTTCACCATGCATCTCGGCATCGCCGCACTCGTCAACGCCGTCGCCGCCGTATTTCTTTTCATGCTCCTCGACCGTCTCCGCAAGCCTTCCTAGTTCGCATGAGCCGGCATCCCAGACTCCCACGGATCGACTGAAGCAACAGCTTGAAAGAATAGAGCCCAGCGGCTTCCTAGGCAGCCAATACTTTCCGTGCGTCGTGACCACGCAGTACGGCGAGACTTATGGTGCCTGCATTCCTAAACATCGGGGACGTCACTCTGAGACCAGGAACTCTTTGAAGTCCGCGTACTCCGCCGACATCGGGACGGCCAGCTTTTCCCGCTTTAAATATGCGGCGAGGCGATCGGGAAGCGGCGGCGCCTCCCCAATTGCTTTCCGTACCACGTCGGCGAATTTTGCGGGATGCGCCGTGGCCAGCACCAATCCCTGCGCGGGCTCGGAATGCTCGCGTTTGTACGCTTCCCAGCCGAGCACACCGACAGCGGTGTGCGGATCGGCAATATAGCCGAAGCGCTCGTGGAGAGATTTCATCTCCTCCAGTGTCTCGTCATCCGTCGCGGCGTGGCCCCAAATCTCCCGCCGCAGGTACTCAATCCGGCCGCGGCACAAGTCCAGCAAGCGCGGAAAATTATTCGGATTGCCGACGTCCATGGCGTTCGAAAATGTCTCCGTCGCCGGACGCGGATGAAACTCTCCGGATCGCAAATACTCCGGCACAACGTCGTTCGCATTCGTGGAAGCGATATACATCGCCACCGGCAAGCCGATGCGCTTGGCGAACAGCCCCGCCGTCAAATTCCCGAAATTACCGCTAGGCACCGACACAATCAGCGGCACTGACGCTACCGGCAACTGCCGGTACGCCGCCACGTGATAAAACATCTGTGGCAGCAGCCGCCCGATGTTGATCGAATTCGCCGACGTCAAAAACGCGCGCTTGTTCAGCTCCACGTCCGTAAACGCCTGCTTCACAAGCCGCTGGCAATCGTCGAAACTTCCCGCCACTTCAAGCGCCGTGATATTTTCGCCCAGTGTCGTGAACTGCTTCTCCTGCGCCTCGCTGATGCGTTTGGAAGGATAGAGAATCACCACGCGAATGCCCGGCACGCCGAGAAATCCGTGCGCCACGGCGCTTCCCGTGTCGCCCGAAGTCGCCACGAGGACCGTCAATGGCCGCGTTTCTCCACGCACGAAGTAGCCCATCAACCGCGCCATGAATCGCGCCCCAAAATCCTTGAACGCCAAAGTGGGGCCGTGAAACAACTCGAGAATGTGCAGACCCGGCGAGAGCGACACCAGCTTCACCGGAAAATTGATGGCCGCCGCTACGACCTGCCACAGCACCTCTTCCGGCACGTCCGGCGTGGCAAAGGGCCGCACCACGCGAAAACATACTTCCGTGAACGGCAACTTGCGAAATTCTTCCAATTCCTGCGGCGAGCGCCGCGCAATCTCGACGGGCAGGTAGAGCCCGCCATCCGGTGCCAGCCCGCGCAGAACAGCGCCGCGCAAGGAAGTCAGCGCCGCCTTGCGACCCGTGCTGCGGTATCTCATCGACCGCGCTCGAGCTGGCTGTGAATTTTCGAAAGAAACGCGGCCGAATCAAACGAGGGATCGCGCAGTTCGGCCACCTGCAGCGTACAATGCGCCAAAGTTTCATAGCTCTGCCTCCGCGCGGAAATCAGTGTGGGATAGCAGCGCGCGACAGTTTCCTTTGGCGATTCGCCAGGCTTTGACTGAAAGGCGCCGCGCCAGAGCACCGGCTTGGGGTCGCCCAAATAGCGCTCGATCAAAAGTTGCTGCTCTTCGGTCGAGACCGCCAGATACACGACTGTCATCCGCCGACGCAAGCGCAGCAGCAAATTATTCCCTGTATAAATCACGCTGCCCGTGGTATCGAGCACCAGCGGTCTATCGGGTTCGCGCTCGAGAGACGTCAGCGCCTCGCCGAGCGTATGGATTTCTTCCTCGAGGTACTGCGCCTCGCGCTCCGCATACTTCAGATTGTCCGGCCAGCCCATCCACGCCGCGACACCGTTAATCCCGTAGTAGCCGCCCGCAGCCAGCCGCGACGCCAGCTTCTCCTCGATGCGGTCATCGCAAGAAATAGCGGTCCATCCCTCGGCAGCCAGCTTCTTTGTCCAAAAGGTTTTTCCAGCACCGGACATCCCGACAAGGGCCAAACGCAGGGGCGAGGAAGGTTCGCTTTGCATGAGAACAATATAAATACGATAGCGCTTGCCACAGGTGGCGAGCAAGCTTTCGCAGCAAAATCGTCCCCCTTCCCAATGCGGCTCAAAACAAAAAAAATCTCGCCAAACCCGCAAGTGAAACAATTTCCTCCCCTAAACGTCTTATGGATAAGAGAAAGGGCCCTTCCATGAAAGAAAAGCGCGAGAACCCTGGCGATCTCCTCCAGGGAACACTGGACCTGCTGATTCTGAAAGCGTTAGCTCGAGGTGCCATGCACGGCTACGGCGTTGCCGAATGGATTCACCAGACATCCGAGGACGTTTTGAAGGTCGAAGAAGGCGCGCTGTATCCCGCTCTGCACCGCCTGGAACTGCGTGGCCTTCTCTCGGCCGAATGGGGCGCTTCGGACAACAACCGCCGCGCGAAGTTCTATTCCTTGACCTCGTCGGGCAAAAAGCAGTTGGCGCAAGAGACCGAATTCTGGCGCCGCATGTCCGGCGCTGTCGCGCGCATTCTCCAAACGGCTTAGGACCTGACCATGCTCTCCGAATGGCGCAACCGAACAAGCCTGCGATTCAAAGCTCTCTTTCACCGCAGGCAGTTGGACCGCGACCTCGAAGACGAAGTGGCCTTTCATCTTTCCATGGCTGAGCAGAAAAACCGTGCGCAGGGCATCAGCCCGGAACAGTCTCGCCACACAGCCCGCCGCCGGTTCGGCAACACAACCAGTCTGAAAGAAAGGAGCCGCGAAATGTGGACACTCGTATCGCTCGAAGTCCTGCTGCAAGACATCCGTTTCGGCGCGCGCAAGCTCGGCAAGAGCCCGGGCTTTACCATCGTCGCAGTACTGACTCTCGCGCTCGGCATCGGCGCGAACACCGCCATCTTTTCTCTGATCCATACCGTCATGATGAAGAGCCTGCCATTTGCAAATCCGAGCGAACTTTACCGCCTCGGAGAAGGCGCTGATTGTTGCGCGCTTGATGGCCTCCAAGGAAATTTTGGAATTTATTCGTATGCACTCTATAAGCAGCTGCGGAATAGCACTCCAGAGTTCAGCAAGATGGCCGCGTTCAGCGGCGGCCTGCATTTAATCAGCGTGCGCCGCACAGGCGGAGCCGGATTGTCCGAACCCTACGTCGGCGAATTCGTATCGGGTAATTATTTCTCGACATTCGGCCTTGGCGCCTACGCCGGGCGGCTCCTTTCCGAGTCTGATGATCAGCCCAGCTCTTCGCCAGTAGCGGTTATCAGCTACCGTGTTTGGCGCGAACATTTTTCGCTCGATCCGAGCGTCATTGGCGGAAGTTTTCTTATCAACGGACAGCCCCTGACCATCGTGGGCGTCACTTCGCCCGGGTTTTTCGGGGAAACCCTGCGTCGTGACCCGCCGGATTTTTGGGTTCCTCTCGCCAGTGAACCGATTCTGAGGCTCGACGGCTCGCTCCTCGCGCACTCAGAACTTCATTGGCTTTACATCATTGGCCGTCTGAAGCCGGGAGAAAAACCTGGACAGGTGCAGGCGCGCGTAACACTCGAAGTACAACAATGGCTCACCAGCCAGGGACAAATCCCCGAGGCGTATCGGCCCCAAATCGCCAAGCAGCACGTCACGCTGACCCCAGCCGGAGCTGGCGTGGCGCGGATGCGCACGGCTTATGCCGATGGTCTTCGTTTGCTTGCGGCCGCGTCCGGGCTTGTCCTGCTGATTGCCTGTGCAAACGTGGCGAATCTTCTCCTCGCGCAAGGAACAGCACAGCGCGCCCAGACCGTAATGCGCGTCGCACTTGGCGCTCCGCGAGTCCGGCTGATTCGCCAAGCTCTCACGGAGGGCCTCATGCTGGGGGTTCTCGGTGGTGCGGCGGGGCTTGCGGTAGCCTATGCGGGCACCCAAATCATTCTGGCTCTCGCCTTTCGCGGCGCACACTATGTGCCTATCCAAACTGCCCCCTCGCTCCCCGTGCTCGGCTTCGCTGCCCTTCTTTCGTTGCTCACCAGCGTGATCTTCGCTGCCGCTCCTGCATGGATCAATTCGAGGGCCGACGCCGGCGAAGCGCTTCGCGGCGCCCAGCGCAACATCCGCGAAGGTTCGAACGCTCCGCAAAAATTTCTCATCGTGCTGCAAGCCGCGCTTTCGCTTGTGTTGCTCGCCGGAGCGGGCTTGCTCACGGAAAGTTTGCACAATCTGGAACACCAGCAGTTCGGCTTCGAAACCGAAGGCAGGCTCATCGTCAAGGTTGACCCCGCTCTCGCCGGCTACACGGCCGATCGCCTCGATGGCCTCTACCGCCTGCTGAAAGAGCGCCTTCGCCAAATTCCCGGTGTCCAGAGCGTCAGCTTCTCGCTCTACAGCCCCATGTCCGACGTGAATTGGTCTAGCGGCATCAGCGTCGAAGGCCGCCCTGCGCCCGCCAATCCCGAGGATTTCGATGGCGCCTCCTGGGTTCGTGTTAGCGCGGATTATTTTGAAACCATCGGCACGCGCTTGGTACGCGGCCGCTTTATCGACGAGCGCGACACGGCCGGCTCGCGCCACATCACCGTCATCAACGAATCGTTCGCACGAATGTTTTTCCCCAAGCAAGATCCGCTCGGAAAACACTTTGGCCTCGGAGACGCAAGCCACGCCGGCGATTACGAAATCGTTGGAATCGTCGCAGACGCGAAATATCAGGATGCCCGTGAGGCTGCTTACCCAACTTTCTTCCGTCCTCTCTTCCAGACGGAGAAATTCACCGACGCGGGCGAGCAATCCACCGAGACGCGCTCGAACTGGATCCACGATATCGAACTGCGCGTTTCCGGACGGCCGCAAAATCTTCAGCCGCTGATCCGTCAAACGCTCGCCGGCATTGATCCGAACATGCCGGTCGTGGACATGATGACTTTCAGCGAACAAGTCACCCGCAATTTCAACCAAGACCGCCTGATGGCACGCCTCGCCGGAATTTTCGGACTCCTCGCCCTAGGGCTAGCCTGTATCGGTCTCTATGGGGTGCTCGCCTATAACGTCGCGCGTCGCACTCAAGAAATTGGCATTCGCGTGGCCCTCGGCGCCCCTCGTTCCGACATCCTGCAAATGGTTCTCGGCGAAGCCCTGATCCTAGCGGGCCTCGGCGTCGCCATCGGCATTCCCTGCGCTCTGGCCTCCAACCATCTGCTCTCCAGCATGCTCTTTGGCCTGAAGGCCACGAATCCCGTGGTTATGTCCCTAGCCGCGGCCGCTTTGCTCCTTGTCGCCATGGTCGCCGCCTGTTTCCCGGCACACAAAGCTTCCGCCGTCGACCCGCTGGTCGCCTTGCGCCACGACTGAGAAGCTCTCTGGAGCTCCAACGCCCGGCTGGCCGGCCCGCGAGAGCTGTCCCAACCTCTATTTCCCATAGGGTATTGACCAAGCAACTGTCCTTCAGGACGGCTTGCGGCCCTCTTGCCCAAGTGCTAGCTTTAAAAATGACTTTGCTGTGTGGATGCAGCACGAGTCCGGCTGTGATTCGGGATCCCTGAGGGAATTTTTCGAATCTTTTTCTTTCGAAAAAAGTTTTCGACGGACATTTCGAAGCCCACGCTGTAAATTTTTTTCGTGACGCGAGCATGTCCTGGCTTCTCGCGGGACGGGCGACGAATCGCCCTGAGGAAAGCGCCGTCCGTTTGACGGGCGCAACAAAAAAACACTCGCGCGCGGGGTTTTCGTGTCGTACTGGTTTCGCAACGACAATCGTCTGCCACAGGCCAGACTGGCCATCGCCTCCTACGTCATCGTGGGCATGGTAGGATTGTTGCTCCTCGGCTTCTGGAAACTCCAGGTCGTAGACTCCGATAAGTACGGTCAAATGGCCGAGCGCAATCGCGTTCGTTCCATTCCGATCATCGCTCCGCGCGGCCGCATGCTCGATCGCGATGGCCGCGTCCTCGTCGACAACTATCCATCTTTCAGCATCCTTCTTCTGCGTGACGATCCCGCTCTCCTCGACAAAAACCTTCCCATCATTGCCGATGGCCTGGGTATCCCGCTCAACGACTTGAAAGACCAGCTCGAAAGCACCAAAAATCTTCCGAAGTTCCAGCCCATCGTCATCAAACCGGAAGCCACCAACGCCGACGTCGCTTACATCGAATCGCACCGTTCGGACATTCCGCTGCTCGAAATGTTGATGGTCCAGCGCCGCCGCTATTTGCCGGGCGGCTTCATGTCCCACGCCAGCGGGTATGTCGGCGAAGTCAGCGAACAACAAATCGAAGCCAGCAATGGCCGGCTTCGCCCAGGAGACCTCGCCGGAAAAACCGGCCTCGAGCGGCAGTACAACGACATTCTGACCGGCACGGACGGCATGCGCCGCGTCGTCGTCAACAGCGTTGGCAAAGAAGTCAAAGAACTCGGCCACCTCACCCAACAAGAGCCGATCCCCGGCAAGCAAATTCAGCTCACCATCGACTACGACTTGCAGGAAGTCGCCGAGCAGTCTCTCGGCATGCGCCCCGGCGCCGTTATCGCTCTCGATCCGCGCACTGGTGAAGTCCTCGCCATGGTCAGCCGCCCCACCCCCGATCCAAATGATTTTGCCGTTCGCATTCCTGCCGAAGAATGGAAAGCCCTTAACGACGATCCTCTACATCCTCTATTGAACCGGGCCATTCAAGCGCAACTCGCGCCCGGCTCGGTCTTCAAAATTGTCACAGCGACAGCCATGCTCGAGGACCACGTCCCTGAAGAAGGCTTCACGACATTCTGTCCCGGCTACGGAACATTCTTCGGGCGCCAGTACCATTGCTACGTTTACTACGCGAAGTCTGGACCGAAATCGCATGGCGTACTGGGGCTGCATGACGCGATTCTGAAATCGTGCGACGTCTTTTTTTACAACGTGGGTATGCGCCTCGGAATCGACAGGCTTTCCTATTACGCCAGCAAACTTGGAATCGGCCACAAAACCGGCATCGATCTTCCGTCCGAGGAGCCAGGTCTCATGCCTTCTCAGGAATGGGTCGAGCGTACTTTTCATCGCAAGTGGTATGCCGGTGAAGTGATTTCTGTAGCCACCGGCCAAGGTGCTGTCACCACAACTCCGCTACAGCTGGCCCGATTGATTGGCGGAATCGCTTCGGGCGGCATTTTCAAACAGCCGCACATGTTGAAAGATGCCCAGAATGTGGGCGAAGAACGATTCGCCATATCCGAAGCCACCATCGAGAAAGTAACTGACGCCATGTACGGCGTCGTGAACGAACCTGGGGGCACCGGCGGGCATTTGAAACTCGCTGGAATCGAGCTCAGCGGCAAATCCGGCACGGCCCAGGTCATCGGCTACGACAAAATGGCGCTGGTGCGCAAAGGCTCGCAGTATGCCGACAACGCCTGGTTCGTCGGCTACGCCCCCAAGCGCAATCCGGAAATTTGCGTTGCCGTTCTGGTTCAGGAAAGCGGCCAACATGGCGGTGAAGCCGCCGGTCCAGTCGTCAGGGACATCGTCAAAGCCTATTACGATAAGAAGGCAAAGAAGACACAAGGCCAACTAACCGCCGGCGACAAACAGTATGATTTAAGCCATGGCGCGGCAGCGGCTGCATCGGTCCATACGTTGCCCGTTGTGAAGCCCGCGGCTGCATCCGCCGCAGTGCCAGCGCGCGCAGCCAGCGTGGACCCGCAGCGCTAAGTTTGGGGCTTGGTTACACCTGGATTTGTCAGTAGTCGAGACCTCGAAGCGGTACAAAAGTTTGCTGAGACGAAAATAATTCTTGGGACCAGATCTTTGACTTTTAACTTTCAACTGTCGGCTATCGACTTCCTACAATGAACGACGCACCCGGCACTCGCGACTACGACTGGTGGCTACTCGCAATTCTCGCGGCCATCTGCGCTCTCGGCGTAATCGAGATCTATTCCGCCACCCACGGCAGCTCCCTCGCGGGCATGCAAAACAAGCAGCTTCGCTGGCTCCTCATCGGTTTTGTCTTGATGTTCGCTCTCTCTCGGCTCGACTACCATCTCATCCTGGACCAAGCCCCCGTCCTTTATCTCATCGGTATTGCCGCGCTCATCGCCGTTCTCGCCTTCGGACACACGCGCTTCGGCGCCAAACGTTGGATCCCCATCCTCGGCGAATTTCTTCAGGTGTCGGAATTGGTCAAATTGATTATAATCATCGTCATGGCGCGCTTCTTTGCTGAGGTGCGCACCGATGAGCTTTCTCTCCAGGATCTGATCAAAGCAGGGCTCATCATAGGGTTGCCGCTTGGTTTGATACTCAAGCAACCCGATCTGGGCACAGCGCTTGTACTGGTGCCCTTGCTGGTCGTTGGCGCATTTCTCGCAGGCTTGCAGTGGAAGCATGCCGCGGCCATTGCGCTCATCGGGCTTCTGATGCTCCCCGTAGCATGGCGCGTCATGAAGCCGTATCAAAAAGAACGAGTTACATCTTTCATGCACCCTGAAGAGGACGCCAAAGGCTCTGGCTATCAAGTCTTGCAATCCAAGATCGCCGTCGGCTCCGGTGGCTTCTGGGGCAAAGGGTTTGGCAACGGTACGCAAAACCAGCTCGGCTATATCCCCGTCCGTTATTCCGATTTCATCATGTCGGCTTGGGCGGAAGAGCAGGGCTTCAAAGGCGTGCTTCTTGCCCTTGGGCTGTACATGGCTCTTCTGTTACGCTTAGTACAGAATGCCCAGCGCGCGAAAGACCGCGCCGGAATGTTTCTTGTAATGGGCGTCGCAGCAGCGCTTGGTTTTCATGTCTTAGTAAACGTAGCGATGGTCATCGGTGCTATGCCCGTGACCGGCATCCCGCTTCCTCTCATGAGTTACGGGGGTTCAGCTACGTTGTTTGTTTTCCTGGCGATTGGTCTGGTTATGAATGTTCGGCTTCGCCGCTTCGTTAACTGAACTCGCCGCCAGTGCCGCGCAGGGCCTTTGCTCAGGCAAATCCCGCCGGGTCGGTAACGGTGGCCCCCAGCAAGTTCGGGCCATAGGAACAAGGATCTTAGAGTGAGGACAGCATCGTCCGCCGTTGGCCCGGAAGCACTCCGGCAACGGACCAGCCTCGCAAGCAAGAGGAACTTTCCCTCCGGCTTCGAACGTAAAGCCATCTCGATATCAGTGTGGCCAGCGTGTGTCCCGGTGCAAACCGGGCCGGCCCCGATTTACTGGACCCCCGACGGGCAAAAGCTCGCGGCGATGCGTCCTGTCGGCCCTTTGCGGCCGTACAGAAACGTGACTCCCGGCACTGCCGGCGTCACCAACAGTCAGGAGTTTTCATGTCAAAAGAATTGGTTATCTCCGCGGCCTCCCACGAACGGCGCGTCGCGATTCTTGAAGAAGGTCAGTTAGTCGAAATTTACATCGAGCGCGAAAAAGAGTTCGCCCTCGTCGGCAGCATCTACAAAGGCAGAGTCACCCGCGTCCTCCCCGGCATGCAGTCCGCTTTCGTCGACATCGGCCTCGATGGCGATGCTTTCCTTTACGTCAGCGATGTTTTCGAAAATCTCGAGGACTACGATCACGGGCACGCGCACACCGACCAACCGGCCGCTGCACCCGCGTTCTCGCCGGCTCCTTCCAATGTCGTCGAACTGCTTCCCGGCGAATCGCTAAGCCGCGCCTCTTCCTCCCATGAGCACGAGGACGAGCACGCCCACGAAGCTCACGGCGAAGAAGCATCGCACGAATCTCGCGAAGCACTACATCACGAGAAGCACGAAGATTCGCATCGCGAATCCTTCCATCCGGAAACTCTCTCTCATGACGAGCAACCCGGCGGCGGCGAGGAGCAAGCTTCCGAAGGCGAAATCGCCGACGCTCACACCGCCGAAGTCCACGACGATGCGCACCACAACCCAGAAGAGCGCCAGCCCGAATCCAACGCCTCCGCTCCACAGAATTTTTCGCCCCACTACAATCCCACGCAGAATTACGCTCCGCGCTCCAGCGGTGGCCAAGGCTACGGCCGTGGCTCCGATCGTGGTGGAGACCGGGGCGGTGATCGCGGTGGTGACCGCGGTGGAGACCGCGGTCGTGGCGGCCGCTGGGGCCGCCGTGGGGGACGCCATCGCGGCGGACGCCCGTCTCAAGGTCCGGGCGTTGGCGGTCGCAATCTCCCGCCTTCCAAATACGCTTCTCCGCAAGGCGGTGATTCTCGCGGGAACGAGTCGCGCGGTTACGATAACCGTGGCCGCGATCAGCGAGGTCCGGAAAATCGCGGTGGCGCGCCACGTGGTTTTGAACCTCGCGGTCCTGCGCAGCGCGGCTTCGACCATCGCCCGCCCGAAGCTGCAAGTTCCTCCGCATCCGGAGCTGTCGCGGAAGAACCCATTCTTCTCCCCGGCGAGTCTCTGGCCAAGTATCGTGGGAAGCCCGCCGCAGCGGCACCACCGCCTCCCGTGGTCGAGCCGGAAATTCACGAGCCGCAGCCCAATTTCGATGATGCAACTCCCCGCTCTTCCAGCAACCTGACCGGCGCTCCCGTTCCTGCCACCGGACCCGCCGGCGGAACAGTCCCTCGCCGCTTCTCCGGCGGACTTCCCCGCTGGCTTCTCGCCGACGCCGGCTCCGAATCCGAAGCCGCTCCCGTTTCCGCTGAAGAAAATATCGGCGTTGCTGCAGACCCTTCCCTTTCCGCTCACGGGGCAAATCCGCCGCGGCACGAAGCCTCTCCGCTCGAATTGCCCGCATCGTCCTCTTCAGATTCCGCAACCGTTCGCGGCGAAACGGAATTGAACGAACAGCAAGCCGCCTCACTCGCTTTCGAACTAGCCGAAGCAAAACACGAGGAAACTTCCGATCACGCCAAAGCCGACGCTCTGGCCGGGGGCGGCGAATTCGAAGAGGACGACGCCGAGGAAATTCACGCCGCCGGCGAAACCGAACTTGCCGATGACGAAGAAGCCGAGGAAGAGGACCGCCAGGAAGAAGCGCACCTCGACGCCGCCGAAGACCAAGCCGCCGCGGAATCCGAACTCTCCGAGGAAGAAACCGAGGAAGTCGAGGAACACCGCGCCGCCAACCGCGCCGAATTCGAAGCCAACGCCGCGCACGAAAGCGCCGAACACGCTGCCGCTCTAGGCGATTCCGAGCACGTCGTGCACGAACATGCGGAACACACCGAGCACGAGCACGCCGAACACGCACACACCGAGGCAGAAGTGATCGAAGCGCACGCAGGAGAAATCTCCGCAGGACCCGCGGTCGTCGAAGATGACGTCATCCTGCTCCCCGGCGAAACTCGCGCCCCGCGCATCGGAGGCGCCTCAGCACCTCGCGAAGATTTCCCGCGTGAATCTGCACGCATCGGCGGCGGCAATCCCCGCGCGCGTTTCCAACGCCCACAGCGTGGCGGGCGTGATCGAGACCGCGGCCGCGGTGGTCGTCCTGACAGCCGTGGCGGCCGTCCCGATCGTGGTCCAGACCGGGGCCGTCCATCCGGCCCACGATTCGAACGCCGTCCGAGCGGCCCAGGTGGTCCTCGCCACGATCGTGGCCACCGCCATTCCGGTCCGCCGCGCCGACCCCAACTGATCAGCGAAATGCTGAAAGCCGGCCAGGATGTCGTCGTGCAAATCGCCAAGGAACCTCTCGGCAAAAAGGGCGCGCGCATCACTAGCCACGTCGCGCTCCCCGGCCGCTTCCTCGTCTATATGCCGACGGTCCATCACACCGGCGTTTCGCGCAAAATTATTTCCGCCGAGAACCGCTCGCGGCTGCGTCGCCTCGTCAGCGAAGCCGGCAACAGCTACCCCGGCGGTTTCATCGTTCGAACCGCCGCTGGCGGCGCCACCGATGACGAAATCCGCACCGACATCGAATTCCTTGGCAAGAGCTGGAACGAAATCAAGGAGCGCAGCGAGCAACGCAAGTCTCCGGCGTTACTCCATCGCGATCTCAACCTCGTCGAGCGCATCCTCCGCGATTACGTCAGCGACGATTTCACAGGCATCTGGATCGACAACGAAGAGGAATACGGCAAGATCGTCGAGTTCGTCAGCCGCTTCCAACCCAAGCTCGTCAACAAGGTCAAGCTATACACCAAGGAAACTCCGATCTTCGAAGAGTTCGGCATCCAGCACGAGCTCGACAAGGCTCTCCGTGCCAAAGTCTGGCTGAAATCCGGCGGCTACATCGTCATCAACCACACCGAAGCCCTCGTTGCTATCGACGTCAACACTGGCAAATTCGTCGGCAAAGGCTCCACGCGCCTCGAGGACACCATCGTCAAAACCAACCTCGAAGCCGTAAAAGAAATCGTCCGCCAGATCCGCCTCCGTGATCTCGGCGGCATCATCGTCGTGGACTTCATCGACATGGAAGAGCGCCGCAACCGCGAAAAAGTTCTAGGCGCCTTGCAAATGGCCCTAGAGCAAGACAAAGCCCCCTCAAAAGCTCTGTCCTTCAACGAGTTCGGCCTCGTCTGCATCACGCGCAAACGCACCAAGCAAGCTCTAGAGCGCGTTCTCTGCCAGCCTTGCCCCTATTGCACCGGGTCCGGCATGGTCAAATCCATCCCCACGCTCTGCTACGAAATCCAAGCCGAAGCCAGAAAAATGGCCACAGCCGAGCATGAGGGTCCCAACCTAACTTTGCGAGTCCATCCCGAAATCGCGAAAGCTCTCAAAACGCGCGAGTCCATGCTGATGGACGAGTTAGAGCAAAACTCGCACAAACACATCATCATCCAATCCGACGCCACTCTTCACTGGGAGCAATACGACATCTATTGACGAACAATTAGTCCTCCTCCGTTATCTATAAAATGAAGCGCCTGGGCCGAATGGTTCGGGCGCTTTGTTTTCATGCGGGTGTAGCGAAAGCTAGGCCTCAGGCGACTACAACTAAAGTATTCATTTCGTTGTTGGATTCTTCCCAGTCGTTGCATTGCTTCCGCTACCCACTTGTACGATGTGCGCGCTTACCATGCGCTCTCGCAAGTTTAATGGACCAGACGAACCCCAGTCGCCAGTAGCCTTACCATTGTCAACACGGCAATCATGAGGATGAGATCAGTGCGAGTAAAGGAAGCTAATATTTCCGCAGGTCGTCTGGATGAGAAACGGAGCGCAGCTCCCAAAACGGCAAACGCCCAAAACACCGACCCTACAACCGTTGACCCGATCAAGAATCGTGGCAACGGCCAATATACAAGCAAGAGGATCGCGGTTCCAACCACCCACGGCGCAACGGTCGCGCATACGATAGCTTTGGCGCGACCGAACTCGCTCGGCACCCACCGAAATAGCTCTCCTCCGCTGTAATACATGAAGATCGGGAGCAATAGGAAACCAATTGCCGAGGTCAAATAGCCAAACGCCACAGCAACATTAAGGAATGTGAAAACTACGTGGAAGTCTCCCCCAAACGCCGTACCCGCCAGCGGACCAAGGAAAGAATAAATACCCACGATTGACATCATTAGAAAGCCAAGCCCAGCGGGTCGTTCTGTAAAGCTACGTTTGTAGATCAGCCAAGATACGGCCCCCACCGTCAAACTGAAAAAGGGGCCGGAACCCGCGATAAGAACGGTCTGCCATCGAGCAGCTTCGGCCGCATCCGGATTCACCCACATCTGAAAAACTGTCGAGTTGAATCCGAGCAAATAGCTGGTGATCGCATGAACAATTTCGTGCGGCGTGACATTGAGTGCAAAAGCTACCACGAAGACGAGCGTAGGCCGACAAGCGACGCCCAAACTGTGCGAAACATCGCCCTTAGGCTGTTGGCTATTCATTTTGAAGAAGTTCTGCAGCCGATTCTCCCATAGCTTTCCGCCCAGCTAGAGGAAGATTCGTGCCGTCCAGTACAACTCACGATGAGTCCGAGTGCGGCATCGGAAGCGTGAGACTGCAATGTGTGTCGACGAGCACGCTGGGATTGCGCGCTTTCGATACAGCGGTAAAGGAAGCCGCTCGCTCAGCCCGAATCGCCGCCCGTTCCCCCAAAAAATCCTATATAGTGGCGCTTCTCGTCCCCCGGGAGGTACCCCATGTCTGCCAGTCCCCCTCGATCCACCCCGGAACCAAACAGAGCTCTGTTGCTTCGCTTTTTCGATGAGGTCTGGACGCAAGGCCGCCGCGAGTCCATCAAGGAACTATTTGCCAAAACCGGCATCCTCCACGATGGCGCAAATCATTTTCGCGGCCCCGCGGAGTTCACTCACTTCTACGACATCATGCGCGCTCAATTTTCTGAATTCTCCTTCAAGCCAATCGTGTCCCTCGGCGAAGGTGACTTGGTCTGTGTTCACTGGACTTGCACCGCTGTTCACATCTCCACGCGCACCCCGGTGCATCTCACCGGCATCTCCATCGTGCGTATCAAAGACGGTCAAATCATCGAGGGCTGGCAAAATTGGGATGGTGCCGCTCTGGTGGCTCAGATTCCTGGCTTATCGCTTCCGTAACTGCCATCAAACTTTCGGGCCGCTATTGTTTCCTTCACAATTTCCCAATGAGGTCCCAAAACACTTTGTAACCTCGGCTGCCCGAAGCCAGTATGTAGATGTAGAGACTACTGATGGAACTGCTGGAACGGTTTGCGGCGGGCGACCTCGAAGCTTTCGAGGTGTTGTTCCGGCAGCATCAGAGGGAAGTTTACGCCTGGATTGTCCGCATCGTCCGCGATACAGGCATCGCCGAGGATCTGACCATGGAAACATTCTGGCGCATCTACAAATATCGAGCCCGATTCGAGCCGGACGGCAATTTCAGAGCCTGGGCTCGCCGGATCGGCACCAACGCAGCTCTGGATCATCTAAGGCATGCGCGCCACGAAACCCCGCTCCCAGAGGACTTCCCTTGCTCGCCGGGCGCGGATCCCGCGGTCCGCCGGGAAGCGCGCGATCAAATCAGAAACGCCTTTCATGAGCTTCCAGCAAAATACCGTCTCGTGGCCACTCTAGCTCTGGTGGAAGAAGAGAGTTATTCCAATATCGCCAAGGCCGTCGGGATCTCGGCGGCGCTCGTGAAAATCAGAGTCTTCCGCGCCGTTCGAATGTTGCGAAAGAAGCTTAAATCTCTTGGCGTCGAGGTCCATGTGAAATGAGCAACGAAGAACTCAATGAAGAAATGAAGGAGCTTCTCAAGCAATCCATCGCTCCTGTGAAAGACGGCGAGCTCCGCCGTGACCTCTGGCCGCAAATGCTGGCCAAACTCGAAGAGCAACCGGCCCCTGTAGACGCGATCCCCTGGTTCGATTGGGCCCTCGCCGCGCTCGCCGGCGCCGCTCTTCTCTTTTTCCCCGGGATCATCCCGGCACTGTTCTATCACTTGTGAAGCAGGAGGCTTTATGAACCGGCATAAATATCTGCGCGCATACATGGCGGGCATCGTCGTCCCCACGATTGTTCTTGTGATCGGCGTAACCGTGTTTTGTGTCGCGCGCTACGTCTACGACTTTCCTATACCGCTCGAACGAGTGATGATTTTCCCGATGGCCGTCGTTCCCAACCTGTGGGGACTCTGGAACATGCTTTTTATCGCATCGCACGAGCGCACTCATCTTCCGATTGGTTTCCACGGAGCCCTGCTGCCGTTTCTCCTCGGCCCGCTCGGCATCTGGCTGACGCTTGCCATCGATTTCCGCATTCCCGGCTTTGCCACCCACATTTTTCCTATCCTCGCCCTAGTCGGCCTGACCGCCTACTATCTAGTCTGGAAGTACGTCGTGAGCTTCCTCAACACGGTCCTTGGCATCGCCTGACGCTTGAGGATGCGTCCATCCTACGTTCGCAAAGAATTGTCCTGAGGAAATCCCGGCGCCACTATTCGCTCCTCAGCGCCACGATGGGATCGACACGCAAGGCACGCCGCGCGGGCACTGCGCACGCCGCCAGCGCCACGATCGCCAGCAACGCCATCACGCTCGCCAATATCAACGGATCGAGCGGCCGCACGCCATATACTTCCGTCGCCACAAACTTTTGCAAAAACACTGCCCCCACAACTCCCAAAATCAAGCCAATCACCACGAGCTGAAACCCTTCCTGCAAAACCAGCCTTAGAATCGCCGCCCGGCTGCTCCCTAGCGCCACGCGAATCCCAATCTCGCGTGTGCGCTGCGCCACCAGATATGCCAGCACGCCATAGATCCCCAGCGTCGCCAAAAACAAGGCCACTCCGCCAAACGCGTTCGCCAGCAGCATGGAAGCTTTTCGCGAAGCCAGCGACAAATCGATGCGCTCCGACATCGAATGCACATCGAACACGGCTAAGTCCGGGTCCAATCGAAAAATCTCCGCTCGTAGCGCGCGCACCGCTGAATCGGTGTTGCCCGCTGTCTTCAGCGCAAACGTAAAACTACTCTGCGGGTCCTCCGCCATCGGGGAGTAGTATGCGCCGACGCTTCCACCTTTATCTTCCAGATGCTCGTACCGCAATTTGCGTGCAACACCGATCACCGTCAACCAGGTAGTATGCTCATCAACCTTCAGAAGATCTTGCGGGTTTCCCGGGAAGAACATCCGCCGCCCCACGGGATCGCTGTTCGGCCAGAAATGCTGCGCCAGCTGCTCGTCAACGATCACGACCCGCGGAACAGTCTCGTTGTCACGCTCATCAAAATTGCGGCCTCTTACCATCGAAATGCCCATGGCCTCGAAATAGCCCGGGGTCACTTCCATGAACAACGGCGAAAGAATCGACTCTCCCGGCTTCATCTGATAACCCTCGGCTAAAACCACCTGGTCATTGTGATTGCCGCTCAGCGGAATCACGTCCGTGGCTCCCGCCAGCGTTACTCCGGGGATCGCTCGAACCGCGGGCAGCGCGCGATTCAAAAACCCCCGCAAGTCTTCGGGTTTCGCATATTTGGATCGAGGCAAGCTCACCGACCCCGTCACGACTCCTTCAGGCCTGAAACCAGGGTCCACCTGCAGCAGCCGCCGAAAACTGGTTAGAAACAAGGCCGCCCCCATCAGCAGCGCGAACGCAAATCCAATTTGTACCGCCACCAAAAGCTGACGCACGCTTCTCGTTTTCTTTCCCGTCGTCCCTGTGCGGCTATCCTCATGCAACGCATCGTTGATCCCGATCTTCGAAGCGCTCACCAATGGAAACAGCCCCACAAACAATCCTGCCGCCACCGACAGCCCCAGCGCAACGAGAACGACCGTTCCGTCCATGCGAACTTCGCCCGCACGCGGCATGTGTTCTAGTCCGACCACACTGAGCGTACGCAACAACCCAGCTCCAAGAACAATTCCGCCCACCCCGCCTGTTAAAGCCAACCCCACGTTTTCCAGAATCAACTGCCGCATCAGCTCTAAACGCCCCGCTCCCAATGCAATCCGCGTCGCCATTTCCTTCCGCCGCAGCGACAACCGCGTCAGCGCCAGATTCGCGATGTTCAATCCTCCGATAAGCAGCACGAGGATCGCCCCGCCCCACAGCAAATACAGGGTCCTTTTCACTCCCTCCGTCAGCATGTCCTGCAGTGGCTTGACCACCGTATGGAATCCCGCATTGATCAGAATTTCTTTGAATTGCGGAAGTCGCTCAAGATTTTCATTGTTCAGAGCATCGACTTGCGCTTGCGCCTGCTCCAGCGTGCCGCCCGGTTTCAGTCTTCCGATGTACGTCCAATTGTTGCTGTGGTGCTGCGTTTTCTCTTCCGCCGTGAACGCAATCGGCATCCACAACCGAACCTCCGGATCGATAAAATCAAAATTCGCAGGCATCACTCCGACAATCTTGAAAGGCTGCCCGCTGATCCGCAGGTCGCGGCCAATCGCCGATTTGTCTCCGGCATACAACTGTTCCCACAATCCGTGGCTCAGAATCACTTCTTCTTCGTGCCCAACTTCTCCTTCTTCCTCAAGGAAAGGCCGCCCCAGTTCGGGAGTTACCCGCAAAAGCGTGAACCAAGACGGCGTGACCGCCATCGCGCGTATCCGCTGCGGCAGTGCGTTCACCTCCACGGTCTGATCGCGCTGGCGAAACATCGCTTGGCTCTCAAATACCGTGACCTCCTTCAGCCTGTCGAAGTAATCTCCCGAGCTGCTGCCGTTGAGTCCTATCACCCCCGCCTTCGGATATTCGTTCGACATCAGCAGGATGGAATTGGCTTCCGGGACAGGCAACGGCCGCAACACGACAGAATTCACAATGGCAAAAAGCGCCGTATTAGCCGCGATACAAACGGCGAAAGTAAGCAGCACCGTTGCTGCAAATCCCTTCGAGCGCCATAAAGACCGCCCCGCATATTTCAGGTCGAGGAAAAATGCATTCATAATTCACCCCCCTCAGTGCGGAGCACCCCGATCTGCCACAACCGAGACGCACCGCCACCTGCCATTCAGTACGCATAGACAGCAGAAAGGTTCCCCTGCTCAAGGCGCGCCAAACGCGGGCGAACGCAGCTACCACTCGGGTGAAACTGTTCGCGTACTGCCATCAGAAAGGCCAATCAAGATCCGGCTCTAGTGTTTGACCACCGTCACCATCACCTGCGACGGATACTGCTTCGAGTGATGCACCGCGTTATGCGCCACCACTCCCTTCTCTTCATCATAGTTATTCCCGCCGGTATTCAAGTTCCGGTCGAACCGCGGGAAATTGCTGCTCGAAATCTCAATCCTCAGCTGATGGCCCGCTTCAAGGTAATTGCTGGTATTCAGCGGCTGCAGCGTCACCTTGTACACCTTCCCCGGCTCCATCCACACCAGTGGCTTGTCGTACCCATCGCGATAACGCAGCCGTTGGATCGATTCGTCCAGGTTGTAAGCCCGCCCGTCCGGATACACGTCGAGCACTTTCACTGTAAAGTCCGTATCCTTCGCGTCCGACGAAACATAGAGCGTCGGCGTAATCGGCCCGCTCAGCTCCGTCCCTTCCTTAAACGGTTCCGACGTGTACACCAGAATATCGTTGCGCGCTTCCATCTTCCGCTGGTCAAAAGCGCCCGCTTGCACCGCGGTCCCGGTGCAACAAACATTGCCACCATATGACGGCACCGGATTCATCGGATCGTAAGTAAAAGAATCTGGCTTATCCGCTGCGGGAGGCGAGGTGACAAGCGCCCCATCTCCTGTCAAAGAATTGGCGCGGCCCGCGCTCGACAAATACATCGTCATGGTCTCGGCGCCGGCAGGCGGCCAAGTATCCGAAGTCTGCCACTTGTTCATCCCCATCGTGAAGTACGTCACCTTCGGCATCGAATCAATCTTCGCGCTCTTCTCTCCCTTCAGAAACCGGTCGAAAAAACTGTAGGTAATCTCCTGATAGTCGAGCCGCGCATCGCCCATGCTTCGCTCTCCAACCACCGTGTCTTCGGTCGCTCGCGTATACGCGCAGTGCCCCACGGGCGCAATGATCACCCACTGCTCGTCGCCAATTCCGCCCGTCGCCGTCTTCCGCACGTGATTGTAAAGCTCCAGGTTCGGCCCCATCGACACGTCGTACCAGGTCATGAACCACAACCCCGGGAGATTCAGCAGCATGTCATCGTGATAAAGCCCGCCCTTGTACCACGCCGGATCATTCGGCGTGCGCTGAATCATCCGCCCGCCTGTAGGCACCGGCATCGCGTCCGCGTAAATTCCGTGCGGCGCATCTACCGCCTTCAAAATATCCTGCTCCGGCAAATGCCACAGCGCCTTCGACCAGTCCACCGGCGGAGGCTGCTGGGCCAGGTCGAACAATTTCGACGCGCGAATCAAATCCTCCTCGGAAGTATTCGCCGGAAACATCGGCCGCACCTGGTTCTGCTCGCCCGCAAGCCATGTAATAAAAAGCATCTGCACCGCGCCGCCGCGGTACCAATTCCCCTGCTCGTAATACGGTCCCACTCGTCCCACGCCCGCGCCAAAACTTTGAATGTTCATGGCCGCATACGCCGGATGCCCCAAGGCGGCAATCCCCATCTGATATTCCGCCGTCGAAGAGCATCCCGTCGTGCCCACTTTCCCGTTCGTCCACGCCTGCGATTTCAGCCAATCCAGCATGTCGCTACCATCCGTCCGCGGCGCGCCCAAAATGTCGTAGTTCCCTTCCGAGAAAAAATGCCCCCGCTCGTTCTGCACCACATACGCATAGCCGCGTTTCACTGCCGTCAGCGCCGTCCGCATGTCCGCGGGCAACCCGTTGCGCACATCCCAGAAATTAAAATTGTAGGGCGTGCGCACCCAGATAATCGGCACAGGCCCGCTGGCATTCTTCGGCCGGTAAATATCCGTCGCCAACCGCACCCCGTCCCGCATCGGCACCATTACTTTGCGTTCGATGATGGCCACTGACTCGAGCTCTTTCTCCGTTTGCACTCGTTGGTCTTTTTGCTCCTGCGTAAGCGGTGCTCCCTGCTGCGCCCGCAAAGCGCCAATCGAAACACCACAAACAACAATCGCCAAGCCAATCCGTCCAATAGGATTTCTCATCGCGTCGGGTTCCTCCCCAAATTTGCAGCGTGATTATCGCTCATGCCGCCCGTGGCGTGAACACTTTCTACAATCTGCACCACTCCACAGACTGTCCGATTCGAAGGTTGCATGTCCCCTCCGCTGACGCGATACTGGATTCATGTCCCCGGTCGTATCGCAACCGGCCCTGCGCGTCACTGGTCTTCGCAAGGCTTATCAAGACGTGGTCGCCGTCAACGGCCTCGACCTCGAAGTTCGCCCCGGCGAATGCTTCGGCCTCCTCGGTCCGAACGGCGCGGGCAAAACGACCACCGTCGAAATCTGCGAAGGCCTCACCGCTCCTGATGCCGGCGACGTCGAATTGCTCGGCATGCATTGGAGCTCCGACGCCGACCAGCTCCGCCAGCGCCTCGGCATTCAGCTGCAGGACACGCAGCTTTCCGAAAAGCTAACCGTCTTCGAAACGCTCCGCTTGTTCCGCAGCTTTTTCGGCCAAGGCCCCGACGCTTCCGAATCCATCCGACTGGTACAGCTCGAAGAAAAAAAGAATTCCCGCGTCGGCAATCTTTCCGGTGGCCAAAAACAGCGCCTCGCGCTAGCGTGCGCGCTCGTCGGCGATCCCGATTTTCTTTTCCTCGATGAGCCCACCACCGGCCTCGATCCGCAAGCCCGCCGCCAGCTTTGGGATCTGATCGAGCAATTCAAATCCTCCGGGCGCACCATTCTTCTCACCACGCACTACATGGATGAAGCCGAACGCCTTTGCGAACGCGTCGCCATCATGGATAACGGCAGGCAAATCGCCCTCGGCAGCCCGCGCGAATTGATCGCTTCCACCTGCGCGGAACACATGGTCGCTTTTTCCGCCGGCGCCAAAGCGAGTGCGCTTGATATTCCCGCCCTGCGCAAAATTGAGGGCGTTCGCGACGTTCGCTCCGAAAACGGCAACGTGGAAATGCAAGTCACCGAGTTGCACCTCGCGGTTCCAGCATTGCTGGCAGAATTGACGCGCCAAAATATCCCGCTCACCGAATTAAGCACGCATTCCGCAACGCTGGAAGACGTGTTCGTCTCGCTGACGGGACGCCATCTGCGCGATCAGTGAAGACAATGAGTTCTCCAAATGAGTGAGACCACAGCCATTCCCGATGTGCAAGCTCGCGCGACGGAGCGGAAAGCTCCTCGCGGCAAGACCTTCGCCGAACATCCGCTCGTGCAATTAACCATCGTGCGCTTTCTCGAAACGCTTCGCGAACCCGAAGCGCTCTTCTGGATCTTCGCGTTTCCCATCCTTCTCGCCGGCGGTCTCGGCATCGCGTTCCGCAACCGTCCTGCGGAAGTGCTGAAGATTGCGGCGATCACGCCGCAACTCACGCAATCTCTCGAGCAGGAAAAGCTTCTCTCCGTCGAACTGCTCGACATGCCATCCGCCGAAGAAGCTCTTCGCACCGGCAAGATAGCGTTGCTCGCGGTGCCCGGCGTGAATGGTGCGATCGTATACCGCTACGACGATACAAATCCCGAAGGCCGCAACGCGCGCATGCTGGCGGATCGCGCCGTGCAACAAGCCGCCGGCCGCGTCGATCCCGTTCGGTCGAGCGATGTTGTGATGCGCGAACCAGGCTCGCGCTACATCGATTTCCTTATTCCCGGCTTGCTCGGCATGAATCTGATGGGCAGCGCAATTTGGGGCATGGGTTTCACCGTTGTGGATATGCGGCGCAAGAAGCTCTTGAAACGTTTGATCGCAACTCCCATGCCGAAGCAATACTTTTTACTTTCCTACGTGCTCTCGCGCATTTTGATGCTCGTCGCGGAAGTCGGCATCGTGCTTGGATTTGGCGCGTGGATTTTTCATGTTCCGGTGCGCGGCTCGCTACTTAGCCTCGCTTTGGTATGCCTGCTTGGCTCGCTGACGTTCAGCGCCATGGGATTGCTGCTCGCGTCGCGCGCCAAAACTATCGAAGCAGCTTCCGGTTTGATGAATGCCGTAATGCTGCCGATGTGGATTGCTTCCGGCGTGTTCTTCTCGGCGCAACGGTTTCCAGATGTTGTGCAGCCGATCATCAAAGCGCTTCCGCTAACCGCGGCGATCGACGCTTTGCGCGCGAACATGTTGCAGGGCGCGAACTTCGTTCAACTGGCGCCGCAGATGGCCGTCCTGAGCGCTTGGCTGCTCATTTGCTTCGTCCTGGCCCTGAAGCTTTTCCGTTGGCGTTAAGCTCCATTCTTACTCGCGCCGCGTTTTCTGTAGGCGCCAATGTTTTCTCGCAAACGAACTAACTCACCGCCTTTTTGTGGAATTGCCGCAGGCCTACCGTCAGCAGCAGCGCGTTGAATCCCAGCAAACCTACGAACACAGCCAGCAAAGACAGGTGCGGGAATTGCGGAACGAGCGTTGCGCGCAAACCTTCGCTGGCATAGACCAGCGGGTTCACGAGCACTATTTTTTGCATAATGGGGAAATTTGCGAGCGCGCTCCACGGATAATACGTGCAGCCAAAGAAAATCATCGGCGCGACAACCAGTGAAAACATCAAGCCGATGTGCGTTTGCTCGACGCTACATCCCAGCGCGAGCCCGCCGCAAGCCGAAAAAAGAGCCACGAGCAGCGCCACGGCAGAAAAAAGAATCGGGCGGTGCAAACTCAAATCCACGCCGGGCCGCAACAGCAGCCACGCAAACGGAATCACCATCAACCCGGCAGCCAGCGATTGCAGCGTTCCCGCAACAACTTTCTCCACCGCGACCCAGGAAATGTCCATCGGCGCGAGCAACCGGTCTTCGATTTCGCGCGTGAACTGAAATTCGCCAATCAGCGGCATGGCCACAGCCCAAATGCCCGTGCCCACCATGCTCAGCGCCATGATGCCTGGAAGCAAAAGGCTCTTGTAGGAGGGCGGCATGTAGCCGCTGCCGACCATCACGCGGCCGAAAATAAACACGAACATCAGCGGCTGTAAGAACGTCTGGAAGAGCAGCGCGACAATATTGCGGCGGGCGACGCGCGCGTCGCGCGCCAGCATGGCCATAAAGGCTTTGTAGTTCATTCGCGCAAGCTCCTGCCGGTGTGGTGCAGAAAAAGATTTTCGAGGCTCGGCTCGGAAATGTGCACATCGCACAACTCGGCGTTGGCCGCGACTGCCAGATTTGCAACGTCCGAAACGAGCGAACCGCCGCGGTCGGCGTACAGGTCAGCGCCGTTGTTTTCGGTGGCGCGCACTTCGCGAACTCCGGCCAGCGTTCTTAGCCGCTCAAGCAAATCCGGCGAGTGCTGGCCGAAGCGGACGCGCACCAGGTAACCGCCGGGAACGGAAGCCTTCAGTTCTTTCGGCGTACCGAGCGCAATGACGAGGCCATGATCGACGATGGCGAGGCGCTGGCAGAGTGCGTCCGCTTCTTCCATGTTGTGCGTGGTCAGCAGAACGGTCTTGCCGCTGCGGTTGTACTCGCGAATGATCTCCCAAAGCAGCAGGCGCGTCTGCGGATCAAGGCCGGAGCTGGGCTCATCGAGGAAGAGCACTTCGGGGTCGTGCATCATGGCGCGCGCAATGGAGAGGCGCTGCATCATGCCGCCGGAAAATCCACGGACAATTTGATCGGCGCGGTCCGTGAGCTTGAAGCGTTCGAGCAGCGAAGCCGCGCGCGCGTTGCGGTCGTGCGAATTGAGGCCAAAATACGCGCCATGAAAAGTGAGAATTTCACGCGCGGTCAGAGAAAAATCGAGATTGGGGCGCTGCGCGACCACGCCAATCAGCCGTTTGACGGCCGCTTGCTGCTTCCAAACGTCGTGCTCGCCGATCCAGGCCTGCCCGGCGGTGGGCTTGACGCGTGTGGTGAGCACGCCGACTGTGGTGGATTTGCCCGCGCCGTTTGGACCAAGCAGGCAGAAAATTTCTCCGGAATGGATATCAAGAGATATTCCATTGAGCGCAACGACTTCCGGCTTGGGCTGTTTTCCCGTGCCGCGCTTTCGAGCAAACGAAAACGGGCCCCCCGAGCCGGCCGCAAGCGGCGGGGCCGTGTTATAGATTTTGCGCAATTCGCTCGTGCGTATGCCGGCCGCCATGCCCCAAATCCTCTCACCCCTACCTTACGAAAGGGCCGTTACAAAACTTACTTCGCTCGGTAGAGTAGTTCAGAAAGCCTTCCCTGTTGGCGAAATACAGGTCGACGGTCTTCGGATGATTCCAGAAGGGTGTGACGCATGTCAATTCAAAGACCAAAACAAACCCGCGTCTCGCAGCTATTCCAGCTATCGATATTTTTCATGCTTGACTTCCCGCGACGCTCTGCCGCTCAACTGCCGGAGTAGCGCTGCTCTTTCCACGGATCGCCGTAGGCGTGGTAGCCGTTGCGTTCCCAGAAGCCGAGGCGGTCGTGGTCGAGGAGTTGAAACCCGCGCACCCACTTCACGCTTTTCCAGGCATAGAGATGCGGGACGATGAGGCGCAGCGGGCCGCCATGTTCGGCAGTCAAGGGCTCGCCGTCATGCTCGAACGCAAAGAGTACATTGGGCTTCAGCAAATCCTCGAGGGGTACATTTGCGGTGTAACCTTCCTCGGCGAGGATAGAAGCAAAGTGAGCTTCGGGCTTGAGTTTGATCAGTTTCATCACGTCGGTGAACAGGACACCCTTCCAGTGATTGCCGAGGCGGCTCCAGCGCGTGACGCAGTGGAAGTCCGACAAAGTCTCGGTTTGTGGCAGCGCGCGAAAGTCGTTCCAAGTGAGGTGCTTCGGCTCTTCCACTTCGCCGGAAATCTGGAAGTCCCACCGCGCCGGATTGAAATGGGGGATGCTGCCGTAGTGAAGCACGGGCCATTTCAAAGTGAGCGACTGCCCCGGCGGCAGACGGCCTTCGGCTTTTGCTTTGTTCTCCAGCTCTTTGCGTGTTCCTAATTCTCCGAATAGAGACATGCCGTTGTCCTCTCTCCATGGGATGCTCTGGTCCACCCGTAGACTATCCAGTTTACAGGCGTTGTTGATGGCCTGCGCCGGATGTGAGACAACTGAAAATCTGAAAGGCCTGGGCGGGGGAGGAAAAAAGATGCTGGCAGAGGCGAAGATGGCGGGATTCCTTCTTACGAAGGATTACGACAAAGCGCGAGCGTTTTACGAGGGGAACCTGGGATTCGAGTTTGTGAGCCTGGATCAGTTCGCGCTGGTGATGCAGGCAGGCAAGAGCATGATCCGGATCGTGAAAGATCCGACGTTTACGCCGCTGCGAAGCACCGTGCTTGGCTGGCAGGTAGCCGACATCGAAGCGATAGTCGACTGGCTGACGAAGCGCGGCGTGGTGTTTGACAAATATCCGTTCGTAGAGGACAAGCAACGCGGGATTTGGACCGCGCCAGGTGGGAGCAAAATCGCGTGGTTCAAGGACCCCGACGGAAATGTGCTGAGCGTGTCCCAGCATAGTTGAGCGGCGTCGATAGGGATTGCGGTTCATTTCGAGAGTGCGGTCAAGTGCTGGCGACGCTGAACACCGCCACGGGCGAGATGATCCGCGACCTCTTGGGATAATCAGGAGAGTGCGCGTAAATTGTTCCGGAGGCGATCTGAATCGCCAGCGGGCAGAAATGCCTCGACGGCGGCGTGGATATTCCTCCAGATGGGAACGGCGCGCGCGAGCAACCTTCGCCCCTTTGCCGTCAAGGTCATCAGACGGCCGCGACCGTCCGCGGGGTCTGCCGTGACCTTGACCAGACCTCGGCGCTGCAACGGCTTGAGAACGGCAGTCAGGGTGGTCCGGTCCATTCCGAGTAGAGACGCAACTGCCGCCATACCTGGTGGTTCCGGGCGGTTCAGGGACATTATTAGCGAGAATTGCCCGTTGGTCAGGCCGAGTGGGCGCAGAGCTTCATCGAAGCGGCGTGCCAGTGCCCTGGCAGCTCGCTGCACATGAAGACAGAGGCAGGAGTCGCGGACTTGCAGCGTTGTCTCAAAGGTAGGGTTCAGAACGGCCATAGACAAATAATATGGATATCAACGTATCTTGCCAAGAGGCCTCAATTTTGGTACGTTGATATCAATATAAATATATATTTCCAAGCAGGACGATTCATTTTGTATGGCAAGCGCGGCGGTTCGGGACGAAATAGTGTTGGAAAAGTGGGGTCATCGCGCATCAATGCCAATGGTGTTCAGAATCAGGAGAAGTCATGGAACGAAATAGAGTGAGGACTATCGCATCAATGGGCATCGCTCTGGCCGTCATGTTCGGTGCGGCGTGGGAAGCAAAAGCTCAAGATACCAAAATACCGTATCCGACCATGGCCCCGCTCGAACAGTACCTGATGCCGGATCGGAACCAGGAGATAAAGATGGCGCGGAGTGCCGCGCCCGACTCCATCTCAGGCGATGCCGAAGTCTTGGTCCTCGGACAACATGGCTACGAAACGGCGATCAAAGGCAAGAACGGTTTCGTTTGCGTCGTAGAGCGATCATGGATGTCTCCATTTGACTTCTCGCAGTTCTGGAACCCCAAGATGCGAGGTCCGATCTGTTTCAATCCGCCGGCGGTGCGATCCATCCTGCCACTCACTATCAAGAGGACCGAGTTGGTATTGGCTGGACTTTCCAAAGCTCAGATTATCGATGGTATCAAGGCATTCGAGAAGAGAGAACTGCCAGCCCTGGAACCGGGCGCAATGTGCTACATGATGTCGAGCCAAGGGTACCTAAACGACTCCGCCGGGCATTGGGTTCCGCATTTGATGTTTTACATCCCCCTAACAGATCCCAAGGTTTGGGGTGCGGATCTGCCTGGCTCCCCGGTTATGTTGAATCCACAATTTCAAGGCGCCCCGGAGCCAATAACCGAGTTCATGATTCCTGTCGGCCATTGGTCGGACGGGACGGCTGCTACTCCCAAGGATAAGCACTGACGCTTTACCTTGTACGCATCCCGGCCATGTGAAGAAAGATAGTTGCAGCCAGGCGGCGACGGGAAGGTCAGGGGAGTTGTGGTTTTTTCCTGAAGGCTGGCAGCACGACCTCCTGTTCTTTGCCCGGGGTGTTGGGCATACCTTGCCAAAACTACTGAATAGTGGCGCTCGTCGGAGTCATGGTAATCCCGGTGGCCTCCTGCCCCTCTAGTTCACGCAGATCCTGATAAAAAACGCGGGTACCGGAAACTGACTCGGCATCAAGACGCCGGAGAGGATTTGGCGATGATCAGCGTGATGTCGTCGTGTTGTTCGTGGGGAGAGAATTGGCGGACGTCGGCGACGATGTTTTGGAGGAGGGATTGGCTGGGCTGGGTGCGGTGGCGGAGTAGGGATTCGATTAGGCGGGCTTCGCCGTATTCGTCGCGGGACTCGTTGAAGGATTCGGTGATGCCGTCGGTGTAGAGGACCAGGGTGTCGCCTGGGTGGATGGTTCGTTCGCCTAGTTCGCAATCCCACTTTTTGAAGATGCCGAGGACGGTGGCGGTGGGGTCGAGGCGGTCGATCGAGTCATCGCAGCGGAGCAGGAGCGCGGGCGGATGGCCACAGTTGATGTAGCGGAGTCGGCCGGTGGGGACGTGATAATCGGCTAGGAAGAGGGTGGCGAAGGCACCGTCGGGGGTGTTTTGAGAGAAGAGCTGGTTGACGGCCGAGAGGAGGCGCTGGGGCTGGTCGAGCGAGATCGCGCACTGGCTGCGGAGATTGGCTTGTAGATTGGCCATTAGAAGAGCGGCAGCGATGCCTTTGCCGGAGACGTCGCCGATGACGAGGCCAAAGCGGTCAGGGCCGAGGTCGAGAAAGTCGTAATAGTCGCCGCCTACGGCGCGTGCTGGATAACAGTGACCAGAATAGTCAAGCGCGTGGATCGGAGGGCGAATTTGTGGGAAAAAACGGCACTGGACTTCGTTGGCGATTTCTAGTTCCTGGGCGGCGCGGCGTTCGAGTTCCTGTTTGGCGGCGACGGCGCGGCGCTGGGCTTCGAGGGCGTGGGTGATTTCGTCGAAGCTGACGAGGGAGAAAGTGTTGCCGTCGGGATCGCGGAAGCGGGTGGAGACGCCGCCCCAGACTGGGGTTTCTTCACCAAGCAGAGGGGAATCGGCGGCGCTGCGGACGGTGCGAGTTTCGGGATCGAACTTGATGCGGCGGAGGCGGGGCGTGTGTTGGAAGCGGACGCCGCGTTTCGACCATTCCTGGTATTTGGCCAGGACGTCTTCGGTGATTAGGGTTAGGCGGGTGGAGCGGCCGATGAGTTTGAAGTCGAGGGAATCGGGGCTTGGGGCGATGAGGGAGAGTACGGCTTGTCCGTCGGGAGGGGCAACGGCTACCAGGCGTTCACCGGATTGGAGTTTGGCGTCGTAGGCGAGGTGGAAGCCGAGTTGATCGACGTAGAAGCGGAGGCTGCGGTCCTGGTTGCGAACGTAGATGTTGATGGAATGGATGCGGAGGTGGGGGGACGGCGGAGCGGAGGGAGCAGAGGACATGGCGAGATTATAAGATGAGGCGAGGCTGCAGAAGAAATATAAGAAAAGGGTAGAGACGCTGAGAGCGCGGAGACGCGCAGCGGAAGAGAAAAGCATGTCCCTCGCTTCGCTCCGGAGCGCGCTCGTATGGCGCTTAGTTTCCGGTCATGCCGTTAACAGGGGGATCTTCGGGACTAACACGGGTCGAATGATAGACGCCCTAATCGAAAACCGAGACGCCGTGCCGGCTTGGGCTGGGTGACAGAGGGGGGTGAAGTGGGGGACAATTTGTTACGTTTGGATCATCGAGCGGCATGCAGCGACGGATGGGGGATAGTTAAATTCGAGAACAACCGGTCTGAGGACAGGCCACTACAGAGGTGGAAATGACGGCGAAAATATTGGATGGGGCGAAGATTCGGGATGCGATGTTTGGGGAGTTGAAGGATGAGGTGGCGATCCTTTCCTCAGCGGGGATACGGCCGGGGCTGGCGGCGGTGTTGGTGGGGAATGATCCGGCTTCGCAGCTTTATGTGAAGAGCAAGATTGCGGCTTGCGAACAGTTGGGGATGGCGAGCGGATTAATTACGCCATCGGCCAGCGCGACGACGGCGGAGATGCTGGCGATTGTGGAGGATTTGAACCGGGATAACGATACGGATGGGATTTTGATTCAGTTGCCGTTGCCGCGGCAGGTGGATACGAAGCGCGTTTTGGAGGCGGTGGATCCGGCAAAGGATGTGGATGGGTTTCATCCCGTCAATTTGGGGAGGTTGGTTAGCGGGAGGCCTGGGCTGGTGGCTTGTACGCCGGCGGGATGCATGGAGATTTTGCGGCGGAATGAGATTGCTATTGAGGGGGCGAACGCGGTGGTGTTGGGGCGGAGCGATATTGTGGGGAAGCCGATGGCGCTGCTCTTGATGCACGCGAACGCTACCGTGACAATTTGCCATTCGAAGACCAAGGATTTGGCGGAAGTTGTGAGGCGCGCAGATATTATTGTGGCGGCGATGGGAAAGGCGGGGTTTGTGCAGGCAGATTGGATTAAGCCGGGGGCGGCGGTGATTGATGTGGGGACGAACCGGGTGACGGACGCGGCTGAGGCGGAAAGATTGTTTAGGAACTTCCCTGCCCGCTTGGAGAAATTTCGTGCCAAGGGAAATGCGTTGGTAGGGGATGTGCATCCGGAGGCGGTGAATGTGGCGGGAGCGATGACACCGGTGCCGGGGGGCGTGGGGCCCATGACGATTACGATGTTGATGAGCAATACAGTGAAGGCCGCGCGGATGCGGCGGGCGAAGGCGATTCCTCGGACGATTTCGGCAGGCGGGCCGTCGTCGGGTTCGGGAGGGCGTTAGTCGCCGGGGATGAAGCGGCTGGGGATTACCGGGGGAATTAGCAGCGGGAAGAGCGCTGTGGCGAAGATGTTGCGCGAGTTGGGATTTCGCGTGATCGACGCGGATGCGTTGGGACATGAGGTGATGGAGCCGGGGACGCGGGCTTATGGCGAGATTGTGGCGGAGTTTGGGGCGGGCGTTGTGGGCGAGGATGGACGGATCGATCGGGGGAAATTGGGAACTATGGTATTTGCGGATCGCGGAAAACTGGAAAGGTTGAATGTGATTGTGCATCCGCGGGTGGAAGAGGAGTTGGTGCACTTGTTTGGGGAGTGGGAGAAGAGTGGCGCAGTGGATGCGGCGTTTGTGGAGGCGGCTTTGCTGGTGGAGGCGGGATATCAGAAAAATTTGGATGGGTTGGTGGTGGCGTGGTGCCGGCCAGAGCAGCAGATGGAGCGGTTGATGGCGCGCGGGTTGAGTGAAGTGGAAGCGCGGAGACGGATCGCGGCGCAGATGCCAGCGGAGGAGAAGTTGAAGTTCGCGACTGAAGAAATCGATTGCTCGGGGACGATGGAAGAGACGCGGAGGCAGGTGGAGGAGTTGGCGGCGAAGTTGAGGCGGGAAAGAAAAGCGAGGTAAGGAAGTAGGAAAGTAAAGACGGAAAAAGGCGGGGAGGAGATGAGAACGGCACGGGAAAACGTCTAAGAATAGAGAAGAGGGAAGGGCGGGCGAGGCAAGCCCCGCCCCTATAGATTTCGCGGGAGATTTTCCCACGCTCCTCGTGGGAAATTGCGTGTGGTATCTTTGGAATTAGGTGAGGTCGAGGAAGGATTACGAAAATGAGTGCGGGAAAAGGGTCGAATGCGGTGCGGTTGGCGATTGTGGCGGTGGTGATCATTGCCGGGGCGTATTGGGCGGGTGGACGATGGGGGCAACGACAGCCGAGGAAGGTGGAAGCGTTGCCGCTGACGACTGGCGGGAGTGAAGTGGTTCAAGCAACTCAGATTGCGGCGCGGGATGCGGCGCTGACAGACGATGAGTCGATCAACGTGCGGGTATACCGGCAGGCATCGGCGGCAGTGGCGAATATTCTTACCAAGGCGACAGAGTATGATTTTTTTATGGATCCAGTGCCTGTCGAAGGGGCGGGATCTGGGTTCGTGATTGATTCGCGGGGTTACATTCTGACGAACTTCCACGTGGTGCAGGAGGCGCAGTCGATTGAGGTGGTGCTGGGAGACCGGACGCGGTACAGCGCAAAATTTATTGGAGCTGACCAGCGGAATGATGTGGCGATGATAAAGATTGAGCCGAAGGGCAAGACGCTGGTGGCGCTGCCGCTGGGGGATTCATCGAAACTGCAGGTGGGGCAAAAGGTTTTGGCGATCGGGAATCCGTTCGGGTTTCAAAGCACGCTGACGACAGGAGTGGTAAGCGCTTTGGGGCGGACGGTGCAAACGAGCCAGTCGACGTTTATAGACGAGGCGATACAAACGGATGCAGCGATCAATCGAGGAAATTCGGGCGGGCCGCTGATCAATTCGCACGGCGAAGTGATCGGAATCAATTCAGCGATTTATACGCCGAGCGGAACGACGGCGGGGATTGGGTTTGCGATTCCGGTGAACACGGCGAAGAGGATTGCGCATGATTTGATGACGGAAGGGCGAGTGCGGCAGGCATTTCTCGGGGCGCAGACATTGTCCGTGGGCGGGTGGCTCGCGGAGGCGCTCGATCTTCCCGTGCAAGAAGGGTTGCTGATCGAAGAAGTGACAAAAGGCGGACCGGCAGCAGCCGCGGGATTGCACGGGGGAGACCATGCGGCAATGGCAGGGATGCAGCGCATCATCATTGGCGGCGATGTGATCGTGGCGATTGACGGGGAGAAAATTGCAAGCCAATCGGATATGAATCTGGTTTTGAACAGAAAGCGGCCGGGGGATACGGTGAGCGTGAGCGTTTATCGGGGCGGGAAGAAGATTGATGTGCCGGTGAAGTTGGGAGAACGGGCTGGGAATTGAGCAGCCAGAGTGTTGCTCGTTGCGACGATCTAGCATCGGGCCTGCGGGGGCGTAAGGGTAGGAGTGCTGGCTTTGCTGTTTTAGCGGTTTTGAAAAAGATAGGAGACAGACAAGAATGCTGTCTCGCTATTTTGAAAATTCCACGCGGTGCTTTTGACGATCCGATTCACTCAGAGAAAACCAGGATTCGGCGATGTCGCGGACGCGTTCTAGTTCGTGCTGCATTTCGGCGTGTTTGGATTCGAGGACTTCGGCGTTGGCGCCCGGCGGAACGTAGATGGGTGGGGCGAAGAGGATGACCGTGCGGGCGAACGGAGCGGGCAGAAGGAAATGGTCCCAGGTTTTTTCGAAAGTTTTGCCGCGGCTTACGCCGATGTGGAAGACGAGGACGGGGCAGCCGGTTTTTCTCGCGAGCATGACGGGCCCGGGCTTGGCGACGTAACGCGGGCCGCGCGGGCCATCGATGGTGAAAGCGCAATCGACGCCTTCTTCAAGGCGGCGGGCCATAACGGCGAGTCCGCGGAGGCCTCCGCGTGAAGAACTTCCCTGCGCTGTGCCGAAGCCCAGCCATTCGATTACTTTGCGAGTCCACTGACCGTCGAAGGCCGTGGTGTTCATCACGACCACGCCGTAGTTGCGGTGCCACCAAACAATCGGAATGATGACGCGGTGCCAGAAGGCCCAGATGCAGCGCTTGCCTGATGCGTGGACGCGCTCGGCGTTTTGCCAGCCAAGGACTTCGTAGCGCAACGTGGGGCCGAGAAAGCGAATCACACTGTAGACGGCGGCGGCGATGACGGGGATTTGGATGCGGCGGGACCAGGGCAGGTCCGGGAGATGCGTGTCGTAGTGAGCGCTGATGGACTCGGTGGGCGTTTTTTGCCCGGAATCCTGCCCGGGATCGGGGAATGCGGCGGGAGTGGCGTCGGGGTTGGCCATGTTTTCTGGACGCGCCGGCTCTGAAGGCGCCGTGACGTATAGTATAGGCGAGAGTTTCTTGTCCGGCTTGCGGGAGACGAAGTAAGAGTGCGGTTAAAAATTTATCTACGTGAATTGGCACGGCGCGCGCGGCTTTTGGCCGGCGTGTACGGCATTGTTTGCGCGGGCCTTTTGGTTGTTGCGGCGGCAGCTCCGGACCAGCCCGCGGGCGATACCGTGGGCTTGATTGAAGGGCAAGATATTCGTGTGACGGGGCCGATGAGCGTGGAAGTTGTAGCCGGACAGACGAAGACAATCTTGCGGAGCGGGAGCGACGTGCAAGTGAAGTCCGGGCAGGCGCGGATTAGTCTTGTGGAGGGCGGACAGATTTCCGTTTGCGGGCCGGCGCATTTTTCGGTGCTGAAATCGGGGGGAGCCCTGACGGTGGCGCTGGAGAGCGGAGCGATACATGCGCGCGTGGACCGGGAACCGGCGCTGACGGTGTACACGGCAGAAATTCAAGCGCAGACCATGGCGATTGGCGACGATCCGCGAGATGTGCTGATGGGATTTCCAAGCCCGGGCATGATGTGCATTCACACGTATCGTGGGGCGCTGCGCGTGGAGCAACAACTGAGCGGGCGGAGCGTGATCGTGCCGCAGGGCGTGGACGTGATGCTGGCGAACGGACAAATCGACGAGATGCGCAACGGCGCGGGGCAATGCAAGTGCGAACTGCAGATCGCGAAGATTCCGGCGGCGCCGGCCGGGGGGAGCGATGCCGCTGCGAGTTCGAGCGAGGAAGCGGCCGACGAAAAACCGGAGGCCAGGGAAGAGCCCATTTATACGGTGATTATGCCGCCGCTGGAATTTGATGCGAAGGCGAAGGTGCAGCCGGAGCCGGACATGAGGTTGATGACGATCGTGCGGCGAGTGCGTGTGCGGCCTGCGCTGGTGTTTCAGGGACGGGTGGAGGAGGAGGCAACAGCGACGGCTGTCGCGACGAAGGCGCCGCCAAAGCCGCCGGCGGCAAGCGCGGCGGCGAAGAAGACAACACCGGCGGAGGGATCGGTTGTAGATCGCATGAGGTCGTTCTTCCGGAAACTTTGGTCGCGAGGCGGGTAGTTCGACGAGCGGCACCCTTTTGAAAGAAACTGATTACAGGATTTTTTTGCCGAGGGCGGAGAGGACTAATTCTACGCCGAGGAGCGCGGTGCGGTTGTGCTCGTCGATGATGGGATTTATTTCGACGACTTCGAGCGAGACCATGGCTTCGGAGTCGGCGATCATTTCCATGGCGAGGTGGGCTTCACGGTAAGTGACACCGCCGCGGACGGGAGTGCCGACGCCGGGGGCATCGCTGGGGTCGACGAAGTCCATGTCGAGGCTGACGGCGATGCCGGCGGTATCGTCCATGGCGTATTTGAGGGCGTCGGACATGACTTCGCGCATGCCGCGCTCGTCGATGTCGCGCATGGTGAAGACGTGGATGCCGGATTTTTTTACGATTTTGCGTTCCTGGGCGTCGAGGTCGCGCGCGCCGACGATGACGATGTTGCTAGGCTCGGCTTTGGGTCTAAAGCCGAGGAGGTCGACAAGTTCGGGCGCGCCGTAGCCCATGATGGCGGCGAGAGGCATGCCGTGGACGTTGCCTGAGGGCGAAGAGTCGGGCGTGTTCATGTCGCCGTGGGCGTCAAGCCACAAGTAGCCGATCTGCTTTTTTTCCTTGCGGAAATGAGAGGAGACGCCGGCAGCTACGCCAGCGGCGATAGAGTGGTCGCCGCCGAGGACAAGAGGCAGAAAGCCTTCGCCCAAGGATTTTTCGACGGTGGTAGCGAGATCTTTGCAGGTTTCGGTGATTTCTTGAAGATACTTGGCGCGTTTTTCGCCGATTTGCATTTCTTCGGGTTGTTTGACTTCGAGATTGCCGATGTCTTCGACAGTGTGGCCGAGTTGCTTGATGCGCGCTTGCAGGCCCGCGCCGCGAAGGGCTGAGGGGCCCATGTCCACGCCGCGGCGGCTCTGGCCGAGGTCCATGGGAACGCCGATGATTCTGACTTTTTGCGCCATGTGAGTCTCGTGCTCCGTGATCCGTGGCCCGTGTTCCGCGTCCCGTGAAGAGACGGAAAATCACCCCACTCGCAAACATACGCGAGGCACAGGTCACTCGAAGAGTTAATACAAATTGCGCGCCAGAGACGCCGTTGCGGCGCCGAACTACCCCGCACTAAGGATACACGCGATAAATCATCCGGGGAAAGGGGATGACTTCCCGAATGTGTTCGGTGCCGCAAATCCAGGCGACGGTGCGTTCGAGGCCGAGACCGAAGCCGGAGTGCGGCACGCTGCCGTAACGGCGCAGGTCGAGATACCACTGGAAGGATTCTTCGGGCAGGTTGTGTTCGTGCAGGCGCTTCAGCAGCAAATCGTAATCGTGGATGCGCTGGCTGCCGCCGATGATTTCACCGTAGCCTTCGGGAGCGATCATGTCGAAGGCGAGAGCGAGGTCTGGGCGCTGGGGATCGGGCTGCATGTAGAAGGCTTTGATGGCCGCGGGGTAGCGGTGAATCAGGACCGGGCGGTCGAATTCTTTGGAGATGAGAGTTTCTTCGTCGCCGCCGAAATCGTCGCCAAATTTGGCAGGGTTGCCGTTTTTGTTTAGGACGGCGACAGCATCTTCGTAGGAGATACGCGGGAACGGCGGCTTGATGATTTCGAGTTTGCTGACGTCGCGCTTGATCGTTTCGAGTTCGCGCGATTTATTTTTGACGACGCCTTGCACAATCGCGCTGACGAGGCCCTCGCCGAGGGACATGATTTCGTCGAACTCGACGTACGCCGCCTCGGGCTCAAGCATCCAGAATTCGGTGAGGTGGCGGCGGGTTTTGGATTTTTCCGCGCGAAACGTGGGACCAAATGTATAGACCTTGCCCAGTGCCATAGCGATGGCTTCGGCATAGAGCTGGCCGCTCTGGGTTAAATAGGCTTTTTGGTCGTCGATGTAATTCACTTCGAAAAGTGTGGATGTGCCTTCGCAAGCAGCGGGCGTGAACATCGGCGCGTCGGCTATGGTGTATCCCTGGCCATCCATGAATTCGCGCGCGGCGCGGATGGCTTCCGCACGAATGCGGAGAATCGCAGCTTGGCGTGGCGTGCGAATCCAGAGGTGGCGCTGATCGAGCAGGAAATCCACTCCGTGCTCTTTGAGCTGGATAGGAAACGGCGTGGCATCGGGAACCTTCTGAACGATCTCTATTTTGGCGACGCCCATCTCGAAGCCGCCCGGAGCTCGTTGTTCCGCGCGAATCTTACCTGAGACGATGACGCTCGATTCCTGCGTGAGCCCCTTCAAGGCTTCAAACGCTTCGGGATTTTCCTTCAGCGCACAGACACCTTGAATGATGCCGGTCCCATCGCGAAAAATGGGAAACATTAGCTTGCCGGATTCGCGAAGGTTGTAGAGCCAGCCGCGAATGGTGACTTCCTGCCCGTCGTATTTCCCTGCTTGCTCGATAGTGATGGTGGTCATAGCCCGCTATTTAGCTGAGTTTAGAAAAAACCAGTTTAGCAGAGAACCGCCGGGAGGCAGATACAGGCAGATACAGTGCTAGCTGGAAACGGATATTAATTGCGAGGACTTGTGAGGATGGCTAGCCCCACTCGCGCTCGAAACGATCGAGGGATGCGCTGGCGGCGGAGAGTTGTTCGGCGGTGGGCGGGGCGTCGTGGCCGGTCTTTTCCTTCAACTCGAGGGTCAGGGCGAGATCCGGCTCGGCGGCGGTCTTCAAGATTTTGACGGCGGATTCCCAATCGATGGAGCCCTCATAGGGCGGAAGATGCTCGTCTTTGTCGCCGTGATTGTCGTGGATGTGCGCGGAGACGGCTAGTTCGCGGAGGGGAGCAAACGCTTTTTCGATCCGCTCGGATTCGGGACCATCGGCGACGTGGGCGTGGCCGATATCGAAGTTGAAGCGCAAGCCGGTCAAGCGCGTTTCGTCCACGAACGCGCGGAGATACGGGGGGGCGCCCATTTCGCTGGTGGTGTTTTCGACGGCGATGATTACTCCGCGATGATGAGCATGCAAAACCAGATGTTCAAGCGAGCTAAAGGCTGCATCGCGCTTGCGCGGGTCAGCCGTTTCACGCGGGCCACCCATGTGGAGAATCAGGCGGGAATAGGGGAGGTCTTCGGCGACGTCGATGACGCGTTTCAACTCGTCCATGGCTTCGATGCGGCGGACGCGTTCCACTTCGGTGATGGAGAGCGGCGTGCCGCCTTCGCGAGTCGCGCTGAGGTCGCGGCTCGTGGGTGCGTGGAGAGAAGCTAGCACCAAGCCATGCTGCGAGAGGGCGCTGGCGACGGACTGGATTTCCTGCCTAGTGGTGTAATCGAAATGGCCGCGAGTGGCGAAAATTTCGAGGGCTTCAAAACCGGATTCGGCAATCTGGCCGAGAAGTTCGGTGGTCAACCTTCGCGAGACGAACATATAAGTGGAGAGGATTCTTCGCATAGCCTCGTTCACAGCGGTGTGAGATGAAAAGCCCGACGCTTCACTCCAGACCGCCCACGACAGATGCGGGGCGGCTGTAGAAAAAACCGTTCAGTAGCCGACAGCAGCGCCATTGTCGCGCGGGTCCGCCGCGCCTAGGCGCTCGCCGGTTTTTGGATCTACGCCAATGGCATTGACTAGACCAATGTGCCCACGGCGGCGCGTTTGGTAACCTTCGGCATTCAACGCTGACTCCAAGCTTGCCGGAAAGTCCTTTTCCATCAGGATTACGTCCGGAAGCCACTGGTGATGGAAGCGGGGCGCGTTGATGGCCGCCTGCGCGTCCATTCCGAGACGCATCCAGTTTAAAACGCTCAGGAGCGTGGCAGAAATAATCGTGGGACCGCCGGGCGAACCAGTTACGAAGCTGAGTTTGCCGTCGCGCACGAGCATGGTGGGCACCATCGAGCTGAGCGGCCGGTGGCCGGGAGCGATGGCGTTGGCTTCGGATTGGATGAGCCCGAAGAGGGCGTTGGGCACGCCGGGCTGGGTGGTGAAATCGTCCATTTCGTCATTGAGGAGAAAACCGGCCGTGGAAGTTACGTGCGAGCCGTAGCTGTTGTTGAGGGTGTAGGTGCTGGCGACGGCATTGCCAGCGTCATCGACGACGGAAAAATGCGTAGTGTTCGGGCCATCATTCAGGCTGATGGCTTGCGGAGCTACTTCATTGGAAGCAGAAACGCCGCAGACGTGCGGTGTTCCCGCCTTTACCTCTTTGCTGGAAGAAGCGTGCTGGAGATCGATAGTGGCGGCAAGTTCTTTGGCGTAGCAACCGCTCGTGAGGCCTTCGACCGGCACTTTGGAAAAATCGGGGTCGGCCAGGTACGCGGCGCGGTCGGCAAAGACTCGACGCATCGTTTCCACAACCATGTGCACGCTTTGCGCGTCATCCCAACCCTTGAGGGGGACGCTCTGTAACATATTCATCGCTTCAATGATGGCCACGCCGCCGGAGCTGGGAGGGGGCGATGTAATGACATCCCACTTGTGGCCATCGAGCTCGTAGCTGGCTTCGAGGGCTTGGCGCACTTTTGGCTGATAATGCGCGAGATCATCGAGAGTAATCAGGCCGCCCATGCGCTTCATATCATCGACGATCATTTGCGCCGTTTCGCCGCGGTAGAATTCGGCGGCGCCGTTCTTGGCAATGCGCTTGAGAGTTGCGGCAAGTTCCGGCTGCTTGAAGGTATCGCCTGGATGGAACATTTTTCCGTCGTTCAAGAAGATGCGGCGGCTTACGTTGAATTCCTGTAGCTCGGAGCGTTCCCCGCTCAATTGGCGCGCAAGCTTTTCGCTGACGGGGAAACCGGCTTCCGCGAGACGAATGGCTGGGGCTAGGACATCAGCGAGCTTGAGCTTGCCGTAGGTTTTCAGGGCTAGCTCGAGGCCGGCGATGGTGCCAGGAACCGCAACAGCTTTGTAGCCGATGACGGAGAGCTCTTTGTCGAGCGTGCCGTCGGGCTTGATGTACATATCGCGGGAAGCTTTGCCGGGAGCAACCTCGCGATAGTCGAAGAAAGTGGTGCGGCCATCCGCGAGGCGAACCAGCATGAAGCCGCCGCCGCCGATGTTACCCGCCGCCGGCTCGACGACCGCGAGTGCAAAAGCCACTGCCACGGCGCCATCGACGGCATTTCCGCCGCGTTTCAGGATTTCGATGCCAGCTTGCGACCCCAACTCTTCATCGGTGGCGACCATGCCGTGCGCGGCACGAACGGCCTGCTGGGGCCAAGTCGCGGCCGCCTGCGTGTGATCGCGATATTCCGCGGCGGCTTGGCCGCTGGACACGGGCGACAGAAGCGCCAAGGTCCCCAGCGCGAGGGCGAAAGCACAAACGCAAGTTTTCATCGGAGACTCCATCGCAAGGAGAAGACACTAAGTGATTAGAGGGAAAGCGTCAAGACGGGTCCAATGGATGAGTGGCTTGTTTCCCGCCGGGCTCCTGGACAAGACTAGGGGCACCAACTAGGCTTCGATTCGTATCCGCGAGGACTTTCTGAGGTGCTCCATGACCGCTCGTCGTGTTTCTGTCTGCCTAGCCCTGCTGCTATTCACGGCGAGTCTCGGGAGTGCCCAAGACCTGGTCGAAAACGCGTTTCGCATTCCGGCCAAAGATGCGGGCAAGAAAGGGCTCGAAGCGGTGATGGTGCGGCCAAGCGAGCCCGGTCCTCACCCGCTGGCTGTACTCACACACGGCGCGCCCCGCGAGGGTAGCGAGCGTGCGGGGATGTCTCCGTGGCAAATGATTCCGCAGGCGCGCGAGTTTGCCAGACGTGGATGGACGACGGTCGTCGTGATGCGTCGCGGCTACGGAGATTCAGGCGGCGGCTTTGAGGAAGACGCCAGGGCCTGTTCAAAACGCGCAGACTACTACGATGCCGGCAGAGAATCTGCGAAGGACTTGCGCGAATCGATTGCTTATCTTTCGAAACTACCCGAGGTCGACGCCTCGCGAATCATCAGCGTTGGAATCTCTGCCGGCGGGTTCGCTACCGTTGCGCTGACGGCGGAGCCGCCGCCTGGGCTTGTAGCCGCGATCAGTTTTGCTGGAGGCCGCGGTTCGATGAGGCCGGACGAAGTTTGCAATCCTGGTGAACTCATCCACGCGTTTCACGAGTTTGGAGAGAAATCGCGCGTCCCCATGCTGTGGGTTTATTCCGAGAACGATCATTTTTTCGGGCCGCAGATCGCGACTAGTTTCTTTGAAGCCTTCCGGGACGCAGGTGGGAAAGCGACGTTTATCCGCGCGGCGCCGTATCGCCGGGACGGCCACGGGCTATTTTCGATGGGAGGGATTTCCATTTGGGCGTCGATGGTGGACGACTTCCTGGAAAGCCAGAAACTTACGCTGAGGAAGACGTTACTTTCGCTGCCGGAACCTCCCGATGTTGTGCCGCCCGCACAGCTCAAGGCCGGCGGACAAGAAGAATTTCGCGCTTTTCTGACGCTGCCGCCCTACAAGGCTTTCGCGGTTTCGACCGAGGGCCATCTTGGTTACGCCTTCGGCCGCCGCTCCGAAAAAGACGCGGAGAAATTGGCCAAGGAACGATGCGAGGAGAACAGCCCTAGAAGCGACTCTTGCACCCTCGTTCCGGTCCAAGTTCCGGACGCAAAGCCTGCCAGTATCAACTGAGTTGGCGTTTTTGAGTTACTGCTTTGGGGCTGACGCGCCGGCCGCTTCATCGAAGGTCTTAAGCGCTTCGAGACGCTGGTTGGCCAAGGCAACGATCTTGGTGTCATTGCTCGACAGGAGTTGCTCGAAAACCGCTTTTGCCTGCTCGTATTTCTTGAACTCGAAATAAAATTCGGCCAGATCCACGAAATAACTCTCGTTGCCTTTGTTCAGGCGCGCGGCCAGGGTGGCCTCCTTGATGGCGCCATCCTTGTCGCCGAGCTTTGACAGTGCGTAAGCCAGCTCACTGTGGGCTACAGCCATCTCAGGATTCAGAGTCGTCGCGGCCTTCAGATGATTCCAGGCATCGATCAGATACTCCTGTTTGTTTTCGTCCGGCGAGGTCCGCCGCAATTGCAGAATTCCGAGAAAGAATTGGCTGCGCGCGTTCTTTTTGTCTGCGGAGACAGCCTTGCGGAAGTACGCTTCGGACTGATCATAATTCTTGGAGACAAGCGCGTCGTAGCCGAGTCCCAGATTGGCGTCCACCTGGTTCGGGTTCTTTCTGAGGACCTCTTTATACTCCTCCACGGCCTTTTCGTGGCGGTCATTGGAATGCGCATGCATGTTTGCAATAAGCGCTTCGGCATCTTCTGAGGCCAGTGGCTGGGTGACGAAACTGTTTTCGTCGATGCTCTCGGGGTCATCGATATTGAAGACTTGGCGCAGGGAGAGATTCAGGTAGGAGGCAATCTCGCTATCAAATTTTGTTGGTGTCATGCCGAAAGCCGCTTCAATCGCCTCGGGAATGGGCTTGTGCTGGTTCACGGTGAGTTCCATGTATTTGCCAAAATTGCCCATCTTTTGTTTGTCGAACAGATAGTGCACCATGACCCAGGATTGATCGTAGAAAAGCTCCCTCCTCTCGCTGTTTTCTCCGTAGATTTTGGATTCTTGGGTTACGCCAAAAAGATCCACGACAGGCATGAGGCCACGATGGTAAAGAAAGGAGTCCAGATGCTTGGGACTGGCTCCGATTTGCATGTGGCCCTTGTCCATTTTTGCCGTTTCGTAGTATTTGGCGACTCCTTCATCGAACCAGAGTGGCAGGTTCCGGAAATTCGCGTGCAGGACGGAGTGGGCGTACTCGTGAAAAACGATCGGGAAGCCGGACTCGGTTGAGAGATCGATGGCGATAAAGTTCATGTCGCCGCCCGTTTGAAAGACGCCCACAATTCCTTGATCGGGTTTTCCATCTTTGGAAGGCGCCACCTGACTGAAGCCCTTGGCACTACGAAAGCCCAAGATCTGCAAGGGAACCGGGGTGTTCAGCTTCTCGCTCGACAGCAATTTTTCGAATATGTGCCGCAACGCTTCAAACCGCGCCGCAATCTCGCGCGCTCGCTTTTCGCCCGCATCGGTTGAGACCACAAAGTGAGGAGACCGCGCGCTGGTCCAATCCTGTGCAGGAGTCGCGCTCGCCAAGGTCGCGATCGCGAGGAAGAGTAGCCAAATCCGGTTCATCGACACTCTCGGAGGTATTGCCTGCCGAATGCTAGTCCAAAAGCGGTCTACCGTCTACTACATGGCCAATAATGCGCTTCGTCATTCCTGCCTGATGGATAAAAGCGATCGTCGTTCGGTGGTCTCTTGGCGAACGGCCAAAATTAGTGTTGCAACCTTTCTGTGTGTTCTAATTCGCGGCGCGTGCTTGTGAAGAGAAATGATAAGGAGGAGGTACTCGGCCATGATGTCCATACCCAAGTTGGGATTTGCTGCACTCGTGCTGATTCCCGTCTTTGTTCGGCCCGCCACCGCGCAGAGCGGGCCGCCGACCGACCTGGATTCGTATGTCGCGCGAGACATGGAGACGTTTGATGTGCCCGGGATCGCGATAGCCATCGTGAAGGACGGCAAGGTCGTGCTCGCAAAAGGGTATGGCGTTCGAAAACTGGGAGAGGCCGCCGCGGTCGACGAGGACACCTTGTTTGGGATTGGTTCGAACACCAAGGCGTTTACTTCCGCGGCGCTGGCATCGCTGGTGGATGCGGGAAAAATTTCGTGGGACGACAAAGTGTACGAGCGGCTGAAGGGTTTTCAGATGTACGACCCCTACGTATCGCATGAGATGACCATTCGCGATTTGCTGACGCATCGCAGCGGTATGGGGCTTGGCGAAGGCGACCTGCTTTTTTGGCCGCACACAACGTTCACGCGCGAGGACATCATTTATCGGCTGCGGTTTATGAAGCCTGCATCAAGCTTTCGCAGCCACTATGCCTACGACAATCTGATGTACATTGCGGCGGGGCAGATCATTCCGGCAGTCACCGGTGAATCCTGGGAAAAGTACATTCGCGAAAAGATTCTCGAGCCGCTGGGGATGAAGACCACCAACTTGAGCACCACCGCTTTCAAACCAAGCGATGATTACGCCTGGCCGCACTCGAAGATTGATGGAAAGCTACAGACGATTCCGTTTCAGGATTTGGATAACGCGGCACCCGCGGGAGCGATCAACTCTTCGGTGGCGGAAATGGCCAAGTGGATCGTGCTGCAGCTCAACCACGGAAAATTTCCCGGCCGCGAGGATCGGCTTTTCAGTGAGGCACAATCGCGAGAGATGTGGACGGCCGAGACGCTCACCCCGATCGGCACGGGAGCATCGCCGACGGCTGCTCTACGGCCTCAATTTGCGGCTTACGCCCTGGGTTGGGGGATACGCGATTATCACGGACGCAGGCTGGTGGGACACACGGGAGGTGTCTCTGGCTTCGTTTCACGCGTGATCATGGCGCCGGAAGAGAACTTGGGAATGGTGATCCTGACCAACGCGGAGCAGGGGGGCGCGTTCGACTCGATCATGTATCACGTGCTGGACGCTTATTTCGGGTTACCGCCAATGGAATGGACCACGTCGTTTAAGGCCGCGGAGGATGAGTCAGAAAAAGCCGCCAAGCAAGCCATGGCCGAGAGCGACAAAGGCCGGGCGATCAATTCCAAGCCCTCGCTGCCGGTGGAAAAGTTCGCGGGCGTTTACAACGATGCGTGGTATGGGCCGATTACGATCAAGCAGGAAGGTTCAGGGCTCGTGTTCAGCATGAATCACACGCCAAAAGCCGTCGCGGATTTGCAGCACTGGCAATACGACACGTTCAAAGCGCATTGGCGCGATCGAACGATGGAAGACGCGTTTGTAACTTTTACGCTAAATCCGGACGGAAGCGTGGACCACTTTACGATGGCTAGGGTTTCGCCGCTGGCGGATTTCAGCTTTGACTATCAGGACCTGTGGTTCACGCCGGAACTGCCGCACGTTCACTGAACTTGTGGCGGAATTTTGCTAAGTTTTTTATTTTGTTACTGTTGACAGAGGAACTCGACATCCGGCGGTCCAGGAAGCAGGCCAGCGGCAGTGCCGCGCTCGATGAGCTCCCGGACGGCATGTTTACCCCGATCGCCGTAACCGAGGGTCCAACGATTCACGTACATGCCGACGAACTTGTCAGCAATTTCGGCTTCCATGTCGCGGGCGAACTGCATGGCGTAATTCAGGGCTTCTTCGCGGTGTTCGAGGCCGTATTCGACGCTATCCTTGATCGTTTTAGCGATTTGCAATCCCAAGGCCGGACCAAGCGCGCGACGGACGGCATTACCGCCAAGCGGCAGCGGAAGCCCGGTTTGCTCATGCCACCAAACGCCGAGGTCCACGACACGGTGCATTCCCAATTGGGGGAAGAGGAGCTGCCCCTCGTGGATCAAGAGGCCGGCTTCAACGACTTCATTCTTGACGGCGTCGAGGATCTTGTCGAAAGCCATGACCACCGGTTCAAAGTGTGGTTCAAAGAGCTTCAGCGTGAGGTAGGCGGTTGTCTTCAATCCGGGCACGCCGATGCGTTTGCCAGCCAAGTCCTCTTTTTTCAGGGATTTAGACGCGACGACGATGGGGCCATAATTCTCGCCAAAGCTGGCGCCGCAATCAAGCAGGACGTACTTATCCCGCAGAGTGGGGTAGGCGGCAAAGCTTAGCGCGGTGACGTCGTAAGTTTCGGTGAGTGCCGCGTCATTTAAGGTTTGAATGTCGGAAAGGACGTGGGTGTATTTGTAGCCTGGCGTTGCGAGCTTGTGGGTAGCCAGCGCGTAAAACATAAAAGCATCGTCGGAATCAGGGGAATGCGCGAGTTTGATTTCGACGGTTTCTTTTTCGGTCTTTGAAGCTGTTTGTGTACCGGACATGGGCTTATCCAGTTCCTTTTGACTGCGTCGGCTCCGAGGAAGCCGGTTCTCGAATCCCGCCTGCCGTTTGTTTTCTCCAGAGAGAGTCTTCCCCTCGGGAAAGCTCGGATGAGGAACGGCAAGGAGAGAACGTAAGCGACGCTGGGACTTGCGTGGCGCGTAGCCAAGCTTATTTCCGCACCGCAAAGCCTAGCACAACCTGGGTTCACCGACAAACGCTACTGCCGGTTGGGATTGGAATTACTCATGGCGGAGGGCGATGACGGGATCGACGCGGGTGGCGCGGCGGGTGGGCAGAAAGGCAGCCAGAGCGGCGACGAGGATTAGCAGAATGGGCACGGCGATATAGGTGGCCGGGTCATTGGGCGAAATCTGGTAGAGCTGAGTTTTGAGCAGGCGCGCGAGGGCGAAGGCTACGACGATCCCGATGAAGAGGCCGGCGGCGGCCAGGGTCATGCCCTGTCGCAGGATCATGGCGCGAACGCGAGAGGCGGAGGCTCCGAGGGCCATACGAATGCCGATCTCGTGAGTGCTGAGGGAAACGGAGTAGGAGATCGTGGCATAGAGGCCAACGGCGGCGAGCAGGAGAGCCAGCGCGGCGAAGCAGGAGAACAGAACGGTGAGGAAGCGATCCTGCCACCCGGCGCGGTCGATAATTTGCTCGAGGCTGAAGACGCGGCTTACGACGATATCGGAGTCGAAGGCGACAATGCGGGATCTGAGGGATTGCTGTAGCTGTAACGGATCGCCGGCGGTGCGAACAAGCAAGGCGTTGGGAGTGATCTCCGAGTTGTAGGGAAGATAGACGCTGGCGCGGTCTTCGCCCTTGTAGGTGCCATGCTTGCTGTCAGCAACCACGCCTACGACGGTGTGCCACGGTTCACTGTTTTTTGGCGGACCGAAACGAATGCGCTTGCCGATGGGGCTCTCCTTGGGCCAATTCTTTTTGGCGAAGGAATCGCTGACGATAACAATCCGGGGAGCGTCGAAATCGTCTTCCGTGAAATCGCGGCCTTGGAGCAGCGGTATGTCGAGCGTGCGGAAATATCCCGGGGTCACTACGATGTGGTTGATGAAGGTCATGTCCTTGAGCTCGAGTGGATGGCCTTCGATAGTGAAGAGGCGTCCCCAGCCGTCGTTCAGAGGAATACCGGAACTGAACGAGGTGGAGATGAGTCCGGGGACGGAGGAGACTTCTTCGGTGAGGCGGCGGAGCATCGCGCGGGCGGGAGCGCCATCAGGATAGCGGCTCTCGGGATAATCGATGCTGACCGTTAAGACATTTTCAGGATGGTAGCCAAGGTCCTGCATGCGGAGCGCCAGGAAACTGCGAATCATGAGGCCGGCGCCAGCGAGCAAGATCACCGAAAGAGCGACTTCGCCGATGACGAGGCCTTGACGCATGAATTTGCTGCGTGTGCCGGACGTGCCTCCACGGCCGCCTTCTTTGAGCGAATCGGTCAGATCAGCGTGGAATGAACCGAAGGCGGGGACGATGCCGAAGCCAAGGGCGGTGAGCAGAGAGACGGCAACGGCAAAACCCAGAACTCGAGAATCAGGGGAGAAATTCATCCAAAGAGGGAGATTGACGGGGATGAGGGAAAGTAGAGCTGGTATTCCTAGGTAGGCGAGGAGCACGCCAAGCGCGCCACCGGCGAGGCCGAGAAGAAGGCTTTCGGTGACGAGCTGGCGAAGAAGCCGGCGGCGAGTCGCGCCAAGCGCGGCCCGGATGGCGATTTCGCGGACGCGGGCGGAAGCCTTGACGAGCAGAAGATTGCAGACATTCGCGCAAGCGATGAGAAGCAGCAGGCCTACCGCTACCAAGAGCGTGATAACGGCTTTGCGGTAGGGGCCGGCGACAAAATCGCGAATCGGAATTGCGCGAGCGCTCCAGTTGTTATTGACGGCTGGATTTTCGCGGTGAATTTGTTCGAGAAGCGACTCTAGCTCGCTGGTAGCTTGCTCGACGGAAACGCCAGGCTTCAGGCGTGCTATAGCCCGCAGAAAATAGTCGGTGCGGCGAGCTTTCAGAGGGTTCATTTGCAGCGGAAACCAAAGATCCGCGCGGTCCGGAAAATGAAAACGGGCGGGCATGACGCCGATGACGGTCCAGCGTGAATCGTCGATTTGGAGAGTTCTGCCCAGAATGTGAGGATCGCGGCCGTAGCGGCGCTGCCAGAGCTCTTCGCTGAGCAGGACGACTTTCGGACCGCCGGGCGTATCGTCTTCCGGTGAGATGGCGCGGCCAAGAAGGGGTTCGACGCCGAGAACGCGGAACACTCCATCGCTGGCCACTGCAGAGGGGATGCGCTCTGCGGAACCTTCGCCTCTGACTGCGGCCTGATTGTTGTCATAAACTCCGATGTCCTCGAGTAGCCGCGTGCGATTGCGAATGTCGAAATAATTAGGGAAGGAAATCTGCGTAGTTTCGTTGGGATCCTTGGGGCTGGATTCGGTGACGGCGATGATGCGCTCCGGTTGCCAATAGGGAAGCGGGCGCAAGAGGAGGCCGTTCGCAAGACTGAAGACGAGCGTGGTCGAGCCTATGCCGAGCGCGAGAATCAGAATGGCCGCGGCTGTGACGGAGAAATCTTTGCGGAGGATGCGAAAGGCGTAGCGAAGATCGTGGATGATCATGTGGTAGTGCTCCCTTGGCGCTTGATAAAAAATCCCGAAAATGGCGTGGAGCCAGACAAAGAGCGCACCGGCGATGGAGTGCTCCTCGCGCCAGCGGTCCACAAAGGCGAGACAGAGTTCGCGCCGGTATTCGTCGCGAAACTCGGCCGGGTAAAGCCAGAGGAATGGCTGATAAAGGCGGAGAACGCCGGCTTGCGATTTGGCGGCACGCGACATTGACTAGGCTCGTTTGCGAGCCAGGCCGGAGGCGCGAGCATCGGAGAGCAACTTCTCTAGATGGCGAGCCTCTTCCATGGCGGCACGTTTACCGGTTTTGGTGAGGCGATAGTAGCGGCGGCGTTGGTCGTCGTGTTCGGGGTCTGGGCGCTCTTCCAATTCTTCGATGAAGCCCTGTTCGAGGAGTCGTTTAACGGCGCTGTAGAGCGTGCTAGGGCTGAGACGAATCTCGCCGCCCGTGCGTTCGGCGATTTCCTGCATGATGGAATAGCCGTGGCGGTCGCGGTCGGCGAGAGCGACGAGAATGTGGAAGGTGTCACGGGAAAGGAGGAAAGGGCGCATGACGCATCTATAGCATATTTCGCTATAGCCGACATAGGAGTATTTGCGGCTAACCGCCGTGCGGGCCAGCAAGGACCACTGGGAACGGCAGGCAATTCCGCAACCGGCCGGACACGGGTGGAGCGTCGAATACACTCTTGCGTGAAAAGAAAGTGCGCGGCTCCGTGCTACGATAAATACAGCCGTCACTTGACGTTTCTTGGGCCATCCTTCGAATAGAATTGGCAATACGCACCGTAAGGAAAGTGTTCGTGGAGCCTCCGAAGTTCACCCCTGCAGAATTGTCTGGATTGATTGGTGAAGCCGTTGCATGGATGCAGCAGCAGCGCGATCACTACCGCCCCCTCAGTGACCCGCTTCCGGAGGTCGTAAAAGACAAACTGCGGCCTTTTTTTCCCAGCGACGTGCTGGAGCGCTTGAGGATAAAGGATGGATCCAAGACTGGCGGCGTAATTCCCTACCCGCCTTTTTACGAGCGTGTTCGCGCGGGCGGTGCGCGCGTCGTGCCGGATGCGGCACACATGACGGCGATACCATTCATCGACGTCGCGCTCTTCAACCGGCAGCCGACGCTGCGGACGATATTTCACACCCTCGTCCATGTGACACAGTTTTCTGTTATAGGGCTCGAAAGAGTGATGGCTGGTTACTTCAAAGCCTTGAACGAATCCGGCCTGTGGATGGTCGTGCCGTATGAAGAACAGGCCTACAATCTGGATGCTCGCTACACTAAAGACCCTGCCCAGGCATTTTCCGTGGAAGCGGAGGTCCGGGCATGGCTGCGCAACGGAAAATTTTAGAGCCGCAATAAACAAACCCGCATGCAATTGATTGGTGATCGTGGTCGGCGTGGGGGACGCTAAAGAGCGGAGACCATACGGGCGACAGCGTCGTCAAACGTCGATTGGTTGTCGAGATACGGTTGCCAGAAGCGGGTGAGAAGCTGGAGATAGTCTTTCCAACCGCGCTCGTAGAGGCCTTCGCGGATGGCGTAGGGAACATACACTTCTTTGCGGCTGGTGGGAGGACGATTGGTATTGGGTTTGACGGCGTCCTCCATTGCCGGTGGCGAGTTGTCGGCGGACGTCATGAGGGGCCGGATCACTTCGCCCGTAGTGTAAAAGATTAACGCGTGCCAGAGGTCGCGGGGAATGGCCTTATCGCGCTGGCGGCATTCGCGAATAATCGCCGATTGAACGGGCTCGGCGATGCCGTGCGAAGCTTCGTGAAAAAGAACTTCAAAGGCGGCGTCGCCTTGATTACGCGGGTCCAAGCTCGAAATAGTGACGCGTAGTGGATCAAGCGTGGTGTAGGCGCCCGTCGGATTTGCATAGGCGCTCACATCGACGCGGATTTTTGCTTTGGGCCATTTCGTCTGATAGATGTCCGCCAGCCGCTGGGAAATGCCAACACCCTGTTCTTCGACGAGAGGCGCCACCCGGGCGACCCAGCGGCGATTCGTACGGTCGTGTTCGGTCCACAGATGAGCACGATAGACGGGCGCCGCGGCTTCCAATACCTGGGTCAACTTAGGAGACAGGCCGGCGTCGCAGGTTTTCTTCCGCGTGCCGGAGAGTTCGTCGCAGTCCTCAAAATCGCCGAGCTGATTTTTCAGGAGGATCAGGTCGTTATTGAAGAGCAAGTCTTTGTTCACGTAGTTCGCCACGTAGTACTCGACGGAGCTGTCCCAAACAAGACGCTCGGCGGGGGTGAGGGCCGCGGCGGCATCTTTCATGATTTTCAATCTTATTTGTGGACCCGCGCTGCCCTTCTGAGCGGGCGCAGGCGGCGATGCTCGCAGCCTGGCCTCGTAGTAGAGCATGTGATGCAGGTTGATCCAGAATCCGCTGTGAAATTCGAACACGGGAAGCGGGCCGTAGGCGGAGCCGGACTGCTGCGGCGTCGCCCCGACGGGAGTGAAAAGGGCAAGTGCCAGGAACAGAAAGAGTTTTCGGACCGATACTGGGCGCATGTTGAATCGCACGATAGTAGCGCCAACTCTTTCGCCGCACAAACGGGAGATTCTTTCTTTCCCCTATTTCGCAATACCCGATGTAATATGCCCGCTCATTTCGCTGACAGGAGAATGGGATGACGAGATTTTGTGCAGTGGGCTGTCTTGCAGCGCTTCTGCTGATGCCCTGCGGATTGTTCGCGCAGCAAACGGCGCAACTACCGGCCCTCAAACAGGAAGCCATAGCGGAAGTCGACAAGCTCCAGACGCTCACGCAGCAGATGGTGGACGAAATTTTCAGCTTTAGCGAGCTGGGCTTCCAGGAATACGAGACGTCGCGCTACGTTACCGGGATCCTCGAGAAAAATGGATTTCACGTGGAGCACGGCATGGCGGGAGTCCCAACCGCGTGGGTGGCCACGTATGGGAGCGGCAAACCCGTGATCGCGTTTATCACAGACCTCGACTGCATTCCTCGCGCCTCGCAGAAACCCGGAGTGGCGTATCACGACCCCATCGTCGAAGGCGCGCCGGGGCATGGCGAAGGACATAACTCCGGAATGGCGGTGAATGCTACCGCGGCTCTGGCGTTAAAGAAGCTCATCGACGAACACCACATTGCTGGGACGATCAAGCTTGTGCCCGGCGTTGCGGAAGAATTGCTGGGAACGAAGGCATTTTATGTGCGAGCGGGATTGTTTAAGGATGTGGATATCGTTTTAGGCGCGCACGTGGAGTCGGAATTTTCGACGTCGTACGGCACGGGCAATGGGGAGTGGAGCGGGCTCGTCTCCGTACAATATTTCTTCCATGGCAAGGCGGCCCATGCGGCTGCGGCGCCTTGGGAAGGACGCAGCGCGCTGGATGCCGTTGAGCTGATGGATACCGGCTGGGATTTTCGGCGCGAGCACCTGCGTCCCGCGCAGCGTTCGCACCGTGTGATCATCAATGGCGGAGATCAGCCTAATGTCGTGCCTTCGGAAGCAGCTGTTTGGTACTACTTCCGCGAGCTGGATTATCCGCACATCAAGGATCTCTACGACCTGGGAAACACGATCGCGGATTCGGCGGCGAAAATGACGGGGACTACGGTGGATCATAAGCTGGTTGGATCAGCGTGGCCGCCATATTTGAACAAGGTGGTCGCGGAAACACAGCAGAAAAACATCGAGGCCGTTGGGATGCCGAAGTGGAGCGACGCAGATCAGACACTGGCGAAGGCTCTTCAGAAGGAAATTGGCGCAAAAGTGGAGGGCTTGAAAGAAAAAATCGAGCCACTCACAGAGCCGGTCAAGAAACCTACTGGCGGAGGATCAGACGACATCGGCGATGTCTCCTGGAATGTGCCGATGGTGTACCTAATGTATCCGGCAAACATTCCTAATCTGCCGGGGCACAGCTGGGCAAATGGAGTGGCAATGGCCACTCCCATCGCTCACAAAGGCTCGACCGCAGGCGCCAAGGTGCAGGCCCTTACGGCTCTCGACTTTTTCCTTCAGCCGCAACTCGTGCAGCAAGCCTGGGATTATTTCAGGAATGTTCAGACGAAGGACGTTCACTACGAAACGTTTCTGGGCCCTGACGACAAGCCGGCGATCGAGATGAACAAAGAAAAAATGGAGAAATTCGCGCCGCAACTGAAAAAATATTATTACGATCCTGAGCGCTATAAGAGCTATCTCGAACAGCTAGGGATTCAGTATCCAACGATCAGAACCAAGCCCTAGGGATTAACGCATTAGGGGCAGCAGGCATCAGTGCTCTGGCATCCTTGGGTCAGACGCGCTGCCGACCGCGCCTTGACGGTCCGCGGCGCGAAGAGTTCCCTCTCCATCGCGGAAAAAGGAGCGGTGTCCGGTGCGGCCATAGCTCAGCGGCGTTGCGGCAAGCTCATACTTCGCGGGCGCGCCCAGGCCGCTGGCGCCGACAATGACGTAACGGAAGGAATAGCCATTTTTCATGCCCGCAGCCAGATCTGAATCCAAGAGTTGCGCCGCATCCGCGCTAGCTGGACCGCGCAGGGGAGGCCCGAGACTCGAGAGAGAAGCGGGCAGCCGCGTGTACTTTCGTCGAAAGTTTTCGACGGCATCGGCGATGTCCTTGAGCGATTCGACGGCGGCTAGCTCATTTTTGTCGGCCTCCGCCGAATCCCATTCCAATTCCAAGGAAGGCAAATCGAGAAGAACAACGCCGAGGGAGAGGATTTTCCACTCGCCATTTTCGCGCACTAGGCCCATGTTGACCTGGATGGCGCTGGCGTTTGTCGTATCCGTCGCGTCGCGCAACTGCACGGGCATGAATGCCACATTGTCGCGGGTGTCGGCGCCGCCGATCTGGATCTCTGCCGCACCTGCCGGAGTGTCGCAGCGCACGATGGGACGGCCGGAAGGATTGGCGGTGACGGAGGGTTTGCCGGCCTCGTTGAGGAGCACGAATCGTTTCATGAAGGCCACGCGCGCTGTAGGCGCCATGCGGTTAAACGCTTCTTTGTTGCGCGCGGTGAGGAATCGGGCAAAGTCATTCTGGCTCTGCGAACAGGCGGCCATTAAAACGTCGCGAAGCGCAGCGGATGGGCCGTTCGGAGAAGTGGGCGGCACGGAAGAATCGGAACTGGACTCCTGCGCGGAGACGCCAGTCATGAAGAATACGAACAGCACAGCCAGAACAGTCAGAACAATGGCCGGTGAACTTCGCGCATTTTTTTGAAAATTCACGTCAGTCCTTTGCCGTGCTCAGGATGGCGGACAAGTTTTGGGTAAACGCCGAGCGCGGCATCACTTCATTGCATCCCGCCGCTTGCGCTTGTGCCGCCAGATCGCGCTGCACGTGAGAGAGAAAGCCTATGACCCTCAGATCCTTTTGTGCCGCACGCACACGCTCGATAGCCGCGAGCGGCTGGCTGCGCGCGTTCAAGTCCACGATGACCAGGTTTGGCGCCGGTTCCAGCAGGCCAATGAGCGCGTCACCGGTCGTGGCCACCTTCAACTCTAAACCGAGGTGCTTTGCGGTTTCCGCGACCTTCATTTGAAAAAATAGCTCGTCGATCAATGCCACGATTCTTCCCATGCCTCGCTTCCTCCGTCCCTGTTACTCATTATGCGCCAGTTCAACTTTTGGCGGCCTTTTCGAGTAAGATGCAGTTATCGCTTGGGAGGTCCCCCCATGCAGCAAGGTGTAGCTCGAACTACCGCGCCGGCCAGCACGCTATCCATCCAACCCGCCCTGTTGCTCCTTGAAAAGACGCCGATTCTGCTCGAAACGATGCTTCGTGATTTGCCGGAAGACCTGTTGCGGTGGAAGCCGTCGGCCGAGCGGTGGTCGATCGCGGAAGTGCTCAGTCATCTCGCGGATATCGAAGAGGTGTACGCCGATAGGACACGCCGCATCGTCACCGAGGAAACTCCGACGCTGCCGAAGTTTGACGCGACGGGCACGATTGTGATCGGCGACTACGCCCGCGGGTCGGCGAATGAGATTCTTGCGTACTTCATCAGGACGCGGCGCTCAACGGTGATTCTGTTGAGGAGCATTCCGCCAGACTCCAGCGAGCGCGATGCGATCCATTCCGAACTCGGCACCATCACGCTGCATGAAATGCTCAGCGAGTGGGCTTCGCACGATCTGGGACACCTGCGGCAAATCGCGGAACTTTACCGGGCGCGCGCGTTTCACCCTTACGCCGGACCGTTTAAAAAATACTCGAATCCGAAACCGTGAAGGGGCATCCAGAGGACGCGCGCTTGGCCGCCGCGGGCCCGCGAGAAGTGACTCTCTACACGCGGCCAGGTTGCCATCTTTGCGAGGAAGCTAAAGCGGCCATTGCGCCGCTGTTGCAAGAATTCGCCGCCGTTCTGCACCAAGTGAATATCGAAAAGGATGTGGTTCTCGAGGAACGCTACGGTCTGGACATTCCTGTGATTTTTATTGGCGCGCGCAAAGCCGCCAAGCATCGCGTGGACGTGGAGCAATTCCGGCGTCAGCTAGAGAAAAGCAAATCGAAATAAGAAAAGTCAGAGCAGAAAAGTGCTTAGTTTTAATGTCCGGCCCCAGGCTCGTGTGCGCCGACTGTTATGTCGGGATCGTCGCCGGCACGGCCTTTGACGCGGTCATAGACGCTGATTTGGCTGACCGAGCCGAGCGCTTCGTTGTAAAAAGTCGGAACACCCAGTGCGGTAAGCAGCTCTTCGTTGAACTTTCGAAGATTCTCGAGATGCGTCGCGAGCGCGGGCAGCTTCAAGCCGTCGTCGGTGAGGAGAAATTTCTGGTAGCCGGCGTCCCAAAGGCGGGTGAAGCGTCCCTTTAACATGATTGTCGGCACAACCGTCATTTGGTAAAGGTCGTCCGTGCCTTTGCGGAATTCCGCGCCGCTGCCGTATTTTTCCACGCGGACGACTCCGCGCGTGCTGCCGACGGCAAAGCCGAGCGCCGCTAGGCTTTCGATCTGTTTTGGTGTGAACTTCTCTTCGACATTCCACATGGTGCTCATAGCCTAGTAAATGCCGAGAGTTCTGTAAAGCGAGCAGGGGTTAGCTAAGTGTTGAGAAGCGGATTCTCAGTGATGGTTTTGGCTGGCGACAAGGAAGTGATCCTCACGATTTGGCGGGAGACCAGGATCGTTCCCACGTGCGCCACAGGGAAACGTCGCCAAGGCCCAGCTGGTTCCACCAGGAGTCCAGCATATTTTGGTCGAGACGCAATATGCCGTCGCGGGTGACTCCCGGGGGAGGCGGAACAAGCGTGGCCAGGCGGTCGTAAACGGAACCGCGCTCCGATTCGCCGACTCGAGCAAGCAGATGCCAGACGGTGAGTGCGTCACGCTGGCGCGATTCCGCAAGGATTTTGCTGAGTTCGGTGCTGCGCTCTTCGGGCGCGCCCGCCGCAAAATCAAATTTGGACAGGGCCTCGCGAAACGATGCGGAGGCGTCGTCAAAGTACGGTGTGCCGGGGCCAACTTTGGGACGCGTTGCGCAAACCGCACCGGCAGGGATAAAAGCTTCGTGGCCACCCAGCTTAAAACCAACCCAACCGAGTCTCGTTCGGAGAAGCCCGGCGCCCGAATCGTCCACTTCGAGCGTGTAGGAACAGCCCAAGTCAACGGCGGTGGCGGAAGGTGTATCCACCGTGAACACACCCGGCAACGCCCAGATGTAAGCGTGAATCGTCCCGCGATCCAGAGCGAGCCGATTGTGTCCGTTCACCCCGGCGATCAAACGCAAGCGGGTGTTCGGTTCCACGTTGACGGTGCCAATATCGGCGATCGAAATGTTGGCCTTGGAACGGCCATCGGTGACCAGTGTTTGGCCGACGCCAAGCTTGGCGGTTCCGGTGTTTTGTCCGAAGGCATTCGATTCCACTTGTGGAGCGCCCGCGAGGCTTTCAACGTCCCATCCCGGCCCAGAAGCGGTGTTCGGCTTTTGACTCCACTGGAGAATCCCGAATGCGAAAATAAACAGGATGGTTGCAGTTGCAGCTGCGAGGCCGAAGGACCAACGCGAAGGCACAAGGCGCTTCCAAAATCGCGGTTGCTGCGCTGCAGTGATCTCCGAAAACTCCGGCGCCCGACCTTCATGGCGGAACTTGGCGAGAGTGTTTTCCAGTTTTTGAATCTCCCGGTCGGGTTCGCCAGAACCATCCCAAAGGTAATCGTCATTCATAGCTCATTCCTTCTGCGCAAGAAATTCTTTGCCGGCGGCGCTAGATTGTTGGGGCCAGAGGAATCTGGCCGATTCGTGACGCCGAGCGAAGCCTGGCTTAGCTTCTCGCGAAGCTGCTGCATGCCTCGGTGCAGGTTGACTCGGACGGAACCCGGAGTAAGACCGGTCCGCGCCGCAATTTCGGGCCCCGTCATGCCCTCCACCAGCCGGAGGATCAGAGGTTCGCGATACGTTTCCGGGAGGCTGCGAACCAACGCCAGAATCATCGCCGCCTCCCGATCGGAAGAGGTGTTCGCGGCGGGTAGATGCGCCTCATCTTCTGGCAGGCTCTCCGTCACAGCGGCAACCCCGCGAGTCTGCCGGTAGTAGTCATTGGCACGGTTGCGCGTGATGGCTGCCAGCCATGGCCCGAACCGCGCGACGTCACGCAAGTCAGAAAGGCGAGGCAGGGCGCGCAGAAAAACATCTTGAACGAGATCGTCCACATCGTTTGCGGGGACTCTCGCCAACAGAATGCCGTGGACCATGCGCGCGTACCGCGCGTACAAGCCGCCAAAAGCAGCGCGGTCGCCTCCGCGTGCAGCCAGCACCAGCGAAGAGTCGCCCGTGGGTTCGGGGGCAGGCGTGGTGGTCACCGCTTGACAGTCCTTGATTGTGAGGCGCGAGTCAATAGTGGTTCCAGCGCGTGATATGCCGACTCCTGTTGTCATCCCGCTCTGCAAGACGCCGGACCTTTGAAGGGTGTTAACACAAGCGTGGCAGGTATCCTCAGGGTGCTTCTCGACCGCACCTACTATTCTCTAGTGCTGTTAGGGTGATTCCTCTAACTACCGCTAAAATCAGGCTATACCATCAAACTGGCGCGCCGCATCTAAGTCGGAGTAAACTGGTCGCATATCTTGGAGATTGCCGGACGATTGAAGACCATGGCCACCGTTAAACCCATCGCAGCCTCAGAGGACGCGTCCTCACTCCGTGCCGGAAAGCCTGGTGGGCGGACCGGGCAGTCTGTGCTCGAGCTGATTGGTAACACGCCTCTCTTGCATCTTTCTAGAATCGGCAACCAATTTCCCAATGTCGAATTCTATGCCAAGGCGGAGTGGTTCAACCCCGGTGGTTCGGTCAAGGACCGCCCGGCCTTGAGCATGATCCAGGCGGGTCTGGCGAGCGGTGATTTGCGCTCCGGCAAGACCATCATCGATGCCACCAGCGGCAATACTGGGATTGCCTACGCCATGATCGGCGCGGCGCTCGGCTATAGCGTAAAGCTTTGCCTGCCGGACAGCGCCTCCCAAGAGCGCAAACGCATCCTTGGCGCTCTTGGAGCCGAGCTTGTCATCACCTCGGGCGACGAGGGTACGGACGGCGCGATTCGGCGGGTTCATCAGATTGTTGCGGCCGAGCCGGAAAAATATTTTTATCCGGATCAGTACAGCAATCCGGCGAACTGGCAGGCGCACTACCACACCACCGCGAACGAGATTTGGGAGCAGACCGGCGGAAGCATCACGCATTTCGTGGCTGCTCTTGGAACTAGTGGAACATTTGTGGGCACTTCGCGCCGATTGAAGGAGCTTAATTCATCGATTCGTTGCATAAGTCTTCAGCCCGATGCGGCCTTTCACGGACTGGAAGGCTGGAAGCACATGCAGACCGCACTTCGCCCGGCGATTTATGACGACACACTCGCGGACACGAATCTCGAGGTCGGCACGGAAGAAGCCTATCGCATGGTGAAACGTATCGCGCAGGAAGAGGGCCTTCTGGTAAGTCCCAGTGCTGCCGCCGCGCTGCTCGGATGTTTTCACGCGGCGAAACGTGTTGGACCGCACGAGCGCGCAGTGATGGTCACCGTTTTTGCCGATTCCGCGTCAAAGTACCTGACCGAACGATTTTGGGATGAAGAGTGAGCCTCCGATGAACGATGTGCTCCGGGTCGGGATCAGTGCGAAGCTGGCGGACAGGATTCGCCAGCATGGCGTCGAGGCGTATCCGTACGAATGCTGCGGCGCGCTACTGGGGCGGGACAATGATCTCATCGAGGTGAGCGGCTCGGAAACGAACGGCGGAATATTTTCGCGCTGTATCCGTGCCCTTGTCCCACTTGTAAACCGGCGCGATGACTCGCCGCGCAATCGATTTTCAGTTACCGCGGATGACGTACTGCAAGCTGAAAAGGCCGCGCAGGCGCAAGGACTGGAAGTGGTCGGGTGGTACCATTCGCATCCTGACCACCCGGCGAAGCCCAGCGACTTCGATCGCGAGCACGCTTGGCCCTGGTATAGCTACATTATCGTTAGTGTTCATGCGGGCGTTCCGCAGGATATGACTTGCTGGCAATTAAAGGACGACAGGTCCGGGTATATCGAAGAGAAGATTGAGACAGTCGTTGTAAGCGCCGCAAGCTAGAGGGCGTCTGGAAGTACGGGAGAACTCGAGATGTCTGTCAAAGTGATGATTCCAACACCGCTGCGAGTCTATGCGGGGAAACGCGATTCTGCTGAAATTACCGCGGCGACCGTTGGCGAGGCGCTCGGTGGGCTCACCAGCCAATTCGCAGAGCTGCGCAAACACCTTTACACGGAAGACGGCAAGCTGCGCGCGTTCGTAAACGTTTATCTCAACGATGAGGATATTCGTTATTTGAGGCAGGAAAATACGCCGACGAAAGACGGGGACACGATCAGCATCATTCCGTCCATCGCCGGCGGTTCATTCGAAAACGCTATCTGACCTTTGATTGACAGGGAGTTTTTGCAATGGCCACAACACTACCGCCGCAAACCGGAGCGAAGCCGGCCACGAGCCTGACTAACGAAGAAATTCTTCGCTACAGCCGCCACCTGATTATGCCCGAGGTGGGCATGGAGGGTCAGCTCAAACTGAAAAACGCCAAGGTCCTGATGATCGGCACGGGAGGGTTGGGCGCGCCGCTAGGTTTGTATCTAGCGGCGGCTGGCGTCGGGCGGCTGGGACTCGTCGATTTCGATGTGGTGGATTTCACAAATCTTCAGCGGCAAGTCACCTTTGGGACCAGCGACGTCGGCAAATTTAAAAGCGAAGCGGCGCGCGAGCGGCTGTCTAACCTCAACCCTAATATTCAGATTGATGCCTTCGAAACAAAACTCACCAGCGAAAACGCGCTTGAACTATTCAAGGAATTCGACATCATCGTCGATGGCACCGACAATTTTCCTACGCGCTATCTGGTCAACGATGCCTGCATCCTTCTCGGCAAGCCAAATGTTTACGGCTCGATCTTTCGTTTTGAAGGGCAAGCCACAGTATTCGGAATGCCGGAAGGGCCCTGCTACCGCTGCTTATATCCGGAACCACCTCCGCCGGGGTTAGTACCGTCTTGCGCCGAAGGCGGCGTCCTGGGTGTGTTGCCAGGAATCGTCGGCTCTATCCAAGCGATGGAAACGATCAAGTTGATTTTGGGCGCCGGCGATAGCCTTGTAGGACGTTTGCTGCTGTTCGACGCGCTCGGCATGAAGTTCCGCGAGCTCAAGTTGCGGAAGAATCCGAACTGCCCGATGTGCGGCGAGCATCGCACCATCAACAAGCTCATTGACTACTACGAATTCTGCGGCGTACGTGGCGAAGAAGCTCCCGGCCCGGATGTGCAGGTCCCGGAGATTACACCGCGCCAGTTGAAATCGCGCCTCGACGGCGGAGATGATCTCTTCATTCTGGATGTTCGCGAGCCGCACGAGTTTCAGATTTGCAATCTGAAGGGTCACCTGATTCCGCTCGGCGAATTGCCGCGTCGCGTCCACGAGCTGGACTCTTCGCGTGAAATCGTCGCGCATTGCCGCAGCGGAAAGCGCTCGGCAGAAGCTGTCGATTTCCTCCGCAAGACCGGCTTCCGCAAAATTCTCAATCTCAAGGGTGGAATCCTTGCCTGGTCGGAGGAAGTCGATCCCAGCGTTCCCAAGTATTAAGTTTCTAGGGTGTTGAGCCGCTTCCTTGAGTTCCCAGCAAACTCTGCGTAGTCTAGAGAACGCGTCCGGTGATGAGCGATAAACCGCCGAACGCGCTCTCACCTTTTCGGAGGACAGAATGGCAGCTGCCAAGATCACTATCAACAGTAACGGATCGATTCGTGTGGAAGGGGACTTCGAGATTGTCGATCCCGCAGGCCAAGCCTTTGGTCTGGCTGGACGCACTGCCATTGGTCTATGCCGCTGCGGACATTCCGCCAATAAGCCGTTCTGCGATGGCTCCCACAAGAGTTCCGGCTTTAGCGATCCCGTCGTGGCCCGCGAGCTTCCGCCCCCCAAACCAACGCTGTAGCCTGGGAAAAGCGACTCCGCCGAGACACTCTGCCAGGTGAGACTGTCTCACCCTGAGACAGTCGCAGTTCTTAGCCTGATACTGTACCAATTGTCGGTAACTCTAAGGGAACAAAGATGATAGAATCCTTAGACCCGCCTTTCTCGATGCAAAGCAGTGTCTCGCCGGAACACTTCCTCCCAACGCAGCCGGATACGCTCCCTATAAGTATCTTAAAATAAACTACTTACAGACTGAGATTTCCCCTCCGGAAAGGGCACAAACTTGCATTCTCACGGGGTTGTAGTTGTTTCTTCGGCATTTGGGGGGTTTCGTGGGTGGTTGGGGCCAAATCGTCGGGTTTCTTCGGAAGGAGCGGTCTCGCGTCCTGATCGCGATTACCGTTGGCCTTGGCCTCTTGTTTTTCGGCGCCATCTTCTACCTGCGCCAAGCTGCCGTCTCCGGTTCCCCTGAGACTTACCTGTACCTTGAAGTCGGCGGCACCCTGCTCAGCTTTTGCTACGCGGCAAACGCGCTGGTACGGTTCCGCGGCACGCATGATCGCACCGCGCTCATCCTGGCCTTCGGATTTGTGCTCTCGGGCATCATTGAAACGGTCGGCTATTTCGGTTTGAACGATGTGCTCCAAGCTGGCCCGGCTGCGCTGACGAGAATCCCGATGGGCTGGATGGTGGGCCGCACGATACTCGCCGTCTTCCTGCTTTCCGCGATTGCTGTGGAGCGTTATATACCGACGGCGCGGCAGCCCAGCAAGGAAACCGCCGGTGCTCTTCTGGTGGTTGCCATCGCGACCTATCTTACGAGCGCTGCTTTCCTGGCTGCGCCTTCGGCGCCTCTGGCACATGTCGCCAGCTTTATCTCACGTCCCTGGGATTTGCTTCCCGGCATGCTGTTCCTCCTCGCGGCCATCTGTTTCGGGCAGCGTCTCCGAAATAACAAGAACGAGAAGACTGCCGCGAGCTTGTACGACTATTCGCTGTTTGCGGTGGCATCGCTCAACGTGGTTTGCCACTTCTCCGCCGCGTTTTCCCGCCACCTCTTTGATGGCCCGTTTTTTCTAGCAGAGCTAAGCAAAACCGCCAGTTACGTCGTCATGCTCTCCGGAGCTCTCCTTGATCAAGCGCGCCTTTTTGACCAAGTTCGCTCGATGGCCGTCAGCGATCCGCTCACTGGCCTTGCCAACTATCGCCGTCTTATCAGCGTGCTGGAAGCCGAACTGGACCGTTCGCGACGCACTCAACGCCCTTTCAGCGTAGTGCTTCTCGACATGGATGGCCTCAAAACGATCAACGATCACTACGGCCATCTCACAGGAAGCCGCGCCATCGTTCGCCTCTCTAAGATTCTTCGCAGCCATTCTCGCGCCATTGATACGGCCGCGCGCTATGGCGGCGACGAATTTGCGCTCGTGCTTCCGGAAGCCGGCACGGACATTGCTGCCCGCGTCGTTTCCAGAATTCGCGAACGCCTCGCTGCCGAAGCTGAGCCGCCGGCGCTATCCGTCAGCGCCGGGGTTGCCGCATTTCCGGAAGATGGAGATACGCCGGAAAAGCTTCTGGGCGCTGCGGACCGCGCGCTCTACGGCATGAAGCATCGCACCAGCAGCAGCAATGTAAAAAACCTCACGCGGATTGCCGCGTGCCTATGAGGACGAATGCTAGTCAAATCCAACAGGCACGCTTTTCCCTTCAACCGCGTCGAGCGCCGGATTCCCATGGAGATCCCCGTCTTGCTCGACGGCCATCGCCGAATGCCCGGCACGGAATCGACTTTTACGGAAAATGTGAGTGCGCGCGGCGCGCGGGTGGTGAGCACCCGCCGCTGGGAACAGGGCGAACGGCTGATGTTCGCATCGCGCACCGGAGAGTTTCGCTCCTCGGCCCGGGTAGCTTATTGCCAGCCACTACAAGGCGACGGCTTTGCAGTTGGCGTGGAATTCCTCGAGCCGAAAGGGCGATGGGTTGTTTAATCCCCAAGATAGCTTGACGTAAATCGGCGAGCGGATAGGAGGAAACGTCTGGAACAAGAGAAGTCAGAAAACTTGCGCAAAAATTAAAAAAGCGTGAAGCGCCGTGCGGAAGGAGAAGGAGCCGCCCGGCGCTTCACCTTTTTTGAGAGCGTTCGTAAGTGCGACTATCTTTCCGGTCTTCGCGCAAAATTTCCTCCGTGCCCGTTGGCGCTTTCTTTCCGGTGTCGAGGTGGAGCGCAGTTACACTTTCGTTCTTCGATTCAAGACGTCCTCGTAAACCTGGATCGTATTCGCCACCATGCGCTCCGCGGAAAACCTCCCAATGACCTCTTCTCTCGCCGCCTGGCCCAATCTGGTGCGAAGCTCGGGAGCAGCCATCAGCAGCAGCATCGCCGCCGCAAATTCTTGGGCGTTTGGATCAACGACCAGCGCGGTCCGCTGATTGGCCACAACTTCCCCTAAAGCACCGCGCTGAGTCGAAATGCACGGCAGCCCAAAAGCCATCCCAACCTGCAAGGCCGTTCCGAGCCCTTCAAACTCCGACGGAAACACAAACGCATCCAGGGCGGCATAGACCTGTGCGACATCATTCACAAAACCGGGGAACAACACCGCTTCTGATTGTTGCAGTTCTTTCGCGAGCATCTGCGACTCCGCGAGGCATCTGCCGTCCCCTGCAAGGATCACCCGAGCTTCGGGATGTGCGGCTCTCACCTTTGGCAGCGCTTCGATAACATGCCGCTGTCCCTTTTCTGGCACAAACACGCTCACACAGCCGAACAGAAACTCATCGTCTTTTATCCCCCAGTGTTTGCGTGCGCTATTCCGTTGCTCCCGTGTCGGCAGTGGCGGGACTTCCACTCCTTCGTTGACAATCGAAATCCTTTCTCGTGAAATCGCCGAATCGACCAGACTTTGAGCCACATCCCGGCTGTTCGCTACGAATCGGTCCAGAGCGCGGTACATCGCTTGCGACACGCGGTTCTTTCTCAGCGGAAATCCAATGCGGCGAGACAGCAGCAAGGGAAGCTCCTTGTGGGCTCCCGCCATCCATGCTGCTGCCATGGCGTGTGGTTCATTGAGATGGATAAGTTCAAAGTGGCCTTTAGCCAGCAATCCGCGAAGGGTGACCGCTGCCCAGGCGCGCAATCCAAGCCGCGGCACTTGATGCGCCACGATACCGGCTTTGGCCGCGCGTTTCGCCAATGGGGAATCTTGCGCGGCCAGCAATTCAACTTCATTGCCGCGCTCGCGCAAACCCAGCAACGTCAGCAGAGCTTGGCTCTGCCCGCCACGCCACTCGCGTTCCAGGTCGGCGAACAAGACCCTCATCCGCGATCCCCTTCTCCGGCCGCACGCACAAGCTTTCCTAGGTTTTCGTATTTGATGCGCACGGCCCGCGCCGCCATTTGTGCGATCAGTGCGCCTCTATATCCATCGAGGAATCCGCCGCGCAGAAAATAGTTCTGAAACCAGCTCCACGGCGTCGCAAACCATAAGGCGGAGCGCCAGGATCGCTCTCCCGCGGCATACATCTGCTGCGCCGCGAGTACGGCATATCTTTCGACCTTTTGCTCATGCTCGGCAAACGAGCGCACCGTGTAATGAAGCAAATCTCCATTGAGCCGTCCCGGTTTGCCTGCAAACCGCAACGCTTCGTGAATAATTCCCGAAAACTGCGCTTTATCCCGCCGGTAGAGCCGCCGCTGGAAATCCGGATACCAGCCCGAGTGCTTGATCCAGGCCCCCAAATACCACGTTTTGCGCGGCATCTCGTACACGCTGGATTGCGGCTCGCGCTTCTTCCAATCGAGCAGCGAAGTCTGCAGCGCGCTGCTCAGCTCTTCATCTGCATCCATCGAAAAGACCCATTCGTTCTGCGCGCATTCTGCCGCGAAGTTTTTCTGTTCTGAGTAGTTCGTCCATGCGCGCTCAAAAAGAGCAACGCCGTGCTCGCGAGCAATGGACGCAGTTTTGTCCGTGCTTCCGGAGTCCACCACGATGATTTCGTCCGCGATTCCGCGCAGCGACGCTAAGGCACGCGGCAGATTATGGTCTTCATTGAGGGTGATCAGGCAGGCGGAGAGGCGATTCATCGGGTGCGTCGGAAGCGCAGAGCTGTCGTCTGTATCTTACACTCACGTCGCAACGAGTTCAGGCCGTAATTTAATGAAACACAGGACCAGAAAGAGGGTCATTTTTTCTGGAGGCTAACGCGAATCCGGCTCTCACCGATGCGGAATTCCGAACCGTCCTGCAACATGGCCGCTCGTACGCGCTCTTCGTCGTAAAACGTGCCATTCGTTGAATCGAGATCCTTCAGGTTGATGAATTTGCCGCGCACTTCCAGCAAGCAGTGATGCCGGGAGATTTCCGGATCGTTCAATGGAATGTCGGCACCCTTCCGCCCGATCACCACACGCGGTTTCGCCAGCCTAAAAACCTCGCCGTTCGCAGGCCCCGAGGTGATGGCGAGCACAAACACGCCGTCGGTGGGCAGTTTCAATCCATCGTCTTCCGGCGGCAGGTGCAAATTCGAACTGGAAGCGTCGGCACGGGCGAACGAGGGAAGCGGGCTGATCACAACGGTCTGGTCCGGGCGCCGCTTCATCTCCACAACCGTGGTTTTTCCGCATTTCGAGCACTTAAACTGTACCTTTGGATGAACGGCAGAGTCGGCGTCCTTCAGCTTATGCTCGGTCCCACAATGGACACACGCAGCTTGCATCACTCTAATTTAACACCCACGCCGCAGCAGGAGTTGCGGTCTCTTCCCCTCCATGTTGCAAAGGTAATTTCTAACGAGGGCGCACATAAGCCGCCCCGCGCGGAGGCCGCTCATCCGCTATTTATGCTAGCATTGAAGATTCCAATCCAGGCAGAGGAGCGTTTGTGGCGGAACATATTTCGCGTAAGGAATTGAAGCAGGACAAGATTCACGATGCGATCGAGCACGGCGCCGAAGCCGTTTTCTCGCACACCACGGTTCTCGCAGCCGCGGTCCTCGCGGTCGTGATTATCTGCGTCGGCTATTTCAGCTGGCGCTTTTATACCGACCGTCAGACAGTGCAGGCTACCGCGGCGCTCGACCTCGCTACGAAGGCCTACTCCGCGCGCATCGGTGCAGCGCCCGATCCTAACGATCCTGGTGAGGCGTTCTATCCGACCGAACTCGCCCGCGCGGAAGACGCTGGTAAAAAGTTTTCCGCCGTCGCCGAAAAATATCCGAACACGAATCCCGGCAGGCTCGCCGCTTACTATGCGGCGCTTTGTTATGAGGACCTGGAGCGCCACAATCAGGCTCTTGAACAATTGAAGAAGATTAGCTCCGGCAAGGACAAGGAACTCGTGGCCATGGCGCAGTATCAAATCGGAGTGATTTACGAGCGTACCGGAAAGCCCGCCGACGCCGTCAAAGTTTTCCGCGACTTGGCGGATCACCCTTCTGTCTTCGTGCCGCGTCCTCTCGTTCTTCTCGAGCTTGCCGAAACTTTGCGGCAGAGCAATCCTAAAGAGGCTGCGGATGTCTATACGCAGCTCAAGAAAGAATTCCCGAATACAGCAGTCTCAGAGGAAGCGGACCGCGGCCTGGAAACGCTCGCGCCAAAGTCCTGAGTCTGGTTACTCTGCACTGCAAGTTCGAGCGGACAAAGGCTTGAAGACTCTCAAGAATGAAAATGGACAGTAATGTTTCTGTCCTTCGCCGGAGCCGCTCATCGAATCACTTCCCGCTAGCGCGCCATGGGCGATGCGTGTGGAACTCTCACGCAGACGCCGCTTTCCTGAACCCGCGCATCCCTATCGCAGCGAATACGCGCGCGACCGCGACCGCATCATCCACTCGAGAGCCTTCCGGCGCCTCGAAGCCAAAACGCAGGTGTTCACCATCCGTTTTTCCGACCACTTTCGCAACCGGCTTACGCACACTCTGGAAGTTTCGCAGATTGCCCGCACGGTTGCCGCGGCGCTCGGCATTAACACGGAACTAGCCGAGACTCTCGCTCTCGTCCACGATATCGGCCATCCGCCCTTCGGCCACGCCGGTGAAAAAAAACTCGACGAGCTCATGCGCGCTCGCGGCTCGCGCTTCAATCACAATCTCCAGGCGCTACGCATCGTCGAACAATTCGAAAGCCCTTATCTCGGTTTTCCCGGCTTGAATCTCACCTTCGAGGTCCGCGAAGGCATCGTCAAGCACTCGCAGGATTACACCGCCGCCGAATTCCCGTTCCTTGCCGAATATCTTCTCGACCTTCGCACGCCGCTGGAAGGTCAGCTCATCGATTGGGTCGACGAAATCGCCTACAACACCGCCGACCTCGACGATGCGCGCGAAGCAGAGCTCCTCGATCTCGATGTTTTGCAGAAGGAAGCTCCTATTTTCGCCGAAGCCTACGCGCAAATAGACTCTGCTTATCCCTCTGGACGGGAGAAGCTGAAATTCAACGCAGCTCTTCGACTCGTGCTTGATCGCCTCGCCACTGATCTCATCGACGCCACGCAGCATCGCGTGCTTGCTTCCGGCGCCAGAACGGTTGACGACATCCGGCGCGCCCCGCAGAGGCTTGCAGGTTTCAGCAAACCCCTCGCGGAGGGCAACGCCGATCTAAAACACTTTCTGTTCAAGCACATTTACAATCATCCGGCCATCACCGAAGATCGCGACCGCTCGATCCGCTGCCTCGAAGAGCTTTTCATGTACTACCTCGATTCGCCGGGCTCGATGCCACCTTCTCATGAAGAATCTGCCGCCACCGAGGCGCGTCACGTCGCCGTCTGCGATTACATCGCCGGAATGACGGACCAATTCCTGCTCCGCAAACACCAGGAGCATTTCGGCCCTGCTGCTTCGGCTGCGGGCTGAAATTCCGAATCGTTTAGAATCCCCGGAGCGGACCCGACTATACGCCATGGAACGCACACACTTTGAAACGCTTACTGCGATGTATGACAGCGCGCCGATAAACAAATGGTTCCAGCCGCGGCTTCGCATACCGAAAGCAGGAAGCGCGGAAATTGAAATGCCCGTGCGCGAGGACTTCTACCATGCCGCGCACGCGATTCACGGAGCGGTTTATTTCAAAGCGCTCGATGACGCCACCTTTTTCGCCGTGCAATCTCTCGTCGCGGACTTCTTTGTCGTAACTTCCTCGTTCCAGCTTTATTTTCTGCGTCCGGTCTCTGAAGGCTATCTTCTCGCGCGTGGCCAGGTCGTCAGCCGCTCGAAGCGCCTCTACATTGCCGAAGGCGTCCTCCTAGACAATCGCGGCAAAGAAGTCGCTCGCGGCACCGGCACCTTCATGCCGAGTTCCATACAACTCGGCTCCGAGCTGGGCTATCGCTAGACACTCCGCACCGTCGCGCCTCGAAACAACAGCTTTGGCGCAATCCAATCTGCGCAATCGGTTGTGATAGCCTTAGCCATCTTCAAGCAGCGAGAAGGCAAAGCGTATGTCGCTCGGCTCGAACACTTTTCCCGTGCTCCGATGGGTTGGTTTGTGCTGGATGGTCGTCTGGCTTCCCACGTATTTCCGCGTATGGGGCTGGGCGAATCTGTTGCACCTGTGCGACGTCGCGGTGATCCTCAGTTTTATTGGGATTTGGTCGGCGAATCCGCTGCTGCTTTCGAGCCAGGCCGTAAGCGCGTTAGCCGCTGGTCTATTTTGGATTCTGGACGTTGGCTGGCGGCTTACGACAGGACGTTTTCTGATCGGCGGAACGGATTACATGTGGGACCTACGTTATCCACTTTGGGTGCGCCTGCTCTCGTCCTTTCACGTCGGGCTGCCCCTCGTCCTTCTTTGGACCCTGCGCAGAATCGGCTATGACCGGCGCGCCCTAGGCTTGCAGGCCGCAATTGCCGCCGTTCTTCTGATCGTTTCACGCTTTTTGCCGGCGGAGCTAAATATGAACTATGCCTACCGCGATCCGGTCTTCCTCCGCGCCTGGGGACCAGCTCCCGTTCATCTTGCGGCTGCGTTCATGGTCATCGTCGGACTGGTTTACTGGCCCACGCATCTACTGCTGAGTTGGCTGTTTCGCACTCCAGGCAGTTCGCAATAGGGAGGGAGAATGGGACTCATGGCCAGAAATATCTCTCAGAGGCCATCCTGTGTCGGTCATCGTCCCAATAGTCAGATTTCGCTTTTACGGAAACAGGTAAGCCGCCTCCTTACCTGGCCCTTCTCACCTGCAGAAAGCGCCCGGCGTTCGAGAAGCGCCGGCGCTCAATCAGCGAGCTTGAGTTTTTCCATGTAGGCGTTAAAAGCCGCTTTGATTCTGGCTTGATCAGGGGCTTTGGTTTTGTATTCCATCAACGGCGTGATGAAGTCGTCCATGGCTTTGTCGATCTGTTCGAACAGATCGGGATGTGTTTTCTTCAGCGCGGTGTCGCCGCCGTAGTCTTCGCCTTTATCCCACACGCGCTCGAGACTCCGTGCAAGCTGAGCCGCAGCAGCGGAATCGCCTTTCTGAAATTCCAGGTACGCGTGCTGGGCGATAGCTCGATATGCCCCCATCTTGGTGTTGTCCACGCCATCCGTTTGTGAGGCTTTCTTTTCCTGCGCCGGTGCGGCCAAGACTGCTCCCATTGCCATGAAGACGGCGAGTAGGACTGCGAAGAGTGGTCTGGCGGTCTTCTGGAAAAAGTGTGTCAACGTAGCCCTCCCAAGAGATAGTCGAGTTTCCCAGCCTGCCATTTCTGGAAAGCCTATTTTCTCAAGCTCTGACAGAATATGTGTAGGAATTCAGAGATCGAACGAAACCGATGTATGCAAAAGAATACGCCCTCAGCCAAGGCTTAGGCGCGTAGAACTTTCGTGCTCTGGCGAGGACGCGCTTGAGCGGGATCGTGATTTGCCCACCATGCGCGCCAGGCATTGGCATCATTGCCGAGGGCCGCGCCCGTGATTACGCGAAGCGTGCCATACACCAGTTCCCGCGTATTCGTGGTCAGAGAATCGTCGTCGGCAAAATTCAGCAAATGCGGCACGGCCGCCAGCCGCTCTTCCCGAGTGAGCATGCCGGATTGGCCGAGGCTGCTTGCCGCACGCTCGCGCACTCGCGGCGAGCGGTCGTGGGCCAGGACGTCCAGTAACGGATCAATCGTGGCGTCGCTGCCCAGCATTGCCAATCCTTCTACAGCCCAGTAGCGCGTGTGCTCGCTCGGATCGTGTGCATAGTTCAGCAAGCTGGTCAGCACCTTGTCAGGTTCAACGCCGCGATTTCCCAACGAACCGAGTCTCCACAAAGCCATCCCGCGCGCCGTGGGATCGCACTGCGACTGCCGGATCAACCGCGCCACGCTTTCTGGAGACTTGCTCAAATTGTTGGCCGCGAGGTCCACGTCCACCGCTGCCGTCCGTACTCGAATATCGTGCGAATTCAGTGCCGCCAGCACCAAATCAAAAAGTTGGTCCGTATTCTTGAGGTGGCCTCGCCAGCCGTCCACGTTTTCGCGCAGCTGGTCGAGAGAGGCTGCGTCGTCGTGCATCGCCCGTTCCAGCAGGCGCTCCGCTTGCTGCTGCGGCGGGAGCCGGCTGAAATCCGCATCGGCTTTGCTTTTCTCCGCGCTTGGCATCCGCACCGGCGAAACGGAATGAAAAAGTCTCTGCGCTTGAGTGTCACTATCCAGCACGGAAGCCGGCAGAGTGCGGCGCGCGGTCTCGAATCCGGCCATGAGCGAAACGCCGCCAATCGCTGCGAGCACACCTGCGAAGCGGATCGCGCCACGCAGCCGGCCTTTTCCTATTCCCGGGCCAGACTGGTTGCCTGGATCCTCTTGATTTTGCCGCTCGTTCATTCGCTGAGGCTCCGTTATCCGCGGGCGCACGAAGAGCGCCGCCTGCTGCAAGCGAAATTACGAGTTGAGAGTGCACGGGGATATGGTACGGCGGGCCAGATCGCAGCAAATCGCGCTCTAACCTGATTGCTTTCAGCTAGTTCGGGGAGTTACTCATACGCGAAAGAAGCGGAAGCTCCGTCCCTCGGTACAGGTGTCTTCAAGACGCTCAATCGGCTCGAGCTTGGTGGCGGCTGGCTTCTAAGGAGCCGTCTGCGCAGGGATCACTTTGGTATCGCTTTGCGTGAACTCAAACCGCAGCCGCCATTCACTCGCCACACTTTTTCCATTCAATTCTGGCGGCGTAAAGGCCCACTTTCTCGCGGCCTGCAATGCGAGATCCGCGAAAAACTTGCTGGGCCCGGGCGAATCGAACTCCGCCGCGGACACCCCGCCCGCGGGGTCGACATGCACTTTGACGCTTACGCGCACTTTCCCGTGAATCGTCGCGCGTGCCTTCGCCGACACATCCGGCAACACCTGATCCAGGACTTCTCCCTTGGCCGAAGCGATCCCTCCTGCGGCAGGTCGCTCGGCTTCCTTTAAGACAGGCGGCGCGGTCACCGGCGCTACCGGAGCAGGCTTTTCTTTGGCGTTGGTAGTCGTTAGAGCGCCCGGAGCGGATGGCAGCGCGGCCCGCTGCGTCTCTTCGGGCGCAGTTGGTGCTGCGGACTTCCCGGTCTCGGAAACCGCAGGTTCGCGCTCGGATTTGACCTTTGGTTTGGGGGAATTAGCCGCTGCGGCGGGCTTTGCGAGAGCAGCCGAGCGAGCTGGTTCGTTCGAAGCCGCGCCTCGTGCGGATGGAGTTTCCGCGCGATGCGTGAGCAGTCGCGGCACCGTCAAAATTGCAGCAAACGCCAAAGCCGCCACAATCAGTGGAACAAGAAAGCGCGGCCGCGTGCCCGATTCTCGGTACGGCGGCGGACGGTGTGGATTCGACTGTAGTTGGGATGCCGGTCTAGGAGGCACAGGCTGCGATGCCATCGGTCTGGGAGTTAGCGGAGAAAGCTGTCCCGCTACGACTGCTGGGCTCGCACTCAAACCCGCCGCCGCCACAGACGCCGAAGCGGAAGCCACCGCCGCGCGTGAATTCATGCGTGCCGCGATGTCTCTGACGCTGATGCGCCGATGGGGCTCCAGGCGCAGACATTGCTGCGCGATCTCGAGGAATGGCGCAGGAAGACCAGCGGGCACCACCGGCTCGCGATGCAGCCCGGGTTGCCACTCCGGCAAATGCTGCGTCAGCACCTCGACCAAAGTCGTCCCCAGGGACCAAACGTCAGCCGTCGGCGTCAGCATTCCGCTGATGGCTTCCGGGGGATCGTACGCGCCCGCTCGCTTGGCGGAACTCTGTGCTTCTCCGATGCGCGATATCGCGTCGCTGGAAATCTTCAGATGATCTCCTATCGCGAGGATATTGGCGGGCTTCAAGTCGCCATGCACAAAACCCTTGCCGTGGAGATATTCGAGCGCGTCCAGAACCGGACAGAGCATGTCACGCGTCTCTTCCGTAGTTAGCGCGCGCTGCGGAAGAATCTGCGAGAGGTCTTCTTCGGCGTACTCCATCACCAGAAATAGGAGGTCGTTGCCGTCGATCCTGCACCGCCCGCCACGGAATAATCGCAGCAGATTCGGATGCGACAGTTGCGAGGCAAACTCCCAGCTCGAGATCTGCGCGTCGGCAGTCGCGGCCTTCGCCGGAAAAAGTTTGATAGCTGTCTTTTGCGGCTCACCGTCACTATATTCGGTCAAGAACACAGCGCTGTGATCGGATCCACCAAGATATTGCCGCAAGGGAAAAACCCCATCGACAATCTGGCCTTCCCATTGTTTCGAGGCCTCGGTCATATTGCACCCCCGCCTGACCGTGCGATTTCCTCAACTCTAGTCAGTATTTCGCCACTGCTCTTTAGGCACTTCGCCCCGGAAGGGTATCTGGCTGGATGCCTCCATACTACCAATACTGCCTGCCCTTTCAACTGCCCGTCAGACCAGTAGTTTTTTGCGATTCCAATCAGATACTCTTGCCTCGATCAGCAGGATCGATATCCCCCGATTAGGGAGACCAGCCGTGTTCTGCGACCGTTGTGGACTAAATTTCCTCCCCAAACAATCCGTGTGCACCAGATGTCGGCGTGTTCCTACGCGCTACTGGTTTCAGCTGATGAGCCTTATCACGCTGCTTGTCGCCGTGGCCGCCAACGGCCTGGTGGCGATGTTTCTGCTCCCGCGCTTGGTCATGGCACACGATCCGCGGTTCGTCTTTCGCGCCTGGTGGTGGTTTGACCAAAAAGCGGCACTCTACGGATGGGTACTGTTTGCCGCCGCCTTACTGGCCTGGGACTACTTTGTTTGGAAAGAGGCCCGGCCAAAAATCAAGGGCTGGTTTACACGCAAACTGCTGACTCTTTCTCTCGCCGCCGGCGTCGCTCCCATGATTCCCTGGTGGATTCCCGCGGGCCAGCCCCCGGGCCAATTTCTCTCGATGATCGGCAAATATCCGGGCCTGCCGGCGATTCTTGCCTGGGCAGTCGTCCTTGTGGTTTCCGTCCTTCTCTGCATCGACGCGGAGTCGCGCGACTATCTCCTCGGTCATGGAAGAATCCTCAGCCTGGTAAGCACGGGAATGCTGTTGCTCGTGCTGACGATGACCATGGTCGGCTGGTCGCTGACCTACTAACCAAGCTTTTTCGCGAGCACTGAAATCCAACAAGCATCCGCTCTAGTTCGCGCGCGTCATCGCCAGAAACAGCGTCATGTAGCGTTTCAGCTTTTGTGTAATAAGGAAATTTTCCTTTACGTGCTCATGCCCATTCTCGCCGAGCTTCGCCGCGATCTCCGGATGTGAGAGCAAGAAACGAATCTGATACGCTGCGCCTTCCACCGAGTGCGCCAAAAGCCCCGTATGTTTATGAATGATTTGCACCGGGATGCCGCCCACTGCCGAAGCCACCACCGGTTTTTTCTTCCACAGCGCTTCGGAAACGGTTAGCCCGAAACCCTCTCGCAGACTCTTCTGGATCACAATCGTTGAAGCGCGCTGAAGAGCATTCACTTCGAGCGGAGCCCAAGCCGGCAACTCGAGAATGTGAATGTCGGCCTCGCCATTAGCTTCCAGCTGGACCTCTTTCAAAACCTCCGCGCCCTCCGGGTCGTCGGAAGCGCTCCCACCTGCAAGCACCAACTGGCAATCGAAGTAGCGCTTCACAATGCGGTACGCACGGATCACTCCAACAGGATCTTTCAGCCGGTCGAACCTCGAAATTTGCGTGAGGATGGGGCGTAACGGATCGATCTGATAGCGCGCCAGTGTCTGCGCCACGAACTCCGGATCCAGATCGCGGTTCTTCTCCGAAAGAGGATCGATCGCCGGATAAAAAAGATACTGAGGGATGGGCAGCTCGCGCGCGAATTCTGGCGAGGAAAACATCGAGGCGTCGTAGCGAGCCACATACTTCTCGAGAAAATCCCAGACCTGACGGTTAGGATGCGACAGATCAATATGGCAGCGCCAGGCCCAATGATTCCCGCTTCCCTTGCGCCCTTCGATCAGCGCGGCGGGCTGTGGATCATGGATGATCATGAATTCGGCGTCGAGCGGAAGCCGCGCCAGGTTGCGCTGATTGCATGCCAGAAATATCTCAAAGTCTTTCGGATCCGCGTGGTACGGTGCGCCGTGCAGCGCGTTGTGGAACGATTTCGTCACTCCGTAGAAGTCATCGCCGCCAGTCATTACGTCCCAGCGCATGTTTAGCTCGAGTTCCTCCGCGAGCGGCAGTAGGCGGGTGAGAATCTCCGCAACTCCACCACCCACGGCGGTGGAATTGATCATCTCAATGCTGCGGCCACGCAACGGCTTCGCGAGCACGCGCAGCTCGTCGATTTCACCCGCGCCCAGCAGCGCCGCGTAGTCCTCCAATGGAATCCGGCTGGCGATTGCTACTTCACTCATCCTTTTCTCCTCTCACGGTCGATCAGCCGCAGCACTTTGGCGCGGGCGCTGTCGAGTGTGTTCGTGTAAATGTCGATGTGATTGACGGTGTCCGCCAGCGTTCCCAGCCCCAGCCCGTCCGCCAGCCAATGCGAAAAGTCGTTCGTCTGCAATTGCAGGCGTAGCCGCGAAGAAATGAAGTGGAAGTAAAAGGAAGCATGGCCCAGGTGTTCGATGCCGGTGCGAAATTCTTCCAGAGTTCGCGCCGTCATGCCCACGGGCAAGGTGACTTCCGAGCTTTCGCAGAAATAAAAGCGCTCCAGCGCCGTTTGCTCGGCAAACGCCGGGTACGTCACGCAGTATTCCTGCATCACGCGGCACAAATCGCTGCGCAGCGCGGCGATGGAAAGATAATCGCGGACGTCGAGGGCTGCGAGCTGCTCCGCCAGGTCTTCCCGGTTGGCGTCCGCGTGCGCCCACTGCGCGAAGTCATTAGAGAATCCCTCGGTAAGAAAATGATGGCTGCTCAGCGTTTGGAAGGTGTGATGAAAGATGGAAGCATCGCTGCACTGTTGCAGGCCCTTGAGCAACTCGGCGAGCGTGCCCGCGGACTGATTGCCAATGCGCGTCAAATAAGCCACGGTGAAGAACTCGAACGGTGTTTCCGCAGTGTTCATGTTACGGCTCTCCTGTTCCACGTGCGCGGTAGCGGCGGGCCCCGGATGGGAAGATCCTTTAAGCCGGCTGCGGGACGGTAAAGTCATGGCGTTTGCTGCACCTCGATTCGTTCCGGAGCATCAATGCGAATCTCCGTAAGGTCGGAAAGTAGATGGGCGGCCCATCGGTAGACGTTGTGTTCGCGCACGTTTTTTCGCATTCGCTCCATTCGTCTGGCCTGCTCTTCCTCGGGCATCTCAAGGGCACGATAGATAGCTTCAGCCACCTGCTGCACGTCATAGGGATTCACGAGCAACGCGTCTGGCAGTTCGTGCGCTGCACCGGCGAAGGTGCTTAGCATCAGGACTCCACGCTCGTCCTCGCGCGCGGCAACGAATTCCTTGGCCACCAGATTCATCCCGTCGTGCAGCGATGTAACCAGGCAGACAGAAGCGGCCCGGTAATACCGCCCGATTTCTTCGTGCGAGTGATGTTTCTTCAGCAGAACGATGGGCTTCCAGCGTCCTGCTTGGAACCGCGCATTAATCCTGTCCGCTTCCGCGCTCACCTCGTCCAGAAAATGCTTGTAACGGTCTATTTCCGTGCGGCTTGGCGCTCCAATCTGCACAAACGTGAAGCGATGCTGGTAAGCGGGATGAAGATCTAGGAAGTGCTCGATGCCCCGAAACCGCTCAATGATTCCCTTCGTGTAATCGACGCGGTCTACGCCCACACCAAGCAGGCTGCCGTCGATCCCCAGCTCGCTGCACAGAGCCGCTCGCTCTTCCCCAGAGTTCCGCGTTTCGTTTCCACCGTGCCCATTTTCTGGAAACGCCACACTGATCGGATACGGCCTCACCCTCGTGACGTGCCCCTGCCGATTCACCGCAAAACGGTCCCACTCTGTCAGCGCCTCCACAGCCCGGTCCACGGTCTCCAAAAAATTGTTGCAATGCGATTGAATGTGAAAGCCGATCAAGTCCGCTCCGAGAAGTCCGTCGACCAATTCCTTCTGCCACGGGCAAATTCCGAACACTTCCGGATTCGGCCAAGGAATGTGCCAGAAGATCGCCACACGCGCATCCGGCCGCGCCTCTTTGATCATTCGAGGTAATAGTGCGAGGTGATAGTCCTGCGCCAATAAAATCGGCGATTCCGTCCCTTCCATCTCCTGTAGCACGGCGTCCGCAAAGCGCCGGTTCACTCGCTGGTAGAGCACCCAATCTTCCGGACGGAATACCGGCCGCGTATGCGCAATGTGGCAGAGCGGCCAAAGCCCCTCGTTCGCAAATCCCTGGTAATACCCTTTTTCCTCTTCACTGCTGAGCCACACGCGGCGAAGCGTATAGCTCGGCCTTTCCGGCGGCACGCGCTGGTGATCGTAGGTATCGGAGACTTCGCGATCCGCGCTCCCCGATCCGTGCGCGACCCACGTCCCGTCGCACGCCACCAGCACCGGCTCAATCGCCGTCACCACACCGCTCGCTGGCACGATGATTCCGATGGAATTGTCTTTTTCGTTGTGGACGTTCAAATACGGTTCGCGGTTGGAGACCACAAACAGTGGCTTCTCCTGCAATTTGTTCCGCAAACTCACGCGCAACCGTTCCGCCGTCCAGATGGACACGTGGGAATTGCGCAGCCGCGCTTCCTCCTCCGCCGACGCTCGTGCCGCGTTTAAATCGTGCGCAAGATGCGTAACCTCCTGGTGCAGTTGGTCAAAAATTTCGCCTTGCGGCGTTATCGGCGGAGCATGGGTCTGCCCCGTTCGCAGGGTTCGCAGCCATTTCGCCGTCAGTGCCAGCGGCGCAGTGAATGTCCACCTCACCAGCACGAAAGCCAGCAGACTGATGAGCAGTGTCTGAATCGCAGCATTGAGAAACGCGTCTCTCAATGTGTGCTGTACCTGCGTGTCGATGTAGCTCGCGTCATGAAACAAAACGAGTGTGCCGGCAGTCTGCCCTTCGCGATGCAAAGGCAACGCAAAAATGTGCATCGGGACCGGAGGCTCTCCGGCCGCCGGGCTGTCCATGGCCAGAAATTCCCCGTAACCCGCGTCCAGCTGCGCGGCCCGTGCCGCCGTGGGTGGCCGTGTTTGAAATGCCGGGGCCAGCCCCGCGGTAATGGCCAGCGCAGTGCCCCCCTCGTCATAGACCGCCACGCCCTTTAAATGTTCTCTCTGTCCGAATCGTCCCACGATGCGTTGCAAATTCTTGTAAGGCCCGTGATCCAACAAAGGTTCGACCGTCTCTTGAAGACTTTCGCCAAGAATTTCCGCCCGGCGCGAAAGTTCGCTTCGCAGATTCCGCCTTTCCGTGCGCACCTGATACGCCGCGAACAACGCCGACACCACCGCCACGCTGACGATTAAGGGCAGGACAATCTTCAGAGTCGTGCGCATCAGGACTCCTCAAGTACTTCGAGTTCTCCAGATTGAACCTGTATCGGGCTGGGCGATATACAGGATTGCACTAAGTTGTATACAGAAAAGGCAGTAGGTCAGTAAGGATTGATGCCGGAAGCAGGCGTCACAACCACGTGAACGGCAATGTTTTTCCCGCTGTCCGAGCGGTATTCCACCATCGCTTGCGCTCCGATGGTCAGTTTGCCTTCCACTTTCGTCTTGTCATCCACCAGAAACTCCACGGTTTCTGCTTTTTGGTTGTTTTTTGTGATGTTGATTGCAAATGCCGCGTCACCTACCGTAGCGATCTGCCCGGATACGGATTGATTTTCGGGCGCTAGTCTCGTGCCGTATCCGCCCGCATTCGCCGGCAATGGCTGCGCGAATACGGCTAAGGTGAAGCAAGCAGCAAAAAAGGTAGCCAAAGAAAGAATGGTTCGGAATCTCATGAAGTCTCCCCCCATATGATCTCGACCGGGACCTCACGAGGGGCACGAAATGAGCCAAACCCATGCAAGACTTGCTCGCGTCGAGTAAGTCGCGTCATGTCAGTAAGATATGCGCCATGATCAGCCGTCTCAGCAAAACGCGTCCTGGTACTAGTTCCGTGCAATTCTTGCTCGCTGGCACCCGCACTTGCTTCTCTTTTCTTGCCTGGCGGATTCCAAAGCTAGCTTGCGGCGCGAATCCACCCCGCTACCATACCCTGGCAGTTTCCCTGCTGGTATCCTCTTTTCTAGAGGTCTATGCTGTCCGAGGAATCCGATTCGAGGTGTCCGGGCGATCCGCCCTAAGAGTGAGTTGACACATGTTCGAACGCTACACAGAAAAAGCCCGCCGCGCGATTTTCTTCGCACGCTACGAAGCCAGCCAATACGGCAGCATGACCATCGAGACGGAACATCTGTTGCTCGGAATACTCCGCGAGGATCACACACTCACACGCAAGTTTCTGAGTCAAAAAGGCGGCGCGCAAGCTCTCCGCGACGAAATCGAATCCCACATTACCCGTGGAGCACGCATCTCCACTTCCGTGGAAGTACCCCTCGCCCCCGAGTGTCAGCGCATCTTGAAAAGGGCTGCGGAGGAGGCGGAACGTCTCGGAAGCAAACACGTTGGCAACGAGCACATGCTACTCGGAATTTTCCACGAACCAGGCTGCTTCGCCGCCCGCCTTTTGACCGATCGGGGCTTGACACTCGATTCGCTCCGCGAAGAGCTGGGTCGTCATCCAACCGATTCTCCCGTCAAACCCGTCAACGAAATTGTTTCCGTGCGGCAAGTCGTAGAGGCTTGGAGCCTTGGCCGGGCATCTGAGTTTGCCGGAATGTTTGCGCCGGACGGCCAGTTCGTTGATCCTCGTGGCGACTTGTCGATTGGTCCCGCTGCCATCCAGCAAGTTGCGGGTCTCATCTTCGCCGCACCCGGATGGGCGAAGACGCTGGGCAAAATCGAAGACGTCCAGTTTGTCGGAAACAAAGCCATGATGATCACTCTCGCTTGGGAACCCGCCGAAAAACTCGAGAAGCCAAATCCTGGTTGTGTCCGGATGACCGTCATCCTGATTCAGAAGCCGGAAGGATGGATTATTTCGCGTGTGCAAGCTACTGGCATCCAGCCGCAATCGCGCGCAGCATCCATTTAGGCGAATTCGCCGTCGGTCGGTACTAGAGCCTCCCCTTGCCAACCATGCAGCAAAGGCATCAGAAAGCGGCCCCGTTCCTTGACTTGCTGCTCGCGCGACGGAATAATGATAAAGCATGAGCGTTAGCGCCGGAGGCGTTCCAGACTTGTTCCTCGACGTAAAAGAACTCGCGGTTCGAAAACTGCGCATCCGGAAGACCTACGCCCCGGGCAGCATCGATTTGCATTCGTCCGAGATCAAGCAGGTCGCGGCTCTGGAAGTCACCGCCACGGCTGAACTTCTGGAAGGCCAGATTCGCATCGAGGGCCAGCTCGAAACCAAGATCGAAATGGTTTGCGCGCGTTGCCTTGAACCGGTTATCGAAGACGTGAACCGCTCTTTCGACCTCTTCTATGCTCCTCTGCCCAAAGGCGCAAAGCCGAAAGAAGACCGGCTCAAGGATGACGATACCGATATTGCCTTTTTTGAAGGCGACGGACTCTTTCTGGCGGATGTTTTGAGAGAACAGGTGCTGTTGGCTCTGCCCCTGAAGGTCATTTGCCAGAGTGACTGCCGGGGATTGTGCCCGAATTGCGGTGCTAACCTGAATCACGAGGAGTGCCGCTGCGAGACTCACGCGACGGACCCGCGGCTAGCCCCTCTCGCGCGCCTAAAGCAGGACTGGCTGAAAAAACAATAGTTTACAGGGCCGAAAGCCCATACAATCCGCCCATTGAGGCGGGAACGAGGAGTATTGCTATGCCTAACCCGAAAAGACGGCATTCGAAGCGACGGACGAGCACCAGGCGAGCCCATGATTTTCTAGAGAAGCCGCCGCTCGGCGAATGCCCGAATTGCCACGAAACCAAGCAGCCGCATCAGGCTTGTCCCCACTGCGGCTTCTATAAGGGCCGTGCCGTGCAAGACAAGTCGGCCTGACGCTTCCTTTTTCTGCCGGGTCCCATCCAAGAACTGGCGGCCAGATAAAGCGGTCGGACAAATCCGATGATCACAATTGCTGTTGACGCCATGGGCGGAGACAATGCGCCCCGCCCCGAGGTTGAAGGCAGTGTCCTGGCTGCACGTGAGTTGGGCGTGCGGGTTTTGCTCGTTGGGCAGCCTCACGTCGTCCGCGTGGAGCTGGCCAAACACGCCGCTCCCAACTTGCCCATCGACATTATCCCGGCAAGCGAAGTGATCTCCATGGAAGATCACCCGGCTCAGGCGTTTCGCCGCAAGAAAGACAGTTCCGTTCACGTCGCCGCGCGCTTAGTGCGGGAAGCGAAAGCCGATGGGCTGGTCAGCGCCGGCAACACCGGCGCCGTAATGACGGTAGCAAGATTTTTGCTCGGTACTCTCGAGTCGGTCGATCGCGTTGCACTCGCCGCTCCCTTTCCGAATGCCAAAGGCGGCGTCTCGGTTCTCCTGGATGTCGGGGCCAATGTAGATTCCAAGCCCGAGCATTTGGTGCAATTTGCAGTCATGGGCGAAATCTATTATCGCGCCACCTTCGGAAACCGCCGCCCACGCGTCGGCTTGCTCTCTGTCGGCGAGGAAGAGATGAAGGGCAATGAACTTACCCGCGAGGTTTATACGCGTCTGAAAAAGAGCCCAGTCCATTTCGTGGGCAATGTCGAAGGCGGAGATCTTTTCTCGGGAAACGTGGACGTGATCGTGAGCGATGGTTTCGTCGGCAATATCGCCTTGAAAATCTGCGAAGGCCTCGCCGTCCAGATTTTCGGCCTGCTGAAAAAGTCGATCCAAAGCTCGCTGGCGTCCCAGGTCGGTTTTCTTTTTTCGCGTGGAGCCTTGAAGGGTTTGAAGAAAACAATCGATTACACGGAGTACGGCGGTGCGCCGCTGTTAGGCGTGCGCGGTGTTTGCGTCATCGGCCACGGCCGTTCGAACGCCAAAGCCGTCAAAAACGCCATCCGCGTGGCGGCGGGCCTGTCCCGCGCGCGCATCAATGAAAAAATCGAACAAGAGCTCTCGGCCGCGAGCGTTCTAGCATGACGGCTCAGGAGAGGAATTAACGATGGGCAAAGTAGCATTCGTATTTCCAGGCCAAGCCTCGCAGTACCCTGGCATGGGCAAAGAGCTAGCCGAAAAATATCCCGCAGCCCGCGCCGTCTTCGAAGAGGCCGACAGTGCCCTCGGCTTTTCCATTTCCAAGATTTGCTTGGAAGGCACCGAAGACGAGCTGAAGCTCACCGCCAACACGCAACCAGCCATCCTGACCTGCTCGGTTGCCGTCCATCGCGTCCTCGCGGAAAAAGGCCTCACTCCCGATTTTGTGGCAGGCCACAGTCTCGGCGAATACTCCGCCCTTGTTGCCGCAGGCGGCTTGAAGTTCTGCGACGCGGTCCAACTCGTCCGCAAACGCGGCACATACATGCAGGAAGCCGTCCCCGCAGGCGTAGGCGCCATGGCGGCCATCATGGGCTTGTCGCCCGCAGTAGTAGCCGACGCCTGCAAACGTGCCTCGAACGGCGAAATCTGCTCCGCTGCAAATCTAAACTCCCCCGATCAAACAGTAATCTCCGGCCACGCCGCCGCCGTGAAGCGCGCCGTGGAGATCGCTTCGCAACTCGGAGCCAAGCGCGCCGTCATTCTTGCCGTCTCCGCTCCGTTCCACTCCGCGCTAATGCAACCCGCGCAAGAGCGCCTCGCCGAAGACTTAAAGCACACGAGCTTCTCAAATTTGTCCGTGCCGCTAGTAACCAACGTCGACGCCGACACCATCTCCACCGGCGACGAAGCCCGCGAAGCCCTGATCCGCCAAGTCACGATGCCCGTCCGCTGGGAAGAATCCATCCGCCTCCTGATCGACGAAGGCGTGAACACTTTCGTGGAAGTAGGCCCAGGCCGCGTCCTAACCGGCCTCCTCCGCCAAATCGAGCGCTCCGCCGCCACGCTCAACGTAGAAGACGAAAAAAGTTTAGCCGCCACGGTGGAAAAAATCGCCGGCGCCCGTTCGGACGCGGCGTAAGTAGGACAGGCTTTCAGCCTGTCGCCGTTGCGAGCAGCCGGAAGAGTTTGCTGGATGTATCCAAATGGCCCAGGTAACCGCAGGATGGGTGCCCCGCCCTCGGCTTTTGAAGGTGGGTCTTGGGTTAAGACTTCAACCCAATAACCTGATGAAAGTTGAGCACAGGAAAAACTGAGATGTTCAGCCTAAAAGACAAAGTAGCCCTGGTCACCGGCGCGAGCCAAGGCATAGGCCGCGAAACCGCGCTTGCCCTGGCCCAAGCAGGCGCAAAGGTTGCCGTCGCCGCCCGCAACGAAGAAAAGCTCACGACGCTCGTCACCGACATCCTGGCGGCCGGCGGCGAAGCCATCGGCATAAAAATGGACGTAGCCGACCCTGACCAGATCAGATCCGGCTTCAAGCAACTACTCGAAAAATTCGCCCGCCTCGACATTCTAGTGAACAACGCCGCCATCACCCGCGACGGCCTCGCCCTCCGCATGAGGCTAGAAGACTGGGATGCCGTCCTCCGCACCAACCTCACCGGCGCCCACCTCTGCATCCAACAAGCCCTCTCGACGATGATGCGAGCCCGCGCCGGCCGCATCATCAACATCGCCAGCGTAGTCGCCCAAATGGGCAACGCCGGGCAAGCCAACTACGTCGCCGCCAAAGCCGGCCTCGTAGGCCTAACCAAAGCCATCGCCATAGAAATCGCCTCGCGCAACATCACCGTAAACGCCGTGGCCCCAGGCTTCATCGCCACACCCATGACCGACGTCCTCCCCGACAAAGTAAAAGACGAACTAAAAAACCGCATACCCCTGGGACGCATGGGCTCAGCCCGCGACGTGGCCTCCGCAATCGTTTTCTTGGCAAGCGACGAAGCCGGCTACATCACCGGCCACGTCCTTGATGTTAACGGAGGGCTATATTTGGCTTGAACCGAGAGTCTAAACGTAAGGTTTTGAAATGAGCGAACATAGGGATCTCGTGCTGATTCCTGACTGGCCGCGTTTAAGGCAAATCGTCGCAAAACACTCGGACACGACTGAGGAGAAGGTTCAAGCGATGCGAGAATGCGGCGACTCCCTGGATCAAATTGAATTGACGGTAGCCATTGAAGAGGTGCTAGAGAAACGGGGCAGATAGGACCGAAAAGTTGACCTTGCCCAATCCCATGACTAGAATGGGCAGGTTGCCTGATAGACGATTTTCGAGTCCGTAGCACGACATTGGGGCCGATAAGCTGTTAGTGTACGTCGATGCACAATAAGCAATAGCAAATCGCGGAGGACACCGGAATGGCCAGTGTGGAAGAGCGCGTAAAACAAATTATCGTCGAGCAGCTCGGCGTCGACGAAGCCGAAGTGACGCCGACAGCGTCCTTCGTGGACGACCTCGGTGCGGATTCTCTCGACCAGGTCGAATTAGTCATGGCGTTCGAGGAAGCTTTCGGCATCGAAGTTCCCGACGAAGACGCCGAGAAGATGACCACGGTGAAAGACGCCGTTGAGTACATCGATAAACACGCCAAGGGAAAGTAAGCCACGAAATTATCACCTCAACAGGGAGCATTACAGAGTTGACTCGCCGGGTAGTCGTTACGGGTGTTGGATTGGTCTGCGCGCTGGGCATCGGCACGGAGGAATCGTGGAAGAACCTCGTCGCCGGCAAGAGTGGTGTCGGCACGATCACGCAGTTTGATACCACCGGCTTCGATTGCAAAATCGCCGGCGAAATTAAAAACTTCGATCCTTTCCTCTGGATCGAGAAAAAAGAACTGAAAAAAATGGGCCGTTTCATCCAGGTAGCTCTCGCCGGCGCGGACTTCGCCGTAAAATCCGCGAACTGGGAGCCCGAGGATTCAGATCTCAACGAAGTTGGCGTCTACGTTTCCTCCGGCATTGGCGGTTTCGATATCATCGAGCGCGAGCACAGGAAATTGGTCGACGGCGGCCCCAGCAGAATTTCTCCCTTTTTCATTCCTTCCGCGATCGTCAATCTCGCTTCCGGTCACATTTCTATTCGTTACGGCGCTAAGGGCCCGAATTCCGCCACTGCCACTGCCTGCTCCGCCTCCGCCCACGCCATCGGCGATTCCTTCAAAATCATCGAGCGTGGCGCGGCCGACATGATGATCTGCGGCGGCACGGAAGCTACCATCACTCCGATGGGCATAGGCGGTTTCGCTTCGATGAAGGCTCTTTCCACCCGCAATGACGATCCCGCTCATGCCAGTCGCCCGTTCGACTCGGGCCGCGACGGCTTCGTCGTCGGCGAAGGCGCCGGTATTCTGATCCTCGAATCGCTCGAACACGCGCAAAAACGCGGAGCTCCCATCCTCGCCGAAATCGTTGGCTATGGCATGTCCGGCGACGCCTACCACATTACGCAACCCGCTTCTGACGGAGACGGCGCCTACCGAGTCATGAAAGCCGCCATCAAGGACGCCAAACTCACGCCCCAAGATATCGGCTACGTGAATGCCCACGGAACTTCCACGCCGCTTGGCGACGTGATCGAAACTCGCGCCCTCAAGCGGGTCTTTGGCGACAATGCAAGAAATGTCCCTGTCAGCTCTACAAAATCCATGACCGGCCATCTCCTCGGCGGCGCCGGCGGCCTCGAAGCCGGCATCAGCGTCCTCGCCTTACGCGATCAAATTCTACCGCCCACGATAAATCTGGAAACCCCGGATCCCGAGTGCGACCTCGATTACGTCCCCAATACTGCCCGCAAAGCCTCGGTAGAATACGCGCTCTCAAACTCGTTCGGCTTCGGCGGCACAAACGCCGCCCTGATTTTCAAACGCTGGAGCGGCCAATAAGAAGTCGCAGTGGCCGGTCTTTAGACCACCACCGGCGTACGCAGGCCCGAGCCGATCAATATCGTTAGTAACTAACAATCGTAAGTTGGTACAATGATTCCACAAAGCTCAACGAAAGACTTGCAAGGAAAAACCTCGTGAACATCATCGTCTGCATCAAACAGGTTCCCGCGAAAGACGCCCCGCTCTCGATCGCCGGAAACTGGATCAAGGAATCCGACATCGGCTTCGAAATGAATGAGCCCGACAGCTACGCTCTCGAGGAAGCCCTCCGCCTCAAGGAAAAACATGGTGGCGAAGTCATTGCCCTTTCCATGGGCCCCGAACGGGTAAAACAGACCATCAAAGAAGCCTTGGCAAAAGGCGCTGATCGCGGCATCCACATCGCTGACGACAATTTCGCCCAGCTAGATCCCCTCGGCTCCGCAAAAGCGTTGGCCGCCGCCATCAAAAAAGAAAAGGTCGACCTCGTCCTCACCGGCCTCCAAAGTGACGACCACGGCTTCGGCCAAACCGGCGTCCTCATCGCCGCGCTTTCCGATCTCCCTCACGCCACCATCATCATGCAGATCGAAGTCGCCGGCGACAAAGTGAAACTCAAGCGCGAACTGGAAGCCGGCTGGTTCCAGCACATCGAGTGCCCGCTGCCCGCGGTTCTTTCGATTCAATCAGGCATCAACAAAGTCCGCTACGCCACCCTAAAAGGCATAATGGCAGCCAAGAAAAAAGATATCTCCACCATTACGCGCGAATCACTCGGCATCCAGCACGAACCCACGCAAAAAATCGAAAAAATTTACGTCCCCACAAAAACCAAAAAAACCGAATTTCTAACCGGTACAGCAAAAGAAGTCGCCGCCAAGCTAGTCGAAAAACTCCAGTTCGAAGCGCGGGTCATCTAACATGAAAATCCTGGTCGTCACCGAACTCCGCCAAGGCAAGTGGAACAACGCCAGCTTCGAAACTCTCGTCGCCGCCCAGCAAATCGCCTCGGACACCTCCAGCACCATCAGTGCCGCCGTCATCGGCAAAGGCCTCAACACCTTCGCCGACGAACTAGCGACCAAAAACGTAGCCGAAGTTCTCACCATCGAACACGATCTACTGGAAGCCTACACGCCCGATGCCTATTGCCTTGCCCTCGCCCAAGTAATCGCCGCCCGGAAACCCGATCTCGTCCTCTTCCCCCACACCTACCAAGTCCGCGACTTCGCCCCCAAACTGGCCGCCAGCCTAGGCAAAGGCATGATCGGCGACTGCATCGCCTACCGCCGCGAATCCGACAAACTCACCTTCGTTCGCCAAATGTTCCAGGGCAAAACCGCCGCCGACGTCACCTTCCAAGGCGCCGCCCCGTGGTTCGCTTCCTTCCAATCCGGAGCTTTCCGCGCCGATCTCCTAGCCGCGCATCCGACGGGCAAAGCCCCAATAAGCGCATCCCCAGTAACGCTAAGCCCCGATCAAATCCGCACCAAGCCCCTCGACGTCTTCAAAGAAGCCAAATCCGCCGTCGACCTCACGCAAGCGCCCATCATCGTTTCCATCGGCCGCGGCATTAAAGCTCCCGAAAATATTCCCCAAGCCGAAGCCCTCGCCAAAGCCCTCGGCGGAGAAATCGCTGCATCCCGCCCCATCTGCGACGAAGGCTGGCTCCCCATGGAGCGCCAAATCGGCAGCTCCGGCCAAACCGTCGCCCCCAAGCTCTACCTCGCCCTGGGCATCAGCGGCGCCATCCAGCATGTCGTCGGCATGAAAGGCGCCCGCACCATCGTCGCCATCAACAAAGATTCCAACGCCCCCATCTTCGAAATCGCCGACTACGGCGTAGTCGGCGACATCTTCGAGATCATGCCCGCCCTAACCGAAGCCCTCGAAAAATCCAAATCCTCTTAACCACGGCGATGAGAACGGATTTGCTGCGGTTCAACGGCGCGGTCGAGCGAGATCCCGCCATCGATGCGTGGATGAAAGCGCATGCAGGTGAATTAGGAGCCATTGCGCTTCGGTGGTTTCGGGTCATGCGAAAGTGCGGGGACGAAGTCCGGGAGCTCTTGCATGACGGCTGTCCGGTTGTATGTTTGGGAGATGCGGCCTTCGGCTATGTGAATGTATTCACCTCGCACGTAAACGTTGGTTTTTTTCACGGCGCTGCACTGCCGGATCCGGCTCGCTTGTTGCAAGGCACCGGTAAGTTCATGCGTCATGTGAAGCTCAGACCGGGAACGGCCATAAACGCCGCAGCGCTAAGCAGGCTCATCGATGCGTCGTACTCGGATATAAAGGCGCGCGTCGAAAACGGCTAGCTGCCTATTGTTGTTGTGTAGCCCAAGTTCTACCTCGCCCTTGGCATCATCGTCGCCATCCAGCACCTTGTCGGCATGAAAGGCGCCTGCACCATCGTCGCCATCAACAAAGACGCCAACGCCATCTTTGAAATCGCCGACTACGGCGTAGTCGCCGACATCTTCCTAATCATGCCCGTCCTAACCGAAGCCCTCGAAAAATCCAAATCCCCCTAACCACTCCCGGGCGTCCCATGGAAGGGCTTCCGTGTCCTTCCCCTGGGTATTGGGTCAGTTTCCGATTACGGCGGCAACCAGATGAGTTGAAGTGGGATAGCTAGGCCGTGCGCTTGCCAGGTGTGCAAAATTGAACAGTTTCAGTAATAGGTGTTTGGTATATGAAGACACGAAGGGGCACTTCCACCGTGGCGTGCGTTCCCCCAGGAGCGCGCTGCGATTCGGAAATGAAAGCGGGTTGAGCCGACGGTCAGCCCCCTACCCGTTCTTACAACGATTTGGTGCTATGGGCCAAAAAGTGCTGAATTCGAGAAATCCTGCAATATGCGGAAACTAGGAGGAGCTACATGCGCATCGACCTTTACACGAAGACGATCCTCACAATCATCGCTTTGCTTCTTGCGATAATCGTAATGAAACCATTATTTCAACCTCAGCCCGCCTTGGCAGAGGGAAAGTACGCCGGTGTCCAATTCTCTTATAGCGGGGGTAACCACGCATTCTTCGATGCCCGAACTGGCGACGTTTGGGAATATGGCGAAGATGGCCACTTTCGCCAGCACCACAAAGTCCATGAGTTCGGTAAGGATCACGATCACTAAAAGGAATCGGGCCGGGAACATGGGGTTTGCGGCCCTTAGCTTTCGCAGAGGATTCTAAATTTCAGTGCCGGTAAGGGCTGCGTTAATCAGAAGGCACTGACCGAAGACGGCAAGAAAGGCGAAGCTCGAATCGTCACATTTCTTAAACATCTTGCCCCCGGTATGTTTTTTGATCGGATCTGCGTTTGTTCCAACTCTGACCAAGGTACCCATTTCACTGGCAATCTATCGTCGGGACTTACTCTATTGGCCCTTCGTCAAAACTCCGAGGCGATGCACGGACCTGACACGCTGACTCATCGGAGTCCTTAGATTCAACCTCCAGCCTCTCGCAGCGAGACCTCGGAGAGGCGAAAAGAATCCCTCAAGTCTCCGCCGAACTCCTGCCAGTGCTTCTGCGTCATGGACGCCCCAGAAATCTTCGAGGTGGCCGGTCCTGTGGTTGTAAGCGAATTTTTGACCGCAATCCAAACAAGTGATGTAGCTTCCTCGCCCACAGACAGGTCGGCATCCGGAAAGGTCAGTTGGGATTGACTCGCGCAGCGTTACCGGAGGACCTTTATGCCAATGAGGACAGACAAAAACAAGACGAAGCAATGTCCGGAGAAAGAGCGGGACCCGGAAGACCATATTCCACCACGGCTCGCCACAGCTGAGCGGCCTCAGCGCTTTGAGCTGACTTCTCGCTGCCGAGCGATATAGAACGATAGACCCATCGATTCTGTTTGCTCGGGCCAACTTCTTCTGCAGTTGAGGTCGCATGTGAACACCTCAGCACATGCTAGACGCGGTCGAGATTCGTGTCTGTCCCGTTGTGGACACTCGTGTAACAGATTGGTCTGTTTGTCGCGATATCGCCTTGCCGCTCAGGCTGGCTCCGGAAACCAGGAAAGAACCACACAAAATCCATTCGACGTTCTAATCAGACCTACGCTGACCCATTCGCCTGGCGCCCGGTCGCACGTAGTGGAACCGGATTAAATAAATATTCTCGCCTCGACCATGTTTCGCGACCTTGAGAAGGTCCAGAACGCCAAGGAATCCAGACTCGCGCGCCAGTTCAGGAGTAATATCTGGAAAACCTATCGGTTGAATCGAATCGACCTGAATCTCGCCTTCCTCCATTCGGTATCGCGCGCCTGCTCGGACGCGGGGATGCATCCAGATTCGCACACTGCAGGTGATTTCTCCGCGACGTATTCCCTCGCGAAGTCGCTTAGTGAACGTCATAAAGAGAGTCTACGTCGAACGCTGTAGCGCCCACTAGCCCCTCTTGTTTCTTCCTTGATAAGAAGGAGCTTGATGTATCGAAATTTATGCGTAATACAAACCACCGGTCTTCGAACGCCTCTTCGGTTGGCGTTTTTGCTTTTCCGGCCAACTTCTAGCCTAAGTCCCTTGTTCGCAGGTCTTGCGAAATCTGCACAATCTTGGTGCAGATTCCTGTTGATAAGCTCTTTGGAATGAACACTTACACAACTCACACAAAACAAGAAGACCCCCGGGGGCAGCCCTTCCCAGGCATTCGCGGTGCGAAGTCAAGAGCCTCCGCTAAAAACATCCTCCGGCAATTGGGCATAACGATGGACGAAATCCAGAAGCTCCGCTGAAAACAAGAGAGCTTTGCTAAGATTACACACGCCATGACTGTCCAACGCGAACAGCTCGAAGCCGACGTCCTGATTGTCGGCGCAGGCCCCGCCGGCCTCTCCTGCGCCCTGCATCTCGCCAATCTCATCAAAAAACACAACGACTACGGCGCCAAGCCTCAACTCTCTGCAGAAAATATTTATGTCCTAGAAAAAGGCCGCGAAATTGGCGCCCACCAACTCTCCGGCGCCATAATGAATCCCAAAGCCCTCGCTGAACTAGTCCCCGACTTCGAAAAATCCGCCCCCCTCGACACTCCCGTCACTGATTCCGCCGCGCTCCTGTTCACCAAAAACTCCTCCTTCCGTTTTCCCATCACTCCACCCCCGTTCCAGAACAAAGGCAACTACGTCGTCTCTCTCAACAAAATCACGAAATGGCTAGGTGGCCTGGTCGAAGCCGCTGGTGTCAACGTCTTCAAAGAATTTGGCGGCGCGCAACTCATCTACGAAGGCGAAGGCATAGCCGGCGTCATCACTGAAGACAAAGGCCTCGACAAAAACGGCAAGCCCAAAGACAACTTCACTCCCGGCTACGAGCTCCGCGCCAAAGTCACCGTCCTCGCCGAAGGCCCGCGCGGCTCGCTCACCAAAGATCTGGTCGCCACGAAAAAACTCGACAACATCAATCCGCAATCCTACGGCATCGGCATCAAGGAACTCTGGGACGTCCAACCGGACCGCATTCCACCCGGCTACGTCGCCCATACGCTAGGCTGGCCCGTCCCCACCAGCATGTATGGCGGCGGCTGGATTTATGGCCTCTCCAACAACCGCCTCTCCATCGGCCTCGTCCTCGCACTCGAATACGCCAATCCCCAATTCGATCCCCACGCTGCCTTTCAAACCTGGAAGACGCACCCGTTCCTCAAAAGAATTCTCGAAGGCGGCAAACTCGTCCGCTACGGCGCAAAATCCCTCCCCTACGGCGGCTGGTACGCCATGCCCCGCACCTACGTCGACGGCGCTCTCATCATCGGCGACTCCGGCAGCTTTCTCGACTCGCAGCGCCTCAAAGGCATTCATATGGCCATGAAGAGCGGCATGCTGGCCGCGGAAACAATTTTCGAGTCCCTCAAAACAGGCGACGCCACCGCCAAAACCCTGTCCGCCTTTCCCCAAAAAATCGAGCAAAGCTACATCAAGAAGGAACTCTGGCAAGTCCGCAATTTCCACCAATCCTTCCAGCACGGCATGCTCGGTGGATTCATGCACACCGCCTTTCAACAAATCACCGGCGGCCGCGGCCTCATCGACCCCATGCACGCCGAGGCTGGCTACAAACACTACCAAAAAATTAACGGCCGCCCCGCCCCCGAGCGCTTCAAAGGCGACGGCAAGCTCACCTTCGATCGGCTCACCGACGTCTACCACTCCGGCACGCGTCACGAAGAAGACCAGCCCTGCCATCTCCACGTCGCCGACACCAATGTCTGCTCCACAAAATGTGTGGAGGAATACGGCAACCCCTGTCAGTATTTTTGTCCTGCGGCTGTCTACGAAATGGCGAAGGAGCCAACCGGCGCCCTCAAACTGAAAATCAACGCCGCCAACTGCGTCCACTGCAAAACCTGCGACATAGCCGACCCCTACCAAATTATCGATTGGGTCGTCCCCGAAGGCGGCGGTGGCCCCAACTACGAAGGCATGTAGTCAGAAACCTGGCCGTGCTCCCTCAAAATAAATCCAGCTCCGCGCGCGCAACGTAATTCTCAACTAATCCGCAGCGCCTCCATCGGATCGATTCGCGAAGCTCGCCGCGCCGGCAAGTATCCAGCCAACGCCGTCACTCCCGTCAAGATCACCAGCATCCCCGCAAACGTCGCCGGATCGCTCGACGTCACTCCAAACAAAAGCCCGCTCAACGTCCGCGCCAGCGCCCACGACGCCACCACACCCACTACCATCCCTATCCCCGCCAACCCCAGCGTCTGCAGCAAAATGCTCCTCTGCAGCATCTCCGCCGACGCCCCCAGCGCCATCCGAATTCCAATCTCCTGCGTACGCTGGCTCACCGAATACGAAATCACCGCATAAATCCCCAGCGAAGCCAGCACCAGCGCAAATCCCGCAAATCCGCCGAGCAGCCATACCACAAACCGCCGCGGCGACACCGCGCGATCCACCATCGTTTGCAGCGTACGCATATTCGCCGTCGGCAAATCCGGTTCGATCGGCCGTAGCGCCTCTCGAAGCCTCGACGCCAGCTCCGCCGTTGGCATCGAGGTCCGCACCACCAAATCCACAGTCCCGTAATCCTGCGTCTGCCTCATCGGAATGTAAAACTCGTTGCCTGACGCTTCTTCCAGCGCCATGTGATGCACATCGCCGACGACACCCACTACCGTGCGTTCCGGATCATCCGCGCGCACAATTTTTCCTATAGGATCCTGTCCAGGCCACAAATTCTTTGCCAGCGTCTCGTTGATAATGATCACGTTCAGCGCGCCCTTCGTGTCCCGCTCCGTAAAATCGCGCCCCTTCTGCAAGGGAATCCCCATCGCGCGAAAATACCCGTCGCTGATAATGCGCGGAAACCCGCCCGGATAGTCTTGCGGCGTATACACCACCCCCTTCGCAGCGACACCCCAACTCCGGTTATGTCCCAGCGGCAGCGAATCCGAAAGCCCTGCGCCTTCAATTCCGGGTATATCCATCACCCGATGCAGCGCTTCCGTGAAGTAACTATTCTTCTGCTCCTGCGTTTTGTACGAAGAGTTCGGATCGATCCGCAGCGCTGCCGCTCGTTCCGGTCGAAACCCCATATTCACATCCAGCACGCGCAAAAAACTCCGTATCAAAAGTCCCGCACCCACCAGAAGCACGCACGCCAGCCCAATTTCCGACACCACCAGCGCCCCGCGAATCCATGCGTGCCCGCGCCCTTGGCTCGACCCGCGGTTCGAATCCTTCAGCGTGTCGTGCAATTTCAAATCCTGCGCTTGCAGCGCCGGCACCAACCCAAAAAGCAATCCCGTCAGCAGCGCCGCCACCAACGTAAATCCCAACACCCGTGCATCGATCCGCACATCGCTCAGCAGCGGAATGCTCACCGACGTCAAATGCGCCAGCGCGCGCGTCCCGATAAAGGCCAGCAACAAACCCACCGCCGCTCCGCAGCACGAGAGCACCACGCTCTCCGTCAGCATCTGCCCGATCAACCGCCCGCGCCCCGCTCCCATCGCCGCGCGAATCGCAATTTCCTTTTGCCTCCCTGCTCCGCGCGCCAGCAACAAATTCGAAAGATTCGCGCACACAATCAACATCACCACGCCCACTGCGCACGCCAGCACCAGCAGCGTCGGCCTCAACTGCCCGCTCACGTGCTGCGCCAACCCGGAAACTTTCGGCTCAAAATCATTTCTCTCTTTGTGCGCCGCCATCAACAACTTCCCCAGCACCGCCGTTTCCACCCGCGCACTTTCCACGCTCACGCCCGGCTTGAGCCGCCCAATAATAGCCACCGTATTCCCCTGCCTGTTTATTTCCGGCGACAGCGGGAGCGGCTCAAACATATCCACGCGGCTCCCCGGCGTAAAAATCGTAGAAAAATCAAACGTCGCCGGCAGCACACCCACCACTTTCACCGGCCCGCCATCAAACGACAGCGCTCGTCCCACAATGTTCGGGTCCGCCGCAAATTTTCTCCTCCACAACCCATCGCTCAGCATCGTCACGCGAGGCCCGTTCTGTTTACACTCTTCCGCCGTAAACTGCCTCCCAATTTGCGGCTCCACGCCCAGCATCGGGAAAAAATTCTGCGTCACCGGAACGCTCGTCAGCCTCTCCGGCTGTCCATCCCCAATCATCTTCGCGTCCCCTAGTCCATAAAACGCATAGTATGCCGCCAGATCCTCGAACGACTGGTTCCTCGCGCGCATATCCAACAAATAGTCGGTCTGCGAGGTTTTTCCGGACATATCGTTCGTCTCGTCCTGGTGATTGGCGATCCACACCAGCCGCCCCGGATCGCGAAACGGCAGCGGCCGAAGAAGCAGCGTGTTCACCACGCTAAAAACCGTGCAACTAGCTCCAACGCCCAGCCCCACAATTAAAATCGCAAACGCCGCAAATCCCGCATCCCTCAGAAGCGTCCGCACCGCATACCGCACATCCCGCCGCAAATTCTCCAAAAATGGCGTTCCACCATTCCCACTTTGAGATGAAGCTTGAGAAGAGATTTGTGAAGACACGGAACCTCCTGCCACATTCCCGCACCCCTGTAGACGAAGCAATTTGAAGAAGGTTCCGTCGCCCGCCCCATATTTTTTGATGGAAACTTTCGCCTAATCTCCGTTGTTACTCCGGCACGCGCCTGCCACTTCTCCCGCGACAACTCCCCATCTTTCCCCTATAACTAAGAACTGGCGCCAAGCCCATAAAACCAACCATTCCCATGAGCCCTGACAAAAAACGACTCCGCATCGGCGTCCTCTTCGGCGGCCGCTCCGGCGAACACGAAGTCTCTCTGGCCTCCGCCGCCTCGGTCATTCGCGGCATCGACCCCGACAAATACGAGGTCGTCCCCATCGGCATCACCAAAGAAGGCCACTGGCTCATCGGCACCAGCGCGCAAAAAATGCTCCCTGAAGTTCTCCGCACCGGCCAGCGGGTCACCATGAGCGCCGATCCCACCGACGCCGCCCTTGTCCGCCTCGACGGCAGCGGCGGCGGCCAGCGCATCGACGTCGTCTTCCCCGTCATGCACGGCACCTTCGGCGAAGACGGCACCATCCAAGGGCTACTCGACCTCGCGGGTCTCCCGTTCGTTGGCGCAGGCGTCTTAGGCTCCGCAGTCGCCATGGACAAAGACGTCGCGAAAAAATTGCTGCACTCCGCAAAAATTCCCGTCGTCCCCTGGCTTTGCATCCATCGCCACGATTGGGAACGCAACGAAAACATCGTCATTCATCAAATCGAAAAAGAATTTCCGTATCCGCTGTTCGTAAAACCCGCCACGCTCGGCTCGAGCGTCGGCATGACCAAAGTCCACTCGCGCCAGGAACTTGCTCCCGCGCTGAATCTCGCCTCCGAGTTCGCTATGAAAATTCTCGTCGAGCGCGCCGTCAACGCCCGCGAAATTGAACTCTCTGTCCTGGGCAATCACGATCCGCAAGCCAGCATTCCCGGCGAAATCGTGCCCCATCGCGAGTTCTACGATTACGCCGCGAAATATCTCGAAGAAGGCACAAAACTTCTCATCCCCGCCGACCTCAAGCCCGCACAAGTAAAAAAATTCCAACACCTCGCCGTCCTGGCGTTTCGCGCCCTCGAACTCAGCGGCATGGCCCGCGTCGATTTTTTCCTCGGAAAAGAGGGCAGCAAAATCTATCTCAACGAAGTGAATACCATCCCCGGCTTCACTTCCATCAGCATGTACCCCAAACTCTGGGAAGCCAGCGGCATCCCCTTCACCCAGCTCATCGACAAGCTCATCGAACTAGCCCTGGAACAACACGCCGAAAAAGCCCGCACCAAATACGCCATCGAACTACCGGCAGGCTCCGCCGGCGCCCTTGAAGGCTAATCGCAGACGTCCTAGTTAATGCTTTCTTTGGCTCGGCGTATAATTACGACGCTGAATTGCAAATCTATCTCCGCGTTCGCGCAGGTACAGCAGCATCCGCCGCTGGCTCAAAGTGATTCGCTCCGATTCCGTGGGCCCCTCGGCCTCCCATGAAAGCGGACATTTCTACATTGCACAAACCTGACATTTTCATTTTGCGGCGACACCTTTCCCACAGCCTTTTACTAGCTCACGGCGACTCTGCTAAGATTCTGACAGTTGCTGAGTGCAATGGGATGACACTGCGGCAGCGAGACCGTCCAGTAACCACGCTCGCAGGGCAGGAGACTACTGAATGTCACTTCTCGAACCACCTGCCGAGGTCCACAAATACTCAAGAGTCATGGCGTTCGTCATTTCGGTGGCCGTACTTGTGGGCGCCTATTTTGTTTGGTACACGCTCCGCTTTTACCCGGAGCAAAAAGCTGCAGAGCATTTCTTCGACGCCGTCGTAGCTGGCGACATGAATCGCGCCTATCAACTCTGGCAACCCAGCCCCAGCTACAAGCTTCGGGACTTCGTCGACGATTGGGGCCCCACGGGCTACTATGGCCCTGTAAAGAGCTATCAAATCGTCAAAAAAAGGTACCCGCCGGGGCCCGGCAGTAGCACAGTGGAGGTCCGCGTGAGAATCAGCCCATTCTCGCCCCTACCGGATCCCAACGACGCCGAAAAAAGTCAGAAGACGAAGGTTGTCAACATTTGGATCGACACCAAGAGTAAATCGTTGAGCATGGCACCGCCGTAGTCTCGATCCGCGTTTTCTTTTCTTCCCGCGTCTTGTAGGGGCATGATCGATCGTGCCCCTCTCACCGCCGAATATCTTCCAGGGCGTGCTCCAACTCCGCCGGGCTTACACTTGCCGTCCCCAACTTCCCCACCACCACACCCGCCGCCGTATTCGCCAACAGCGCCGCGTCCGCCAACGACGCCCCCGCCGCCACCGCCAGCGAAAGCACACTCAAAACCGTATCCCCCGCCCCCGTCACATCAAACACCTGCCGCCCCGTGGCCCCGCGCTCCACCCCACTCTGCCCCACCCGCGCGTAAGTCACTTCAAAACTAGTCGCCGGAATCTGCAAATGCCTCGGCGAGGACTCTTCAATCACGCTCATCCCCTTTTCGCCCCGCGTAATCACCACCGCGCTGCACCCAAAGTGCGCCAGCAACGCGCGCCCCGCCTCTTCCACCGATTTTTCATCCCCTAGCGACCGTGTAACAAAGAACCCCGCCTCCTTCGCATTGCAAACAATCGCCCGAGCCCCGCGATAGGCATACAATCGCGAAGTCTTCGGCTTCACAAAAACCGGCACCTTCAACTGGTGCGCGGCGCTCAAAACGCGGTCGGCAAAATCGTCCGTGATCAACCCCTTGTCGTAATCCGAAAGCACCAGCGCATCCAGACTCTTCAGCGCGTTGAACAGAACACCAAGGAGCTTCTTTTCCGTCTCCGCACGCAAAGGCTCTCGCCGTTCCCGATCGACGCGCACAACCTGCTGATGCCGCGCAATAATCCGCGTCTTGACGGTAGTCACTCGCCTAGCATCAGGAATCACTCCCTTTTCGACAATATTTTCCGCACGCAAACATTTCTGCAAAGCCCGCCCCGCCTCATCCGACCCAATCGACCCAAACATCTCGACGCGTGCCCCCAGCGCCTCCAAATTTGCCGCCACATTCCCCGCCCCGCCCAAACACTCGCTCTGCGAAACAAAATCCACCACTGGCACCGCCGCCTCCGGCGATAGCCGCGTTGCTGTCCCCCACAAATAGCGATCTAGCATCAAATCGCCCAGCACGCCGATACGCTTCCCGCGCAATTTCGGAATCAATTTTTTCAAACGAGGCAGGTATTCAGAAATATTGGTAGGCATTCGTAGTCTTTTCCGGCTTCCTTATCTCGTTATTTCATTACTTCGCTTCTTCGATCTTCGCTTCTTCCGGCAACATCACCGGAATATCGTCCCGCACCGGATAAACCCGCCGGCAAGTCTCGCACTTCAACCCCAGGCTGTCCGGCGTAAGCGTCACGGGCGTCTTGCAAATCGGACAAGCCAAAATATCCAGCAATCTTTTCGAGATCTCCATGCGACTCTCCATTTCTCTCTTCAACTGAACATTTCCAAGCGACTGGCCACTGTATCAAAGCGTCTGGAACACGAGCAACCGTGGCCAAGCCCCGACAGTGACTGGAGGGAACCTGCTTCATCGAAATCCCCGAACCTTCAGCAGTCTAATTCGCAAGACTCATACCTTTTACTTCCGTTTTTCTCTCTGCGAATTCAGGGTCTCTGCGTTTCGCTATCTTTTTCTCGACTCCTCGACGCCCTCGCGTTTCGTACGAGTTGCCACTCTCCACGCGCCGGCCAGAGCCGCGACGGTAAGCGACAAAACAATGGGATCGATCGGGTGCCGATACCGCAAATCCGCATGCGTCAAATAATACAAACACGGAAAAACTACCGGAAACACGGCCAAAGCGAAGACAGCTGTCCTCGCCATTTCCTCCGCACTATCAATCCTCTCACCCGTCCCTGCGCCTCTCTGTAATCCGCGTCTCTGCGTTATCTTTTTCTTTTCTGCCCACAACACCACAACGCCGAACAACGCCCCCACCGCGGTCAAAAAACTGGAAAGAAAAATCCCCCGAATCAACCACGAATCCGTCTCCCGAAAATTCTTCACCGGCGCTTCCGTCCCCATCCAAAACGCTACAAACTTTCTCCCCACTAGCTGCAGCTCCAACCGCGGGTGCGACTTCATAAACGAAGTCGCCAGCTCCCACTTCTCCGTCATGTACGCCGACTCGCCGAGCTGCGCATATCGCCGCGCCTCTTCCACCCGAGTAATCGACCTCCGCCCGCCCCGCGCATGCTCATCAAAAATGTCGTTGTTCCCCAGCCACAATTCAAACGGCAAATTCGATCGCACTGGAATGAACCGATGAAAAGCCCCGTAGTTCCGAATCGTCCACGGCAAGCAAAACAAAATCGACACACCAACCGCCAGTGCGACCCGTTTCCACCGCAAACTGCTTTCCCCGCGTCCACGAAGCGCCGCCCAACCCAACAAAAATGGCAACAGTACTCCAAGCGCCGGATTCGTCATCAGCGCCAGACCCCACAAGACTCCGTACACGCCCCAGTCCAACCACCGCTCCGATTCCACCAATTCCAGCGTCGCCCACAAAATCAAAGCCGCCAGCAACGCCGACAGCGACGTATCCCAAATCCATGCAAACGGCATCATTACGCCACTCGGAAAAACCGCCCAAAGCCAAGCCGCCCCCGCCGCGACTCCCAATCCGCCAATCCGTTTACCAACAAAGAAAATCGGCAAGCAAGCCGCCGAAGAAAAAACTATGTTGAGCGCAACGCAAGCAAAAAACGCCCGCGCCGTGAAAATTCCGAATAACTTGAACGTCGCCGCCACAATGAGCGGATAAACCGGAGCCAGCCAAGCAGTTGGCCCCGTCTCGGTGCGAAAGACATTGCTGAACCCCTTACCCTGCGCCAAGGCATAAGCAATATTCCCCGTCTCTTGCTGAAACGGAACGGTCCCTAAGACTCCGGAAGGAATTTCCCGAGCCTTATACCAGGCAAACCCCACGCGCACGCCCATCGCGACAATCACAATGAGCGCCAGCGACGTCGCCACCTTCTGGAGCGTGTTCCTCATCCTCGTTGCATCACTTTTTCACGCCGCATTCATCATCTCTTTCATCCGCAAATAATCTACTGGCTGTCACAAACTGTGACAAGCGCGCGCAACAGTTTCACGCTACAATAGGAGGGTTATGCTCACTGTCAATAACATCTCCATGCGCTTCGGACCCCGGGTCCTGTTCGAGGACGTGACCTGCACCTTCATGGCCGGGCGCCGCTACGCCGTTACCGGCCCGAATGGCGCCGGCAAATCCACATTCATGAAAATCCTGACCGGCGAAATCGAGCCGACCAAAGGCTCCATTTCGCGCCCGAAAAAAATGGGCGTCCTGCGGCAGGACCAGTTTGCGTTCGATCAATTTCGCGTGATCGACACCGTCATCATGGGCAACGCCTCGCTCTGGAAAGCGCTCGAAGAGCGCGACGCGCTCTACGCCAAACCCCACGAGGAATTGACCGACGCGGACGGCATGCGCCTCGGCGAACTCGAAGGCGTCGTCGGTGAAGAAGGCGGCTATACCGCCGAAGCCGACGCCGGCACGCTGCTCGACGGGCTCGGCATCGAAAGCTCGCTCCACGAGCGCAAGATGGGCGAACTGCAAGGTGGGCAAAAAGTGCGCGTACTTCTTGCGCAAGCACTATTCGGAAGTCCCACTGCCCTGCTGCTCGACGAGCCCACTAACAACCTCGACCTCGATTCCGTGCACTGGCTGCAACGATATTTGACCGAATACGAAGGCGTGCTGATCGTCATTTCGCACGACCGCCATTTCCTCAACAGCGTCTGCACGCATACCGCGGACATCGATTACGAAACCATCATCATGTACGTCGGCGGCTACGACGACATGGTGGTGGCAAAAACTCAGGTGCGCGCACGCATCGAGTCGGAAAACGCGAATCGCGAAAAGAAAATCGCGCAACTCAACGATTTCATCGCCCGCTTTTCCGCCGGCACGCGTTCCGCGCAAGCCACTTCGCGCAAAAAAGAAGTCGAGCGGCTGCAAACCACCGAACTGGCACGGTCGAACATCCAACGGCCGTACATCAAGTTCGACATGAAGCGAAACTCCGGCAAACATCCGCTGGAAATTCGCAGCGTCGAAAAATCCTACGACGACCTCAAAGTGATTCCGCGTTTTTCGGCGTCGGTGATCCGCGGAGAAAAAATTGCGCTGATGGGCCGCAACGGAACCGGAAAAACGACTCTGCTCAAATCGCTCGTGCTCAACGCGCCCGGCTTCGTCGAGGACGAAGACCGCCAGTTCAAAATCGATGGCGGCGAAACCAAGTGGGGCCATGAAGTCGCCGTCGGCTACTTCGCGCAGGACCACGGCGAATCCATCACCAAGGGCATGACGGCCATCGACTGGCTCTGGCAGTTTGATCCGAGCGCCAATCAGCAGGAATTGCGCGGCCTCATGGGCCAGATGCTTTTCAGCGGCGAAGACGCGCTGAAACCAACTCGGGCGCTTTCCGGAGGCGAATCGGCGCGGCTGATTTTTTGCCGATTGATGCTGCAGAAGCCGAATTTTCTGGTGCTCGATGAACCGACGAACCATCTTGACCTGGAATCCATCAACGCGCTGAACATCGCTTTGCAGCGCTACGACGGAACCGTGCTGCTTGTGACTCACGATCACGATGTGATCGACGAGGTCGCGACGCGCATCTGGCATTTCCACGACGGCAAGATCGAAGACTTCAAGGGCCCGTACGAAGAATTCGCCGCCTATACCGAGCAGAAGAATCAGGCTCTCGTTGGCGCCGCCGCTCAAAAGCGGCGGTAGCTGGCCTGATTTCTCCTTACAGAGTTCTTCTTACTGAGTTCCGCTTTTTGGTTTTGCGCTGAACGGAAAACGCTGCGGTCTCTCGGTTTTCCGGTCGGCGTCACCTCGTTTCGTTATCTTCTCTCATTCCTTTCAAACAGAAGAGGGCGGACTGAATTCCGTCCCTACGGCTTTGTCGCGCGGTCGATGAAGCTGGCGATGTGGTCGTGCAGGCTCACGCGATCCTCGTCGTGGAGGTACATCATGTGGCCGGCGTTGTAGTAGTCGAGTTTGACGTTTTTCTGGAGGTCGGCCGGCAGGCCGAGGTGTTCCATGGTGAATTCGGTGGCGAAGAACGGCGTGGCCATATCGTAGTAGCCGTTTTCCACCTGAACGAGCAATTTTGGATTGGTGACCATGGCTTGCGCGAGATCGCCTTCGACGTTCGGACCACTGGGGAAGAAGCCGCGGCCGCCACGCTGTTGGCGCGTAAAATTCCAGCCGCCGCCTCCGCCGCTGGTGTTGTGGTAGATCTTGTCTTTGCCGAACTTCAGTTCTTCGTGATTGTAGGTATTGACGAGCGCCGTATATGCCCCGCCAACGGCCGGGCCTTCGGGATCGCCCTGGGCGTTTTCCTCGAGGAGGTCGAACGTGTAACCGCTGAAGCGAGCGTCAATTCGGCCGGTGGTGAGGCCGCGGCTGCGCTGGAGTTCGGCCATGAATTGCGAGAGATTTACGCGGAGATCGGCTTTGCTGAGATAGTCCTCGCTAAGGCCGGTGAAATACGAGAGTTTTTTCGCGACTGCGGCCTTTTCAGCCGCGGAGAGTTCGGCGCCCTTGAAAAGCGCGGCAGCATAGTCGCCTTGCGCGTACTTGCGGGCTTCTTCGACCAAGCCGGCCAAATCGGCCGGGCGGTCTTTCAGGACTTTGTGATACCAGGCGACTGCGGCGTAGCTCGGGAGATAGTAAACGTAAGAGCGGTCATCGCCGGTGGGGAAGGTGATGGTGGAGAGATCGAGTACGGAAGAGATCAGAACGATGCCGTTGAGATGGACCGTGTCGTGCTGCTGCAAATAGTTGCCGAGAGCAGCGGAGCGGAAGGTACCGTAACTTTCGCCAATTAGAAACTTGGGAGAGTTCCAGCGATCGTTGCGGCTGAGATAGGTAACGATGAACTGGGCGAAGGCTTCGACGTCTTCGTCGACGCCGTAAAAATCCTTTTCCGTGGCTTTGCAGACGGCATGGCTGTAGCCAGTGCCCATGGCGTCGATGAAGACGAGATCGGTTTTGTCGAGGAGGCTTTCGCCGTTGTCGACGAGTTTGTAGGGAGCGGGCGCGGTGAAGCTGCCGTCGACAGTCCAGGCGCGGCGGGGGCCGAAGGCACCCATGTGCAACCACATGGTGGCGGAGCCGGGGCCGCCGTTGTAGAGGAAGGCCACGGGGCGCGTGGTGAGATCTTTGACGTCGCTGCGCGTGTACGCGACGGAGTAGAGGAGACCGGTGGCGTCGCCTTTGTCGTTTTTGAGGAGGGTGGTGCTGGCGGTGGCTTTGTAGGGGATGGTTTGGCTGCCGAGCTTGATGGTGTGATCGGTGACGGAAGATTCTTCTTTTGTTGCGGCCGCGTCGCACTTGTCCGGAGCTTTGGCCTCCGGGGTGTGTGCGGCGCCTTCCGGCGCTTGCGCTGCGAGGCGCGTAGCTTGCGCGAATAACAAGATAATTCCTGCTGCAAAAAGATAGAAATAATTTTTCATTCGGTTGCCCCCAGCTGGGAAGTTGGGTCGCGTCGATTCCTGCGAGCCCGCGGGATTGTATGTTGGCGGGGCGGCAGAGTCAAAAGGAGTCGAGAGTCGACAGTTGAAATTCGCAGGTTCCACCGAAGACGGGCACGGCCCCTCGAAGCTCATGGTAAACCTGCCGACAAGTTTTCCGGCCAACAAATGAGTTGGGCGCGTTGGCCAAAAAAAGAGGGGCACGTGGTGGCGTGCCCCAGTCGGAGTTGAAGTTGCGAGCGGCGGCCGGCAAGCGGCTGGCGCTAGGGCGGACTATACGCCGCCGAGGTATTCGACGTGGCAGTAGGTTCCTAGGCGGACGTTGTAGGCCAGGTAGAGGCCGTCGTGGTCGGGGTCCTCGTAGACTACGACCTGATCGGTGCCCCAGTTCCAATCGTCGCAGAAGCCGTAATCGGCGGGGAAGATGCTGAAGGCGAAGCCGCCGAACCAGAAGCGTTCGCGGTTGCCGCCTTCGATGCGCCAGACGTGGCTAGGGCCGAAGCCGCCCGAGAAGTGGCCATGGGCCCAGGGATGATCGACGTGATAGTGGGGATCGTTCTTGCCGGTGTCATGGCCGATCCATTTGCCGTTGGAGTGGACGTGAGGGGCGTTGGGATGGCCGGCTTTGTCGACATAGTTTCGATTTTCGACGGGATGAGCGTTAGCCCTAGCCGGTGCGGGACCGTGGGCCGGCGGGTGAGGCGGCGGCGCTTCGTGTTTTTCCTGCGCGAGTGCAGGAGCCGAACAGATGAGCGAGAGTGCAAGTACGCCTAGAAGTGACTTCATGCGAGCCTCCGAGAAGATTTGTACATCCGTGGTGCTTGAGCCGGGAGTTTTGCTGCTAGATGCTGGCCGAACCTGTGAAGCTTACAACTGATAAAACCCAAATACATTAGCAAAGTTGCTTTTCTAAAACCTTAGCTTGGTGACGCGGGCCGAGAAACTGCCTTGCTGATGATTAGACGCTGTGTGGCGGGCAAAAGGTTACGGTCTACAAATTTTTTGCGGCGCGGAAGGCGCGGACGACGGTGGCGACGTCGAGCTGATCGGCGTCGACTTGGGCGTTGAGATGGCGCATGTCGGCGGCCGTGAGTTTGTTGTGAAGATCAGCGAGGGCGGCGCGGAGTTGAGGAAATTTTTCGAGGGCGGAGCGCCGGACAATGGGGACGGCATCGTAGGGCGGGAAATAGTGGAGGTCGTCTTCGAGAGCGACGAGATGGAGTGAGTCGATGAGGCCGTCGGTGGAATTGCCGGCGACGATATCGACTTGATGATCGACGAGGGCGCGATAGAGGAGGCCGAGGTCCATCACGTTGGGAGGAGCGGCGAAGCGGAGATTGTAACGTGCGCTCCAGCCGGGGAAGCCGTCGGGACGTTCGAGGAATTCGTAGCCGACGCCGGCGCGCCATTTGGGAGCGATGGGGGCGAGGTCGGACATGGTGCGGAGATGGAGAGATTGCGCGTCGTCGCCGCGAATGACCATGGCGAAGGTGTTTTCAAAGCCGAGGGGCTCGGTGAGTTGGAGATTGAAGCGCTGGGAGTACTGGCGGCTTACGCGAGCGTAGATTTCGGCCGCGTCCTCGTTATCGGGAGACTCGTTGAGGACGGCGGTTAGGGCGGTGCCGGTGTACTCGACGTAGAGATCGAGATCGCCGGCGAGGAGGGCTTTGTGGACGAGGAGGGTGCCGCCGAGATTGGTTTTGCGGTCCACGTGGATTTGGGTGCGAGACTCGATGTGCTGGGCAAGGAGTTCGGCGAGGACGACTTGCTCGGTGAAAAATTTGGAGCCGATGGTTAGGTGGGGTTGCGTGGGATTGCGGCAGGCGGAGGAGAAGCAGAGGAGGGTAACGAGGCAGATTGCGTGGCGGCGCATGTTATGTGGAGAGTTCCATTGGAATGTGCAATTTAACACAGAGGGCGCAGAGAACACAGAGAAGAGGAAGGGTCAGATGACTTTTATGCGGCGTTCGACCAGGCCGAGGAGCAGGTCGGCGAGGAGGGCCAGAAGAGCGGCGGGGATGGCGCCCGCCAGGATAACGGCGTCGCTGACCATGGCTACGCCGCGGAAAATGAAGGTGCCGAGGCCGCCGGCGCCGATGGCGGCGGCGATGGTGGCGACGCCGATCGTGATGACGGTGGCGGTTCGTATGCCGGCTAGGATGATACTGAGCGCGAGGGGGAGGCGGACGCGGAGAAGGATTTGCGTTGCGGTCATGCCCATGGCTTTGGCAGCGTCGAGGATGGCGGGGTCGATACTGGTGAGGCCGACGTAGGTGTTACGGAGGATGGGGAGAAGAGCGTAGAGGACGAGGGCGACTATGGCGGTGCGGCGGCCGATGCCGCCGACGAAGGGGATGGGGATTAAGAAGCCGAAGAGCGCGAGGCTCGGAATGGTTTGAAAAACGCTGGCGATTCCAAGCGCGAAGGCGCGGAGATGCCGATGCTCGACGATGAGCATGCCGAGAGGGACGGCGATGGTGATGGCAAAAGCCATGGCGATGAGGACGAGGGTGAGATGGTCTAGCGTGGCGCTGAGGATTTCGGAGCGGTGAGTGAGAAAGAAATTCCAGGGAGTCATTCGGAGACTCCGCTGGGAATGGCGAGGGAGGCGGTGAAGGCGTGGACTTCGGAATGATCGAGGCGGAGAAAGTCCTGAGGAGGGGCGAGGGCGACAAGGCGGCCGCCATGGAGAAGGGCGATGCGCGAGGCGAACTGGAGAGCTTCGCGAATTTCGTGCGTGACGAAAACGATGGTCTTGTTGAGACGGCGAGCGAGGGCGCTGAATTCGCGCTGAAGTTCAGCGCGAGTGACGGGATCGAGGGCGCCGAATGGTTCGTCCATCAGAAGGATAGGCGGGTCTGCGGCCAGAGCGCGAGCGACACCGACGCGCTGGCGCTGGCCACCAGAGAGTTCGCGGGGACGCCGAGATGAAAATTCGGCAGGTTCGAGGCCTACTAGATGGAGTAGTTCTTCGACGCGGGAGGCGATTCGGGCGGAGGGCCATTTTTCGAGAGTGGGAACGAGGGCAACGTTCTCTGCGATGGTGAAATGCGGAAAGAGACCGGCTTCTTGGATGACGTAGCCGATGCCACGACGGAGACGAATGGGATCGACTTCGGTCGTGGAGCGGCCTTCGACAAGGACCTGTCCTTCTGAAGGGACGAGCATGCGATTGATGAGTTTGAGGAGGGTGGTTTTGCCGCTGCCGCTGCGGCCAAGGAGGACCAGGGTTTCGCCGCGAGAAATGGTTAGAGAAACATTAGAGACGATGGCACGGCCAGGAATATCGTTAATGTGGTAGCTGACGCCCCGAAATTCAATGGCGGCGTCGGAAGGCCCTGCGAGTCTCTCATTCATTTCGATTGACAGCCTCACCCCAGAGGAGGAATATCGTACTCCACTCAGCCTCCGCGGTGCCGGATTTCGGCGCATCCTTCTCGCAGAAGCCGCATCCAAGTAAGGGGGAGATGCCATGGGAGCCACCGCCACTGCTGTCCGCATACGGCACGACCTTCACACCCGCCTGATAGAGGCGCGCTCGCAGACCGACGACTTGTTTAGGATTGTGCGCGCCGAAGCCATTTACGACAGGCCCATTCCTGAGCGACATCGGATCATTTTTTATCTCGGACATGTCGAAGCCTTTGATTGGAACTTGCTTGCGCAGCGTGCGTTCGGTTTGCGAACAGTGCAGCGCATGTTCGATGACCTTTTTGCGTTCGGAATTGACCCGGTGGGCGGTGGACTACCGAGCGACGGGCCAAACGATTGGCCCGCGCGCGGCGAGGTCGAAAGCTATAACCAGCGGCTGCGAGATGAACTTGACCGCGCAATTGGGTATGCGTTGGCACATCCGGAAGAGGGGCATCCTCACCTGATTCCCATGTTGGAAGTGGCTATCGAGCACAGGTTAATGCATGCGGAAACGCTGTCGTACATGCTGCACCGGCTGCCAACCGAAAGAAAAATACGTGGACCGATTGGGCCGAGCTTCGGGAACCCGAGGATGAAGTCACGTCTGGTAGATGTTCCGGCGGGGCAGGTTACGCTCGGGCTGAAATACGTCAGCGGCGATGAATTCGGCTGGGACAACGAACTGGGCGCGCATGAAGTGGACGTGGCAGAATTTAAGATGGAGAGCGGAAACGTCACAAATCAGGATTTTTTGCGATTTATCCAAGCGGGCGGGTATGAAAACCCTTTGCTGTGGGGTAAAGAGGCTTGGGAGTGGAAGGAAAAAGAAAGCGTGCAGCACCCGGCGTTTTGGAAACGCGACGGGAATTTGTGGATGTACCGCGCGATGTTCGGGGAGATTCGGCTGCCGCTGGATTGGCCGGTTTACGTGAGCCACGCGGAAGCAACGGCGTATGCGAAGTGGCTCGGGCGAGCATTGCCGAGCGAGGCGCAATTTCACCGGGCCGCTTATGGAACGCACGAGGGCCGGGACGAGAGGTCCTATCCCTGGGGCGAGGACGCGCCCGGTGCGCGGCACGGCAACTTCAATTTCAAGCAGTGGGATCCTGCGCCAGCGGGCTCGCATCCGGATGGAGCGAGCGCATTCGGAATTCAAGATTTGGTAGGCAACGGATGGGAATGGACCCGCACGCCGTTTGCGCCTTTCCGTGGATTTGTGGCGATGCCCTATTACCCGGGCTATTCCGCGAATTTCTTCGATGGCAAACACTACGTGATGAAGGGAGGGTCGCCGAGAACGGCTGCGTGCATGTTACGGCGATCCTTCCGGAACTGGTTCCAGCCGCACTATCCGTACGTCTACGCAACATTCCGTTGCGTGGAAGACTAGCCACTGGCAAGACAAGCCCCGGGCCTTGGGAGATGACATGCTGACGCAATCCCTTCCGTTAAGACATGTGTCCGAGTTCGCGGCTGACGTGCGCGAAGGCCTGACGAAGAGCGGACAGCGAGAGTTGCCGTCGAAGTATCTGTATGACGAGGTAGGCTCGGCGCTGTTTGAGACGATATGCGTCCTGCCGGAATACGGGCTGACGCGCGCGGACGCGCGGCTGCTGGAGAAGCATGCACGCGAGATCGTTAGGCGGCTGCCTTCGCCTGTTCACGTCGCGGAACTGGGCAGCGGGAGCGGAAAAAAGACACGGTGGATTCTGGAAGCGCTTTCGCGGCGGCAGAAAACCTTTTACTTCCCTATCGAGATTTCGCCTTCGGCATTGGCTGCGTGCGAGAAGGAACTGGGGCAGATCGATTTAGTGAGCATTGTCGGACACGAACAGCCGTATCTGGAAGGTTTGCGGGCGGTGGCGGATGGACGCGCCGACGGCGATCATTTGTTGGTGTTGTTTCTTGGGAGCACGATTGGGAATTTCGATCGCGACGCAGGCGAGGAGTTCCTGCTGAGCGTGCGCAACATACTGCGAGAGGGCGATGCGTTGCTATTGGGCACCGACTTGGAAAAGAGCGCCGAAGTTCAAATGCTGGCGTATGACGATCCGGCAGGAGTGACGGCGGCGTTTAACATGAACTTGCTGGCGAGGATCAACCGGGAGCTGCGCGGGGATTTCGATCTGGCGTGCTACCGTCATGAAGCGCGTTGGAACGCCATTGAGCGGCGCATGGAGATGCATCTACGCTCGACCTGCCGGCAACGCGTGGAGATACCAGCGGCGGGACTTCGCGTATCGCTGGATGAAGATGAATCGATTTGGACCGAGAGCTCGCACAAATACCGGGTTGGAGAAGCGGCCGAGATGGGGAAGCGAACCGGATTTCGGTGCGAGGGACAGTGGGTGGATGAGGAGTGGCCCTTCTCGCAGAACTTGCTAATCGCTGAGTGAACCAGAGCTAGCGCTGGCGAAGATCGCTGTTCGCCGATCTTCGCCGGCCGGGCGCGGGCAAGCCCTCCCTACCGGGATCTCAAGGCCTGGCACCGGGAGAGTCACACCAGCCTAGAATCATTCGTCGCCCTTCCGGGACTCTTCCCTAAAAAGATTCGATTCGCCAGACGAGGCGGGCGAACCACGGCTCCTCGGCCACAAGCGGCGGATGCCAAATGGCGAGGATCTGGGAGCCTTGGTACACGCGTTCGAAGCCTTCCTCAGACTCGGAAACCGTTTCAATCGGAGCGACCCAAAATTCCTTTGCGCCGGGCGCGTGGAGTGTGATGCGAATGCGCTGCCAGCCGTCTTCCATGCGAAGTAACGGGCCGGGCAGCGTGCCGTTGAAACGAAGATTTTGCGGACCGTTCGGCGTTTCAAAAAAGCGGTCGGGCTCGCCGGGAGCGAGGAGATTGATGATCGATTCGATGCCGACGGCGATGGGTTTTGCGAGAGACGTCTTCAGTTTCAACCCGATCTCGCAGCCGACTTCGCAACCATTCGGGGCAGGACCGAATGAAAAGCGCTTCGCCACAGAGAGCCTCGGGGCTAGCGCGCCGGCTTTGGCGGCAAACTTCAGTTCGTCTTCACGAATCAGTTGAGCGTCGTTGGCAGAAGAGGATTTGACCTGGAAAGCGCCGCCGGCAAATCCCGGGTCTTCCTGCAATTCGAGCGTTTCATATTCGGATGGCTTGCGGGCGGGGTCAAAAAGCAATACGCGAAATGCGTGGCGCGGCCAGCGGTCGTAGCGGAGAAAACGTTCGAGACCGGGCTCTTTGACAAGGGTCTGTTCGTGGATAGACGCGACACCGCCCGCCACGGCGGTTTTCGCGGCTTCCCGCAGGCGCGCATGATAAGCCTCCGGCCTGCGCTGAATGGAATTGATCAGCGTGGCCGCAGCGGGGCGAAAATCGAACGCAGCGATGGTTCCGCCGTCCGTGGGTTTCAGCAGCGCTTGATATTCGGTCGCCGTGAAGAGGTGCTCATGCGCGCCGTCCGCGTCGTAGTCCAGCAATTCAACGTGCGGAATGAGCGTGGCAGCGGATTGACGGTCGGCGATGGCTTCGGCGCGAATGAGATTGCGCCAAAGCTCGGTGCGGAGATGCGGAGCGTACAGGCCGCCGAAGATGCCGTGCCAGTAGGCATCATTGCATTGGGCGCGGAGGAGCATGTCGCGCGCCTGGACGAGCTCATCGCTGGCTTTCGAACTGGAGTGGCGTATGGGCACGGCAGCGATGCGTGCTGAGACGCGCAACATTTTCTTGTGAAGCAGATTCGATTCGGCATATTTGCGGAAGAACCCTCGCCAGGAACCGCCGCGAAGAAACGAGAGAATCTCGGGTCGCGCGCTGAACTCTTTTTGGACGGCATGGTAGCGCTGACGGACGCGCGTGGGCAAAACCCACTCCATCATTTCGGTATAGGAGGCGGTGGGAAGATCGGCGCGGCCCAGAGGCGAGTGGTCGGCAAGGTATTCGCCGGGGGTCGAAACGCGCAGCCATGAGGAGTTTTTCTCGAGAGCGGCGAAGAAATCTTCGAGCCAGCCGTCTTTGTAGCAATGGGCGTTGGTACCCGGCCAGACGCCGAATTTTTCCATGTCGTCGCCCATGGAGGCCATGCCGCTGGGATGCACGGCCGCGGCATCGCGCAGATAGGTGATGACTTCCTCGACCTTGCCGAACGGGATGAAATAGCGGAGCGCTTTCTTGCCGGGGAAGAGCCAGACGCTCTGGCCGCGGTCTTCGGCGATATAGGCACCAAAGAGCTCCTCGGGTTCGAAGCCGGCGGAAAGAAAATGGATGTCGTCGACGAGGGTGTAGCCGACGTTTGCCGCGGCAAGCGCGGAGGGAAGTTGCGGCTCCCAAACGCGCTCGGCGATCCAGGCACCTGTCGGGCGACGACCGAAGTGTTTCTCGAGATAGCCGGCCAGGCGGATGATCTGTTCGCGCTGGTCTTCGGGGGGGATGGAGACCAGGATGGGTTCGTAGAAGCCGCCGCCGATGAGTTCGACTTGCCCGGAGCGGACGAGTGCCTTGAGGCGCGTGAAATATTCGGGACGATGCTCTTCGATCCAGGTGAGGAGCGGACCGGAATAATGAAGGCCCATGTGGACGCCGGGATGTTTTTCCAGGAGTTCGATAAATGGCAGATAGGAATCTTTGTATGCCCTTTCGAGCACATGGCCGAAATTGCCGACGGGCTGGTGGGCATGAATCAGCAGGACGAGATGAAAGCGTTCTGGCATGGGACAATTTTGCTCTTAAACATCATACCGTGCGACGCTACATTTCAAATTCAAGAGATGATAAAAATGAGCGAAAGGGCACTTTTTTTAGACGCATGGAACCAGCCCCGAAGGCACAGGCAAGGCGGTCGGGGAGATTGACACACCTTCGCCTGTGTGAAAGGCTAATCCAGGTAAAGAGTGGACGATGCGAGTGACAGCAAAAGGCGAATATGCCACACAGGCAGTGCTGCACCTGAGCCTGCAATACCCCGAAGTAGTGACCATCCACGAAATCGCGCAGAGACACCACATTCCGCTGAAGTATTTGGAGCAAATTCTACTGGAATTGAAGCGCGGGGGGATCCTGGAGAGCCGGCGGGGCGTGCGCGGAGGCTACACGCTGGCGCGGGCGCCCGAGGAGATTTCTGTCGGAGCGGTATTGCGGGTCGTCGATGGGGCGTTTGCGGAATCGAGCTGCGTGCACAACGAAGCCATGGGCGGGGTGTGCGTCGAGGGGGAAAGCTGCGGTTTGAAGCAGATTTGGAAGGATGTTCAGGGAGCGGTCGAGAAGATACTGTTCGCGACCACGTTTGAGGACGTGCGGAGACGAACGCTGAGCGGTGGGCCGAGGCGTACGGAAGCGGCGCGGCTGGAAAGCTAAACCAAACGGCCGAGAAAAGCAAAGCGGCACGACTGAGCGTGCCGCTTTCCAAGCTTGACCCTCTGCTAGAAAAAGGATGAGGCGGGTTATTTCGCGGTATAGAACTCCGCGTTGACCGGCGTGTAGCTGTTCCACTTTTCCGGCAAGTCTTCCAAAGCAAAGATGGCGGTCACCGGACAAACCGGGACGCAGGCCCCACAATCGATGCATTCCGTGGGATTGATATAGAGCTGCGTGACCTTTTCATGCTCCGGCTCATCTTTGCGGGGGTGGATGCAATCGACGGGACAAACGTCCACGCAGGCGGTGTCTTTTGTGCCGATGCAGGGCTCAGCGATTACGTAAGCCATTCAAATCTCCTTTGCTCGGACAACGCGCCGAGAGCACTTCCGGGGAAAGAAAGCGCCCGGCGGAATTTTCTTATACCACGCCCCTGCCGGGGCCAACAAGCGACTGGATTGATTGTACTGTGCGAGGAGAGGATTCTCAACTTCCGCGCATGCAGCTAGAATGTTGGGGGAAGGTACACCGATGAAGATACGGACTGCTATTGCCGCAGTTGTGTTGTTGGCCGCAGGGACGGGCCTTGCGGCCCTTGCCACACCGCAAGCCAAGGCGCCGCACGATCCTGAAATGATCGACGCGCAAGGGTTCCAGAAGATAGTAGAGCAGAATCGCGGAAAGGCGTTGCTGGTGAACTTTTGGGCGACGTGGTGCGAGCCTTGCCGCGACGAATACCCGATGTTGAACGAATTGGCGAAGCAGTACGCGCCGAAGGGGCTGCAAGTCGTTGGCGTAAGCATGGATGACGATGGTGACTTGATTTTGATGAGACGGTTTCTGGCGCGGTACAAACCGATCTTTCCCAATTACCGGAAGACACCGGGGGCCGAGCCCGCGTTCCGGCAGTCCGTCCTTGCGGGATGGACTGGGTCGATGCCGGTGTCCATCTTTTATTCGAAGGATGGGAAGCAAGTGGCTCACTTTCTTGGCGAGAAGAACCGGGAACAATACGAAGAGGCGATTCGCGCGCTGCTAGGCGACGGTGGGGGCACAGGAACGCCGGGAAAGTAGCCATTCGTTTCTAAATCAGAAGAGTTGGGAGAGGGCAAAAGGATGCTAGACACGAAGGGCAATCGCATTACGTATTTTGGCCACAGCACATTTTCGCTGACGACGCCGTCGGGACACACGGCGCTGATTGACCCTTGGGTGATGACGAATCCCCTGTGTCCAGCCGCGCTGAAGGACGTGCAGCGCCTTAATGTGATTTTCCTTACCCATGCGCACGGGGATCATTTGGGCGACCTGCTCGCGCTGGCGAAGCAGCACAAGCCAAAGATCGTGGCAATCTTCGAGACCTATCTTTGGCTCGCGAGCAAAGGATTTGAAAAAGAGACTTCTCCCATGGGTAAGGGAGGATCGCAGAGCGTCGGCGAGTTTCAAGTGACGATGACGCATGCCTTTCATTCGAATTCCATTGATGACAACGGCGTGATGCTTTATGGCGGCGAGCCGGCGGGCTACGTGATTCGAATGCCGGGAGGATTTACGATTTATCATGCGGGAGACACGGCTTTGTTCGGAGATATGAAGCTCGTCGCAGAGTTGTATAAGCCTGAACTGGCGATGCTGCCGATTGGGGATCGCTTCACCATGGGGCCGCGCGAGGCGGCGCATGCCATCCGGCTGCTGGGGGTGAAACACGTGATCCCCATGCACTATCTGACGTTTCCGTTTTTGACGGGAACGGTGGACGATTTCCGCAACGAAACGCGGGATATTGCGGGGCTGCGGATTCATGCGCTCAAGCCGGGAGAAAGCTTGTGATTCGCAGCGAGAACTTGCGCAGCGGATATATACAGGATGACGTCGAGCAATATTTGTATGAGCTATTGCCGGAGCGAGACGCCGTCATCAGCGAGATGGAGGCCTATGCTGCGGAGCACCGCGTGCCGATCATTGGTCCGGCCGTAGCGCGATTGCTCTCGCTTTTTGCGCAAGTATCTGGCGCAAAACGTATTTTCGAAATGGGTTCGGCGATTGGCTATTCGACGATATGGCTGGCACGAGCGGCAGGACCGAACGGAAAAGTACATTACACCGACGGGGATGCGGCCAATGCGCAACGCGCCCGGGAGTACTTTCGGCAGGCGGGAGTGGCGAAGCGCATAGACGTTAAAGTGGGTGACGCGCTTGAATTGCTGAAGAAAACTCCGGGAAAATTTGACCTGATCTTCAACGACGTGGACAAGCATCAATACCCGGATGCGCTCCGCGTGGCGTTGCCGAAACTCAAGCGGGGAGGATTGTTGATCACAGACAATACGCTGTGGTCAGGCAAGGCAGCGCGTCCTGCGGCTGCGGACGACGCCGCGACGCTCGGCGTACAAGAATTCAACAAGCTTGTGTATGCGTCTAAGGAGCTGTATCCCGTTCTGATTCCGCTGCGCGACGGCGTGACCGTTTGCCGGAAGCAGTAAGGCCGTGGCGAAGCTACGAGCGGAGGAAATTCCGGAGCAAGAAGCCCAGGTTCGCGGGGCGTTCGGCAAGGCGGCGCATGAAATACGGGAACCAGTCGTTGCCATAGGGAATGTAGACGCGCAGGCGATAGCCGTCTTTCACGAGCATGCGCTGCAAGTCGGTGCGCACACCGTAGAGCATCTGAAATTCGAAATCATCCTTGGAGATTTGCTGAACGGCGGCCCAGCGAATGGTTTGCGCGATCATGCTCGGATCGTGCGTGGCGATGCCGTGGTAAAAGCCGCTGGGCAGAAGAATCTTCATGAGGCGGGTATAGTTGAAGTCCGTGTCTCTTTTCCGAGGATAGGCGACATCCGGCGGCTCCTTATACGCGCCCTTGCAGAGGCGGATGCGGCAGCCGTAAGCGAGCAAAGCCTGTACGTCTGTTTCGCTTCGGTATAAGTAGGCCTGGATGACCGTTCCGATGGCGGGATTTCGCGAGCGCACGTTTTTCACGACATCGAGAGTGCGTTGCGTGTACGCCGATCCTTCCATATCCACGCGGAGAAAATTGTCATACCTTGCGGCTAACTCCACGATGGACACAACCAAGCCCTGGCAGAAATCGACATTGAGATCCAGCCCGAGCTGCGTCAGCTTGCAGGAAACATTGGCGTGGAGATTTTCCTTGTGAATGCGTTCGAAAATTTCCAGGTAAGCGTCGCGCGCGCGCTGGGCGTCGGCTGTGGTCGAGCAGCTTTCCCCAAGATAATCGAGGCTCGCGAGCATTCCTGCGTTGTTGCAGGCGCGGGCGGCTTCAATGGCTTCATCAAGCGTTTCGCCGGCGACGAAGCGGCGCGCCATACGGCGCGTTGTGCCGTTGGAGGTGACCCATTTGGCGAAGCGGGGACTCTCGGAGAGCTTGAGAAGCGTCGCGCGGAGCATGCCGTATGATTATGCCTTTGTAAATCCCTTGCGACTAGCCCGTGTGCTCTTCCAGGAACTTTTCGGCATCGAGGGCGGCCATGCAGCCGGAGCCCGCGGCGGTAACGGCTTGGCGGTAGCGATGGTCCTGCACATCGCCAGCGACGAACACACCGGGGACGGAGGTCAAGGTGCCGTGTTTCGGGATGAGGTAGCCGTTGGCGTCCATCTCCAGCTTGCCCTTGAAGACGGTGGAGTTGGGATCGTGGCCGATGGCGACGAAGATGCCGTCCACGGCGATTTCGCGGATTTCTTTCGTCTGGAGATCGCGCAAGCGCGCGCCTTCCACGTGCCCTTTGGGACAGAAAATCTCTTCGACGACAAAAGGAGTGACGAATTCGATTTTCGGATTTGCCCGAGCGCGGTCAATCATGATTTTGGAAGCCCGAAATTCGTTGCGCCGGTGGATCAAATAAACCTTGCTCGCGTAACGTGTGAGGAAGTTAGCCTCTTCCATCGCGGAATCGCCGCCGCCAACGACGGCGATGGCTTTCTCGCGGAAGAAATAGCCGTCGCAGGTCGCGCAGGTTGAAACACCGCGGCCTATCAGTTCACGTTCCCCAGGCAGACCCAGCAATCGCGCGGTGGCCCCGGCGGCAACGATGAGCGCCTTGGCTTCGTAGGCATCTTTACCTGCGGTGATCTTGAACGGCCGCTTGGTGATGTCGACTTCGTTCACGGCTCCGGCTTTGAACTCCGCGCCGAATCTCTGGGCTTGCTTGCGCATATTTTCGATTAGTTCTGGCCCCATAATCCCGTCGGGGAAGCCGGGATAGTTCTCTACATGCGTGGTGAGAGCAAGCTGGCCGCCTTGCTCAATGCCGTCAATCACCAAAGGCTTCAAATTGGCGCGTGCGGCGTAGATCGCAGCGGTGAGGCCGGCGCAGCCACTGCCAATAATCACGACGTTGTACATTCCTATTATCTCCGTACGATTAGATTCGGCAGGATGCCCGTTCGATTCATCCTCAGGAAAAGCTCGAAGCTCGGGTATTGTAGCATCCCCTCGCTCGCGAGCCGGATGGCGAAGCGTCCAAATTGGAGAGGCATCCCTGGTCCGGCCCGTTGACCGTCGGCGAATGCCGCGTCTATAGTCAAAAGCATCGACGAGCGGAAGAACGAGGTCGCCCGAGGAGAGAATCAGATGGATCCGCGTTATCCCATTGGAAAATTCGTGATGCCTCTAGAAGTGACACCCGGAAGACGGCAAGAAGCCATCGAGGAGATTAGGTCAACGCCCGCGAAAATGCGCGCGGCGGTTAAGGGCTTGAACGATGTGCAGCTGGACGCGCCGTATCGCGAGGGCGGATGGACGGTGCGGCAGGTCGTTCACCACGTTCCGGACAGCCATGTGAACGCGCTTGTCAGGTTGAAACTCGCTCTAACAGAGGACAAACCCACAATCAAGCCTTATAACGAAGCAGCATGGGCCGAACTGGCGGATTCGAAAGCAGCGCCCATAGAAAGCTCCCAGCTGCTTCTCGATTCCGTCCACGCCCGGTGGGATCGACTGTGGCGATCGCTAGAGGCGGAACATTTTGCGCGCGTTCTCGTGCACCCGGAGCACGGTGAAAGGAACGTCGATTGGCTTCTTTTTCTCTACGAATGGCATGGGAAACATCACACCGCGCACATTACGGAACTCCGCAAACAAATGACCTGGTGACACGCGTCGGTTTAGAGATGGCTTGGCCGGTTTAATGGCAAATTCCCAGACATGGAATCCCGAGCGATACGCGCGCAACGCGCGTTTCGTTGCGGACTTGGGTATGCCGGTTGTTGAGCTACTCGCTGCGCGCCGGAGCGAACGAATCCTGGATCTGGGATGCGGGGACGGCGCCTTGACGCTGAAACTCGTGGACCTGGGTTGCGAAGTAATTGGCGTCGACGGAAGCCCAGAGCAGGTTTTGGCCGCACGCAAACTGGGGCTTGACTGCCGCGTGATGGACGGTGAGAGCTTGCGTTTTGAGAATGAGTTCGATGCGGTGTTCAGCAACGCGGCTCTCCACTGGATGCGAAATCCCGACGCCGTGATCGCAGGCGTTCGGCGTGCGTTGCGGCCTGGCGGGCGCTTTGTGGCGGAGCTTGGAGGGGACGGCTGCTGTGCGAAAATCAAGAAGGCTCTGGTGGAAGCCCTCAATCGACGGGCAGGCGATGGAGAAGGAGCCAGCCCTTGGTATTTCCCGACTGTAAAGGACTATTCGTCTCGCTTGGTGAAAGGCGGTTTTGCGATCAGCTATATTGCGTTGATACAGCGCCCGACTCCCTTGCCAGGCGACCTCACCGGCTGGCTTGAAACGTTTGCCGAAAGTTTCACCGCCAAACTCCCACCAGCGGAGAGGCCTCCTTATATCGCGGAAGTGCAAGAATCGCTTCGACCCGAGCTCTGTGACGCGGATGGCAAATGGACCGCGGACTACGTGCGCTTGCGATTCTCCGCCACGAAACAGAAATAGAGAAAATCACCGCCACTCGAGATATGCTCGGCCAAGTGGCGCGGGTTGCGGCGGCTCGTGTAGGATGAATCAGTACACGAGGAGAATGCATGAGCCGACCATCAGGGATGTACGCGATTTTCGAGACGTCGCAAGGAAACATTGTGGTGAAGCTGCTCGAGAAGGAAGCACCGAACACGGTAGCGAATTTCGTCGGACTGGCCGAAGGCACGAAGGAATTTACCGACGAAAGTACCGGCAAGAAACTAAAGAAAAACTTTTACGACGGACTGGTATTTCATCGCGTCATTCCGCAGTTCATGATTCAAGGCGGCTGCCCACAAGGGACTGGTCGCGGTGGACCGGGATATCGATTTGCGGATGAATTTCATCCTTCCTTGAATCATTCCAGGGCCGGCAAGCTTTCCATGGCCAACGCCGGGCCGGGCACGAACGGCAGCCAATTTTTTCTCACCGTGGCGGCAACGCCGTGGCTCGATAACAAGCACTCCATCTTCGGCGAAGTGATTGAGGGACAAGACGTAGCGAATAAAATCTCTAATTTGCCGCGCGATTCGAACGACCGTCCAAAGACGCCGGTGGTGCTGCAAAAAGTGCGCATCGAGCGCATCCCCTAAACGCACCGTATGACGATGCTGACACCCCAGCGCGCGCTGCGGCTCATGATCGAAGTGATCTTTTTGTTGTTGGGCGTGCTGGTCATTTGGCTTGCGCTGACCGGACGAGTTCTTGTGGAGCGCCACAAACCCTCCTGGCTCATCCTTAGCGGCGCCCTGATCCTTTGGGGACTACGGGCGCTTTATGGACCGAATAGATGGTGGGCGCGCTGGGAAAACTGGACTCGCGGGCTTTCGCTAACGCTCCTGGGTTTAGTGATGCTGGCGATTTATCGAGTACCGTTTTTGTGGGTTGGACCGCTGCTGGCTACTGCCGGCGTCCTGATGGGCTTACGAGGTGTCATCGGAGCAGCGCTGGTCTTCCGGCCGCGTTGATCCGCTTACCGCTGTTTCCCGGCTTATATCTCCTTCGGCTTCGGATATAATCCGCGGTACGAACGGCCCTCTCTGCTTCTGCGCCCACGCAGAGGCGATCGTTTGGCCCACGCCACAAAAAAGGAGACGCACATGCTAAAGGAATTTAAGGAATTTGCCATGCGCGGAAACGTGCTGGACATGGCCGTCGGCATTATCATCGGCGCGGCCTTCGGAAAGATCGTCACGTCGTTTGTTGAAGACGTGATGATGCCCCCGCTCGGTAAGCTGGTCGGGCCCGTCGATTTCTCGAGTCGGTTTATCAGCCTCTCCAGTAATCACTATGACACTATAGCCGCGGCGAAGTTAGACAAAGTGGCCACGCTGAACTACGGAATGTTTCTGAACAACGTCATCAACTTCCTGATCGTGGCGTTTGCTGTGTTTCTCCTGGTGCGTTCGGTGAATCGCTGGACGAAAAAGCCCGCGCCACCCGCTGCGCCGACGACGAAAGATTGCCCGCAATGCGCGATGAGCATTCCGATCCAGGCCAAGCGCTGCGGCCACTGCACGACCCAGCTCGCCTAGTAGCCGAACTCGGCATTAGAGAAAAAATGGTTGCGAACCAGCAGCCGCAAGAGAAGCCTCCATTAAGAGGCCGGCGGCTTCTTTGTTTGGTTCGCTTCGAGGTGCGCCCGCAGCCTCTTGACGACCTCATCTTCCTGGCCCTCATCGATCTCCTTTTTGACCTCTTCGAGGGCGAAGTGCACCACATCGTGATGATGCAGCTCCTGAGGCGCCAGGACGTCGCTAAAGCGCAGCCACATGCGATGCAAAAGATTAACTTCGTTGGAGGTGAGGTTCGGAGCGTGCGGGCCGAGGACCTTGTAGATCTTGTCGCCGTTCGGCAAGTGAATTTCAAGATTGAACTGGGGCTTGATGTCGCCGAGTTTTTCCCAGGCCTCGCCGATCTGGCGGGCTTGCTCTTCGGTGTTGTCTTTCGCGGAGCGTCCAATCACGATCGTGCTGGATTGCAGCGAAGCGCCCGCGCGAAGGATGCCTTCCCAAAGGTCGTTTGACGCAACCACGGCGAGCCGAATGGACTTGCCGCGTTTTTCGGCCATCGAAAGAGCTTGTGAAAACAGATGCTGCTCGATGCTGCCGAAGAGCTGGTCGGCGTCCAATTCGTTTTCTCCGGAAGCCGAGCGGCGCAGCAACCGGACGTGTAAGACCACGACATCGCGGCGGCCAGGCTTGATGCGATCGAGGACGTTGCCCAGATGATAGAGATTGAAGTGGTTGCTAATGGGCACGAGGATGTTGCCGGCCCGCGCGCCGACGGCCTCGGGCGTCAGCTCGGATTCCAGCTCCAGGTTGAACTGGTCCATCTCCATGTGAGCCGCGCCGCCTCGATGGGCCCGGCGCTCGGAGATGGTGAAAACTATAAAAAGCAGGACAGAGAAGGTGCCGCCCGCCATGGTGGCGACGGGTTTGGTGAAGAGGTTGACGACGGCGATGAGAAAGAGCGTGAGCGTGATCAGACTGAGCCCGACAGGAATTTGCACGCCGCGAATGTAAAAATTGAAAGGGACCTGAAACTCGCGCACTCCCGGCCGGGTGTAGCGAAGAACGAGAACGGCCAGGCCGTTCATCGTGAAACTCCAGATGACGCCGAAGGCATAGAGGTTCGCAAGAAAAGTGACATCGCCGCGGCTGATAAAAATGGTGATGATTTGCAAAAGAACGACAATATTGATGATGCGGTAGCTTGTGCCGAACCGCGGATGCGGCTGCCGGAACCACGCACTGAGAACGCCGTCCTCGGAAACGCGATTCAGCACACCGTTCGAACCGACGATGGCGGTGTTGACCGCGCCGGCCAGGATGAGCGTTCCTACGACGACCACGAAGGCGTGAAAAATGAGCCGGGCGATGAGTGGACCGTGCAGGCTCATTGCCAGACCGCCGATTAGGTTCTCAAGGTAGTTCTGGCGGACACTGTCAGGAATGATCATCACGGCAAAGAAGGAGACCAGGGACGTGAAGACCAGGCTGTAAACGAAAATAACCAGTCCAGCCTTTTTCAGGTTCGGCAGTTTGGGGCTTTCGATTTCGCGGTAAACCTGGGCGAGAGATTCCTCTCCGCTCATGGCCAGCACCGAGTGGCCCAACGCGATAAAGATCGCGATGATTCCGAACATGTGCGGAAGCGGACTGCCGGCTAACCAGCCGAGCGCACTGGCATTCAAACGCAGATTGCGCGGGTGGGGCCAAGGAGGAAGCGCCGAATGCCTCAAGATTGCTGTGTAAATGCACCAGCCGATCAGCAGCACCACCATTACCGTCACAAGCTTCATGATGACTAACGCTTTTTCGCTGGACTCCGGGATGCCCTTGGTGTTTTCCCACCAGAAATAGACGGTAACCAGAATCGCAAAACCGGCCGCGATGAAATCCACCTGGTTCGGTGTGAGCGCGTTTCCGAAGTGCGAGTACTGCAGCAGCTCGCTAATGAGCCCGGCCAGATATTGCCCCGCGGCGACGCCGCTGATCGGGCCGGTCAGGATGTAGTCAAACATCAAGGCGGAAACGCTGAATTTTGCGAGAGTTCCGCCGAGCGACTGTTTGACGGCGCGGTACACGCCGCCGCGCACGAACATGCTGCAGCTTTCGACGTACACGGCGCGCACGGCGTAGGAAAACAGCATGATGGCCAAAATGAACCACGGCGCGGTTTTGCCGATGTAGCCTTCCGCTTCACCGCCCGCGTAGTAGGCCGAGGAGGCCAGATCGTTCAAAACGATGGCAGCAGCTCGCCAGAAAGAGATAAAGGTGAGCAGTGCCGTCGTAGCGACGATGACGCGCGGAATACCGTTACCTCGGCTGCCTGCGGCAGCAGGGGTGTTGGAAGAGCTGCTCATGTGCGGGTGATCTCGATCAGCGGATTAAAATGCTCGCACTTTTCCGTCGCGAAGTCTAGCCGACCGGCGCTTTATGATAAAGCTGAAACGATTTAGGGAGCTGGGTTGCGGAACGTCTTGGCGCATTCGGCACAGGGGCAGATGGTGCGGAGGTGGTCGTAGCTGTAGATGCCTGTGGAATGACCATCGGTGAAGCTGATTTGGATGGCGTAGTTGCCGACGACGGTGGCAGCTTGAGCGCTCGGCTTCGGCTTGAAGATGGGAAGCGGAGCGAAGGCGTTGGCGGCGGGAGCGGCCGTGGCGAATGCTTCTTTTTTGCCGCGCTCATCGTTACAAGTGGCACAAGGACACTCTTCGCGCAAATAAGCGAAGTCGTAGTGGCTAGCGTGGCCGTCGGCCCAGTTAATGTCGACGCCGGCGCCGGTCTTTACATGAACTTTGACAGTGGACGGCTTCCTGCGCGGATCAAGTGGAATAGGCATTTGAGTATCAGCTGGGCTCCCAGGAAGCGCCGAACGGCCGTTCCTCAGGACCGAAGATGCTTCTGACAAGCCGGTCACGAGGCGCAAAAAGCTTGATCTGGCCGGAGAACGACGAGAATTTCTCTTGAGCGATAGCCGAATAGAGGCAGGACGCCGTTTCGATTTCGTATTCCGAGCTCCAGCGCTGCTGAATAGTGACGATCATGGCTCGGCCGGAAAGGGCGGCGTCAGCTCTTCGGCTTTCCGTTACAGCAATCGCCCGGGGGAATGGGATTGCCGTGCGGGCAAGTCTTGGGATGGCCGAGGAAGGTGCAGATGCGCTGATCGAGCTCTGGGCTGATAATGTGCTCGAACCGGCAGGCCTGCGTATGGGCTTCGGTGTCGTCGACGGCGAAAGTGTCTTTGAAGAGGCGTTCAGCCAACCGATGCCGGCGCACGACACCTCGTGCGCGTTGGCTGCCCACGCGCGTGAGCTGCGCCTCGCCGTTTTGTAGTTCGACCAGATGCCGCTCGCTCATGCGGTTCAAGGTTCTTGCCGCCGACTCATCGGGAAGAACGGGAAGTTCACCAGCAGGTCCAGTTGCTTGCAGCGCCTTGATATTTGCCGGTTTTCCCTCTTCGCAGCAAATCCAGATTTGCTCAAGAAAGTGATCGAACCGAATTTCGTCGTCGGGTGAAACGGGCGTGCAGCAATCGGCCGTGTCCGCGAGCGGACAGGCGAGAGGATGACCGGGTCCATGCTGCGCGGTGTCGAAGTGCAACCGCCCGTGAGCGAGTTCGATGCGGCGGTCGGCTTGGCGTGCAATGTCCGGGTCGTGCGTGACCATCAGAATCGTGTGGCCTGCCTGGTGCAGTTCGCGAAAGATTTTCAGGACGATTTCTTCATTGGCTTCATCCAGATTGCCGGTGGGCTCGTCGGCCAGGATAATTTTCGGCTGATTGATTAGCGCGCGCGCGATGGCTACGCGCTGCTGTTCGCCGCCGGAGAGTTGCGCGGGCAGATGCGTCATCCGTTCGCCCATGCCGACGCGGCGCAAAGCTTCTTCCGCCTGTTTTTCATCGGTCACGCTGTGAAAATATTGCGCTAGCATGACGTTTTCAACCGCGTTCAAATAGGGCACGAGATGAAATTGTTGGAAGACGAAGCCGACTTTTTCGGCGCGATAGCGAACCATCTCGTTTTCGCTGAGCTTTGATAGGTCGACGCCATCGACGACGACGTGGCCGGAATTCAGCTTGTCGAGTCCGCCAAGAATGTTGATGAGCGTGGTTTTGCCCGACCCGGAAGGACCCATGAGCGCCACCCATTCGGCGGCTCCCACGTTGAAGCTCAGATCATCGA
>DATMKS010000055.1:0-43461 GCA_035571045.1 Verrucomicrobiia bacterium
GCCTGGATGCGGAACGGTGTGAAACGACCAGCGCAACTTCCCCGTTCGAACGTCATAAGAGCGTACGTCTCCCGGAGCGGCGGGAAGTGTCTCCGGATTTCGTCCCCCAACAATAATCACGTCCTTGTAAACGATCCCCGGGCTCGTTAGCGCGACGGATTGTCCTTCAGGATTGCGTCCTAGATCGCCCCGCAAGTCAATCCGGCCCTCGGTCCCAAACGATGCAATGGGCTTGCCAGTGCCAGCGTCTAGCGCATACAGAAAATTCATTACGCCAACGAGGATGCGCTTCTCTTTCTCATTCGACCAATAAGCCAGCCCTCGATCGGGTTGCGTGCCTTTGATCCCCGAATCAAATTTCCAAATGAGTTTCCCACTCGCCGCATCCAACGCGAACACCTTCTGTGTCGGCGTGATTCCGTACAAGACTCCATCGACAATGATGGGACTCGTTTGTAACCCACCCTGTTCGCCGGTGTCGAAGCTCCAAGCGACCGTTAAACCCTTCACATTGCTGCGATTGATTTGCGTGAGGCTGGAGTAGTGCGTGTTTTCTGGTGCGCCGCCATACGCCGGCCAATCGCGTCTTTCGCCACTGGAATTTGCGGCATCTTGTGAGGCAGTGGCGCGGAGCGAAAACAGCGCAGAAAAGGCCGCACTTGAAATGACGACCACGCCACAGATTGCAGCCAGCTTTCTATCGAAATGTCTCATGCCGTAACTCCGCAATGCGCGTCAGGGTATCACGCAATCGCCGCGGCACAATATATTAGGGACTCTTGCCACTCTGCCCAAATCTGGATCCGTCATAAAAATCGGCGCCCCGATAATCTGGGACGCCGATTCGTTTGCTTAGGGGGAGAAAACAAAGTCTAAGACGTAACTATTAATGTCCTCGTGATTGTCGGCTGGGATTTCCAGTTGTTCGCCGGCTAACTGCAGGCGAAACGGCCTTCAGCATTTCCTTCGCTTGATCCAAATGTTGCTGGATCATCGGAACTGTTTCGGAGGCAAAGCCCCGGATTACATCGTCATTGCCGTGGTTTGCCTCGCGCTGAAAGTCCCGCAAATCCTGCTGGTGATCTTTCACCATGTCTTGCGCGTAGGCCTGGTCAAAATCAGCGCCGCTTAATTTGGAGAGCCTGTCATAGGTGGTTTGGTCCTTGGCAGAGAGATCCGTCGGCAGCCCGATGTTCTCCTCTTTAGCCGCTTTCTTCAACTCGTCGCCTGCTTTTGTATGCTCGGCCACCATCCGAGTTCCGAAAGCCTTCACCCCTTCGTTTGATCCCTGATCCATTGCTAGCTTGCCTAATTCGATCTCGGCCAAGCCCCCACGGGCTGCCACCCTCACAAACGCTTCGTCCTTCATCACAGCCTCAGCCGTCGATGACACGGGCGAGCTTTCCTGGTGGCCCAACACTACCCAGCACCCGAGCGAAGTCAGCAAAACTGTCAATCCCGCAACATAAGAAACCTTGGCGGCGGTCGTCTCCAGAAGCATGTTCTCCTCATTCCAGGCTGGGTCTTACGACGCGTAGGTTAAAAGGACCAAGCAGTCGTGCCAATCCAGTGATTCCATTATCCCAACGTCAAACAACCCTGATCTATACCGGATTGCACTGGTATAATGCGCCGGGATTTGTTCCGATCCGTCGGGGAAGATACCCAAACGAGGCAAACAATGTCCGCAACCATTTCGTGGCTGATCGCTTCCTTCTTGTTCCTGGCTCTGGCAGCCGGAGGGGGTCGCGGCCCCGCTCCTGCCACCCATGGAATGCTGGTCGTGGCTAACCAGCGGGAGCACACCGCTCTGCTCATCGATCCAGAAACCCACCAGGAGCTTCTAAAGGTCACTGTCGGAGTCAATGGCCACGAAGTGGCCGTGTCGCCCGACTCCCGCTTCGCTTACGTCCCCATCTACGGCAATTCCGGCGTCGGCAAGCCCGGCACCGACGGCACCACCATCGACATCGTCGATTTGCGCGACCGCAAACTCGCCGCCACCATCGACCTCGGCAAGCCGCTTCGTCCTCACCGGGCCGAATTCGGCCCCGACGGCCTTCTGTATATCACCGCGGAGCTCTCCAAGTCCGTTGACGTCATCGATCCCGCCACGCGCAAAATCATCGCGGAAATTCCCACTGGTGCGATCGAATCCCACATGGTCGTCCTCTCTCCCGATGGCCGGCGCGCCTACACCGCCAATGTAGCTGCAGGCAGCGTTAGCGTGCTGGACCTCCAGAAGCGCGCGCTCCTCACTGTTATTCCCGTGGCAAAAACGGTGCAGCGCATTTCGATTTCCGCCGACGGCAAACGCGTTTTCACTCACGATCAGGACACCCCGCGTATCGCCGTTATCGACACCGCTAGAAACGCTGTCTCCAGTTGGATTGCCGTCCCCTCAACTGTTTATTCCTCTTCGCCAACGGCCGACGGGCGCAAGTTGTTGGCCGATTCTCCAGCCGGAAAAATCTTCGTCATCGACATTGCCAGCGCAAAGCTTGAGGAGTCCTTCGATATTCCCCCCGCTTCGGGAGAACTCCTTCTCACGCCGGATGGCAAGTTTGCCTTCGTGAGCTGCCCTCAAGCTGGAACAATTGAAGTGCTGGACGTCCCCGGCCACAAACTGCTTCAGCCGATTAAGCTCACTCCCGGCGTGGACGGCCTCGCCTGGGCGCCAGCAATTCCATAATTTTCGCTAGCTTTGGACGGAGATCGCCCAATGGATATCGACTGGATCCGCGATCTCTGCCTTTCGTTTCCCAAAACCACGGAACAGATACAGTGGGGCGACGATCTGGTCTTCAAAGTGGCCGGCAAGATTCACGCCGTCACGGTGCTGAAACCCGCCAAGATTTGGCTCTGTTTTAAGGTTTCGCCAGAAAAATTCGCCGAGTTGACGGAACGCCCTGGCATCATTCCCGCCCCTTACCTGGCTCGCGCGAAATGGATCGCTCTGGAAACCAAAGACGCTCTGCCGGCCGACGAACTCGCATTTTTGCTGCGCGAATCCTACGACATGGTGGTGGCCAAACTCCCCAAGAAAACCCGCGAAGCCCTCGCCAGCGGCAAGGGCCCTAGGAGACGAAAATCCACCAAAAAGCCTGCGGCAAAGGCGCGCTCTCAAAAACCACGCCCCAAAAAGAAAAAGCCCTCTCGTTAAAGAGATGGTTTTTGTTTCCGTTGATCTCTGATTTTTTTATAACTAAGCGGTCGCCTTGCTATCAGCGGTACGGCGAAGGGGCCTGGCGCCAGGCAGAGGAAAACTCATGTGCCAAAAATTCGAGTCCGCCGAAATAAACTCCACGCCGACAAACGTTTTACTTTCTCGGTCGCGCCTGACGGAAACTACTCTGGATTCCACGGTCCGGTCGCTGTTCTCATTCACAAGAATGAGCATCTGCCCTACAACCACCACCTGATCGATCTGCAGCAGCGCCCCGTGGCGGTTCACCGATTGCGACTTCGCCTTCACGCGAAACTTGTCGCCGTTCTCATCCTGCCCGTGCACGGTGATCGGCACTGTGATACTTACTCGCAACGTCCGGCGCCGCTCTTTACAGCGAAAATGAAGTATGGCCATGAGAGACACTAACCTCTCGATTGAACTTGACGACTCGGGGACCTAAGCCTGCCCATACGGGACTGGCTTCAGCGTCATCACCCACACATATGTGGCGCTGAAGTGAACGGTCGAAACGAGCGAGGAAACTAGTACGAACGTCGTCCACATTGTTCGTATTCTGGACTTTGGCACCATGCGCTGCAATAGCGGGACGGTACCAAATTGACCCCGTTTGCTCCGGTACTCTAGTACGTTACCCGTGATAGTTCAACACCATTTTAGGAAAATTCCACCGCGAATTAGTGCACGCGAATCGCCGAACGTTTCGCTCCAGCGCAAAATCGGCGTTCACCGATTGCCTATTCTGATAATGCCCTCTCACGTGTCCCCAGCTCCCACTTAACTTCATTGTATTCTTTAACTTAGAGGATGGACGGCGAGGACGCCTAATTCTTCTCCCCGAGATCGATGAATTCGACCTTCCATGGCCTGACACCCAAGTCTAGACGAGCAACTGTTACAGGGAGCTGAAAACGTTTTGGGCCAGCGCTGCCTGGATTGACGTAAAGCACACCTTCCTTCTCGGTCTGGCTAGCTTTGTGGGAATGTCCACTGACCACAATGTGGAATCCGCCTCCGGCTGGATCTATGTCCAAGTCTTGCAGAATGTGTAGCATATAGATCACGACGGAACCGGATTGAATGACTTCCGTCAAGCGCAGGGTTTGCCCCCACTCTCCCGTATCGACATTTCCCCTCACCGCTACCACCGGAGCAAGTGTTTTCAAAGTCTCCAAAATCCCCGGCCCGCCTACATCTCCGGCGTGGAGAATCAGGTCCGAACCGCGCAGAGCGCGGACGGCTTCCTCGCGCAACAATCCGTGCGTGTCCGAAATCAACCCGACGATTTTTCTCTCGTTAGGCAATTTTCTTCATCGCGAACGCTCACCGAAGCATTTGTATTTAACCTCAAGGTCAAATACAGCAAGGCTGGTGCAGCTTCCTCAAAGTAGGCATGTCAATCAGATCTGTCATGCCAGCCCAATTGTTTCCCGGCATTTTCACAGCACCTTCACGATATCCAGCGCGTTCACCCGTGCGTGCTCGACTTGCAAGCCCCAGTGGAGATGCGGCCCGGTCACTCGGCCCGTCGCTCCGACCTTACCCAGAACCGTTCCTGCTTCCACCTCATCGCCAACTTTCGCGTCGATCTCAGAGAAGTGGCAATAGAACGTATAAATCCCCAACCCGTGGTCAACAATGACTGAGTTCCCCGAAAAGTACAGCTCTTCCGCCAGCACTACGCGCCCTTTTTGTGCCGCATGCACCGGCGTACCGGTCGGCGCGGGAAAGTCCACACCACTGTGCGGCGAGCCGGCGTGCCCATTCAAGATACGCCGCTTTCCGAAGTTGCTCCCCTTGAAGTCCCCGGTGAGCGGCATTTGGAATTTTCCATTCCACAAACGCTCCGGCGTTACACGATCATAAATCTCTCGCAGCCGCTTCGTCTCCGCCGCCGCACGCGCCTCTTGCTCAGGGTTCGGCTCGACAAACTGCTTCTTCACCGTCAGGCTTTCCGTGGCGAAGTGCCCTTCTGTAACTTCAACCATCGCGCGGCAGCTGAAGGGTTCGCCGCCTTGCAGTTGGCCTGCGACTGTAAATTCGTACTTCCCTGCTGCTTTTTCCAAATCCACACCTAACAGTGCGTTCCAGACGTCGGCACTCGCGGCCCTGTCCTTCTTTCCGCGTTCCTGCCAAAAAGGAACGTCCCGATCGTTCCATCTGCCGCTGACTTCCCCCAGCGGTTTCGCGCTGTGAATCTCCGCCAGCAAAAGCGTGCCCTGAGCGGTCTCCGGTGAACTTAACCGGAGATTCACGCCGTCTCCGCAATCCGCCGCGCGGACTACTCCAGAAAGAAAAAGCATTCCTCCTAAGAAGATGGACACCTTAATCTTGAGCGCAATCCCTCGCAATGTGACCTCGGCAAACGCCATCATTATTTTAAGCTTTCGGCCGCAGAGCCTGAACCCGCGGTTCCACCTTTGCAAACTGCTCGCGCCCAATTTTCGAGCCCATAATGACTTTTTCCACGTTTAGAAACATTTCGGGGTTTTTGGTCTTCTCTCTAAGCTCCTTCAAAAAGGGCCGAACCTTCGCGAAAATGAAGAACAATTCGCCGCAAAAGGACGGCGTAAAAAATAGCTTTTCGCTAAGCACACCGTTCATCACGAACGACCCCGCAATTCCCCAATAACTGAGCACCTGCCTCAACCAGTTGTTCTCCTCCGTCCCCATCGCCATGGCCACCTTCACGTACTCATCCGCATTGTTTGGCCAAAATGTCGTCAGCCACCACTGCCGCGCCTTGCGCATCTCGGGTTCGCGCTTCAGGCTGTACAATTCAAGTATCAAGCGCGCATCTTCGACCGTCGGTTTCTTCGCCATGGTTTTTCTCCTCAATCCTTGTGTGATGTGATTCTACCTTTTGCGTAGGCCTTTTTTCTTCCGGTTTTTCAATATTATCGGACGGTTTAAGATGCGACCTCTCATGCGCCTCTGATTCGCCCCGCTCCGTTCTCGTATCGCGCTCGCACCCTTCCCGCTCTGTCAACTCTTCCCGCTCTTTACTCAAACCGCGAAGTCGAGGATGATGCACCCTCGCAAGCCGTGTCTGTGCCACAAACAAGGAGAGTCGATTATGCGCAGAGTAATTGTCGCCGCGGCATTGGTCCTCACAGTATTTGGGTGCGGCTGGCTCCGCGCTCAACAAACATCCGCACCCTCCGCAGCCACGTCCTCCTCGCCAAAGCAAAGCGAAACGGATGAATACACGCGTTACGAACTCCTCGCGCCCGAATCCGCCAGTTTCAAAATCTATTACGAAGTCACCGCCACCACCCCCGGCGCGAAGTATTTCTACAACCCCATCCGCAAGGGCAGCGCGGCAAGCGAGGAAGCCGTCTTCGACTCCATGACCGGCGATCCGCTTCCTTTCGAAGTCGTTAGCGGCGCCGATGCCCGCAAAGACCCGCTCATGTCAGACGCCGATGCCGACACCAACTTCATCAAGATTTCTCTGGCTCGGCCCGTGCCCGCCGATGGACAAGGTCGAGTGCTTATCCTCAAGACCTATAAAGACACGAAGAGTTACTACCGCGATGGCGACGCCATCATTTTCAATCGTCCGCTAGGCATCAAGCGAAACAAGATTGTCCTACCGGCGGGCTACGAGCTGGTTGGCTGCAATGTGCCGTCGCAAGTCCTGCCCGAACCCGACGGCCGCATCGCAGTTTCCTTCATCAACGCCGGCTCAGGCGAAGCGCCGTTGATTCTCAAGGGCAAGCTGGGCGCTCAGACGGGGCCAGCGGCCGCGCCACACCCCGCAACACAGGCCCGCAGTTGGGAGTCACCTTTTGAAGGAGAATCCGAGCGATCACGTCTCTCCGAGCGCGCCCACCAGGATCGCGATATCGTCTACTTCCTCCAGCAGCCAGAAACTCACGCCTTCAGCCTCTACCACGACTACACCGAATCCCACGAGGGCGCCGACAAATACCTGAATGTCGTCCGCCAGGGCAGCACTGTCTCCGATCCGTCCGCCTACATTCTGGATACCGGCGAAAAACTCGCCACAAAAATGATGACTGGCGCCGACCTCGCCGCGGCAAAAATCGACGCCGGAGAGCCTGTTAGTCCCTCGACGCAAGTGGTGCTAATTCCATTCCCACCGGTGAAAAAGGGCCAGTCTATCAGGCTGCGCATCTCTGAGACATACACTGCGCCAACCAGTTACAAACTCGATGGCGGCGAATTGGTTTTCGACCGCAGTTTAGGCAGGCCCCGTAACGCCGTGGTCCTCCCTCTAGGTTGGTATCTCACCACGAGTGCAATCCCCGCGACCGTCACGCAGCTTCCCGACGGCCGCATCCGCCTGGATTTCTGGAATGGCCGCCCCGATTCCGTCGACGTTCTAGTCAAAGCGAAGCGCCGCGACAAATAAGATAATTTCCCGAGAAGGTTTTTTCATCCAGTGGGAGGTTCGCAGCCATACGGAATTTCCCGGCCAGTTCCGCTCAGCAACTCAAGTCCCGAATGCTGCGGCATTGCTTCACTGCTTCGCGCCTCCGCCTATTTTCTTTCCCCCGCACTCAATCAGCGCCTGGCAGGCTTCAAGGCATGCATACTTGAACTGCTGAGCGATATGCTCTTCGACTCCTTCCCCCAACAGCAAAATCGCCGTCCCGTGTACCTGCGCGACCAGTGCCATTGCTAGCCCCGCGTAGTTTTCCGCCGTGCCTCCCAAATCCTCCGCCAGCCTCTGTTTCAAAAACTCGTAGGAAGGCATGCGCTCCTTGCGCGCAAGCCGCCTCGCCCAATCCGACGTCAGCAGTAAATATTCATTCCCATTCGTGAGCGTGAACTCCAACCCCAGCCGGCAGGCCTCCGCCGCGGAATCCGCCGGCTGCAGCGCCTCGTACATCCTCTCCCGCGCCCGCACCCTCAGAAACTCGATCAGGTCGTGCTTATCCCGGAACCGCTCATAGAGCGTCGGCGTGGTCGTCTTCGCCGCCAGGGCCACGGCGCGCATAGTGACCGCGTGTTCGCCACCTTTGCTCCACAGCTGATAGGCAGCATCCACAATTCGCCCTTCCAACTGTTTATCGGCTTTCCTCGGCATTCGCCACTCCTTCTGGCCCTCAGTTGTCCCAATTATATTCTTGACAGCGTTAAAGAAACAACGTATAAATATTCTTCGCCACTGCCTCAGCGGTTGGCTCGGCCCCAATCAAAAAACCTAGCAAGGAGAAATCAGTAGCCCGTCATGTCAAGATTTGAATATTCCGTCATTACCAAAGCCAGCCCCGCGCTTGCTTGGCTCGTTTTTTCCGATACCCATCGCTGGAACACCTTCGCCAACGTCTACGGCGAACTACGCTGGCGCGACGGCAATCCCTGGGAGCCCGGCAGCCGTCTCCAAATTGAACTTCTGCGTCCCGTCAATGCCGTCATCGACCACGTCATTACCACATGCGTCCCAGGAAAGAAAGTGGGCTGGATTGATCACGCTATCGGCGTTGCCCTGGCTCAATGGGTCACTTTTGAAGAACGGCAGGAAGGCACCCGCATCCATACTTGGGGAGAGGTGATTCACTCCGGCATTACGATTGGCGGCCGCACCGTGGAAGAACTCCTCGCCAGTTTCACGCGAACCTGGTACGACTCCTTTCGCGTGGCCTGCAACCAGCTTGTCTTGCCCGGCGGCGCTGGCCCGGATGACGCGGCTTTTGCGACCCAATAACCAATAACGTGTCGATGCACCAAGTCGGCTGGGTCCTTCGCCCGCAAACCGAGGCAAGGACCGCACGATAGTTCCAATTCCTAAGCCGGAATCTTAAGACTGGCGGCGCCAGGCTCGTGAGTTAAACCAATTACTTTGTGCCGTAAGCCAGGTTACGCTGCTGCATCTGTGGCATAGTCCACTCGCCAACGCTCACAAACAATTCTAAACCAATCGCAAACGAGTCTTTCCCCAAAGGCTGGCAATAAACCACGCGCGCTCTTGACCTTAGGTTCCCCAAAAGTGATCTCACCGTTACATGATCATTGGGATGCCAGGGCTTGCTGGTCACCACGCGCGCGCCTCGGGCGCTCACGTTTTCCGTGACGCCCTGCTGAGCCACCGTGTGGATATCCAAACCTGATAAGTCTACGGCTACGTGCACTGGAGAACGATCTTCCAAACGGTGAGCCTCGCTTTCCATGGGGCACCGCGCTGCTTTCTGGGCCGAGTTCTGGGAGTGGACGTTGTGGTGGGTTCAACGACCGGCAAAGCATACTCTTCTAGCCCCCAAGCTGGTCAAGAATTTTCACGCCTCATGAATCTTCCGAGTAAACTGTCCGGCAACGCGACAACTTCATCCCACGAGCGAACGCTTAGAGGCTTTCTGCCCGTCCGTGCCTGAGAATAAATCTTTATTTTTCATTGAGTTACGCGAAATGCAAATTCGGTTACTGGATTGCCTCATCTCTTGAGTTTGGGCCTTGCCACCGTTCCTCGCTTTTCGCCGAAGGAGGCTGTCATGAGAAAGCACGAACGCATCCGAGAGAAAGTCACTATCCTACCTACCTCCATGTATCTCTCAAAAATGCACGATGCCGGCTGGACCCTCATCGCTCTTGAATGGGAACGCGAAGTCGAGACCTCATCTTCGCCCGAGCCTCCCGAGGAAATTCCAGGTTCCGAAGAGATTCCCTTTGGCCTGCGCATCGCCGCAGACGGCCATCACCTCGAAGACGATCCGCTCGAGACGCAAACCCTCAAATTTCTGGCCGAGCTGATTGTCCAAGACGTCTCGTTCAACAGCATGGCCGACGCCCTCAACGTCCGCGACTACCGCACCCGCGACGGTCGTCCTTGGACCGCCGCCGCCATCTTCCGCCTCATTCCGCGCCTGATCGACGTCGCTCCGCGCATCCTCTCCGGCAGCGAATGGGAATCTCGTAAAAAGCAACTGTCCCGCGTCGCCTGGAACTCCTAAGCCGCTTCGCCAGAATCCGATTGCAGGCCGCCCCTTCTCGTTTGTTTTCCCCTGAGAGGAAGCGCAAGGCAAACTATCTTTTCGTGCTGAGCGTTCCACACGGACGCTCACCACGAGCTCTCTCCTTGACATTCTACCTATTCCTGTCATATATGTAGAATGTCTAGGAGGCGCGATGCCCATCGAGAAATCCGACCTGCTCCAAGGCACTCTCGACATGCTCATTCTGAAAATTGTGGCCCTCGGCCCGGTCCACGGTTACGGCATCTCGCTGCGAATCCGCCAAATCTCCAAGGAAGTCCTGCAGGTCCAGCAAGGCTCGCTCTATCCGGCCCTGCACCGCCTCGAAAAGCGCGGCTGGCTTGAAGCCGAGTGGGGCGCCTCTGACAAGGGCAGGCAAGCCAAGTTTTACAGACTGTCCGCTAAAGGCCGCAAGCAACTGGAGAACGAGGAATCGAACTGGAATCGGTTGGCCGGTGCGGTGGCCAGTATTATGCAAACCGCACAGTAGGAGGTTGTTGTGTCCTGGTGGAAATCCATCCTTCCGAAGCGCGCCTCCGACGCGCAAATGAATTCCGAACTCCGCTTTCACATCGACGAGCTCACCGACGAAAATATCGCCGCGGGCATGACGCCTGAGGAAGCCCGCCGCCGCGCCATTCTCGAATTCGGCGGCTCCGAACAAGTAAAAGAAGAACTACGCGACGTCTACCGTATACTCATCCTCGACGCCACCGTCGCCAATCTCAAATCCGCCTTCCGCTTCATTCGCAAATCTCCAACGTTTTCCGTCGCCGTCATTCTCACGCTAGCTCTCGCCATCGGCGCAAACAGCGCCGTCTTCTCCGCCATCGACGCCATCCTCCTTAAACCACTCCCATTCCCCGACGGTGATCAGCTCATGCGCGTCGAGCAATACGATCCGAAAAATCCCCGTCCACTCCATTTGGTTGCTCCGGTTCGTCTCGAAGACTGGAATCATCTCAATTCCACCTTCCAGGCGCTCACCGGCTACTACACCGAAGACGTTTCCGAATCCACCGGCCCTCTGCCGGAAAAGGTAACTCGCGCCTGGGTTTCTCCTCTTTTTTTTGAGGTCTGGGAAGTCACGCCTGCGCTGGGCCGTGAATTTACCCCCGACGAGGAGACCCTCAACGGGCCGGCCGCTGTCCTAATCAGCGATCGCTTCTGGCGTCGCCGCTTCAACGCCGATCCCAACGTCGTCGGAAAAAATCTGCGCCTCGATGGTCATCTAAATCCTATCGTGGGCGTTATGCCTCCCTCTTTCCTTTTTCCGAATCGCGAAGCCGATTTGTGGTGCCCCATTCCTGCCGGCCTTTCTTACGGTCCGGCTCGGGAAAACAACTGGTTCATCGTCATCGGCAGGCTCAAACCTGGCGTAACGGTTACACAAGCCCGCGCCAATCTCGCCACGGTGCAAGCACAGCTTGGCCGCCAGTTTCCCAAGACCGACGCGGAGCTCTCCGTAGGCATCGAGCCGCTCAAGGAAACCACTATCGCTGATTCGCGCCGTTCCCTCTGGCTGCTCTTTGGCTCCGTCACTCTGCTGCTGTTCATCGCGTGTACCAATATTGTGGCTCTGCTCTTGTCTCGCTCGACTCAGCGTCAGCACGAAATCTCCGTCCGCTTCTCCTTGGGCGCGCCTCGCGGCGCCCTCATCACTCAACTGCTGACCGAGACCTTTCTCTTGGCTCTCATCGGCTCGGGCCTCGGTCTGTTTCTCGCCGCGGCAGCGTCTGACATCTTTCGCGCTCTGGCTGCGCAGCTTCCTCGTGTCGAAGAAATCCATCTCGACGCTCGCATCGTCCTCTATTCTTTGGCCTGCTCGGTGGTAGTGACTTTTCTTTGCGGACTGATTCCCGCCGTTCGCGGTACGCGCCGCAATCTCTCTGCCTCGCTTGCGCAATCAAGCCGCTCGCAAGTCTCGGCACGAAATCGGCTCCAGTGGCTTCTCGTCGGCATCCAGGTCGCTCTCGCGGTCACCCTGCTCGCCGGCGCCGGCCTGCTTCTTCGCAGCTTTCAGCAGCTTGGCCGTGTCACACGCGGCTTTGATTCCAGCCATATTCTTGCCTTCCAGCTCAGCATGAACTATGGCGAAACCGGCGACATGAAGAAACTGCGCCAGTTCACCGACCGCGTCCTCGAAACTCTGCGCGCCACGCCTGGGGTCGAAGCCGCCGCTATCTCCGTGGGCGCGCCCGGAGTGCCCTTCAAATATGAAACGGAACTTAAGCTCCTCGAGGGCCGCTCCGAGAGCGAGCCCAAGCTCATCGCCGATAACCGCTTGGTCTCCGCCAGCTACTTCGCCACGATGCGCATCCCTCTACTCGCCGGCGAAGCCTGCCGCGAAACCGATGGCCCGCCCACCGTGGTTGTCAATCGCGCCTTTGCCGACGCTTATTTCCCAGGACAGCCTACGCTCGGACATCATGTGCAATCTATAAATATGGGCTACTCCGGCGCCGCCGAAATCGTCGGCATCTCCGGCGACGCCCGCGAGAGCGGTCTCGATCTCGCTCCCGTCCCCACTGCTTACTGGTGTGCTCCGTTTGCAGAGCCCGGCACCTACTTCCTGGTGCGCACTCATAACGCTCCGATGAGCATGGCCGAAACCATCCGTCGCCAGCTTCGCGACATCGAACCGCTCCGTTCAGCCTTCGATTTCGCGCCTCTCGATCAGCATTTCTCCGATGCCCTCGCGGAGGGCCGCCTCCGCACGATTCTCCTAACCTTTTTCGCTGCTACCGCCCTCTCGCTCGCGTGCATCGGCCTTTACGGCACGCTCAGTTACTCCGTCAATGTTCGCCAACGCGAAGTCGGCCTTCGTCTCGCCCTCGGCGCGTTGCGCGGCCAAATCGTCCGTCAATTCCTTTGGCAAGGACTCGTCGTGTGCCTCCTAGGCTGCCTGGTCGGGTTCGCCCTGGCCGCCGCCTCGTCCCGCGTCCTCGCTGGCCTCCTTTACGGAGTCTCGCCGACCGACCTCCCCACTCTCGGCGCAGTCATCTTCCTGGTTCTGATTGTCTCGGCCATCGCCTCCCTGCTCCCCTCCATCCGCGCCTCCCGCGTGGAACCCATGCAAGTCCTGCGCGACGAGTGACAATCCAAGTCATCTATCTGACCCTCTGATTCGCTTCGAGCCTGCAAGGCAGTTCGTGCGGGGCCGTTCACCAGACGTAGTTCACCCGTCACCGAATGCCCGGCATCTCTTCTGCTATTCTATTTCCTCCCCCAAGGAGAGCCATGCAGTCCCTTCGCCTGAATCCGATTCTCAACACCGACTCCTACAAGCTCACCCACTGGTGGCAATACCCGCCGGACACGAGGCACATCTATTCCTACGTGGAGTCCCGGGGCGGCATGTTCGACGAAACGATGCTGGCGATGCTCCAGTACATAGTCAAATCGAACTTCGCCGGTCAGGTTTTCACTTTGGACGACGTCGAAGAGGCTCGCGGCGTCGCTCACGCCCACTTTGGCGGCCACCCTAAGTCCTTCAACTATGAAGGCTTCAAATCCCTCTACGCAAAACACGGCGGACGCCTGCCCCTGCGCATTCGCGCCGTCAAGGAAGGCACCGTCGTCAAAAGTCTGAACGCGCTCATCACCGTCGAGAATACCGACCCCGAGTTCTACTGGCTCACCAACTGGGCCGAAACCGTTCTACTGCAAGTATGGTATCCCATCACTGTCGCGACACTTTCCCGCGCCATTAAGCAAGTCATCGGCAGGGCTCTCGTCCGCACTGGCGATCCCTCGCTTCTTCCCTTCAAGCTTCACGACTTCGGCTTCCGTGGCGTCTCCTCCAAAGAGTCCGCGGCCATCGGCGGCGCCGCTCATCTTTTAAATTTCTTGGGCACGGATACGCTGGCCGCCATCCAGCTTCTCAACCAGTTTTATTCCGCCGATCTCACCGCAAAAGATCCGCTCAACTGCGCCGGTTACAGCATTCCCGCCTCCGAACATTCCACAATCACCGCGTGGGGCGAAGCCAACGAAGGCCAAGCCTACGCCAACATGCTGGAAAATTGCCCCGAAGGCCTCGTCGCCTGCGTCAGCGACTCCTACGATGTTTACAACGCCGTGCGCAATCTCTGGGGCGGCGCGCTGCGTGACAAAATTCTCCAGCGTAAAGGAACCCTCGTTATTCGCCCGGACTCCGGAGATGCCGTCGCCGTTCTCGAAGAACTCTTCAAAATCGTCGCGGAAGTTTTCGGCTATGAAGTGAACAAAAAAGGGTGGAAGACCACCGTTCCCAACGTGCGCTTCATTCAAGGCGACGGCGTGAATTTCTATACCATTCAAAACATCACCGGCCAGCTCACCCGCAAAGGCTGGTCCCAGGATATTTGGAGCTACGGCATGGGCGGCGCCCTGCTTCAGCAGGTAAATCGCGACACGCTGAAATTCGCCTTGAAATGTTCGGCCATCGACCGCGCAGGCAAATGGCACAACGTCTATAAAAACCCCAAAACCGATCCATCCAAAGCCAGCAAAGGCGGCCGCTTTAATCTGATCCACATCGGCAGGGAGTTCGCCACCGTCGAAGTCGACAACGACGCTCCCAATCCCGATAACTCCCGGCTCGGCGTCAACGCGCTCGAAACCATCCTCGAGGACGGCAAAATCCTCCGCGATATGACCCTGCAGGAAGTCCGCGACATCGCCGTCAAATACGACACCTACAATGAATTCGCTTAATCCTCATTTTTTGCCGTTCCTCGTCAAGTGGCAGGCCTTTGGACCCGAGCCTTATCTAGCAAGGGGCAATTCCAACTTGTTGTTCGCGGATCACTTTTTCACGAACAAAACGCAATAATCCGTTGTTGGCCAATCATTTACAAGTTTTTCGAGCTGAAATCCTGCCTTGGTCAATTCATCGATCAAGATTTTCTGCTGGATCCCATGGTCTTCGCGGTCCTTCGGCACGCCCTTCACCTTGCCGTACTCGGGATGAGGCGGAAAATCGATAATCGCGAGCTTCCCTCCCGGCTTTAGTGCGCGAAGCAGACTCCTATCGAACTCGACGGGTTTCGTCAAATGGTGGTAGACGCGCCGCAAAAAGATCGCGTCGCAGCACGACACCGGCAAATTCGTTTCCGCCTCCCCGCTCTCAACCACAGCAACGTTTTTGAAATCCCGTTTTTTAACCTCGGCCCTCAGCGCCTTGAGTTTTTCCTCATCAATCTCCGTCGCAAACACCTTTCCCGTCGGGCCAACTTGTTCCACCGCGGCAAAAGTGTAGCTTCCATCTCCCGCGCCGATGTCTGCGACGACCGTCCCCGGATTCCACTCCATCAGCGCCGCGAGCTTTGGGATCTCATCCGCCGCGGTGGCCTTCGCATGCAGCGTGAACGCAAGAGTTCCCTCTGCTACGTAACAGAACGCAACCAGAAACCATATTTTCGTAATGATTCTTCGCTTCATGGAAGATTCACGCTTTCACCGATTGCTCGTCGCTTGGCAAAACAGCGCAGCTCACTCTTCGCCGATGTCTTCGTGCCACAGCGCGGGATTCTCCGCGATGAATTTCGCGAGCATCTGCACACATTCTTTAGACGCAAGATCAATCACTTTGATTCCGTGTTCCTGCAGCCAGTCGATCCCGCCACGAAAATTTACGGATTCACCAACGACGACGGTCCCAATTCCGAATTGACGGATTAGCCCGCTGCAATACCAGCACGGCGCAAGCGTTGTCACCATGATTTTGTCGCGGTAGCTTCGCTGGCGGCCAGTCTTGCGGAATGCATCGGTCTCCCCATGCGCCGAGGGATCGCCGTCTTGCACCCTGCGGTTGTGACCGCTTCCGAGGAGTTTTCCAGCGCTATCGAAAAGGGCCGCACCGATCGGTATTCCACCCTCGGCGAGTCCGCGTCGCGCTTCTTCTATCGCCGTCTCGAGCATCTTTGAATACTTCGCCCGGTCCATCTAGGCAACCTCGTTTCGTTTTGTGCCTGTATAGCGCGGCGCGATGGCGTAATAAAGTTGCATGAAAACGATGAACCCGATACTCCAGTATGGGTGGAGCACGCAGAGCAGAGCCCCAAACGCGTAGAACGCTTGGGCCGTCCAGATGCGGCGGCAAATGGCGTCCACAACTTTCGGCGGTGTATCGCTCTTGACCAGCCCAGCGCGCGTCGCGCGTCCCCAGCTGAGGTACAGCATGGCACCGAGCAGAAGTATGTTAGCCCAGTAAGCGATCAGCGCCGTTCGATAGGCGATGAACTCCGTCAAAAGCCTCGTGGAAAACGGCATGAGCGTGACCAGGAAAAGAAACGCCAGATGCATCCAGGTGAGGTGGCGCTCCGAACGCTCTAGGTGATTGAGCTGCGTCTGCTGGCCCACCCAAAAAATGCCGAGCGTCAGAAAGCTCATTAGGTAGACAAGAAGTTGGGGCGCAAGCAGCACAAGCGCGTGCCGCAGGGTAGCTTCGCTCATACCCGGCTCTCTTACAGGCACATGAAGTTCCAGAAGGAGCAACGTCATGGCCACGCCGAAGATGCCGTCGCTCAAGGCAGCAAGCCGCTCCACGCTCTGCCCCGCAACTTGGTTGTAGGACGTGTTCATCGCCGTGCTACTTCAGGGAAGCTTCCACTTTTTTGCCGTACTGGCGGCCCTTCGCGAGGATTTCGGGCTCGTCGAGCGTCAGGAGCTTTTTGTCGCGCATCACGATGCGGCCGCCGATCACGACCGTTTCTACGTCGCTGCCCTTTAGGGCGTAAGCAAGTTGCGCGTAGATGTCGTACATGGGAACGGCGTTTGGCTCCTCGAGCGAGATCAAAATGATATCGGCCTTTTTTCCAACTTCGAGCGAGCCGATCTCTTTTTCCATGTGGAGCGCTCGCGCGCCCTCGATGGTAGCCATTTCGACGACAGATTTTGCGCCGAGCGCGCGCGGATCCATCTTGGTGATTTTTTGCAGCTTCGCGGCAAGGTCCATCTCTTCCATCAGGTCGAGGTCGTTGTTGCTTCCGGCAGGGCCGTCGGTGCCCAGGCCGACGGCGATGCCCGCGGCACGCTCTTCGACCACGGGTGCTACGCCGCTCGCGAGCATCATGTTGCTCGAGGGATTGTGGACGCAGCCGACCTGCCGGCCGGCGAGAATCTTCTGGTCTTTTTCGTCGACGAAAATGCAGTGGGCCGCGACCACGTCGGGACCAAGGATGCCCAGCTTTTCGAGATACTGGACAGGAGTCAGGCCGTTCTGTTTCAAACTGTCGTCCAGCTCTTTTTTCATTTCAGCGAGGTGAATCAGAATCGGCGCGTGATATTTGCGCGCCAGAGCGGCGGAGTCCTGGAGCGTCTTTCGAGAGCATGTGTAAATCGAATGCGGAGCGGCCGCGGCGTGAATCAGCGCATCGCCCTGCCAGCGTTTCAGAAATTTTTCAGTGTATTCGAGCATGGCCGCATTGGTTTTGTTGTCAGGCGCGGGGAAGTCAATGAAGGTCTCGCCAAGGACGCCGCGCATTCCTGCAGCTTTGGTCTCCTCCGCTACCGCATCCTCGAAATAGTACATGTCCGCGAAAGTGGTGACGCCGGAACGAATTTGTTCGGCGGCGGCGAGGCGCGTGCCCCAGCGCACGAAATCTTCGGTCACGTTTTTCGCTTCGGCGGGGAAAATATATTTCCGAAGCCAATCGTCGAGCGTCACGTCATCGTGCAGCCCGCGGAGCAGCGTCATGGGAACATGGGTGTGCCCATTGATGAACCCGGGTAGAACAAGCGCGCCTTTAGCATCGATGGTTTGTTTGGCTTGTGTACCCTTCGGGAAGAGCGGACCTTTGCCGACGACGTAAATGCTGTCGCCGCGAACGGCGATCTGGCCATTCTCGATGATGTGGCGCTCGCCATCCATCGTGACGATGGTGGCGTTAGTGATGAGCAGATCGACCCAAACGGCCTCTTTGTCTGGTGCCTGCGCTCTGGCAGTGCTTACAATTGCGGACACGCCGACAACCAATGTACAAACGAATCCAATTCCCTTTCTTATCGCGGCAACATGAAGTGAGTTCATAGTTTCTTTTCGATTCTTAGAGGTTGGAGGAATCAAACGGCTTCGGAAAAAGGTCGCGCATCTGGATCGTTTCGGTTTTGCCTTTTAGATTTGACAGAATTACGGGGACATCGCCGCAAAATTCCCAGATCAACTGGCGGCAAGCGCCACAGGGAGGCGTGAGCGTGTCCGTATCGGTGACCACAGCAATAGCGTCAAAGTTGCGCTCGCCTTCGCTCATAGCTTTAAAGATCGCAATGCGCTCGGCGCAGACGGTCAAACCGTAAGTGGCGTTTTCCACGTTGCACCCACCGAAGATTCTGCCGGAGGTGGCATGCAACGCAGCGCCAACGCGAAAATTCGAAAACGGTGCATGCGCATTTTCGCGCGCTTGCAGTGCGGCTTCGACGAGTGCGTCATGTTCTGTCATGCTGCGGCCCTCCAAAGAACCTGCTTTCATCCGCCAAGCTCCGCGGCGATGCGCGGAATCACGATTTTCAGCAACGCGATGAATTGACTTTTGACGCGTTCCGCGGTTTCGAGAACTTCCTTGTGGTCCAGCGGCTGATCGAGAATGCCCGCGGCCGCGTTGGTTACGCAAGAGATGCCCAGCACGCGGATGCCAGAGTGGCGAGCGGCAATCACTTCCGGAACCGTGGACATGCCGACCAGATCCGCGCCGATGGTCCGCAGGTACCGTATCTCAGCCGGGGTTTCGTAGCTTGGACCCGGCAGCGCGGCGTACACGCCTTCGTAGAGGCCGATGCGATTGCGGTTTCCTTCACCGACGGTAATTTCGCGAAATCTTCTGTCGTAGGCCACGGTCATGTCCGGAAAACGCTGGCCCAGGCGTTCGTCGTTGGGACCTGTAAGAGGGCTCACACCTTGCAGATTGATGTGATCCTTGATCACCACGAGCTGGCCTTGCACGAATTCGAGCTTGATGCCCCCGGCAGCATTGGTAAGAATTACCGCTTTGACGCCCAGGCGGGCGAAGACGCGAATCGGAAACGCAGCCTCTTTGGCGGAATAGCCTTCATAGAGGTGCACGCGGCCCTGCATCCCGGCCACGGGAACATCGCCGACCATACCGAGCACGAGCTGGCCGGCGTGGCCGATGGCGGTCGAACGAGGGAAATGCGGAATTCCGGCGTAGGGGATTCTTCGAGGACTTCCAAATTCGTCGGCGAAAGCGCCGAGGCCGGAGCCCAGGACCAGTGCGATTTTGGGGCGGAGATTGGTTTTGGAGAGAATGAACTGTGCGGCGGATTCCGCGCGTTCGAATTCGGACTCGGGCTTTGTTTTTTTCGCAGATTTTCGTGAAGGGCTCATTCTGTCGTTGGGATTTTACCTTGAGTTAGCCTAGTTGCACTAATTGAGCCCCCATGGTGGCGCAGAGCATGCTGCGCCACTGCGAACACCGCCGAAAATCACGAAAGGATGCCAACTATCGAGGCGGACATTAAGTTTGCCATGGTGCCGGCTAGCATGGCGCGTATGCCAAATTTGGCGAGTTGGCCGCGTTGTTCGGGCGCCAGCGCGCCGATGCCGCCGATTTGGATGCCGATGGAGCTGAAGTTTGCGAAGCCGCAAAGTGCGAACGTGGCAATGGTGAAGGTGCGCGGGTCGAGCGTATCTTTTATTTCACCGAGGTGTTGGAATGCGACGACCTCGTTGATGACCATGCGCGTGCCGAGAAGATTGCCCATCTGGGCACAATCGCGCCAGGGGATGCCGATGATCCAGGCTACCGGAGCGAACACCCAGCCGAAAACTTGCGACAGGCTCGAGGGAAACCACCAGATCCAATTGTGGATGCCACCCATGATGCCGTTGACGAGATAGAGAAGCGCAATAAAGGAGATGAGCATCGCGCCGACATTCAAAGCGAGATGAAGACCATCTACCGTGCCGCGCGAAATCGCGCCGAGGAAATTGGTTTCCTTCTCCATTTCCGGCATTTCGACGCGGCCGGCGGTGAGAGGCTGCTCCGTTTCCGGCACAAGCATCTTAGCCATGAGCAGCGTGCCTGGCGCTGTCATGATGACGGCGGTAAGAAGGTGCTCGGCTTTGATGCCGAAAGCGATGTAAGCCGCCATGATGCCGCCGGAAACGTGGGCCATGCCGCTGGTCATGACGACCATCAGCTCGGATTTTGTGAGCTTATTCAAAAAGGGACGGATGGTGAGCGGAGCCTCGGTCTGCCCCATGAAGATGCTGGCGGCCACGTTGAGAGATTCGGCGCCGCTGGCGCCCATGACGCGCGTCATGACCCAAGCCGCGAGGCGGATGATGAGTTGCATGACGCCGACGTGGTAGAGCAGCGCGAAAAAAGCGGCGATGAAAATAATCGTGGGCAAAACCTGGAAGGCAAACACAAAGTGCTCAGGAGAAGCTGCGAAACCGGGAGAGGGAGCCGAAGGCAGACCGAGTTCGCCGAACACGAATTGCGAGCCATAGAACGCATAGCTGAGAAGCAGGTTGACGTAGTGCCCAGCCCACTCAAAAAGAAAGCGGCCGATGCTGAAGCGCAGCACAAAAATCGCGAAAGAGAGTTGGAGACCGAGGCCCCAGAGAACGGTTTTGAGCTTGATCGCTTTGCGGTCGGTGGAAAAGAGATACGCAAGGCCGAGCATCGTGAGGAGGCCGAGCACCCCGGTGTACCGTCCCATGCGTGGACCTCTTTCTGCCGAACAAGTTTATGACCAACGGCTGCGACGAAACCGCCAACCTCGGCCTTACTCACCGAGAATACGGTGAATGAGCGGCAACTTTTCGCGCGGCTCGCTTCCGCCGATTTCGTAGCTGGCAGCGATCAAGCTTTGCGCCTCAGCCAGCTTTCGGCCGCTATTGTAATGAATTGTGGCGAGACGCTCGCTTTTTTCTACGCGGTCGCCGATGCGTTTGTGGAATTCGAGGCCGACGGCGTGGTCGATGGCGTCTTCCTTTTTTTCGCGTCCCCCACCAAGCGTGGCGAGGGCCGTGCCAAGCTGTTCGCAATTTGTTGCAGTGATAAAGCCCGCGGAAGGGCTCGGGACGTCGGCCCGGGAACGAGCTTGCGGGAGAAGTTGTGGATCGTCGATGACACGCTCGTCGCCACCCTGGAGGCGAATGCCTTGCTTGAATTTTTCCTTGGCCTGCCCGGTGGCGATCATCTTTTCGGCAAGATGGCGGCCGTCTTCGACGGATTTGGTGAGGTCGCCAAGAAAAAACATCCAAGCAGAAAGCCCGATGCTCAATTCGACGAGATCGGCGGGACCGCCACCGCTGAGGACTTCGATGCACTCGGCAACCTCGTTGGAGTGGCCCGCCATGCGGCCGAGCGGCTGGTTCATGTCGGTGATGAGCGCTACGACTTTTTTGCCCATGCGCCGACCGGTCTCAACCATGACTTCGGCGAGCCGAACGGCATCTTCTTCGCGCTTCATGAAGGCGCCGGACCCGGTTTTGACGTCGAGCACAAGAGCGTCGATGCCTTCCGCTAGCTTTTTACTCATGATCGAGGCACAGATGAGACCTATATTCTCCACTGTGGAAGTAGCATCACGAAGTGCGTAGATTTTTTTGTCGGCAGGAGCGATTTCCGCGGTTTGGCCGACGAGGCCCATTCCACATTCGCCGAGAACGCTGAGGAACTCATCGAGCGAGAGATTTACGTTGAAGCCGGGGATGGACTCGAGTTTATCGAGCGTGCCGCCGGTATGTCCTAAGCCCCGTCCGCTGATCATCGGAACGGTGAGACCCCCCGCGGCAACAATCGGCGCGAGGATCAGAGAGGTTTTGTCGCCGACGCCTCCGGTAGAATGCTTGTCGACTTTTTTCCCCGGAAGGCGGTCGAGATTGACGACCTCTCCGGAATGGAGCATGGCTTCGGTGAGCTCGGCGGTCTCGGAACGACTAAGGCCGCGAATCCAGGCGGCCATCAGCCAGGCAGCCATCTGGTAGTCGGGAATATCGCCGCCCGTGTAGCCGGAGATCAGGAAGTCAATCTCCGCGCGGGAGTGTTCACCAGAATCGCGTTTTTTGCGGATGAGGTCGACAGCGCGCATGCGTGATCGTGGACTGCGGCGGGAGCGTAACATCGGCGGAATCTGCCGTCAACGCAGCGTACGCCCTGTTATTTCGAAGATTTGCCGAAGAGCTGTTACAAGTCGGGCACCCAAAAACGATTCGGGCTAAGTCCGCAGCAAATAATTAACGTCGGGCATTCCATCAGTTTCGACAAGCTCCCATGGGCAACTGCCTCCTAAACATAAAAGGCTCCTCTTCAGCGGCCGCTGGTCGTATCCTTCGACCACCTCAAGCGATCGCCACCTACCAAAGCGAGCGACAGAACGCTCAAATCCCGAGGATCGAATCGGACATTATGGTAGGAGTTCATGAATTTACGTTGAATCGTGAGGGACCCGAGAGAGTCTTTAGCCAACAAGTCCTTTACGCGCGTTCCCCAGTCGATTAATTTGGATTTGCCGTTCAACTCCACTCTAATCTGGCAGGTCACAGTTACTAATCCGCTGAACTCAACGCAGGCAACTCCATGAGTGGCAGCAAAGTTCTTGCATCCACCAACCGGTCCCAATCGTAGTTCATGGTCAAATTCATCTAACTGGCTCGCACTGCTTGCTCCGACAATAGCCGCCGAGAGTTTCTGCTCTTTGGAAACCAATAAGGTATAGAAAACTAAACGAAAGTGAGATTCCGGCGGAATGCCAGTCAATTCCAACTCTGAACCTGCGTCTTGATCATGTCCTTTCAAAGAGGCCGGACGGAATCGAACATCGCCAACCTGATGGAAGTGAATTTTTCCATCGTTCCCCGACTCCATGTCGAAATTGACCGTGCTTAGACCCGCGAAATTCTGGGTCGAGTGAGTCTCCTCGGTGGTCTTTGCTGCTCGGAAATAGGCACGTTCAATCTTCAGCCGCATACCTGGCTTTAGATCCAGACTGCTCCGATCCGGGCGATATCCGTAGTAACTGAATAGGCTTTCAGGCGGCTTCATCGGCAGGCTTTGCACAATGAATTCACGAATCGTGGGGCCGGCGCCCCGGAAGCATCCGTCTTGCTGCAGTTGATCCAGCTTGGCTAGGAAAATGTACAGCGCTTCAACCGTGTTGCCGTCCGGATCGACAAGACCGTTGACGTCTCTAAGCCATCGTTCGGTTGAAGGCAGGGTGATTTGAACAGAATCCGAGTGTTTCTTTGCAAGTTCCACCCGAAATGGGCCCTCTTCGGCGAGACAATTCGTCCCCCCCGATCCATCGGGCGCAGGAACGTTCATCGTGATGTTAATTGCAGAATTGTTTGCATGGGAATCTGGGATTGAAGGCGAAAAAAGAATTGACTCGCCGTCCACTGGCTCCAGCCGAAAAGGAGGGCCCGTGATTCCGATTGGGCGTCTCGCAGAACAGCTAATCGATGTGAGCGCGGTTAACAGAAACAGCGCTAAGAAGCTTAGATCTGACTTCAGATACACTTGCCGTCTACTTTCCGGCTGCGTCCTTTATCTGGAACACTAATTAGAGGATTCAAGAGAGTAGATCACCGTGATGGTGGTGTCGACTTCGATGGGTTCTCCGTTGAGGAGGGTGGGAGTATAGCGCCACTGGCTGACGGCTTCGACGGCGGAGCGGGCGAGATCCGGATCGATCTGACCGTTCATGACGCGAAGAGACAGCGGCTTGCCATCCTTGCTGATGACGGCGTGAAGAATAACGGTGCCGCTTATGCCAGCAGACTTGGCGGAATCGGGATAGACCGGTTGGACTTTTGTGATGCGGCTAGAAGCCTCAAGGTCGCCGCCGAGTCGGAGCCGCGAAGGCTTGCCGGTGGTGCCTACAGGAAGCGGCTGTCTGGTGCCAGCGGGAACCACGTGGACTTCCTCCATGATGGTGGCGATTTCCAGGGAGATGTTTTGAGAGAAATCGCTACCGGATACGAGATTGACCTGCGGAAGCCGATAGACCTGGAATCCGGGCTTCATGGCCTTTAGTTCGTACTCGCCGGAAGGCAAGGCTTTGAAACTGAAGTTGCCGTCGCGGTCGGAGGTGGTCATGTCGATGGTGTTGGCCGCGTGGCTCGACATGATAATGGTCGCGTTGGCTACACCCGAGCCGCTTGGATCGTGGATGGAGCCCGCGACCTTTCCGGAAAGATTTTGAGCCCTCAGGTGAAGAGTGGCGAGCGGGAGCAAGAGGAACAAAGCGAAAAATGGAACGAACAATTTTGTTCTGCGGGATAAACGGCTTCGATCGATGGACGGATTTAACATGGCGGCAAATCTCCTTTCAAGATTCGAGGGACGTGCGATGGCCAGAGCAGTGGACCAGGCGCGGCCGGAATTTTCCAGTGTCCTTGCGAGATCGAGTAATTGGCTGGCGTAGTGCGACGGCGCGATTCCCGAGAGCAACACGGCGTCATCGGAGGCGCGTTCGCTTTCCTGGCGGAGCCGCGCTGCGGCCAGCCACACGAGCGGGTGAAACCAGTAGATGGAGCGGGCCAGCTCGGCGCAAATCTGCAGAAACCAGTCCTGGCGGGCGATGTGCGCGAGTTCATGTGAAAGAACTATGCGCCGCCGTTCGTCATCCCAATGTGCGGCGCTTGAGGGAAGAACGATGACGGGGCGGGAAATTCCCCATGTCAGCGGCATGGCAAGCGGGCTGCTGCATTGGAGAAGACGGACGGAACGTGAGATTTTGTGGGACTCGGAAAGCTCTAAGACTCTGCGCATCCAGTCGTTGTCGAAAAGTGGTCTCGAGTGCGCAGAGACCCACGCGAGGCGCGCCAGTCCTGCGGCGAGCCTGAGAAAAATGAATGAGAAGCCGAGAGCCCATGCCTGGAGCGTAAAGACGGCAAGCTGGTTGAAGATCGGCGAGCCCGATCGGACATTGATAATGACGGAAGGAATTGTGTGAGCGCTAGTGCTCGCTCCACTCGCGCGCGCCGGATTCCAAAGCCCAGCGGCGTTCCCGAGCGTGACGGAACGCCAGGCAGGCAGCACCAGGGCGAAGAACGGAAGCGCCAGCGAGGCGAGAATGGCGGCTGCCCAGACATGGTGGCGTTCGGCGGCGGAGGAACGATTGCGAAGGGCGAACGCAACAATCCATGCGAACACGAGGAGAACCGTGGCCTTGATGCCGCAGGCGAAGAGAAACGCGAGTGCGGGTTCGGAACTCGCGAATGTGCGCATAGTCAATTCTCCTTTCGGCTTTTGGAAATGAGCCGGGCGATGCGGTCAAGTTCTTCAGGGGAGATGCGTGCGACTTCGCCGCCGAGAAGTGCGGCCACGACCTTTTCCGTCGAGCCGTCGAAAAATGTTTCGACAAGATGGCGGAGCGCGGAACGCCGCGCAACCTCACGCGGCACGGCCGGAACGTAGACATAGCGCAAGCCGTGTTCTTCGTGGCGGACATGGCCTTTTTCTTCGAGCACGCGCAGCTGGGCGCGGACGGTGGAATAGCTGGGCTTCCCGGCGATCTCGGCGAGGACTTGGCCGACGGAGGCGCGTTCGAGCTTATAAAGGATGTCCATGATCTGGCGTTCGCGGCGGGAAAGGGCGTTCAGCTTGGGTTTTTGCGTCATATGCTAGTTTTCCAGCAACTATGCTAGAAAACTAGCAGTAAGGCATTTCCGTGTCAAGATGATTTTTCGGAGCGCCATTTCTGTCCCTTTCACGGGCGGTAGCCGAGAGAGAGAAGAGCCGGGCGCACCGCGCACGCCAGTTGGTAACCTGAAGGCCGGTGGATGCGTAGTACCATCGAGGGACGATGATGACCACCGGTAATGGCATTGCCGTGCACGCGGACCGAGTTTCGCGGCACTACGAAATGGGCGCTGCGGTGATCCGCGCCGTGGACGACGTGACGCTCGAAATTCGCGCGGGAGAATTCGTCGCGCTGCTCGGAAGTTCAGGATCGGGAAAGTCCACACTGCTGAACTTGATGGCCGGGCTAGACCAGCCAACCGGGGGCGCGATTTTTGCAAACGGCAGAAATCTCTCGGAGCTGAGCTCGCTCGAGCTGGCGCGCTATAGAAGCCGGACCGTCGGGATGGTTTTTCAGTCCTTCAACCTTCTGCCACGCATGACGCTCGAAGAAAATGTAGAACTGCCGCTGCGGCTTGCGGAAGTGGATCGCGCCGAGCGCGGAGCGCGAGTGCAAGAAGCGTTGGAGCGCGTGAGCCTGGAGAAGCGGCTGACTCACCGTCCGAGCGAAATGTCCGGCGGCGAACAACAGCGAGCCGCTCTGGCGCGAGCCCTCGTAAACCGGCCATCTCTTCTATTCGCGGATGAGCCCACAGGAAATTTGGACAGCGCGACCGGAGAATCCATCATGCTGCTGCTGAAGGAAATTCAGCAAAAGTTGGGCATGACCATCGTGATGGTAACGCACGAACGGCCGCTGGCGGAACGATTCGCCGACCGCATCGCCGCGCTCGCCGACGGAAAATTGCTGACTGACGGGGTGAAATCATGAAGGCCGGCGACCTCGGCGAACTCGCGCTGCGAAACTTGCGAGAAGCGGTGCTGCGAAACTCGCTCACGACGCTCGGCGTAGCCGTGGGTGTGGCTTCGCTCGTGGCAATGCTTTCTCTTGGAGTGGGTTTGCAGGAACTAGCAACGAAGCGCCTTTCCAATTCCGGGCTCTTCGACACTGTCGTCGTAATGCCGCGGAGAAATATGCAGCCAATGCGACGGCCTGCCGCGAATCTCGTGCCGTCGAAACCAGACCGCGTCCTGGACGATGACGCCCGAAACGAGCTCGCGCGCCTGCCAAACGTACTCGAAGTCTATCCGCAAATTCGTTTTCCGACGGAAGTGCGCTACAACGGAAGCCCCTATTCGACGATTGTGGCCGGAGTGCCGGATTCCTCGCGCGGCAACGGCTCGTTTGATGGGATCCAGGGAAGTTTTTTTTCTGGACCAAATGCCGACGAAGCGATTCTGCAAATCGAATTCGCGAAAGATTTGTCGGAACAGACTGCTTCGCTCATCGGAAAAGATCTCGTAGTGCGTTACGCCGAGCGGGAAGCGCTCCCGCCAGAGAGTGCCGCGGCCGGCGCCAAGGGCAGCAATGCAGCTGACCCAGGGGCGGGAGGATTTTCGATCGTTCCGCGCGAGAAAAAGTTGCACATCGTTGGGATTGTCGAGACGGAGCCGGCCGCGGGATTTGGGGGATTCGGCAGCGGACGCCTGCTGATTCCGCTGGAAGTGGCCTCTGCCTTGCGAGCGGCGCAGGTAAACGATCTGCGAGACGCCGTACGCGCGACAAACGGAAAACCGGTGTATGCGAGCTTGACGGTGCGCGTGAAAAGCCCTGCGCTTGTCGAAGGAATCGAGACTGCCGTCAAGAATATGGGATTCGGCGCGTTTTCGCTGCTAGATGCCACGCGCAATCTAAGATTATTTTTCACGATTTTCGATCTACTGCTGGCGATATTCGGCAGCCTTGCGCTGGCCGTGGCGACCCTGGGCATCATCAACACGCTCGTGATGGCCATTCTCGAGCGCCGGCGCGAGATCGGCATTTTGAAAGCCCTCGGCGCGGCGGATCGCGACGTAAAACAACTTTTCTTCGTGGAAGCTGGCGTGATGGGATTGTTCGGCGGAGCTCTCGGCGTGGTCTTTGGTTGGTTTATTGGAAGAGCGCTCACGTGGGGCACAAATGTTTATTTACACCGGCAGAATTTGCCGTCGGCACACGTTTTCTCCGTGCCATGGTGGCTGGTGCTCGGGGCAATCGCGTTTGCTGTGATCGTGAGCCTGATCGCGGGCCTCTATCCGGCTTCCCGTGCAGCGAAGCTGAACCCCGTCGAGGCCCTGCGGTATGAATAAAATTCGGCGCGCTGCGTTGGTGGCGCTGCTGTTTGCCTCGGCCGTCTTTGGCCTTCTTGCGCCTTCGGCGCTAGCCACTGGACGCGCCGAATGCCTCTCACAGCCAAGCAAGATAATCGCTCGGGCCGTCCCATATTGCGTGCTCCTTCCGCCCAGCTATGACCTGGAGAAAACGCGTCGCTATCCCATCCTCTACCTGCTCCACGGCTTGGGCGACAACGATCAGTTCCTCATTCATTCGGGCGGAATGAATCTTATCGAAGACTTGTGGGAGCAGCATGCGTTAGGCGAGTTTTTGATCGTGACCCCCGCCGCCGGCGCAAGTTTCTATATCAATTCCCGCGACGGCCAGCGCCGCTACGAGGATTTTTTCCTTCAGGAGTTTTTGCCCGGCGTCGAAAAGAGGTATCGCGCGCAGACCGGACGCGGTTCGCGCGGCATTGCCGGGATCTCGATGGGCGGCTACGGCGCACTGCACATCGCGTTCCGTCACCCGCAGCTTTTCGTGGCCGTGGGCGCCCATAGCGCGGCGCTCGTCGAACAGTGGCCCAAAACCAGTGCCCTAAATTCCCAGCAAACGCGCCAACTTCGCGTTCTAGGCGATGCGTTCGGTTCACCGTTCGATCCCGCGTTCTGGAATCAAAACGATCCCGTATCCATCGCTCGCACCGCAAACCTCGCTGGACTGAAGATTTACTTTGATTGCGGCTCCGAAGATGATTACGGCTTTGATGTGGGAGCGGCGGCTCTCGACAAGCTGCTGACTTCGCGCCACATTCCTCACGAGTTTCATCTTTATCCCGGCGGCCACGACTGGACCTATTTCGCCCAGCACTTGCCTCTACTGCTGGAATTTGAGTTCGACGCCTTCGCCTCCCGAGCGCCACGCCAAAGTCCCGCTCGATGAACACTCCTTTTGCCAGGTCGAAAACCAAAACAACAAAGACCTCTCCTGCGGCATCGTAATATGTCACGAGGCGCACGAAACGCCGTTTCGGCGAGCGCGTCTAACGCTGCGGCGAACAGGGAGACACTATGGAAACCCTCTGGCAGGATTTGCGGTATGCTTTTCGAGCGCTTCGGAAAAGCCCCGGATTCGCCGCAGTCACGGTCTTAACGCTGGGGCTGGGCATCGGCGCAAACACCGCGATTTTCAGCGTGGTGGAAAATGTCCTGCTGCGGCCGCTACCCTATCGCGATCCCAGCGCACTCGTTCAAGTGTGGAACACCTACCTCCCTGCATTTCCGCAGACTCCGATGTCGTCGGGCGATTTTCAGGATTTTCAGCGCCAGGCGGGAAGTTTTTCGGCGATGGGGGCGTATGTGGATCCACCAAACGGATTCAATTTGACCGGCGACGGCCAAGCCGAGCGCCTCGAAGCGAGCCTCGCAACCGCCGGACTTTTTCCGTTGCTGGGAATCCGTCCGGTTGTTGGACGCACATTTAATCCGGAAGAAGACAAACCGGGGAGTGCACCGGTCGTTTTAATTAGCCACCGTTTGTGGCAAAACCATTTTGGGTCGGACCCATCGGTCGTAGGACGCACCGTCACGCTGGATGGAAGAGGCTTCACGCTCGTGGGCGTCTTGCCCGCTGAATTTCGCTTGGTGCCCACGACAGATCTCTGGATGCCGGTCAGCGAATACGGTGACGATCCGACGAGCCACTTGCATCACGACTTCAATATCCTCGCGCGCCTCAAAACGGGTGTCGGCATTTCGCAAGCCCAAGCTGAGCTTTCCGCGCTCAATCGTCAGGAAGAGCAAGCCTTTCCCGACACGCACAAAAATTGGGGCGTGCTGGTGGCACCAATGGAAAACCCGTCGGCGGTAAAAATGCGAGTGGCGCTGCTGGTTCTCTTCGGAGCCGTGGGACTTGTACTTCTGGTAGCTTGCGCCAACATCGTGAATTTGCTTTTGGCCCGCAATGCGGTTCGCCAAAAGGAGATCGCGCTTCGAGTGGCGCTGGGCGCGAGCCGCTCGCGGCTGCTCGCCCAACTGCTCACCGAGAGCGTTTTGCTTTCGCTGCTGGGAGGCGCTCTGGGGGTTCTTCTCGCCGCCGCCAGCCTTCGCGTGCTCGGCGCGTTCGTTCCGGCTGATCTCCCGGACGTAAAAGATACCGGACTTAACATCCCGGTGCTGGGCTTCACGCTTGCAGTGAGTTTTCTCACGGGAATCATCTGCGGCCTAATTCCGGCAATCCTGACTCTGAAACAAGATCTGCACGGTATTTTGAAAGAAGGAACAAGAACTGCCGGCGCCGCTGGCGGACAAAAAATCCGCAGCCTGCTCGTCGTTTCCGAAATTGCACTCGCGCTCGTTCCGCTCGTCGGGGCCGGCCTGCTGATTCGCAGCTTTCATCGGCTAGTGGAAGTTGATCCAGGTTTCCGGCGCGATCACATTCTAGCGATGGAGATGGACCAACCCCAATTGTCGCCTGACGAACAGAACAAATTAACAACCGACCAGCAGCTCGCGCTCGCTCGCAAACAGTCGCTGCAGTTCGACGATCTCGCTCAGAAAATTCGAGCATTGCCGGGAGTAAAAGCCGTCGGCGGAGTCACTGTTCTGCCGTTAGGCTCGGCGATGAGGTCCGCATCCAGATTCCTGGTGGAGGGGCAGCCGCTTCCTCCAAACGGGGCGCGGCCTATTGCAGAAACGCGCAGCGCAAGCCCCGGCTATTTTGCGGCTATGGGAATTCCGTTGCGGATGGGCCGGCCGCTTGATGCACACGATTACAGCAGTCAAACCATCGTCGTGAATGAAGCCATCGCGCAAAGGTTTTTCCCCAGCGGGGATCCTATCGGCAAACGTCTAAATCTGTGTTCGCTCGATCCGAAGCCTTGCTGGCTGACGATTGTGGGGGTCGTCGGAAACGTGCACCAATATGGCCTCGATGCGGCGCCAACGTTAGATCTCTACTACAGCCAGGGTTGGCCGCGGTACATGGTGATTCGAACGGCGTCTGATCCAGTAGTCTTGGCGCACGCCGCGATCGGCGAAGTCCGTAAATTCGACCCCATTCTTCCCGTAACTCACGTGATGACGTTAGACAATTTGTTTTCGGATTCAGTCTCGCCGCGGCGATTCTCCACGTTTCTTCTCGGAGTCTTCGCGGCCATGGCTCTTCTTCTGGCCGCGATGGGCATTTACGGCGTGATGAGTTACGTCGTCAGTCTGCGCACCAACGAGATCGGTATTCGCATGGCTCTGGGTGCACAATCGGGCGATATCTGGCGCCTGGTAATCGGCCGCGGCGCGCAACTGGCATTTGCCGGCGTTGCCTTTGGACTCGTCGGCGCCTTCGCGTTGACCAAACTGATCTCGAGTCTGCTCTACGGCGTCAAGCCCAGCGATCCAGCAACTTTCTTCGGCGTGGCGCTTCTCCTAGTGAGCGTTGCGCTCCTCGCATGCTACGTTCCCGCTCGGCGAGCGATCCGCGTGGACCCCATGGTCGCCCTGCGCTATGAGTGATCGCCGCCAGCCTGTAAAAAAAATAACGAACCAAGACAACAATTCTCAGGGCGGTATCCTTGCGCGGTAGTTTCCCAGGCTTCGCGCCACATCCGCCGTTTGAAAGAACAATCAGAGAGATTGCTGTGTGTAGGGTGGAAGCGGACTCGTCTGTCCGGCCACAACCTTCCAACCGCTTCCGCTGTTTACATAAATGTGCATGACGCGCATCTGGCTGTTCACGCTCTGGCCTCGGACGACGGCCCGCGCCGACCACAGGCACGTGGCCACCGCCGTTTCCCGGAATATATGGATCCTGATATCCGTGGCGTTGAAGGCTTCGTACTTGACCGTGGTCGACTGCACCGCGTTGATGAATCCCGTTTTGTTGACCGTCTCGCCACGCGACAGCGTTCCTGTATAGTCGTCGCTATAAACTCGGCGGAAAAATGTTCCGTCGCTCAACTGGATCGCGTGCGCCGCTTCCTTTTCCAGGTTCACAATCTCCTGCCTCTGCATTTCCGGGTCTATTGGCGGTGCGTTGCAGCGGCTGTAACAATCGTTCAAGGATTCATTTTGTGGGCTCCAGGCCGGCGAAAGCGCAAGCCATATCGTGAGCAAAGCAGCCAACTTGTACATGCGGACAATCCTCCTCAGCAGGACCGAGGACCCACGCCGCGGCCATCTTTATAAGGTATACCGACGCTCCGTCACCGGGCGCGAAGATCGAAAAAGGTGTGATGTAATCGTGACGGCGTGTGCACCGGCGTGGTCTCGGCGCAAGCGGAAATGGCGCCGAGAGCCTTGTACCCACGGAAGGTCCAATAATTTAGATTTCGTGCATGCATAATTTGCGTAAGCGGGCTCAAAGCCAGTGGGTGTACATTCGCCAAATCCGGGAAGTCAAAACTGCCCATCCCGGCCAATACATGCTTGATCCCGAACGGTAGCATCTGCTGTCCGCGAATCAGGGAATAGTTCTAAGGAGTCACCCATGCTGATGCGAAAAGCGAGGCTTTGGATAGTCGTCATCATTGCAGTGTTGATAGTGACTGGGACCATGTTTGGGACTGCGGCCGCGCAAAAAGCATCGGTTCCGAAGCCGCAAAACAAACTGGCGATTGGTGAGGACGGGGTCAAACAATTGCTGCCACTTATGGATAGCAACAAGAACGGTTTAGTCTCCAAGCAGGAGTTCATGAAGTTTATGGAAGCGGAATTCGAGAGATTGGACAAGGACAAGAAAGGTGAGCTCAACGTCAAGGAACTGACGCAATCGAATTTGACTGCAAGCCGTCTTGTCGGGAAGTAACGGCACCAGCACGTCGCCTGAACCCGGAAAAAGTCCGATAGCTTTCCTCCATTGCGGTCGGGATTTGGTGGCCCGCATATAAATCCACTAGTGTTTCCGGCTCCCCAAAAACCTGCGAGTGCTCCATGTTTGCTGGAGCGCGTCAATTGGTGCCAACCTGACGCGCTCGGGCAGCAGCGTTGCCATCCTCAGCCCTCTGAGCCCTTAGAACTTGATGAGAATGGACAAATCGATAAAGGACTCATTCTTCCGAAGATCCGGGAACCACACACTGTTGATCCCGCCACCGCAGGCCGTTTCCGCAGGCCCGAGAAGCGCTTGGCCCGAAGAGCTGCCATTGCTGCATGTGTAGAATTGCGGAGAACCATTATTTCCGCCAGGGGGCGTGATGCCACCCGCACCCGTCCAGTAAGGAACGCTGGCATGCCGATAATCATACTCCCAGCGAAATGTAATATATTGCTTCGGCATATAGTCGAAGGTGACGGACGAGTCCCAAGCCTTGAAGGGATCCCCAGGATTCTCGGTAAAGTAGGGAGAATTCGTGGCGGCCGTAATGGCGGTCTCTCCGTTGATAGGGGGAAGCAGGACTAAATAGCGTCCAGGATTGTTGATCTGCCCGCCGCCGACCGTTAGCCCGAACAGATCGTTGTGGAACCAAAAACGGTTGTACAGCATGTAACCGATAAAGCTCTGCTTGGGCCCTCCCTTTTTATCGCCGTAGCAACTCACCCCCGCGCCATATTCGCAACCCAGGTCGCCAGTCAGCGTGAACGCCATCTTGTCCAGGGTTTTCACGGGCTTGTCGAAGTACTTGACCTCGATACTGTTGTCCGTGTGGATGCGCCGGCGACCAGGGGTAAAGAGATCATCTTGTCCAACCCCGTAGTTATTCGAAATGACGTTGATCCAATTCGTCGGAGTCCATTTAATCTGTCCCCCTACTCCCGGCGTGTGATTAGCCGAAGCGTAGGACTGCCAGCCATTGATGAACCATGGCTCGATCTTCAAATGCGCGGTCGGAAAAATCTGCACGCGTACGCCATTAAAGAACCACGGAGTATTGGAGGAAACATAAGAAGGCTGGTACGCCCAATTGTCAAAGTTGTAGTAACTGAACAGGCCGATGTAGGACATGAAGATCCCCGCGTCGATGTTGATCCCGTGCAGCACGTTGATGTGGTACCCGCCGTAGGCTTCCGACAGATACCGGTACGCATTGTCTAAATCCCATTGGCCGTGCCCTGGACTCGGATCATTTCGGGGCGTCGTTACGGAATACATGCCAAACTGAGTCATCAGCCTGGCACGCACGTTGTCATAGTGAAAGTCGCCGCCTACGCCGAGTTGCTCCAGCTGAACTTCGTACGACCGAAACAGCTCGCTCGACCCCCCGATGGTGTGATCGGTAGGATGGTTGAAATCGGCGACATAATTCGTGTCGACCCTGATTTCTGGAGTAAAGAATTTCGAGTCCCAGAATATCTCCTTTGTGCGGGGGCTGCCGTTCAGCCAGGTCCAGTCCGCATCCGAAAAAGGTTCTACATATCCTGGCTTTCCGGTTGTTGCTACGGTAGCCGAACTTGCGGGCGTCGCCTGATCCTGGCTGGCCGGAGTAGCGAATCCTGTTCCTGGCGCAATTGCGCCAGGGGTTTTCACACCATTCGTTGGCGCCGGCGAAGCTGCGCTCCCTGCGGCCGTATTCGTGCCTGGCGCCCCGGCCGCCACTACATTAGCCTCCGTTGGTCCCGCAGGAGCAGCCGGTGGAGCGCCTGCAGGCTCTTTCGCTTCGAGCTCCGCCACGCGCTTCTCGAGTTGTTCCACGCGGTCCAGTAGCATCTTCTCGCGCTCTGTCAATCCGGCAGCTGGAGCATCCGTCTTCGCAGCGGCGGCTTTTGCTGGCGGGTTTTTCATGTCCTTATCATCGTCAGCCAGCGAAGCCGGCGGAACTATTAGCGTAAAAAGTACTGCACTCAAAACAGCCAGAATAGGCATTCGTTTCTGTATGAACGCGCGCATGTCTCTCTCCAATACTTGCTGCTTGGCAACGGAATTGTCGGTGTCGGATGTCTAGCGTCTTCGAGAGGAAGAGAACGCTGAATCGTTCCCAATAAAGTTTTGAGTCTCGTTGCCGAAAAAGGTTAGAGTGCAGGGCATTAAAAAGTTGTAAGAGGGCTGATAGCTTTTTGTAAGAGGAAATTGCAGTGTAGGAAACGAATTACCGGCGCAGAGGAGCGGACGGATCCCGCTGGGAAATCTCGAATGCCACTCCACGCGCCTCTTCGTGAATCACGCCATTCGTGCCCAGAATGACGGGCCCGCCCAACTGATAAGGCTGCCCTGCGAAGTCGCTGACTTTGCCGCCAGCTTCCTCAATCAGCAAAACGCCGGCGGCCGTATCCCACGCCTTCAGCCCAAACTCCCAAAATCCATCGAAGCGCCCGGCCGCGACGCTCGCCAAATCCAGCGCCGCAGAGCCGTCGCGACGCACACCGTGCGAACGCAGCGTGAAATCCCAGTAGTAATGAATGTTCGAATTCGCGAGGCGTTTGTGCACGGGAAAACCGGTGCACAGAAGACTTGTGGCCAGAACATCGACTTTCGAGACGAAAATCCTCTTGCCGTTCAGAGTGGCGCCTGCGCCTCGGGCTGCGGCAAACAGCTCGTCGTAGAACGGATTGTAGACCACCCCGGCAAGCAAAGCCCCTCGCTGCGCAAGGGCAATCGAAACAGAAAAACAAGGATACCCGTGGGCGAAATTAGTCGTGCCATCCAGCGGGTCCACGTGCCAGCGGAATTCCGAGCCGCTTTCGTGCCCGGTTCCCTCCTCCGCGGCGATCGAGTGGTCTGGAAAATATTTTGTTAGTCGCGTTACGATCGCTAGCTCGGAGCGTTTGTCCGCTTGCGTCACTAGATCGACGTCACCCTTGTAACTGATCTGTGCGGGCCGGTCGAACTCTTCACGCAGAATTTTGCCCGCTTCCAGGGCGATTTCCATCGCGGCCTCGAGGTAGTCTTTGCTCATGAAAAAAGCCAGCCCACTCCCCTGTAAGGGCGGGACTTGCCCCGCCCAGAGCTTCAGAAGCCCTTCCGCCCTTCACTCTATCACCAGCGCCAAAGAAAAGGCTGCGTCCGGGCCATCCAAATTTGGTACCGGGCATTTCTTCTTGATAGCCCACGTTTTTGAAGGCATCTCCTTCGCATCCGAGTTAAGATAATTTCCCGGCCTGAATGCGAGGGAGCATCATGCTCAAAAAGTGGCACCTCAAGACCGCGGCGAGTTTGTTTGCGCTGTTCTTGTTCCCGCTCGGCACAGCAATCGTCTCCGCACAAAACAGCAAAGTCATGGGAGAAGTTCGCTTCGAAGGCGATACGCAACTGGATCGGGACTCCGGCGTGTGGATCGACGGCAACTATGTCGGTTACGTAAAAGAGCTCAAGGGCGACAAAAAAGTCCTGTTGCTCCCAGGCAAACACCAAATCTTGGTCCGCCAGGCAGGCTACACGGATTTCACGCGCGAGCTCGTCATCGAGCCCGGCCAGGTTCAGGAAGTCCAGGTGAGCATGCAGCTGCTTCCCGGTGCAAAAACTCCCGATGTAACTTCCGAACTGAAGGTCACCGTTCAGCCAAAACGCGCTGCCGTCTTTCTCGATGGCAATTACGTCGGCCACGCCAGCGAGCTCGGCGGAAAATTTCATTCCCTGCTCGTCAGCCCCGGAAAGCACACGATCAAAATCGAACTGCCCGGCTATCGCACGTTCGAGACGGTCGTCGAAGTTCTCGCCGGCCAAAAATCCGAAGTTAAAACCGAGCTCCTCAAAGGCAGCATCGAACAAGCCGGCGCCGACATCAAGAAACCACAATAGCCTCTCGAATCGCAGTACCGTGGGCTCGCTATCGCCGCAAACGGCGCGGGAAATGTCCCTTGGAATCAGCACTTGCGGAAGCCCGCAAATGCTGATTCTAAAGAGCTTACAAAAACTCGCTCTTTTTTAGATGCAGGATTTATGGAAATCATGGGGTATCGCTGGGGCGGGTGCGGTACCGCGCCCCTTCTCACTCCCTAAATGCAATTCCGGCGTGAACCGGGGCTTACTGAGGGCCAGTGAGATACGTCTTGCGCGCGCGCACGTGGTAGTTCCCGTTCAGAACTTTCACTTCGATGTTGCGATACGTACTGGCCGGCCCGCGTGGCGTCGGGTAATAGCCAAGCCTGTATTGCGTTCGCAATTCGCGGTCGATCAAATCGAAAATCACGTCCAGCTCCTTCGGCGTGTCCGGAAAAAACATGTCGCCGCCGGTAGTTTCGGTAATCGTCGTTAGCGCGTGCTCGCCCGCCGTGTTGCGGCCACTCTCATTCTTGATCGGCCGAATCACAATCGTGTAAAGCAGCGTTCCTGAGCGCACCGCTTCCTTGCGCGCGGCATCGAAGTCGGCGCGGCTCGTGGTCTCTCCCGCGTCGGTAACCAAAATAATGACCCGGCGGCGTTCTTCGCCGCGGTGTTCGAGCGCCTTCGCTCCGAGAAGCACAGCATCGTAAATCGAAGTGCCCGCCCCAGGCGGAATCTTTCGCACCGCGGCCTGCAAGGTCGCCACGTTGTCCGAGAATGCAGCTACCTGCGTCACATTTTCATCAAAGCCAAAGACCGAAAGGCTGTCGCCCGGCCGCAGCACCTGGCGAATAAAATGCGCCGCAGCTTCTTTTTCGAAAGCGATTTCCATGTTCGCGCTCATACTCGAATCAATCATCAGCGCAAGGTCCAAGGGCAGCTTGGTCTCGGATTCAAATACTTCGATTTTCTGGGCCACGCCTTCTTCGTAAACCTGGAATGCTTCAATCGGCAGATCGGGCGACGGCCGGCTGTGATCGTCCAGAACACTGGCCAGAACATTTACGAGTTCCACCTTAACCTTGATCTTGCCGCGCTGCGCTTCCGCGTCTTCCGGCGGCCTGAGCGGCTGCTCCGGCGTTGGCACAATGCTTCCAGGGGGTGGAGGCGTTGACGACGGCAGCGTTGGCGGCACTGGAGCAGTAGCGTCGGCGGAGGCGGAGTTGGCGGGTAGCTTGGGTTTCGGCTGCGCCCACGGCGGCCGGTCCGGCTTGTCCTGGGCGAAGGCCATCCCCGCCGCAAGAATCGCCGCAATGAGAGCAGCGGCTGCAGCGAAGGCGCGAGGGGTTCTAGAGATCATTGATTCACTAAGATGCAGGTTTCGCCGTGCGTGTCTCCAGTGGCGCTGGAGGCATTTCGCCATCGGCCCAAACGGCCCCGTCCTCGAAATACTCCTTCTTCCAGATCGGCACAGTCCGCTTGAGGGTGTCAATCGCAAACCGGCAAGCCTCAAAAGCCGCAGGGCGGTGCGCCGAACTCACGGCGATAAACACGCTCGTCTCGCCAATTTCCAGCCGCCCAAGCCGGTGAGCGATGGCGACCAGGTGAATCGGAAATTGCTCGTGGATCTGCCCAGCGATTTCCCGCATTTTTAAGAGCGCCATGGATTCATACGCTTCGTAATCCAGGAACAGCGTGCGCCGCCCATGGGAGTGATTGCGCACGCAGCCATCGAACGTAACGATGGCGCCATCTTCGGCGGCGCGGACGTGGGCGATCAGTGTGCGGGGGTCGATAGGGTCGCGCACCAGCGCAAGCAAATCAGGTTGTAGAGATTTGTTCATGAGAATCGCGCTAGCCGCCGCTCACCGGCGGCAAAAACGCTACTTCATCGCCGGAATGCAGGGGCGTGCTCCAAGCGGCAAATTCCTGATTCCGCGAAGCTACCAGCGAAGCACGAAATCGCGCGAGTTCGGGGTGATTCACGCCGTAGTGAGAGAAAAGCGCTTCGATCGGCGCGCCATCCGGCAACTCGACCGAGTCCTCCGCGTGGCCGACAATTTCTTTGAGGCGCCCGAAAAACAGCACTTTCACGCGCGCGGTCTGTGAAGAGAGGCTCACAAGTGAATTGTAACCCGCGCAAGTGCGCCCGGCCATAGCCTGCGCGGTTAGCGCCAACAGACCAGCGGGTTGAGATGGTTTCGATACTTTTGAACCAGAGAATCGCTTTGAACACTTCTATCCCTTGACCAAGGGCCGATGCTTGCGTAGCGTTCTGGCATAGCTTGTTTTCTTATTTTTGTGCAATGGGACCGGGCAAATCGCGATGAAAATTCTCGTAACAGGATCGAGTGGCCTGGTTGGAAGCACTCTGGTGCCCGCGCTCGTTAAGTCTGGCCACACGGTTTGCAGACTCGTGAGGCCAGGCACCGTCACGAAAGATTCCCTGAACGATGGGTTTCAAGTCGCCTGGAATCCAGCGACGGGAGAACTCGGCGGCGCCGCCGTTGGCGCAGACGCCGTCGTAAATCTTGCGGGAGCATCGATCGCCGATGGCCGCTGGAGCGCCGAACGCAAAGCGGTTTTGCACTCCAGCCGTATCGATACCACACGCGCGCTGGTCGCCGCACTTGCGAAAATGAATGCGCGCCCCAGAGTTCTAGTTTCCGCGTCCGCGACGGGGGTATACGGCAATCGCGGCGATGAACTTCTTACCGAAGAAAGCCAACCGGGGAACGATTTCCTCTCGAACATGGCGAAGGACTGGGAAGCCGAAGCACTCAAGGCAGAGGCGATCGGTATTCGCGTCGTCCTCGCGCGCTTCGGAATCGTCCTCGCCCGAAATGGAGGCGCACTCCCCGCCATGATGCTTCCCTTCCGTTTCTTCGCAGGCGGAAAAATTGGCTCGGGCCAGCAATGGATGTCCTGGATCACGCTGGAAGATGTAGTTGAAATCCTGCGCTTGGCGATCGAGAACGGAAACGTCCGCGGCGCGATCAACGTGATCTCCCCGCAACCAGTACAAAACGCCGAGTTGACGAAAACTCTAGCCAGTGCCATGCACCGTCCAGCCATCTTCCCCGCCCCGGCCTTCGCCCTGCGCCTCGTCCTCGGCGAAATGGCCGACGCCCTGCTCCTATCCAGCCAGCGCGTCCTCCCGCAACGATTGCAAAAGCTCGGCTACAACTTCCAGTTCAGGGAACTGTCCGCCGCATTGAAAAATGTCCTGAAGCAAAACTCAAAAGCCTAGAAACTATTTCACGACGGTAAAACTGATTTCAACTTTCACCACTTTGCCGCTTATAGGATCCGTCGCAACCGTGCTCTCGACGGGCTGCCCGTCGCGCAATTTCATATCCAGCTCCGATTTGAATCCACGTATGATCGGCTCCTGGAAGTGACCTCCTGTAGGGTCTGACGGAGAAGCGTCAGATTTTGTCACTGGAACAGAAACCTCACCTTCCACCCAGGAGCGTTCCAGAGTTATTTGAAGCAGTACGTGGCTGTCGCCCGTGTAGGCGGCCCGAGCATCGACATTCGTGCCCACATCCACGTACTGCATTTCATTCTTGCCCACATAAACGGGCAGCCGGCTCCCGATGCGGAATTTGGTCCAGCCAGATCGAAGCTCGGTCGCGTCAGGAGCGTTCATGTACATCACGTAGGGCAGACTCTTGGTCTTCTTGTCGCCCTCAAACTCCGTGCAAACGATCTGCACTTTGATCGGTGTGGATGGCGCTTCGACTCTTGCCTTCTCGTCCACCTTGGGTTTGTCTTGCGCCAAGACCATCGGCGAGAGCATACCTAGCAGCAGAAGCGACGCCACTTGCACGGAACTGGTTCTCATTTCATCCTCCATGTAGACGTTATTTTGATCGACCGTTCGCTACTGCTTTTCTTCATCGCCATCGGGTACTTCGCTCGCAAGTGCTTCGAGTGGCGTTACGGCAAGCTCGGCAATCTCCAGCGGCTTCACGTTCAACAGCATATCTTTGTCGTCCCGGGCCGGAGTCACGACAGCGATGACCACCTCGGTTCGCTCCGGCTGCAAGCTGATAAACCGGGCGAGCGCTTCGCGCTCTTCCGGAGGCACGAGGACCTCAAACTGAGATGAGGACCCGGAATTCGCTGGAGGGGGATTTCTCAGGGGCTCAGCGCGGTAGGAATGGGAGGAGGCAGCAATCGCTCGTGTCCCACTCGCTTCGCTGCGAGCGCTTGTCTCGGGCTTTTCGCGAGGCGACGCCGAAAGAATCTGCCTGGCCTGTGTATCACTCATTGCGTGACGCGGGCGTGTGGCGATGAAAAGCATTAGCACAATCGTGGCGCTGGCGGCGGCAAAGATCAGAAACGGCATCCAGCCGCGCTGTGAGTCCGAAACCTTTTCGAGGTTTGCTCGGACGTGCGGAAGAAAAGTAGGCGGAACATCGGTGTTGGCACTGGCGCGCAGGCCGGTGTCGATGGCGGCGAACAGGCGCTGCTCATCGGCAAAGGCGGCGCGGCAGGATGCGCAAGCGCCCAGGTGCGAACGCAATTCGCGTGACGGCGCAGAATCGGTGGCGGCTGCTTCGGTCAACGCTTCTCTATAGTTTTCGCATGGCATCGCAATTTCTCCGCAAGCTGCTTTCGTGCAAAAAACAATCTGGATTTCACGGTTCCCATCGGCAGTGCAAGCATCGCCGCTACCTCTTCCAGTGTGTGACCCTGCATCGCCGCGAGCAGAAGCACAAGCCGGTGTTTCTCCGGAAGCTCGTCTATGGCGCGGTCGAGATGCTCTTGAAATTCGCTCGTGGCCGCCACGTCTTCGGTCGAAGGCCGCGGCGCACGTTGCGACCAAAGCGTTTCGCGCACTTCGCGGCGCTTCGAGGAGCGCGCCCGGTCAATCGCAAGCCGAAAGGCGATGCGCACCAGCCAAGCGCGAAACCGCGTGCGATCGCGCAAACGTTCAAAGCGCCGATACGCGCGAAGCAGTGCTTCTTGCGCCACGTCTTCGGCATCCGCGGTGTTGCGCAGCACACCGCGCGCGACGCGATAGGCCAGCGGCCCGCATTCCGCGAGCCGCTCCTCGAATTCGCGGCGGAGAGCAGCCGCAGCCGCTTCTTGCGCGAACTCGTTCTCGGCGGTACGGCCTGGCTGGATCAGGACCAGCTCCTGCATTATGTCTCTTGTGCGAGCTGGAAACGCTCGCCCTCCCCGTACACCTGCCAGACGCCACGGCAAGCCGTTTGGTTCATGAAATTTTGAAGTTCCTCCGTATTCAACCAGTTACTTAAATACACCGATGCCTGAAACTATCACAAGGCGCACTTATGAGATGACTCCCGTTTTGGAACAGTGGCTCATGCTCTGAGTGAACACGTAACCGTTTTATTTTCAGATAGTTAGCTAAAGCCCCAACGAGTCCGGCGGACCTGAGCAAGCGATCCGCTCTGGCAACCGGCTTAGGTTCGACGATTTGAACTGACCGAAGGCACGCAGCGGTAACCGGACGCGCCCTGTAAGCCGAGTTGGCAGGAGTTAGCCTTTATCTGCCGCGCTAGCCAAGAACGGCCTTGCTAGCGTTAAGCGTCGAGACTGTTTATCAACAGGAATCCTGTATTTTCGTCAGAAAGAGTTTTTTGAAATGGTTTGCTGTAGGCTTTTCCTTGTCGGAGATTTACGGCTGAACTGTTGAAATTCCTCATACCTTTTAAGGGAGAGGGCTGAGTTGAAGAGCTTTTCTCACATCGCGGCACTTTTATGGCTGGCGGCGTTCATCGGCACCCCAATCGCTCGGGCTGGGAACGATTCGCAACCTGCGCGCGGAGACGGAATCTTCACGCCAACAATAGCGCCGGTTGCATCGATCGACAAAACCGGGCGGCCGATGACGGTTGAGGTGACTCAGCCGGAACCAAGTTTCTCTGAAGCGATGGTTGCGGGCAAGCCCACGGGCGATAGCTACGTCATAAACTTTCCTACCGGTTCCGCGGGCGGGGCATGCATGTATACGGGAACAGGGCGGTATCTGATTGAGAGTACGGGAGTCCTCACGTTTCAGATACTGGCGGAATGTGGGAAATTAAAGCGCGGCTATAGCTACATGATCTGCCGGCTTAATGAGGACCTGCGTTGCAGTGAAGCCCCGTGGTGGTTTTTTAAGGATAGAACATTCGCTGTCACGAACCAGGGTGTCGTCATAAATGGTTCGACAGTGCATCCGTGGAAAGACGCTTCCGAGGGTCCACAACAGTTGCAAGCCATAGCAGCCAAGATCAAATTGATGAATGATCGATTTCGCAATGATCCTCACGCCGTGCATTCCCGTTCTATATCCTGCCGGACTTTTCATCCGTCAACGAAATCCTACGAAATCCACGAGTTCGCAACCACTTGCGCAGTGAAAGGTCTGTGCAACGGTGTCCCCAACGTCGACTCTTTGCATGATGGCGACCCCATTGATTGGAACTCGCCCGTGGGAAGCTACCTAAAACAGCAGAACAAGATTTCGGACGTCTCCACTTCGGTTTGCTGGATCAGAACGCAGTAGCTTGGCGTTTCCATCCAATCCTGCTCAACGGCAACGTCTGTCGGCGTACTCCCCTACCGCGCACGAAGGGGTTACGCATCTTGAAGTCTCGTTCCACGGTAAGGCCTGGTAAAAAGCAACCGGCCCCGGTGGGGTAGCCGGGGCCGGTCGAGGGTGCAGCCGTTGGCTGCGTTCTACTGACTAGGCAGAAGAAGCTGCGTAAAGCCAGTGGTGTTCACGTCGCGGAAGAGCGGCGTGCGCGGCGGCAACAGAGAAGGAGTCAGGAACTCCGTGTCGAAGGCGTAGCCGCGGGACGGCGGTGAATAGACCGTGGTGCAGCATTTATAAAGACCAACTGCCTGGCGGTTGTAATACATGCTGATGATGGAGCCGCGATAATTCAGAGCTTG
>DATMKS010000056.1:0-11985 GCA_035571045.1 Verrucomicrobiia bacterium
GTGGAAGTGGCGCGACAGAACGTGGTCATCGTCGGTGCACAATTGAAGCCTCAGGTGGGCGCGGTGTTCGCTGGCGCCGCCACCCGTGACACCAGTCAAACCAGCACCTACACCAGCAGAGGGGCATACCTTGGAGCATCGTGGGAGGTAGACGTGTGGGGGCGCTTGCGTGCCCAACGCGCCGCTGCCAGGGCGGACTTTGAAGCCGTGCAACTCGACTACGCATTTGCGCGACAGTCTCTCGCCGCGACCGCGGCCAAGAGCTGGTATCTGGCGGTCGAAACGCGGCGCCTTGTTGCTCTTGCTGAACAGGACGTCCAACTGTATACCGGACTCCTGAAACTCGCGAAAATAAGAGAGGCTGCGGGGAAGGTCGCAAATCTAGACGTAGTCGAGGCAAGTGCCAGCCTCAACGAGGCCCAAAGCCAACTCCAAAAAATGCAGGGCCTGTACAGCGAGGCACGCCGCAATTTGGAGGTTCTGATTGGCCGTTATCCCAGCGGTGCGCTTGAAGTGGACTCGGGATTCGTTCCGACTCCGCCGCCTATCCAGGCGGGCTTGCCTGGTTCTTTGCTCGAACGTCGGCCCGATCTTCTCGCGGCCGAGCGCCAGGTTCTAGCGGCATTCCGCACGCTCGAGGCTTCGAAACTCGCTCTCCTCCCAAGTATTACGCTCACGGGGGACGGTGGGCGGCTCGACGATCGCGTGTTGTCGCTTCTCAACCTTAATCCCACTCTGTTTCACAGCGCGCTCCAAATCTACGTCCCAATCTACCAAGGTGGTGCTTTGCGCGCCCAAATCAAGATCTCCTCAGCTCAACAAGAACAAGCTCTGGCCGCCTATGGGAGCGCGGCATTGAGCGCCTTCCGCGAAGTCGAGATTACGCTGACCAACGAAGGCTTGCTGGGAGAACGCTTGGCGTATCAACAGGCCGCGGAGAAAGATCGCATCGAGGCCGTGCGCATTGGCAGAATCAAGTACGAAGCCGGGGTCATCGATATGTTGTCGTTGCTTCAATTGCAGACTGCCCAAATCCAGATCGAGATGGAAGTTGTCCAGACCATGAATTCTCAGCTCTCCAACCGAATCAATCTGCATCTTGATCTAGGAGGAGGCTTCGATGCCTCGCCCGCAGCCGCGCCACCAAACACCACCGCCGTGAAGTTTCAAGCGCCATGAACAGCTATACTCAGGTGTACGACTCGAGCGGGACGGAACGCGTCCTCTAGGCCATCCCCTTTGCTACCAAGCCTTGCAGACCTCCGCCAACTCCCGGCTAGTCGCCTGACCGGAGAAATGGTTGCCGGTTCGGCTCTGCATTTTCTTGTTCGTCTTGCTACCGCTCGCTCTAAAATCTTACTCGCCTATGCCCTTGCTTACCCGAAACACGTGCCCATCCGGATGCCGCACATGCATCTCGCGCGCCTTCCACGGCATGTCAGTCGGTGGAAAAACGACATCCAGCCCGGCAGCCACGCACTGTATGTGAACCTCGTCCACGTCCGCAACCCACACCGACATCCACACGCCCTTGTCCGCCGTTTCGTCTCCGTCCGGCCCAAACGTCGACGTGTTCGCTCCCTTGCCTCGCCCGCCCTGCGCTCCTCGGCAAAGAAAAATCTCGCACTCCCCCGACCCGACAGCTCCAAACGTCGGCGGCGTTCCCCAATCCCAGCACTTCTTCCAGCCCCACTTCTCAAACCACGCAAAGCTCGCCGCAATGTCCGACACATTCAAGATCGGCGTAATGTGTTTCGCGTCCATACCGCCGCAGCATACCACGCTCCCGCTTGCCTACCGGCTGGGAACAAGACACCCGTCGCTCTCGCGGACCACCGGCGCGCTCGCGGACTCAATCGCCAGCACGTCCCTGAGGCGCCCTCCGTCAAAACAGAATGGAAGGCAGATAAGCTCCCGCCGGTTCGTTGTAAAGTCCCATCGTCATCAACGTCAACGGCTGCACCACGCGAAGCCCGCTCTCGAGGCACCAACGAAACAATTCTGCATTGCGGCTAGGGACAATTATGCCCGGCCCTTGAAAAGCCGCCGCTGCGGCAATCAAAGCCTTCAAGTCTTCGTTCGTCTCGCCAACCGCGTGCCCCCAATACGCCATCGGAGTGGCATACGCAGTCACGCGCCCATCGCGCTCGGCGACAGTTGCCGTGCCATGCTGAATCGAATCCTTCAGCTCGCCCCCACGGTCGTGGCCGTGAACTCTCACACATAAGTCGTTGCAAGCCGCGAGGTCTCCCGCCACGGCAGGCCGAATCCCATACCCCTGCAACATTTTCTTCATCGCTGGCCCCTGCATGCAGGAAAGCGGCTCGCGCACAACGAAACCAAGCTTCGCATACAGCGACAGCGACCGATTGTGGAATGCCGCCTGCACTAGCCTTACTCCTGCAAATCTCCGTTCCTCGGCGCGTGTAAGCACTGCCTGCATCAACGCGCGCCCCGCCGCGCGATTCTGCGCCGACGCGTCCACCGTGATCGGCCCAATGCCGGCAATCGGTGTCCTCTCATCCAAACAGTTGCTGCCGATGATTTTCCCGTCCTGTTCCGCCACCACGCAATAAAACCCCGGGTGCGAGAACATCGTCGAGAGCACTCCAATGGAAACCTCCGGCGCCGGAAAGTCAGGAGGAAAATTGTGACGATTGGCGAGCGTGCTAAACGCCTCGAAACAAATTCTTCCGCACACTTCGGCGTCCGCCACAGAGGCTCGGCGAATCACCACGGATGGCTCGCCGGAATGCACCGCTTGTGATTGTCCTGCCATGGTCGTTCTCTCCTTGCCGAAATCCCGGCAGGAATCCAGAAGGCAATATCTCAGGAAGGCAATATCTGCGCCTGACCGGCGGACGTCATAAGTGAAATGACCTTCATGTGCCTTCCTAAAAGGCGCCGGGTGGGAGCGCCTCAACTCAAAGCCATTATTCCGCTGTTTTCAATTTCAGTTTGCTCTTGTTCTCCTCTAGAAACGCGCGCAACTCCGTCCCAACATCCAGTAACCGGATCCACTGCTCGTAATAAAGCGTGACTGGGAACCGTCCGAGTCCGTACACGCTCACGCCGCCTTTTTCTCCCACGCGAAATTCCAAACTTCCCTTCTTCCGCGTCCCCGCTTGCTTTTCCAATTCCGCAATCCGTGCCAGTAATTCTTCCTTGCTTGGTTCTGACATAATCTTCGCTCCCCGTTTTTTCCGCAAAATAATTCGCTGCTTAACCTCTCCGCGAATCCTATCAGTTTTTCCCGTTCGAAGTCTCCCGGCCGGCCGGCGCCCTCGCGCCGAGCATCTCTTCTTCTCTTCGCTCCACGCATACCACCGCAAACAGCCGTTCCTGCTTTTTACTGCCGTGCTGCGCGCTGGAAGGCGGCTCTTTCTCCTGGCTAGGGCTTTAAATGGATTTTGCCTTGCCTCCACAAAAAAACGTAGTACAATCGCGACGATTTTTCCGGTGCACGGGCGCACGGCCCGCGAAGGCCTAGGAATTCCGCCGAGCGATTGTCCTCATCCTCGGCGCGAACTTAACCGATGCGATTCGCGGGGCAGTCGGCTCACCACCGGAAAGCTATGCGTGAGGAGTGCAAATCTCCTTTCGCCTTCAGGTTTCGTAAGCACTCTGTGGCCCCGAATCTTGTCGATGTGGCGTCCCGTAAGCATATCGCTTACCCGGGTTGGACATCTTTTTCCGGCTGTTACCGGGAGCGTATGACGACACAAACAAAGATGTGTTCCTTATCGAAATGTATCTAAATGTTCGTTGGAGGAAGAGATGATCTCGATTCGGCCCCGATTCATTTTCCTGCGACTCTCTGCGTTGCCTTTGCTTTTACTCATGTTTGCTTTTGTTTCCTATGCTCAGAAACCGGCGTCCAAGCCGGCGAGCCCTCCGCCTAAGGCTGCTCCTGCCGCTAAGCCGGCTGCTAAGCCTGCGGCTACGCCGCCAAAGACAGGCGGGACCAGCACGACAGCTCATGGCAACACAACGGGCGGCACGGCTCACGGCGGTACGACCGGCGGCACGACCGCACACGGCAGCACAACAGGCGGTACGACTAAGACTGGCACAACAGGGGCGGCCACGACTAAGACTGGTGGCACAGGCGCCGCAGGTACGAAGACTGCCACCACTGGCGGCACGACGAAGGCCGGCGGCACCGCAGGGGGCACGACCAAGGCTGGTGGCACGGCTGGTGGTGCAGGTGCAAAGGGTACCAGTGTAGCGGCCAAGACCCCCGGTACCGTTGCACATCCTGGTGGCGGAAAAACCGTTACCACCAAAGAAGGAAACACCAAGGAATTCAACAAGAGTGGCAAGCTCTCCAGCGTTTCCACCAAGAGCGGCCACGAGGCTCATTTCGATTCGCACGGAAGAGTGACGTCTGTTCACACGCGCGGCGGCGCCGAAATCTCGCATGGTCCGCACGGCGAGCGCCGCGTTGTAGGTGAACGCGTGAACGCCCGCGGCGAGCACTATCGCGTAGTGAACTACGGCGGCCATCGCGGCTACGTCGAGCACGGCTACATGCGCGGCGGCCATCCTTATATGCGCCGCACCTACATGTATGGCGGACGACGCTACGCGTACGCTTATCGCGGGGCTTACTATCATGGGGTCGCCTACTACGGCTGGGCGCCACCTTATTACTATCCCCCTGCCTACTACGGTTGGGTTGGCGCGCCTTGGGGTGCTCCTGTTGCGTACGGCTGGGGTTGGGGTGCCGCGCCATGGTATGGCTTCTACGGTGGCTATTTCGCTCCCGCTCCGGTCTATCCGTACGCTGCGCTTTGGCTGACGGATTATCTCATCGCTGAAAATCTCCGCCTCGCCTACGAAGCTTCCCAGCAGGCTGACCCCAACGCCTTTAAGCAGCCCGACTATGCTCCGTATATGGTCGCGTCAGGCGCTACCGCGGATGGCGTGACTTCGTTCGGCAGCGGTATGGAATTCAATGCCGATGCGGCAGCAGCTGCAATGCCCGCCGACGTCAAACAACTCGTCGCCGACGACCTGAAACTTCAAATCGAAGAAGAAAAGGCCGCCGCTTCGGCCCAGAGCGCGGACAGTGGCACCGACCAAGTACCCGCAGCTCTCGATCCCAAACACAGCGTCTTCGTGGTCTCTGCCACGATTGACGTACCAAGCGACGGAGACACTTGCTCACTTACCCCTGGTGATGTCGTTCAGCGCCAGGAAAACGAGCCGGGCGATGACAAGGCCGTCAAAGTGAAGGTGCTCAGCGCAAAATCGCAAGACTGCGGCATTGGCTCCATGCCACGCGTGCAAGTCACTGATCTTCAGGACATGCACAACGACTTCCGCGAGAAAATCAGCACGGGAATGGATACCCTTGCCAAGGGCGGCAACGGTCTTCCAAAGGCTCCCGACGCAACTCACAAGATCAACCCCGATGGCCAGGCGCAGCCCGACCTGAGTGCCGACAGCGATTTGAACGCTCAACAAGCAGATGCGGACGCCGCCGACAAGGAAGTGCAAGCGGCAGCTCAGCCTGACAAACCATAAGTGCTTGGCCGATAAGTGGCTAGCAACGCGTTTTCGAACTTGGGCTGGGCTGAGTGCAGTCGCCGGCAGCACTCAGCCCAGTTCCGTAAAATCAACGGATCGGTTTTTCAAATCAGCCGGCCCAAATGATCCAAACGAAGATTTGATTATTTCAGGAGCAAGCAATGCAAAAGAAACTCAGTCCCATGATCTTCGCTGCGGTTGTATTGAGTTTGATGGCAGTTCCGCGCGTCTTTGCGGTGCCGCAAGGCACTGTCGAGAGTGATCTCAAAAAGACTTACAAATTAACGCAGGTGCAAAGCGATTCGACCGGCCTCGCGGTTACCGATGCCGGCACCGTTTTGGTGATCAAAAAAGGCGGCATCCGCTCGTACCCTCCGGGCGACGCCGTAGTTCTGCCCAACTCGTTCAAGGACGGCGCGATGCATACCGCGGCAGCCAAAACCCTGGGCACAGCCGGAAAATTGGGAGGACACTTCGGAATTCCCAAGGCTCCCGACACGCAGGACAACAGCCGTCTTCTGCCTACGGAGGAAAAGGTATATTTCACCAAGATCTCCGTCGACTCTCAAAAAGATATCGTCCATGTTTCCGTCATTGAATGCGATACCTGCAACGACGTTAAGCAGCCGTCAAATTTCAAGGCCCAAGTTGACTTTCAATTTCCCAAGGGCTACATCAGCGGCGGCGCGGACGCGGGCCAGATCGCTGACCTCATTTCGCAAGTCTTCGCCAATGATACTGGCGGAGGCGATGCCAACAACCAGCAGCAGGGTGGCGGCCAGGATCAGCAGCAGGCAGCGGCCGCAGCGCCGGATCCTCCGAAACAGCCGGCCAGCATTGAAAAAGGCCAGACAGAAGATCAGGTGATTGCCGCGTTCGGCCAGCCCGATAAAATCGTCAATCTGGGCGCCAAGAAGCTGTACATCTACAAAGACATGAAGGTTACCTTCGTTGGCGGGAAAGTCTCCGACGTTCAATAGACAGCACCTTTGCTTAAACGGACCGCAGCGAAGCGCTCGCCCTTCCGCTATTCTTGAGTCGAGACTGCAATCAAAGGAGCCTCGCGATGACACGTAGAATCTGTGTTTTCGTTTTGGTGGCGTGGTGTCTCTCGTTCTCTGTATTTGCCCGCTCAGCCGCCGCGCAGGGATCCTCTCTCGACGCCGATCTCAAGAAGCAATATAAAGCCACGCGCCTAGGCTTCGGCCCCACCGGCCCCATCGTCGCCGATCAGGGCGTCATCCTCGCGATTCAGAAGGGCGGCATCCGCTCTTACCCTCCGGCCACAGTCATTCTCGCTACCAACAAAGTTCAGGACGGCAACGTGGATACGCCCAAGGACAATCCCTTCCTCGGCCCCAGCAAGCTTCTCCCTGAAGGCACGAAAGTCTACGTCGTCCGCGTCTCAACCGATCCCAAAAAGGACCGCGTCATTTTCATAGTCATGGAATGCGATCCTTGCAACGGCGCGCAGCAACCCTCCTACTTCAAGGCCCAGATCGCGTTTCAGTTTCCCCAAGGCTATTTGGGCGGCGGCGCTGACGCCGGACAGATTTCCGATGTCGTCTCGCAGGTCCTCGCTCCTGAAAATTCCGGCGGCGATGCCAATGGCCAGCAGCAGCAGCAGGAAGCACCCGCACCGGCCGCGGGCCAGCGCCGCTTGCAAAGTCAGGATCAGGTTCCCGCACCTGCTCCGCCTCCGCAGCAAACCCAAACCATCTCCAAAGGCATGACCGAAGATCAAGTCACCGCCGCCTTTGGCCAGCCCGATAAAATCGTCGATCTGGGCGCCAAGAAGCTGTACATCTACAAAGACATGAAAGTTACGTTCCTTGACGGGAAAGTCTCGGACGTTCAATAGCCCCGACCAATACGGAACCGCTAGCGCTAAATAGCTGGATACGACGGAATCGACCCTCCGCGTTGCTAGTGCCGCGTCCTGCGAGTTTCCCCCTTGCTTACCGAGAGGAGCGTGTGTATTCTGCTATCGGTAACCGAGTACAGCCGTCTAAATAGCCATGAGCAAACCTTCCGATCTCGTCCAAGGCACACTCGATTTACTGCTGTTAAAAATTCTGGCTCTGCAGGCGATGAACGGGTACGCGATCAGCCTGCGGCTGAAGCAAGTCTCCGGCGACGTGCTGCAAGTCAGCGACGGCTCTCTCTATCCCGCTTTGCATAAGCTCGAACAAGAAGGCTGGATCACCGCCGAGTGGAAGCCCACCGAAAACAACCGCCGCGCCAAGTTCTATTCGCTTACGCGCCTCGGCAAAAAACATCTCGAAAAAGAATCCGCCAACTGGAGCCGCCTCTCCGCGGCCATTTCCAATATCGTGAAACTCAAAGAGGCATAAGCGTCCAGGATCCTAACAAGGAGACATGCGATCATGCGCCCCGAACATTGGCTCCACACTTTGCCGCTTCGTTTGCGCTCCTTGTTTCATCGGAATCAAGTCGAGCAAGACTTAAGCGAGGAACTGCAGTATCACCTCGAACAAAAAACCAAGGAATACACCGCCAGCGGCATGGCACCTGAGGAAGCGCGCCGCAAAGCCCGGCGCGAATTCGGCGGCATCGAACAAACCAAGGAGATTTGCCGCGACACGCGCCGCGTGAGTTTACTCGAAACTCTTTCGCAGGACGTGCGCTTCGGACTCCGCATGCTGCGCAAGAGTCCTGGCTTCACGGCAGTTGCAGTTCTTACTCTTGCGCTCGGCATCGGCGCCACCACCGCTGTTTTCAGTCTCGTAAGCGCCATCCTGCTGAAGCCGCTTCCCTTCCCAAATCCTGACCAAATCGTGTTGCCTGAACTCGTTTCTCCGCCGGGAGTGAATCTCGGCTCGGACTATTTTCCATGGAGCCAGACTCAATTTCGTTTCCTGGCGCAGGATTCGCATCCATTCCATGCAGTGGCCGCTTTTCAAAACGATTCTTTCAATCTTACCGGCACCGATGTTCCCTCTTTCCTGGACGGTTTTCGCGTTTCCGCCGAATTCTTCCCCGCTCTCGGAATATCGCCCGCGCTTGGACGCGGCTTCACCGCCGAGGAAGATCGGCCCGGCCACGAATACGAAGTAGTGCTCAGCGATCGCATGTGGCGCGAATACTTTGGCGCGAACCGCGCCATTTTGGGGAAGGCCGTGCGCCTCAACGGTTACGCCTACACGGTGGTCGGCGTGATGCCCGCCGGTTTTGTATTTCCCCGCGCGGAAGAATTGCCAAGCAGCTTTAACTTTCCCCGCGAAGCGCAGCTGTGGGTTCCGCTGGCCATTCCCGAAGCGCCGAAGAACGGGCCTTCCGAACTAGCCGTGATTGCCCGCGTAAAACCAGGCCTAACGATTCAGCAGGCGCAAGCCGGCATGGACCTCGTTACAAAACATGCCGAGGCGAAAGATCCGCAGTGGAAGGGTTGGTTCAATTCGCGCGTCGTTCCGCTGACGCGCCAGGTGGTCGGCGACACGGAGCGTCCTTTGCAACTCATATTAGCCGCCGTCGGAATCGTACTGCTTATTGCATGCTCGAACATCGCGAACCTGCTGCTGACGCGCTCTTTCGGCCGAAGGAGAGAATTCACTTTGCGTACGGCACTGGGCGCCGGACGCGCTCGATTGATTCGTCAGCTGCTGACGGAAAGCCTCCTGATAGCCGTATCGGCGGGAGCAATCTCCATTCTTCTCGCCAACGCCGGCATCTATTTTGTGAAGACTTTTGGACCCGCGGACCTTCCGCGCCTGCGCGAAGTCACGCTCGATCTTCCGGTGTTCGCATTCGCTTTGTGCGTTTCCCTTGCTACGGGAATTCTCTTTGGCCTGGCTCCCGCAATTGGCGCCACGCGCGAGAACCTTGCTGATTCGCTGAAAGAAGGCAGCCAGAGGAGTGGCTTGAGTCCGACAAGCCCACGGCTGCGGAATGCGTTGCTCGTTTCGCAGGTGGCGCTGGCTTTGGTTCTCGTGATTTCCGCAGGCCTGCTGACGCGCACCTTTTTTCACTTGCTTGGCGCAAATGGCGGCTTCAACCCTGATCGAGTTCTCACGTTCCAGCTACCACTTCCCGCTTTGAAATACGTGGATCAAGATCACATCGTTGTGTTTTACCAGAACGCGCTCGGGCGGCTTCGATCCGTTCCAGGCGTTCAGTCCGCAGGCATCGGCGAAACCGTGCCGATGGGCGGCGAAGGCGAAAGCACCGTTATTCGCATGCCCGACCATCCTGCCGCAACGCAGAAAGAGTTGCCCTTCGCGAATTACACGATTATTTCTCCCGGCTACCTGTCCGCCGTTGGAACACCCGTTCTGCGAGGGCGCGATTTCGTGGAAGCAGACACGGCCGATTCTATGCCAGTAGCGCTCGTGAATGTCGCGATGGAGAAAAAATACTGGCCGGGTCAGAGTGCGCTTGGCAAACAAGTCGGACCGGGGAGCGTACGCTTGCCGCTGCTGACTATCGTCGGCGTGGTGCCGGATGTGAAACACATTTCCTTCCGCGAAGAAACGGCGCCGGAAATGTACGTGGTTTACACGCAGAGGCAATGGCCCTCGATGTTGAACTTGCGCGTGGCGCTGCGCACGAAAGCGGATCCCGCCTCGATGACTGCGAGCGTGCGTGAGGCCATCCACTCCATTGATCCGGATTTGCCTCTGGCAAAGGTCGCCACTTTAACCACACTGGTCGACGATTCGCTGAGCCAGCCTCGCTTCGCGATGCTGCTACTGGCTTCCTTCGGCGTGCTCGCTCTGCTACTGGCTTCCACTGGGATGTACGGCGTGATTTCCTACTCCGTCGCGCAGCGCACTCAGGAGATTGGCATCCGCATGGCGCTCGGCGCAGAGCGCCGTAACGTCTTTGGAATGGTGTTGAGCCAGGGCGCCCGACTTGCAGGTCTCGGTATTGCATTGGGACTTGTGGCGGCGCTCGGCGTCACGCGGCTGATGGCGAGCTTTTTGTACGGAGTCCAACCTGCGGACCCACTCACGTTTGCCATCGTATCGCTGCTCTTAGTGGGAACGGCATTGCTCGCCTGCTACTTGCCGGCCCGGGGTGCCACGCGGGTCGACCCGTTGGTTGCCCTTAGGCACGAGTAGGGAGTAGTAACTGCGGCGGCGTGTGAAGGAGTCCAAATGAGCGAACAACACTGGCTAGTAACGCTTCGCCTTCGCTTGCGTTCTTTGCTCCAGCGCAGCGAAGTCGAGCAAGACCTAAGCGAAGAGCTGCAATACCACGTCGATCAGAAAACCCGTGAATACATGGACAGCGGCCTCACCGAGGAAGAGGCTCGCCGCAAAGCCTGCCGCGAGTTTGGCGGTATCGAGCAATCCAAGGAAAATTGCCGCGACGCGCGACGCGTCAACATCATTGAAACCTTTTTACAGGATGTCCGTTTCGGTTTCCGCATGCTGCGGAAGAACTTCGGCTTCACGTCGATTGCCGTTCTGACCCTCGGCCTCGGCATCGGGGCTAATACCGCGATTTTCAGTATGGTCAATTCCTTTCTCCTCCGCCCGCTCCCCATAAAAAACCCCGAGCAGCTCACCGTGCTCGCTATGCAGCTTAAGAAGGGCGAACTGCAAACCGGTTTTTCTTTTCCGGAATTCGAGGATCTTCAAAAGCAATCCTCCTCGGTTTTTTCGGATGTGATCGCCCTAAGCCTCAACGTTGGTGGGCTCATGCTGAATGGAAAAGCCGAACCCGTCGTCATCTACGACGTCAGCGGCAACTTCTTTGCCGCACTCGGCGTACGGCCGCTGCTTGGACGCTTCATTCTTCCTGAGGAAGGCTCCGTCACCGCGGTGAATCCCGTCATCGTTCTCGGCTATTCCTTCTGGCAAACGCGCTTCGGTGGCGATCCCGGCATCGTCGGCAAAACCGTCCTCTATAACGGTCGCCCCGTCACCGTCATTGGCATCACGCCAAGGGAGTTTCACGGCGTAAGCGCCCTTGTCGACGTCCAAGGTTACTTGCCCCTTGGCATGCAGCAAATAGATAGCTCCTACGAACAGGACATCCCCACCAATCGTGGCTACCGCAACCTGGTTGTGTACGCGCGCTTGGCCAAAGGAGTCGCTCTGCCCGCGGCGCAATCTGCTCTCGACGTCATCGGCGACCGGCTCGCAAAAGAAAATCCAAAAACCGAAGAGGGCATGACGATCAGCGTCTTCCCAGAGCGCTTCTCCCGTCCGGGGCCCGACCCCAACCGACCCGTCCTGAAGGTCTCCGTGTTGTTTCTCGTCCTCGCTGCTCTTGTCTTGGTCCTCGCCTGCGTCAACATCGCCAACTTTCTGCTCGTGCGCGCCACCGCGCGCCAGCGCGAGATGGCCATTCGCACCGCCCTCGGCGGCACGCGCCTTCGCCTCATCCGTCAGTTGCTTACTGAAAGTATGCTGCTCGCGCTTTGCGGGGGAGTCGCCGGGATCCTTTTCGGCATGGCCGGAAGTCGCGCCCTGAGCTCTATCGGCC
>DATMKS010000057.1:0-76180 GCA_035571045.1 Verrucomicrobiia bacterium
CGGGAGCGTGCGACGCGCAGCAATCCGGCAAGTCTATCGGCCTCGGAGCGGGCGAGTTTTCGTCCGGCGGAGGTCAAACGGTAGTAGCGGCGGCGTTCCTCGCTCAGTTTCACATCCTCGCGCGGGTCGAGCTCTTCGATAAATTTCTCTTCGAGCAGAGACTGGATGGAGCTGTAGAGCGTACCGGGACCGAGGCGCATGCGGCCGTCCGTTTGCTCGGCGACTTGGCGCATGATGCCGTAACCGTGAAGATCTTCCTCGGCGAGGGAGAGAAGAATTTGGAAGGCAGCGGAAGGCAATGGATCGAGTTTTCGTTTTGGCATTGGTAATCGATGATCAGTATATCGATAATCGACTATAAAGCTTTCCAGGCCGGGATGCAATATGTCCTTGCAAGGCGGAGGCAAGGAGATCAAACGGCAGCCGAAGGTTTTCCGGCGCGCAGCAGCTTGCGACCGTTCGCGGCATGTCCGCATCTAAGGAACAGTCAGAACGCTCTAACCTTGACACTCCGAAAGAGCAGGTCTACACTACGGAGTTTTTAGATGGCCCCGAAAGCCGACAGAGGGGCGGGACTTCCATGGACAAGAAAAGGCTCGAATACTACAAGAAGAAGTTGGCGGTAAGGCGCGAGGAGTTGATGAAGACAATCGCGCGAACGCAAGAAGAGGGACGAACCGCGGATGAAGATCCGACGGTTGATCTCGCGGACAAGGCAGCGAACTCCTACACGAAGGAGTTCCTCTTTGGCATGACCAATACGGACCGCACGATCCTGAACATGATCGATGCGGCTCTGAAGCGCATCAACACGGATGAATTCGGTGTTTGCGCGAACTGCCAGGAAGAGATGCAGCAGAAGCGGCTCGAAGCAGTACCGTGGGCCAAGCACTGCATCACTTGCCAAGAGAAGATGGAACAAGGGTTGTTGTAACGCCCGCGGGGTAATCGTAGGGAGAGCGGCCGGCCTGAGAGGGCCGGCCCTGCGCGTTTAGGGCTTGGTCTCTTCTTATATTACCTTAGCGTGTATTCTCTCTTCCATTATAAAATCGAGCGGAATAGATTTCTCCCTGCGCTATGGGAGATAGCTCTATCCTGCCGTCGGCTCGGGCACGGAGCAGGGGCTCGTAGCCGCGGGGTTTAAGAGGGGCGCTCGGTGAAGGCGATCCTCCCGCTAAAGTGGGGGCGGATGGAGCGGCTTGGTGTATGGTTCGCGGACTGCTTGGCGGAGATGACTCTGCCAGGGGAGCGGCTTGTTTGCCGCCGGCGTGGTAGTCCCAGTTCCTTCGACCGGGACCCCGAACGGCAGCGCGGATGCAACCAGGCAGGCTAATTTCCATGCCTCCGGCGCCGAAGCTGGGCTTGCCTCATAAATCGGCCTTGCTGATGAGGACAAGGCTGCGGCTGGACAAACAGGTCCTCAGTTTGGAGGAGCGCGGGCCTCGATTCGTGGCGCTTTTGCCACACGTCCAGGCAGCCCGATTGACAGTAAACGCGTCTTACTGGTAGATGATGTATTGACCACTAGGGCGACGCTTGATGCCTGTGCACGGGCGTTCCTCGAGTCGGGTTCCAAGTCCGTTCTAGGACTGAGAGCAGCCCGAGCCGCGAGAAATTCCCTGCCAGCCCCGGATAGTGGTAACCTGTAACGTAGGGTCGTTAACTTAGGGTAGCGCGATGAGCGCAAACCGGCCAAAGTCGGGCGATTTCCGAGGGCGGTATGCCCCCGAAGCGGGCAGCGTCGCTGCGCCCGGGTCCGCGGACCCCGCGGACAGTAGATCCCACAACCCAATATTGCCGAGGCGCGCATCGCTGATGCAGGAGCCTGTGCTCGTTTTAAATGCCACCTACGAGCCAATCAACGTGACGGCGGTGCGGCGGGCCATGGTGCTGCTCCTGAAGGGCGTAGCGCAGGCGGAAGAGATGCATAGCGCGGAAGTCCACTCGGCAGCGCATGCGCACAGAGTGCCGTCGGTGATTCGGCTGCTGGCCTACAGGCATATTCCGCAGCAGAGCCGCGCGCTTTCGCGCAAAAATATTTTGTTACGAGACCGGAATACTTGCCAATTCTGCGGGAGGATTTTTCCCAGCTCGGAATTGACGCTGGACCATGTTGTGCCGAGATCGCGTGGCGGACGATCTTCCTGGGAAAATCTAGTGGCTTGCTGCTACCGTTGCAATAACAGCAAGGGCGACCGGACACCGGAAGAAGCCGGGTTTAAACTGGCGCGGCGGCCACGGCCTTTCACCCTGCATACCTCGCGGCAATTGATGAGGCTCATCGGACACCGCGACGAGCGGTGGCGTAAGTACCTGTTTTATTAGGCGTTTTCGGCGGAAAAGAGAATCTGCAAGTTTTTGTTAAGAAGTGAAACCTTTTTTGCTGCCATGCATCTAAATTAATAACTAACCACTTCGAGGACACACCCCGGGAAGCAGCTAAGGCTCAACGCCTTAGCTGCTTCTCTCCTTTTGGGCCTGTTATTTTCGTCTAATATTTTTCTATTAGGTGGTTCCACCCGATTTGTCGGTTCGAGAAGCGGGGAAACTCTTCAGAGCGGCTTCCTCATCGGGGAATTCCGGGAAGACCTGATAGAGATGGGTAACTTTCAAAACTTCCTCGACGTTCCGGGATAATCCAACAACCTTCATTTCGCCACCGCCTTTGAGCACCATCACGTACATGCGCGCCAGTTCGCCGATCCCCGAGCTATCGAGGTATTGCAGCCCGCTCAAATTGAGGACGATGTTTTTATGTCCTTCGCCGAGGAGACGAGTGATGTTTTCGCGGAGTACGCCAACTTCGAAAAACGTGAGACGCCCGCGAAGGTCGATAAGAGAAGCTTGTGGCGTATGCCGGATTGTTGCGGAAAAATTCAATCTATGCTCCCGACCGCTGGTAAGAGTAATTCTACTGTGCGGGGGAAGTTCAGGACAGGATATTTCGCAAGGAAGAAAATTTCGTGAAAAGCCGCTCATCAAAAAGAGGGTTCCGGACCTAGCTTGATGGAAAGATTCATCGGGAAATTGTTCCGCGAGGAGACGGCCAAGACCATCGCAAAATGGGTCTCGCGAAAGGTCTCGCTGGGCCCGCTGAAACTCCAAACGAATAAACTCGAGGCGGTCGGGCTTCGACCGGCCAAATCGCTCGACAGCTAGCGCGAGCCGCTGGCCGGAATGGTCCGTGATGGCCAGCACGCGACGCGTCAGATTGTGATTTTCTGACCAGAGGTGCAGGAGCGGCTTCTCGGCGGCGCCGCGAACTTCCCACGAGAGACCGGAGAAAGGAGCGAGGCACCCGCCATCTCGCGGATCTCGATAGAGCTGTCCGCGGTAAATTGGCTCTGGAACTATTCTTTCTTAGAAGCAAATAGTAAGCCGGAGACGCGGACGACAGGCTGCTGAATGTTCCCGGAGGACGGGATGTGCTCGAAAGAGATTTCGAAATCACGGTGTTCTCCCGGAACAAATGGAGGCGCCGGTGAGGCAAACACAGCACGGGATTCGCGCAGGACGACCTGCCCAAGTTGATCGGAGAATTCCACCGTCAGCTCGACATTCGCGAGCGGAAGATCGCCCGCATTCGTGAGACTGCCTGCAAGCGTGGTGACTTCCTGATTCAGGAAATTTTCTGCGCGGCTGAGAGCCAGGTTTTCAATTTGAAGTTTCGGAGCGTAGGCTTGCTCGGCGGCGCCAAACGGGAGATGAGATTCGCGCGTTCTTGAAAGACTATGCTGCTCTCCGCCGGGCCACATCAAAACAGCGAGGGCGATCGCTATTGTTGCTGCGCCCATCCAGGCGATCCACGAGCGGCCCGCTTTTGGCTGCGGCTCGTCTGGCGTTTCGATTAGTAGAGTGTCAGGCATGGAAAGCTCTCAAAGAGTGATGCTGGCCTGAATACCGCGGGGCGTCAAGCGGGTGAGAGAAACGGCGGCGAGAAGAAAAGCTGGCATGCTGAACAGCCATGTTTGTCGTGCAACGCCTACCGGCCAACGATGAGGCGCTGAACCAGAGGTTCGGGAAGACTGGCGGCGCGCATGCGCCCCTGGACGGAGGAAATGTCGTAGGGAACGCGCCAGAATTCTACCGTTTGATGTTCCAGGTCGGCAATGGCGAAGCCGGCGCGCGGGTCCCCATCGCGCGGCTGGCCAATCGAGCCGGGATTAAGGAGATACCGCCGAGGCTCTTCGATGCGGAGCGCGGAGAAAGATTCCGAAGCTCGCGGGCGAATCTGCAGCACTTCGAGATTGGAATCCTGGTACGAGAAGCCGCCCTGGTGATGGGTATGTCCGAAAAAAGTGACCTCGGCGCTGGAGTCAAGAAGCCCATCGAGAGCTTGCGCGGGCGTGAACACGTACTCATCTTCATCTTGAAACGCGCCGTGTACCAAAACGATTCCATCGGTGGCCAGGGGTCCTTGCGGAAGCGCGGAAAGCCAGGCAAGGTCTTCGGTGTTCAACTGCGAGCGAGTCCAATCCACGGCCGCTTTCGCCACGGGATTGAAGTCGGTGGTGTCCATCAGGCCGGCTACAGCTTTGTCATGATTGCCGCGAATCGTTTGCGTGCCGAGTTTGCGGAGGCGAGCGACAACCTCGTGCGGATCGGGCCCATAGCCAACGACATCACCGAGACACACGGAAATGTCCCAGCGGCCGTCCGCGGAATCCAGAGCAGCGGCGAAGGCTGTGGCGTTTGCGTGAAGATCGCTTAGAACAAGAATGCGCATTCAGGCCATCCGCAAAATGCCCTTGAGTATAGATGAAGCGGGGACACGATGCACGTTGACCGGGGAGGATTCCGCAAGAAGAAAAAGAGCGACGAATCAGAGAGGAAAAGGTTTCGCGTTAATTCCGTATATTTATGGAACTTTTACAAAATCGAAAGGTGAAAAAGAGCGCGAAGAAAATTGGCAGTGCAAAATAAAACAAATAATTTGCAAGATTAAAACAGAAAATTCGATAGCCGACGAAACATTAGTGGAGCCCGGCTCGTCTATACAAGTGCAGCCGGATGAGCTGCGCAGGCAAGACAGAAGCTCCATAAAAAACCCCGCGGTGGCAGCCGCGGGGCGACGACACGCAGTCTTTCCGGCCGTTAGTCCAGGAAGAACGAGGTGTCTTGCGGGTGAGACTACTCGCCCCGCGGACGCGTGTCAACACTCTGTTCAGCTTGTGGCAGCAGCAATGCGGCTGACTCGATCCTGACGGAAAGGAAGTTGACACGCATGAAATTCAATTCGATTCTCCGCAGCCTGGCGCTGGCAGCCGCTTTGGTATCGACAGTGCCGCTACTCGCAAAACCGTTCAGCAAGACCATTAACATCGCCCAGTCGGCAAAGATCGGCAGGGTCGATCTGCAAGCAGGTGAGTATCGCCTGCAAATCGACGGAAACAAGGCGTCCGTAGAGAAGGGGCGGCAGGTCCTCGCCGAAAGCGAAGGACGCTGGGAAGACCGCGCTACGAAATCCTCGAGCGATTCCGTGCTCATCGGAGAAAACGGCCAGGTGAAGGAAGTCCGTTTTTCGGGACAAACGCGGGTGTTCGTATTCAACGAGTAAGCGAGGAGTTTCTGTGACTCCTTTCAACTGGACGAGAGGGAGGCTGCTCTCAACGGCAGCTTCCCTTCTCGTGATTTTCTCGGCACAAGTTTTGAAATGGCAGGAACGGGCTTCGGCTGGAGCCGAGACGATTCGCCGCTCGTAGCGGTTTCGCGCGGGCACTCCAAGAGCTTTTTCTTCCCTCGGAAACATTCTTTAACGGACTTCAGCCGATCAGCATACAGTCTCCGTAGCTATAGAAGCGGTAGCCTGCCTGAACAGCGTGCCTGTAAGCTGCGAGGACTCGTTCGCGCCCTGCGAATGCGCACACCAGCGCGAGCAGAGTTGAGCGCGGCAGGTGGAAATTCGTGAGCAGGGCGTCCACGACACGGAACGGAAATCCGGGATAGATGAACAGGCGAGCATCAGCTTTTCCTGCCAGCAGCAGCTCGGTGGCGTTTGATTCGGCGGCGCGAAGGGCGGCGGCTTCCAGGGCGCGCACCACGGTGGTTCCGATGGCGACAATCGGGCGCCGTGCGGCTCTCGCTCGCCGAATGCACTCGGCGGTTTGGTCGGGAATCTCGTAGGACTCGGAATGCATTACGTGGCTTTCCAGAGTTTCGGTGTGGACCGGTTGAAAAGTGCCGAGCCCAACGTCGAGAGTCAGCTCGCAGATTTCGACGCCCCGAGCCCGAATTTTCTCCAGAATTTCCTCGGTGAAGTGCAGGCCAGCGGTCGGAGCGGCAATGGCGCCGGGCTGTTTAGCGAAAACTGTTTGATATCGCTCGCGGTCGGTGTCCTCATCGCCGCGGCGAATGTAAGGCGGCAGAGGAACATGCCCGAGGCGCTCGAGGTGCTCCGGGACGCTCCGTGTGTCACGTGAAACAAAGCGCAGAGTGCGCAACCCCAGTTCGCCGCGGGAAATCACCTCGGCTTCCAGTTCTCCTTCTCCAAATAAGACGCGTTCTCCGGTCACTATCTTGCGGCCGGGGCGGACGAGCGCTTCCCACTTCTGAGGATCAATTTGGCGGGTGAGAAAAACCTCCACCTTGCCGGTTAAGTGTTCTCGGAGGGTCGCACGCGAAGGGGCTTGAGCATGCACGCCAGCTCGCCGGCCAAAGAGCCGTGCCGGAATAACGCGAGTATTGTTCAATACTAGAAGTTCGTCGCCTCGGAGCAGTTCTGGAAGGTCCTTGAATAGGTGGTCGCTTGGGGCACCCGCGGAACGGGGCAGCTCGAGAAGTCGGGAAGCGTCGCGGCGATCGAGAGGTTTCTGAGCGACCTGGCCCGGAGGCAGGTGGTAATCGATGTCATCGAGACGCATCAATGGGGAGTCTAGCAGCATCTCGAGCGACGAGATCAGAGGAAATAGAGTGGGCAGCTGGGGGCAGATTCGGCAAAGTTAACCACGCAATGGATCAGAGCGATATCCAAGATGTGCGCTATGTTGATGAAAATAAGTACTTTATACTGATACCGTGGAACTGAAAAAATATTTGACAATAATACACTCATATAATATTATGTGCGTGCAGTAAGTTAATCAGGAGATCGAAATATGAGAACTGTTTTGAACCGTTGGGAGCCTTTCCGCGGAGCTGCCACTCTCCAGGACCAGGTCAATCGTTTAATGGGCAATGTGCTGGAACGTTCGGCAGAGGAATCGAATCTTACAAGCTGGGCGCCGGCAGTCGATATCTTCGAGACCGAGCATGAGTTGGTCGTAAAGGCCGATCTTCCGGCGATCGATCCAGAGGATCTGGACATCCGGGTGGAAAACAATATTCTGACTATTCGTGGTGAGCGCAAGTTCGAGAAGAAAGTGAACGAAGAGAATTATCTGCGCGTAGAGCGCGCCTATGGTTCCTTCAGCCGGAGCTTCTCGCTGGCCAACACCGTGAATTCGGAAGCGATCAAGGCCGACTACCAGAATGGGGTGCTGACGCTGACCGTTCCGAAACGTGAGGAAGCGAAGCCGAAGCAGATCAAGGTGAATGTAGGAGTAAGCGCGGGGACGCCGGCGGTTGCGGCTGCGGCTGCCGGGGCAAAGTAAGCCAGCAACAAAGTTGTGTTAAAAGGGGGCTGGCAAGAGTGCCAGCCCCTTTTTGTCTAGAAGCGAGGTAAAAGAGGTTAAACATGCTGCGATTTGACAAGATGACGGTGAAAGCGCAAGAAGCGCTGCAACAAGCAAATGACGTGGCGGCGCGCCACGAAAATCAACAGATCGAGCCCGTACATTTGCTGGAGGCTCTGGTGTCCCAGGCGGATGGCGTGGTGCCGCCGCTGCTCGCACGGCTGGGAATTCGCACCGAGGCGCTGACCGAGGAAATTGAGCGAGAGATAGCCCGGCTGCCGAAAGTGCAAGGCTTTGCCCAGCAACATATGGGAAAGCCGCTGAACAACGTGCTGGAACGGGCCTTTGACGAGGCGGCAAGATTTAAGGACGAATACGTTTCGACGGAGCATCTTTTTCTGGCGCTCGCCGGAGAAGAGCGCGATCCGGCAGGCCAGTTGCTGAAGCGCCAGGGCGCTACCCATGAAGCAATTTTGCTGGCTCTGACCGGTGTGCGCGGAAATCAGCGCGTCACCTCGCAGAATCCGGAGGCTACGTACGCTTCGCTAGAGAAATACGCCCGCGATTTGACGGACCTGGCGCGGCGCGGAAAGCTCGATCCCGTCATTGGGCGCGACGAAGAAATTCGCCGGGTGATGCAGATTCTCGCGCGCCGTACGAAAAACAACCCGGTACTCATCGGCGAACCCGGAGTCGGAAAGACTGCGATCGTCGAAGGGCTGGCGCAGCGCATAGTTTCCGGGGATGTGCCGGACGTGCTGAAGACCAAGCGCCTGGTGGCTCTGGATTTGGCGGCGCTTGTGGCTGGCGCGAAATTCCGCGGGGAATTTGAAGAGCGGTTGAAGGCCGTGCTGAAGGAAATTACGGAGGCGGAAGGGCAGATCATTCTTTTCATCGATGAACTGCATACGCTGGTGGGCGCCGGCGCTGCCGAAGGCTCGATGGACGCTTCCAACATACTGAAGCCGGCGCTCGCGCGTGGCGAGCTGCGTGCGATTGGCGCGACCACGCTGAACGAATACAAGAAGCATATTGAGAAGGATCCGGCGCTCGAGAGGCGATTTCAGCCTGTCCTGGTGAGTGAACCCACTGTCGAAGATACCATTGCGATTTTGCGTGGCTTGAAAGAGCGCTACGAAGTTCATCATGGCGTGCGCATCAAGGATGCGGCGATTCTGGCGGCGGCAACCCTCTCGCACCGTTACATTTCCGACCGTTTTCTGCCTGACAAGGCAATCGACCTGATCGACGAAGCGGCGGCCAGCCTGCGCATGCAGATTGATTCTCTGCCCGTCGAGATTGACGAGATCGAACGGCGCATCCTGCAACTGGAAATCGAGAGGCAGTCGCTGCTGAAAGAGAAGGATGCGCATTCCAAGGAACGGCGCAACCAAATCGAAAAAGAACTGGCCAAATTGAAAGAGGATTCCAGCGGGCGAAAGGCGCGCTGGCAGGCCGAGAAAGAAGCCATCGGCAAAATCCGCAAGCTGAAAGAGCAGATCGAACAGCTCAAAGCCGAAGAGCAGAAATTCGAGCGCGCAGGCGAGCTGGCCAAAGTTGCCGAAATACGCTACGGCAAGATCGCAGCCGCCGATCAGGAATTAAAGAAAGCCGAGCAGCGGTTTGCTTCCGTGCAAAAAGATTCGCCGATGCTGAAGGAGGAGGTCGACGAAGAAGACATCGCCAAGCTGGTCAGCAAATGGACGGGCATTCCAGCGGGGCGATTGCTCGAAGGCGAGGCGCAAAAGCTCGTGCACATGGAAGAGCGACTGCGGCAGCGCGTTGTCGGGCAAGACGATGCGCTCGGGCGAGTTGCGAACGCCGTGCGGCGAAGCCGCGCCGGATTGTCCGATCCGAAGCGGCCAATCGGGTCCTTCATTTTTCTCGGCCCGACGGGCGTGGGGAAAACTGAATTGGCGCGGGCGCTGGCGGAATTTCTTTTTGACGACGAAAAACTGATGATCCGCATCGATATGAGCGAATACATGGAGAAGCACAGCGTGTCGCGGCTGATGGGTGCGCCTCCTGGCTATGTCGGCTACGAGGAAGGCGGGCAGCTCACCGAGCAGGTGCGCAGGCACCCCTACTCGGTGATTTTGTTCGACGAAATTGAAAAAGCCCACCCGGATGTGTTCAACATCCTGTTGCAGATTCTCGAGGATGGCCGGCTGACGGATGGCAAAGGCCGGACCGTGGACTTCCGCAACACGGTGATGGTGATGACCAGCAACGTGGGATCGACGGCGATCTTCGAACTCTCGAACAAAGACCCGGAACGCGCGCGAAAAGAAGCGATGGAAGCGTTGCGCGCGGCGTTTCGTCCGGAGTTCATCAACCGCATCGACGAGATTGTGATTTTCAATCCCCTGGGCAAGGAACAGCTCGGCCGCATCGTCGGGCTGTTGCTGAAGAACGTCGAAAAGCTTCTGGCGGAACGGCAAATCACGCTAGCGTTAACGGCGGCGGCGGAAGAGCTGCTGCTGCGGGAGGGTTACGACCCGGCGTACGGAGCGCGGCCGCTGCGTCGAACGATCCAGCGACTGATTCAGGATCCACTGGCGATGCAGATTCTCGAAGGCAAAGTGCTGCCGGGGGATCACATTCGTGTGGATCGCGACGGCCAAAAAGATACGATGCGGTTCGAGCGCTCGAAGGTGAAACAACCGGCGGCAGCGGCAGGAATCTAACCCAGTCAGAGAGGAAGTCCTCAAAAAAACCTTCCTCTCTGAGTTTTCTGACGCCGGCATATTTCGCGGCTTCTTTACGTATAGAGTAATGAGGGAACACTGTGAGAGTTCTTCGAACGACATTCCTGTTGGTGGTGCTCACGCTCTTCTTAATGATGCTGGGCTCCTACTTCGGCGGAAGCAACGGCATGACCATTGGGCTCGGAATTGCGATTTGTACCAATGCGTTTGCCTATTTCTTCTCCGATAAGATCGCGCTGGCCTCGAGCGGCGCCAAGCCGGTTACCAGGGAGCAGTTGCCGCGTCTGTATGTCGTGATGGAACGGCTGGCGGCCAAAGCGAATATTCCGGTGCCAAAGCTGTATGTCGTGCCCGAAGAGGCTCCCAATGCCTTTGCCACCGGTAGAAATCCGCGGCACGCTTCTGTGGCGGTGACCGAGGGTTTGCTCGAATTGATGAATGACGAAGAGCTGGAAGGCGTCATTGCGCACGAGCTTTCGCACGTGCGCAATTACGATATTTTGATAAGTTCGGTCGCGGCCACACTCGCCGGTGCCATTACCTGGATGGCCCACTGGGGTCCCTGGCTCGGCGGGGGTAGGGACGACGAGCGCAATCGTGGTGGCGGAATTGGCGCCATTCTGCTCATGATCCTGGGGCCGTTGGGAGCGATGATGTTGCAGCTGGGCCTTTCGCGCGAGCGAGAGTATGCGGCGGACGCAACAGGAGCCCGGATGGTCGGTAACCAATTCGGTCTGATGAGTGCCCTAGAAAAGCTGGGGGCTTACAATCAACGGATTCCGACGACGGCGATTTCGCCGTCCACGTCGTCCCTGTGTATCGTAAAGCCGATGTTTGGCGGAGGCGGCCTGTCCTCTCTCTTTAGCACTCACCCGCCCCTTCAAAAGCGCATCGAGGCTTTGCGAGAAATGACCTTTGTCCCGGAACGCTGAGGGAGCAACGGGCCGCGCGCCGCGCTCAAATGCTGTACTCGCTGAGTAATCTTTCCCCAAAGAGACCGGATCGTTTTTGGTCGTGTCTTTAGACAGCGCTTCAAACCACTGATATTTAAGCAATTAGCATTTCTGCGTTTCCAGAAGGATTTGGTGAGCGAAATGCACTACTACTATCGAACATCGGACATCGGCGCGGGGCCACGGGGGGACCGCAGTCATGAGCTGTCGGGATACTATCCATTTGATTTGCTGGTACTTAGAGGGCAGACTCTCGCCGCCAGTGGCGAACGAGATCAAGCGTCATTTGGACTCCTGCTCCGACTGTCACATGGTTCTGGACGCAGCAATTAGTACTTTGGATCGATATTTTACGCCCGTGAAAGGCTCTGACGAAGAGCCTGCCCCTCAGGCTGCCTGAATCAGCTTCCCTAAAACACTGCACTGCAATAGCTTAGCGTGAACCCGTTTATAGTCTCGCCTCTCAGCCTGTCTCTCTCTCGTTAGTGCGGCCCTCCTTGTTCCAACAGCAAAATTTACAGAAGAGCGAGCGACAACGTAATCTTTACTAGTACTAGTACGTATAAGACTTACTCTTGAATGGCCCGCTTCTGTCGACAACCCCATGCATCCACTTGAGTTACTCGCCGGCGCTCGAGAAACGGCCTTTGGCGAGAAGGATGCACCTCTTCTAGCCGCAGGGGGAAAACCCCAAAGGAGAAGAAGTTTATGAGCGAGTTTCAGGAACCCATCAGCCACACCACGACCGGAACCCCACGCTGGGTGGGATTAGCGGTTGCCGTGTTGGGCGGAGTTTCATTGCTCGGTCTTGGAGTCGGTTGGAGCGCGTTGAACCACGCGAACAGCATCGAGCAATCCACGCAAGCCTCGGTGAAACAGGCAAACGATGCGCTGGCCCAGCGGCTGGCGAAAGAAGATGATGTCAACCAGGCGCTGCAGAGCGACCTCAAAGTGGTCACGGACAAGCTGAATCTCACGCAAGGCGAACTGATCGCTGCGCGTAAGCAGAACAAGAATGCGACCGCTGCCGTCGACCAAAAAGTGGATGGATTAGCGACCTCCGTCAAAGCCGAGCTCGCCAACAAGGCGAACACGGGTGACGTAGACAAGCTCAACGGCGACGTCACTGGCGTGAAGAGCGACTTGGACGCACAGAAAAACAACCTTCAGATGGCCCGCAGCGAGATGGGCACGCTCATCGCGCGCAACCATGACGAAATCGATCAGCTTCGTCGCATGGGACAGCGGGACTACTTCGAGTTCACTGTCTCGCGCAAGGGTGGAAACCAGAAGGTCGGCACCATCCAGGTCGAACTGAAGGACACAAACACCAAAAAGAACCAATACACGATCAACGTTCTTGCGGACGATAAGAGCTTCGAGAAGAAGAACCGCTCTGTGAACGAGCCGATTTTCTTCTATACGGGCGGAACTCGCGCCGCGCTGGAACTCGTTGTTAACAAGGTCTCGAAGACGACGGCCTCTGGCTACCTTAGCGTCCCGAAAGCACCCGACACAACGGCAGCCAGCAGCTCAAGCTCGGGTCAATAAGCGCTTCGTAGCACAAACCTAGTTTCCGATCATGAGAGAGTAGAGCCGGGGGAGGGTTCGAGAGAACCTTCCCTCTTTTTTTGCCCGAGACACCAGGAAATGTTTGGCCGCCGTAGGACGGGCGGGATGCGGGTGGACGGGACACGCTCGTTGTGACAATCTATTGGCGACCCAGCCAAAGGCAGCAAATGCAGAGGATTTTTCGAGGGGAGAAAGCGATGAAGATACGATTTGCAGCAGTCACGGCAGCAACGCTCTTCGCAGCAGCATTGACCATGGCCGCGGACGGAACCTGGACAGGCTATATATCCGACAGTAACTGCGGGGCGAAAGGCGCAAACAATGGCGCGCGTGAATGCACGATCAAGTGCGTGAAAGGCGGCGCGAAATATGTGTTCGTTAATGATGCGGACAAGAAAGTTTACCTTGTGGATGCGCAGGACAAAGTAGCGGAACATGCCGGGCATCACGTCACGGTAAAAGGAACGGTAGACGGAGGCACCCTCAAGCTCGAAAGCATCGACATGGCGCCGCCAGATAGCAAGTAAACATTTCTAATAACGTATTTTCTATGCGGGCGGGGCTTCAGCTCCGCCCCTTTTTATTGATTTTTCTTAATTTGGCCTATTTTGATTTTTGAAAGATCGTTCGATTCCGCTACGATACAACCTGATCTATGTCGACAACTCTATTGCACGCCGGAAGGGTGCTGACTCCCGCCGCGGAAATCACTAACGCAGGCATTTTGATCCGCGAAGGTGTGATCGAAGAACTCGGACTGCGTGAGGGAATGCGCCTGCCTGCCGGCGCTCAAGAGATCTCCGCAACCGGCAAGACTGCGATTCCCGGCTTCGTGGACGTGCACATCCATGGCGCCGGCGGGCGCGACGTGATGGAAGGCAGCGCGGACGCGCTCGCGAGCGTAACAAAAACGGTCGCGCGTCACGGCACCACATCAATGGTGGCCACCACGGTGACAGCCAGTCCCGACGACACGATTCGCAGCGTCGAAGGAATCGCGCACTACATTTCGCAACAGCACGAAACGGACGACACCCGGGCGGAGGTACTGGGGATTCATTTCGAGGGGCCATTCCTCAGTCCAGCGAGGCGAGGTGTGCATCCACCCGAGTGGCTGAAACTGCCGTCCTCAGAAATGCTGGAGAAATTGTTGCAAGCAGCGGCGGGGAGCGCGCAAATCCTAACGATAGCGCCGGAACTGCTGGGAGCCATGCCGTGCATCGACGCGGCGCGAAATGCGGGGATGGTCGTGGCCATGGGCCACACCGATGCGACATACGAGCAGGCCCGCGCCGCGATTGCTCATGGAGTCCACCACGCGGTGCATGTCTATAACGCCATGCGGCCCTTTTCGCACCGCGACAGCGGCGTGATTGGAGCCGTGCTCACTTCACCTGAGGTCAGTGCGGAGCTGATCGCCGACGGCGTGCACGTGGAAGAAACTGCCATGAAAGTGCTTCTGCAGGCCAAAGGACCCGCGCACATGATCCTGATCAGCGACGGCATCTCGGCGACAGGAATGCCGGATGGAAAATATATTCTTGGAAAGTTGGAAGTGACCGTGAGCGGTGGTATTTGCCGCAACTCGGAAGGAAAACTGGCGGGCAGCACGCTCACATTGGACAGGGCCCTGAGAAATATTGTCGGGTTGGGGGTTCCTCTCGCTGACGCAGTGCGCATGCTGACTCTGAACCCCGCATCGCTGCTCGGCATTGAGTTCAAAAAAGGCACGCTGCGCGTCGGGGCGGATGCAGACGTCCTTTTGTTGGATGAAGGCCTGCAGCTGACGAATGTTTGGGTACGTGGCGTGGCGGTGGAATAGTACCCTAGAAACTCGGCGTCCCGGCTTCGGGCGGTGGCGCCTCGAAAAAAATCTCACATCAGGGATTTAGCGGGATCTTGAGGGCTTCCGCCAGCTTCTCGGCGTCGAAAGGGCTGCACGCAAAATAGTGTCCGCCAATCAACAAGGTGGGGATTTTGCGCTTTCCGTTGTTGGCTCGAACGACGATCTCTTCGGCGTCGGGATCCTGTTCGATGTCCACTTCGCGGAAATCGATCCCGCGCTCTTTCAAAAAGGATTTTGCCCGCCGGCAATCCGGGCACCAAGCGCTGCTGTACATCGTGATTGGTTCCATAAACAGTCTCTAGCGATTAGATGTCGCGGAGAGGGTTCGGTCGCAACGCGAATGGGCCAGTAATGTCCAATGCGTCACGGAGCTTCGACGATTGCGGTGCGGCGTTTCGTTGCGAATTCGCCCACCTTGATGCGGATAAGCGCCCGCTGCAGCGCGGCACTGGCGCGATCCCAATCAATGCTCGGGTCACTTGCCGCGATGCGCGCCCGAGCGCGCTCCAGAGATTGCTTGGCGCGTTCAACGTCAATCTCTTCGGCAAGCTCCGCCGTTTCCGCCAGTACAGTCACCCGCTCCTGCAGAACTTCCGCGAACCCCCGAATAATCGCGAGATGCACTTCCTCTTTGCCGCCAGCGCCGCGATAGCGCAATTCTCCAATACCGAGCTCCGTAATCAGCGGCGCGTGCCCTGGCAAAATGCCGAGCTCGCCTTCGGCCCCGGGCAGCACCGCCTCGGCCACGCTTTCGCGCAACAATTGGCGCTCCGGTGTAACGATGACTAGCTCGATGGAGTCGGGAAGCATTTACGTGTCTAGGCGCTCGCCTTCATTTTTTCAGCCTTGGCAAGGGCTTCATCAATCGTGCCCACCATGTAGAAGGCCTGCTCCGGAATGTCGTCGTACTTGCCCTCGACGATTTCCTTGAAGCTGCGCACCGTGTCCGCAATCTTGACGTACTTGCCTTCGAGGCCGGTAAACTGCGCGGCCACGAACATGGGTTGCGAAAGGAATTTTTCAATCTTGCGTGCGCGCGCCACGGTGCGCTTGTCTTCGTCCGAAAGTTCTTCGATACCTAGAATGGCAATGATGTCTTGCAGATCCTTATAGCGCTGGAGAATAGACTTCACGCCCCGCGCGACCGCGTAGTGTTCCGCGCCGACAATGCGCGGATCGAGGATGCGCGAATAGCTGGCCAGCGGGTCAACGGCGGGATAAATGCCGCGCTCGACGATCTGGCGGCTCAGGTTTGTCGTGGCATCCAGGTGCGTAAATGTCGCAGCTGGAGCCGGGTCCGTGTAGTCGTCAGCCGGAACGTAAATGGCTTGCACAGAAGTAATGGACCCGGACTTTGTGGAAGTGATGCGCTCCTGCAATTCGCCAATTTCCGTGTTGAGGTTCGGCTGGTAACCGACGGCAGAAGGCATGCGGCCAAGAAGCGCCGAAACCTCCGAGCCCGCCTGAACGAAACGGAAAATGTTGTCGATGAAAAGAAGAACGTCGAGGTGCTCTTCGTCGCGGAAATATTCCGCAACGGTCAATCCCGTCAGTCCAACGCGCAAACGCGCGCCGGGCGGTTCGGTCATCTGGCCGTAAATCAAGGCCGCGCGGGACTTCTCGGAATTTCCCGGAACTACGACACCGGCTTCCTGAAACTCAAGCCAGAGGTCGTTTCCTTCGCGCGTGCGCTCGCCGACCCCCGCGAACACGGACACACCACCGTGCTGCATGGCGACGTTGTTGATCAATTCCTGAATCAAAACCGTCTTGCCGACGCCGGCGCCGCCGAATAATCCAATCTTTCCGCCCTTCAAGAACGGCTGAATCAAATCGATGACTTTGATTCCCGTCTCGAACATCTCGAGATTCGTCGACTGATCGACAAGCAGCGGCGCGGGCCGATGAATGGGATAGTTGGTCTTGCTGACGAGCGGCCCAAGTTGATCTACTGGCTTTCCGAGAACGTTCATCACGCGGCCGAGCGTTGGCCGCCCCACCGGAACCGTGATTCCCGATCCCGTGTCAAACACCTTCATGCCTCGGACGAGCCCTTCCGTCGGCTCCATGGCGACCGCGCGCACGCGCCCTTCGCCAAGATGCTGTTGGACTTCGGCGGTAACGTCGATGGGCTCGGGAACGTTGAAACCTTCGCTGGTGATGCGCACGGCGTTATAAATCGCCGGCAAATGCCCCGATTCAAATTGGACGTCGAGCACAGGTCCAATGACCTGCACGACGTGTCCGACGGCTGCGTATTTCTCTGCCATGCTTTCTCCTAAGCGCCGTAAGAAGCGCCGCTGACAATTTCAATAATCTCTTTCGTAATCGCTGCCTGCCGCACTTTGTTCATGTGCAGCGTGCGCGCTTCGATCACATCGCCGGCGTTCTTCGTCGCCGCTTCCATCGCCGTCATGCGCGCCGCATATTCGGCTGCCGACGATTCCAGCATCGCGCGCAAAACTTGCGTCTCGATATAGCGCGGCAGCAATTTTCCAAGCAACTGCTCTTCAGGCTGCTCGTAGATGTAATCGACTTGAGCCGACTCTTTTTCGGCGCTTTCCCTTACGGGTTCAACAGGAAGCAGTTTTTCTACCGCGAGATTCGCTACCATCACTGTCTTGAATTCGCTGAAAACTATATAGACCGCGTCGATCTCTTCTTTCGCATATAGCTCCGTGACCAACCCGGCTATCTCTCGCGCGGTCCCAAACTTTACGCGCGCCAGGGCGTTCACGTACTCGCCGGCAAACTGAAATCCCGCGCGCTTCAGACTGTCCCGGCTTTTTTTGCCAACGGGAATCACGGAAACTTTTTTGTCCTTGTTCGCGCGAAAGAACTCATTGGCCTTTCGCAGAATGTTGGCGTTGAAGGCGCCCGCGAGGCCGCGTTCCCCGGCGAGCACCAGCACAAGAATCTTCTGCTCTGGCCTGTGCGCTAGCAGCGGATGCTGCGGTTCATCGATGCGAGACATCGTCGAACGCAGAACGCGCGCCAATTCCTGTGCATATGGCCGCGCCGCCGTCGCCGCTTCCTGCGCCTTGCGAAGGTACGCCGCGGAGATGAACTTCATCGCGCGAGTAATTTGCTGGGTGTTCTTCACCGAGCGTATGCTGCGCCGGAAATCGAGAAGTGTAGGCATCGCTGTTCGCTAAAAGATCGCTCTCAGGTCTCCACTCTTACTTGGCCGTCGCGGCAACCGCAGCCGTGAAGCGTTCCTTGAAGCTGTCGACCGCTTTCTTGATTTCCGCCCTGATGCCGTCGTCGAGGGCTTTCTTCTCAGCGATATTTTTCAGGATCGATGGATTGCTGGTCTCCACATACTGGAGAAATTCCTTCTCGAAGCGGCTCACTTCCGGTACGGGAATGCTGTCGACCGAGCCGCTCGTAGCCACGTAAATACTGAGCACCTGTTTTTCCACCGAAAGCGGTGCGTATTGGTCCTGCTTCAGAATTTCCGTCAGCCTCTGTCCGCGCGCGAGCTGCCCCTGCGTCACTTTGTCCAGCTGATCAGCGCCAAACTGCGCGAACGCCGCGAGCTCACGGTATTGCGCCATGTCCAAGCGCAGCGTTCCTGCCACCTGTCGCATCGCCTTGATCTGAGCGTTGCCGCCCACGCGGCTTACCGAGATGCCGACGTTAATCGCCGGACGAATGCCGGCGTTGAAAAGGTCAGCTTCCAGATAAATTTGTCCGTCCGTAATCGAAATCACGTTTGTCGGGATGTATGCCGATACGTCTCCTGCCTGCGTTTCGATCACCGGCAACGACGTTAGCGATCCCGCGCCAAGCTTGTCATTCAGTTTCGCGGCGCGTTCCAGCAAGCGCGAGTGCAAGTAAAACACGTCGCCAGGAAACGCTTCGCGTCCTGGCGGGCGGCGCAACAGCAAGGAAATCTCGCGGTAAGCCTGTGCATGCTTCGAAAGATCGTCGTAGAACGTAATCGCGTGCCGTTTCGAATCGCGGAAATATTCGCCCATTGCGCAGGCGGCGTATGGCGCGATGTACTGCAGCGAAGCCGGCTCGGCCGCTGAGGACGCCACGATGATCGTGTAATCCATCGCGCCCGCATCCGTCAGCGTTTTCACGACCTGCGCGATCGTCGAGCGCTTCTGCCCGATTCCGCAATAAATGCAAATAACGTCGCCGCCCTTTTGATTGATGATCGTATCCAGAATGACGGCCGTCTTACCCGTCTGGCGGTCCCCAATGATCAATTCGCGCTGGCCGCGGCCGATCGGAATCATCGCGTCGATCGCTTTAATGCCCGTTTGCAAGGGTTCACGCACCGGCTGGCGGTCCAACACGCCAGGAGCAATACGCTCCAGCGGATTCCGCTGTTTCGCCGTAATAGGTCCTTTGCCGTCGACAGGCTCGCCGAGCGGATTCACCACGCGCCCGATCAGGGCTTCCCCCACCGGCACGGACATAATCGTGTTCGTGCGCTTGACGACGTCGCCTTCTTTCAGCAATTGCGACTCGCCCAGAAGCACGACGCCGACTTCTTCCTCTTCCAGATTTAGCGCTATCCCGAAAACGTCGTGTGGAAACGAAAGCATCTCGCCGGCCATGACTTTTTCCAGGCCGTGCACGCGCGCAATTCCGTCGCCGACGCTGATGATCGCGCCGACTTCGTCCACCGAAACGGTCTGCTCGTAATTCTCAATCTGCTCGCGCAGAATCTTGCTGATTTCGTCTGCCTTGATGTTCGCCATGCCTGCTCCTGAATTCTATTCCGCCACGAGACGTGCGCGCATTTCGTTCAAACTGTTGCGCACCGAACCGTCATAAACCGTATCTCCCACGCGCACAACCGCACCGCCGAGCAATGCGGGGTCCAGCGAATACTTTGTCTGAACTTTCTTTCCGGTAAGACGTTCGAGTGTTTGTGCGAATTTCTTTTTCTGCGCAGCGCTCAGCTCGACGGCGGAAGAAATCTCCGCCTCGGCGATGCCTTGTCGCTGCCGGACGACATCTTCAAACGTCGCGAGGATTTCCGGCAAAATGTGCGTACGGTGATGATCCGCGATCACAAACAGAAAATTGCGAATGATCCTGCCCGCGCCCACGCGCGCTGCAATCTTTTCGATTACGCCATGTTTCGCCTCGCGCGCCACGCCGGGGCTTGTCAAAAAATTACGCAACTCGCTCGACTCACCGAAAGCCGCCGCGAAATCTCGTAATTGCTTGAGCGTCGCATCAGCCGCGCCTTGAGCGAGCGCGACATCGGCGAGCGCATTTGCGTATTGCAGGCTGGCCGACTTCAATTCGGCCTCCCTTCAAGGCTTTTCACGAAATTGTCCATCAGAGATTCCTGCGCCGCTGGCGTGAGCTGCTTGGCAAGCAGGGATTCAGCGCCATCCACGGCGAGCGATGCAGCCAGGGCCTTCAATTCCATGCGGGCAGCGCGCTCCGCCGCTTCAATCTCCGCCTGGGCCGCGACACCAACTTTTCTTGCATCGCTTTCGGCCAGTGCCCGGATACGTTCGCCTTCCGCGGCGGCTTCCTGCTTTGCAGTGGCCCGCAGCGCCGCGATCTCCTGTTTCAGATTTGCCAGTTTCGTCTCCGCGTCGCGAACCTGCCGCTCCGCTTCTTCCTTCGCAGCGGTCGCTTTCTTGATAGCGGCACTGATGGTATCGGCGTTTCCGCGGAACCACGCAGGCCATTTCTTCGCAAAGAGCCAGACCAAAGCCGCCGCAACGATCGCGAAATTGATCCACTTGAAAAGTTCGCTCGCGTGTTCTGTCGCCGAATTCCCGCCCTCTTCGGCAGCGTGCGCGCCTAAAGCGACACAGAAAAAGAGAACCATCAAACTCGGAAAAACGAGCACCCGCCCGGATCGCCTGAATCGATTTTGTTTTTTCGAGACCTGCCTCATCGAACCTCTCTTGGGGAGCCGCCGGGGCGGAGCGGCGATTGCAAAATGCGCCGGGCAATTTCAGCGGAAAGCTGTCCAACGGTAGCATCAATCTCGCGGCGGGCCTCGGCCACCTCGCTCGTGACGCGCTCTTTGGCGGCGGCCACCTGCGCCATAGCCGCAGCGCGCGCCGTCTTGATCGATTCGGTTCGCTCATCAAGGAGCTTCTTCCGCTCCGCTTCCTGCTCGGCATAAACCTGCGCGCGCGCCTGCTTCAGTGCGTCCTGGTATTGCTTCGCCTTCTCCACTGCCGCAGCCTCGGCCACTTCGGCGGCCTTCTGCGCACCCACCGTGCGGGCATCGCGCTCCGCCATCACCAGAAGCAGCGGCTTAAAGAAAAGCGCCCGCAAGATGAAGTAAAAAAGGAGGATGATCAGGACTGTAGGCACAGCCTGAAGGAAGAGTTCTCCTAGTTGGCGAACAATTTCTTGCATTAAGTTGTGTAGCCTAAACTCGCTTTGGGGGCCTCGGACCGGCCACCGGATTGGCAGCCGCGCCGTGCCCCCCTACCCGGGAAGGGGCAATACGGTGGGCCTGTCGCTGCCTATATAAACAGTATTTTATAACATCCGTCGCTGCTTTGCGTCAACGTGGCGCGGGACGAACTGTTTCGCTAGGTTTGCCGTCGTTCTTCGAGATGCTCACGGTGTTTAGGGTCGTGAAGATCTCGTGCACCGCGGCCACAATCGCATCCGGTCGCTCAAAGGGGATCATGTGATCGCTATCGGGAACCATGATCCGCTCGCCTCGCGTCGAAAGATGGGCTTCTCTGACCTGCAGATCGTTGACCCAAATCTCATGGAAATCGTCGAATTCTTTCTTCGGGAATCCCGCCGGCAACTGTGACGCGTCCGTCGATTTGCCCGCCGTCAGCACCACAAGCGGTTTATCACCCAAATTACCGGCAGCGCGGACCTCATTGGCGCTCTCAGCAAATGAGCCCAGTTCCGCAGCGCTCGCAGCAATAAATTTCGGCTGAAGCTCCAAGTAAAGCATCTCCCGTCCAAATTCCTTCGACACACCCGGAGATTCTCCCTGCTTGCGCAGCGAGAATCGCAGAATGCCAAACCGAATCAGCAGCGGAGCAAGCATCTGCTGGCGCTTGAGTTCCGCGATCGATTTTTTCATGAAGGCCTGAAGCGCCGGGGGCATGCGGTCGTTTTGATCTTCGTGCGACGCATCCACCAGCACCATGCCGGCAACATCGCCGGGATATTGTCCGTTATAGACACGCACATTGTACCCGCCGAAGGAATGCCCCACCAAAATGTACGGCCCTTTTTCGCCAGCGGCCCCGAGCAATGCGTGCAGTTCTTTCACGATCTGTACGCTCGTGCGCGGCGCGGAAGTTGCGCCACTCCAGCCGTAACCCGCGCGATCGTAGGAGCAAACCCGCGCGAATTTCGCCACTTCCGTTTGCACGGCATTCCACCCGATCGCCGGAACGCCGAGCCCGCTGTCCAAAACAACAGTCGGACTTCCTTGTCCACGGCAATCGATGCTCAAAGTCAGGTTGTCAAACGCCGGCCCCAGCGAAACGGATTTGCCCTGCTGAGGAAATCTGCGTGCGTCCGCTCGGTTCCCGAGGGCCTGATAGCTCGCTCCCACTATCGCCGCCAGCACCACTAGAATGAGCAGGCCAAGCAATCCCCGGCCTAGCCAACGCTTCACTCGTCCAGAGCGGCGCGGCGTAGTTGTTGCCGTCCCATTTTCCAAGGGGTTCTCCTCATGTGAAACATTTGATGCAATATCGGTGGCCGGATATTAGACCCGGCCGTGCGGGACGTCAACGAAGGAAGAAGTCTGTCGCGGAAATAAGGACGAGCAGAATTTCTGATGGCCCGCTGAACGCTGCGGCGGTTCGTGCCGCGCAGCCGGCTACTCACGGATTGGCTGGTGCCGCGCTCGCCGGCACCGGTTCGTAGACGTAGCGTATATCGACTGGTGTATTCGACCGGCCCACCGTCAAGCGAAGTGTTTCGTAAAGCTGCGCGCCGTCGTACGACAATTCAAACGTGCGGCTCATCTTCCCGCCGCGCGGGCCTTTCTCGTCGGTGACGAGCCGGGAGCCATCCCAATGCGCCGCAATCTCCCCATAACTATCATCTTTCGGATCGGGCTTCTGCACTTTGCGGCCGTCGGTGAAAAGCGCGCGCTTGCGGTTCAGATCGTCGGTGAGATCGACTTCCGGATCCTTGGAATCTTTTTGCGCGAGCGCTAGGGAATTCGCGGGCGCAATCGCGATTTGCGTTCGCTGCTGCTCCTCTTCGCTTTCTCCCCCTCGATTCCCGCCATGGCCACCGATGGGAAAGCCGGCAATACTCACCCCGTTGCCGGTTCGCGGTCCGCTTCCTCGGCTTGTTCGCGCGTCTTCCAGTTTCTTCCGCGGATCGTCGCTCTCATCCAGGTTCAGCTTCCATCGGCCAAGGATCGATGTCCGCGTCTCCGCCCGCGCCGGCTGATTTTGCGGGCCCGCCGCCGGGGACGGCGAAGCTTGCGGCGGTGCCGCCGGCAAAGGTCCAGCCGGCGCTTGCGCGCGAATCGAAGCAGGAAACACGGCCGCGGCGATGCACAAAATCCGGACACCCGGGAAAATGTTTGAGAAGCGCAGCTTCATGATGGCCCCCTGCTCATAAGTATGATTCCGGCTTTTAGACGAGAAAGTTCCGATTTCAGAGTGCGAATCGGGCGAACGTTAGGAATTCTTCTGGATCCAATCACGCATCATCGCGGCCACCTCCGGATGCTTGGCTAATTCGGCGGCCTCGACGGCGTCTTGAACTCCCAGAAAACTTGTGCCTTTCTGACGCGGGTCCAGCCCCTTTTCCAAAAAGAAGCGGCAAAGTTCGAGATGCCCCGCTGAAGCCGCGGTATGCAAAACTGTCCGCCCGCGCATCTCTTCCTTGGGATCCGCGCCCGCGCTAATCAGATATTCCGCCACATCAAGTTGCGGCTTTCCAAACGCGGTATAAAAAAGCAGCGGAAAACTGTGCGCCCCGCGCTCGTGAACGCGGCGAGGGTCTTCTGAAAGCATTCGCTTCACGTCGGCCGCAGAACCGAACACCGCCGCGGTACAGATGGAGTAGGATGCGCCCCTATCCAATAACAATCCGCCAATATCGGCGCGGCCCATGTGTGCCGCTGCTTCTACCGGAAGTTCATCCCACGAAGCCCGCGTATTCAAAAGATCCGAACAAAGCTCGATCAGTTTCTTCACACGGTCGAACCCAAAATGAGAAAAGACGATGAAGTTGTTTACAAAATCTCTGGGAAGTCCTTCGGTGTCATCTCGGCGCAAAGAGGCAAACTTCGGATCGTAGGAAAATCGGCGGGCGTAGTAGTCCTGAGGAATGGTGCCTGCATTGCGCACTAAGTCCACCGTGCCGGCATTTCCAGCTGCCGCGGCGATGTCCACGGCAGTCTCTCCAGCCGCGTTTTTTGCGCTAGTGCTCGCGCCCTTCTCGAGCAAAAGGCGAATCACGGGTGGATAGCCGGTTCGCGCGGCGCAGTGCAGAATTGTGTCGCCATCCGCGTTCGCGAGGTTCGGGTCCAGGCCGTTGCCAATCATCGCAAACGCTATCGCTTCCGCAGCGTCTTTCGGAGACGACTGCAAACCCAGATGCGCCGCCGTGGAACTCTTGCGCTTTGGATTGCGCACTGCGAAATCCGGTCCATAGGTGATGGCGTTCTCAATCATTTCCGAACGATGGCAAAGCGCCGCTACATGCAGTGGCGTATCTCCAGCCAGGTTCGGCATGTTCACCATCCCCGGTGCCGGACGCAACAACTGATGAAAACGTTCCAATTTGCCGGCGGCGGTGGCCTCGTAAACGTCCAGAGCCAGCCCCTTCGATTCAAAAAGGCTCATAAGAGCCGGCTGATCAGCATAAGCCGCCAGGAGATACACGGACTGGCCGTTGACATCGCGCGCATAAAGCAGCCCCGGATCGCGGGCAAGGAACTGTTCGACCGTCTTGACGTCGCCGTTGAGCACGGCGCGGCGATAAGGATCCGTTTCCGCCGCGAGCAATTCCTGTCTTAGCGAGTAGGCGCTATTCGCTCCCCTGGCTTCCGACGACATTTGCGCGTCCCAAATCGCGCAAGAGACACCGCGGGGCGGCCACAATACCGACGCCAGGCCCGCGCCGGAGGCGGCCCTCAAAAACTCTCTTCTTGGCAACTGGCCATTCATGGAATCGCCTCCCTCCACCCGTCAACTCATAGCACCCGCAGAGTCGAGAATCCATCCCGAATCGCTCCAGGGAAAGACTTCGGTGCAATCTCTCTTACATTCAGACGCCGCAACATGCGAATCGGTTTTGGCAGCAGAGACTTCTCTGATAGAGCGATTTGCTCATTAAGGAAGCCAATCGTTCAGGTCAACGATGCGAGGCAGAAGCGCGAGCGCTCCCAACTCTCGAAATTGGGCAGCGCGTTTGCGATACTCATAGGTGCCGCGCGGCAAAATGGCCATGAAGGGAACGCGCGCGTCCCGAGCGGCAAGGGCATCATCAACGTTATCGCCGACGTAGAGCGCCGTAGCGGGATCGCGTCGCCCAAGAATTTTCAGCAAACCGTCAGGATAAGGCTTCTTCCTTTTTACGTCGTCCATGGTGACGACTGTTCGGAAGTAACGCGCCGCTGCCCACCGGTCAAACGTATGCGAAAACTCCTGCCGCGTGCGCCCCGTAAAAAGATTCAGTTCGAAACGCCGCGCCCACCGCTTGATTTGGCTAGGCGTGACAACGAACTTCTCCTTGCGCACATTGCCCGGCTTGCCATTTTTGCCCCAATAGAATTGCTGAAACGCCTCGCGCGCGTCTTCATAAGTCGTCGGCCGCCCGAGCGCGCTAGCCCAATTCGAGACCATGCTCCAATCGTCGTTGTTGCCCGGTTTGCTTTTCCATTTGTGCAGTTCGGTCCAGCTGAGGCGCTTTCCCGTGAGAAAACGCATCGTCTCCAGCCCGGAAAGCCAATAAGAGCGGCGAACGTCGACCAGCACGCCGTCCACGTCAAAGACGAGAATTTTTGGAATTACGATCTTTTTCGGAGCGGTCACTCAAGAATTGGAGCAGAAAAATCTACCTTCAGCAACGACTGCCTGCGCGCGGATGTCACTTGCCGGCTTTCTTCGCCGTCAGCGCGGCTTTTAATAGCCTGCCGCAATGACGAGGTAGGAATATGAGGTATTCCAGTTTCTGTGTCTTACTTCTGGTGAGTTTCTGCTTGCTCGTAGGTGGTGTCGCGAGGACGGTTCCAGCGCCACAAACGCGACTGTGGGCGCCGACTTATTATATCGCCGCGAAAGCTACGTATGACGGACGTCCCGATGAACTTTATGTGCTTGGTGCTTCCAACCTCCCTAAAGGCGCTCGGCTGCATCTGAACGTATATCGTTACATCGGCGAGGGCGGGAGCGCGATAAACGAGGGAGCCTCTGCTGTTGTCGGCGAGGGTGGCTTCTTCGAAGCGAACCTGCACCCAACGAAAGGGAACCAATTTCGGCACAATCTCGTTTGTGACATCGTCTTTGCGACGCTTACCGACCCTCGACAGCCGTCTTCGGTTCTCCAGGTTGTCGGGAACCACGGTGAACACCTGGGATTTCCGAAGAACCCTCAAGTCGAAGTCACGTCAGGAGAGAACTTCGTGCTGATCGAGCGTCCTCAACTTCTATTCGTATGTCAGCAACAATTTTATACCCTTTGACTGGTAAACTTTGGTGGCGAGGTGCATGGAGATGCGTAGCGTCATCATCAAGGATCAAGATATCCTCGGAGGAGAACCCGTATTCCGTGGAACAGTATCCAAGCGTTAGCCGCGAACTTGCCGTCGCCGCCGTCGAGGAAGCACGGCTGAGCCTTGTCGCCCAGCTCAAATGAAAGTCCTGATTGACGAGTGCTCTCCCTAGGCGCTCAAGAGGCATCTCGCGGCCATGAATGTGTCACCGTTCAGCAACTAGGATGGGCCGGAAAGAAGAACGGAGAGCTACTAGACCTCGCCGAGCCTCTTTTTGAATTGCGTAAACAAACGTGCCAGGCCTTGTCGGTATCGGTTGAAGCACTGGCGCGTCCGCATTTGTTACCATTCGGACATCGTAGGCGATGGGCTTACCATCTTGGTAGAAAATCGCAGGCTCTTGCATAGGGCGGCAGCCTCTCTGGCGTCATCCCCCAGGCATCGCGGGTTCCTTGACACTTCGCGTTTCCATGCGGCGCGCCACGTAGATCTCCAGGAGTTGGTCGAGTTCCTGAGGCCGAATCGGCTTCGTGAGATAGCCATCCATCCCCGCGGCTAGACATTTCTCGCGGTCGCCTTTCATGGCGTGCGCCGTCAAAGCGACTACGGCCTGGTGAACTCCGGTGTCTTTCTCTCTTTCCCGAATGGCGGCAGTTGCTTCTAGCCCGTCCATGTCGGGCATCTGAACATCCATCAGCACAAGGTCGAAGCTCTCCTTCTCCAGCGCCTTTAGCGCCTCTAGCCCAGTGGCCGCCACAACAACCCGGTGCCCTCTCTTTTCGAGTAAACGCACAACCAGGCGCTGGTTAACAAGATTGTCTTCCGCGAGCAGCACGCTCAAGTAGGCATCCGGTTCGCGCGCGTCCTGCAGCGAGAACCGAGTGACCAAAGGAATTGCCCCGTCGTGTTCATGTGCTCCCAGCACGCGGGCAATGGCCTCGCGCAATTCGGATTGGCGGATGGGTTTCAATAAGTACGCAGACACTCCCAGTTCCTGGCAACGAGCTGCATCTCCGCGGTGGCCCGCCGAAGTCAGCATCATGATCGTGGCCGTGGCCAAATCCGGCCTTTGACGGACCTGTTCGACGAACGCAAAGCCGTCCATGTCCGGCATGTGCATGTCCGTCAGGATCAGCCCAAAAGGCCCACCTGCTTCGCGTGCCGCGGACAATAGTGTCAGCGCCGATGCGCCTCCATTCACCGCAATAGGCTTCATCTCCCAGCGTGTCAGCATCCCTTCAAGAATCCGGCAGTTGGTGCGGTTGTCGTCCACCACCAGGACCTTCACCCCGCGCAAAAGCTCGGCCGGGGCGATTGTCCCCAGTCTAATTTCTTTTGCGTCCGCCGCAGCGAGCCGGACGGTGAAGTGGAATTGGCTGCCACGACCCAGTTCGCTCTCCACCCAAATCTTGCCGCCCATCATCTCGACCAGCCGCGTCGAAATGGTCAGTCCGAGCCCCGTACCTCCGTACTTTCGCGTCGTGGAGGTGTCCGCCTGTGAGAACGGATCAAAGATGGATTCACGCTTGTCCTCCGGAATGCCAATTCCGGTGTCCGCTACCGTAAACCGACAGATACAATCCGTGCCTTCTCTGGCCTCGAGCTGCACTTTCACCTCGACCTCCCCGATGTCGGTGAACTTGATCGCGTTGCCCACCAGGTTTACCACGATCTGCCGCAGCCGGCTGGAATCCCCACGCACCATCTCCGGCACTTCCGGCGCCACTTCGCACATCAACTCCAGCCCCTTTTCGTCCGCACGCATCGCCAGCGTCTTCAGCGTGGTTTCCAAACTCTCCCGCAAATTGAAATCGAGAGCCTCCAAGTCGATCTTGCCCGCTTCGATTTTGGAGAAATCGAGAATGTCGTTGATGACCGTGAGCAGTGAATCTCCCGACATTTTCACGGTCTCCAGATATTCACGCTGTTCCGCGGTGAGCTCCGTATCGAGCGCCAGGTCGGTCATTCCCATCACGCCATTCAGCGGCGTGCGAATTTCGTGGCTCATGTTCGCTAGAAACTCGCTCTTGGCCCGGCTGGCTGCCTCCGCGGCTTCCCGAGCCTTTTGCATTTCCTCCTGCACTTTCTTCAGATGCGTAATGTCGTGGCCGATACCCACCAGCCCAGTGACCCGGCCGTTTTTGTCCCGCAAAGGCACTTGCGTTGTCATTACCTGGCTCACATTTCCGTGAGCATCCAAGCCCGTTTCTTCGCGGTTGATCTCCGCCTGCCCCGAACGGATCACTCTCTGTTCGTCTTCGTGGAACTTTGTGGCGATCTCGCGAGGATAAAAGTCAAAATCGTTCTTCCCCAGCAGATCCGCGGGGGTCTTCGCGCCCATTTGCTGGGCTACCGAAAGGTTGGCTACCAGGAACCGGCAGTCCGCATCTTTCACGTACATGAAATCGGGAACGTTATCGATCAAAACGCGCAATATTTTCCGTTCTTCCGAAAGCGCGTCTTCCGCCCGCATTCGTTCATTCACTTCCAGCTGCAACTCCTGGGTGCGCGTTTGGACGCGGAGTTCGAGCTCTCCTTTGGCCCCCTGCAAGGCCGCATCCCGTTCTTGAATTCTCTCCAGCATTTGGTTGAAGGAGCCGATGAGGGCCCCTACTTCATCTTCCCCGCGCGGCATGGCGCGTACGGCATAGTCCTCGTTCGCTGTCACTCTCGTTGCGATCTGCGCCAAATGTAGAATGGGTTCCGTGATCAGCCGCAGCAGTCGGGAGGAGACGAAATAGGTTGCCAGAACGGAAAACAGAATAACCACTATGGAAATTTCCGTGTACTGCCTGATTTTGGCTTGGAGTGCTCCGAGGTCCGATACGAGAGCAATGGCGCCGGTCTTCTCACCTCCCAGGGAGACCGTCCGGTAAAGAATGAGGGCGTCTTTCTCAAAGTGCGCTCCGTCTTCATGGCGCGGGGGCATCCTATACTCAGGATCTATCCCGTCGCGCCGGTATTCCGCAAAGACCATTCCGCGGCTGTCGTAGAGACACGCGGCAACCATATGACGCTCGGCGCGGAGCGCTCCGAGCATGTCCTGAGCGGACTTTCGATCATTAAAAGCCAGTGATGCCGCCGTATTGGCGCCCAACGTATCCGCTAGGACCGAAAGTTCACTGGTCATCGCAGCGCGAAAGCTGATTCGTTCGTACAAATCAAAGCTCAGGCAAGCCAGGCTAAGACCCACGAGACTTGTGCATACGATGACAAAAGTCAGCTTGCGCTGAATCGATGAATTCTTAAAGATCGGCATTTCACGTTCCTTTTGGACCTCCGATGACTGTTTTCGCCAGCGCCAGCAGCCTGGCGCTGATTTTCAATTTGGCATGCTCCGCCGCGTCCAGGTTGATATCGAACCGGACTTTGTTGTCCTCTAGAAAGAACCCGATCATCCCACCGCCCTGCACAAAGCCTTCGGACTCTCCCACTGTCAGGATGGGACTCGCTCTGAGGTTTCCGAGCATCGCGGACATGAGCTTCTTCTCCGGCGTCCCAAGAAACACAATCTGACATCCCTGGATCTCCTGCACCTGCCGGAAGTGAATCACGCGAACGGGCCGCCCCCCGATCATCTTTCCGTTCAAGCTGGCTTCCAGCGCGCCGTGGAAGGGATCCTCTCCGGCCGTGCAATAAGTAAGCGGACTGGCGGCGTCCTTGAAGGCTTCCGGAGGCCAGTCCACAAATTGCGCAAAATGAAAAAGAAAGGCGGCCTTCACCTGATATTCGCTTGTGGGACTGGTCTGTGCCGAAGCCCAACAAACCCCCGCAAGGGATATCAGCAGGGCGAGAGCTCGATCGACGAATCTCGAACGCGAGCGGCGAGCTCTTCCCTGACGAATGCCGTAGGCTGGATTCCGCTGCCCCCGTCGTATTTTGGTTGAAAGATTCAACGCTTCTTTTCCTCGATCAGAATTGCCACGTTATCTTGACGTATGCGCTGCGCTTGATTTCTGTGGATCGCGAGGCCGCGGTGCTATCAATGAATTCCAGATGATGATCTTTAAGCAGGTTTTGTCCCACGAGGCTCAGCGACACCCCCTCTTTCCATCGCCACGACAACCCCGTGTCTAGCCTCGTGTACGAAGGCACATCCTGAGCAATCAGACGATCCACAAAATAGGCAGAAACATCCCACGTCCACTTCTGTGACAACTCGAAATGGGACCGAACCTGCGCCTGCACATGTGGGCTGTTTCCCTCTATTCCGGGTGCAGTCTGCGTGTCCTGGCTTAAAGGGCTCGGGCGCATATGGATTCGCTCAAAGTCAAAGCCAGGGCTCAGCGTCCAACGGTCCGTTATCTTCCAATTCGCGGCGATTTCCACCCCGTGGGTCTCTCCGTTAATCAGGTTTTCATAGGTACTTGGTAAAACCAGGTGTGCTGGGGCGGGGGTCGCCTCTAAGAAAGGCGTGGAGGGTTCGGTTGATTCCTGATTGCTATAATCATTGTAATAGGCGGCGAGATCGAGCGAGAGGCGTTTACCAACCGTGGTTCGATATCCAAATTCGTAAGCAATTAATTCTTCATTCTTGAACTGAGGATTTCCGAGAACGCTGATTAGGACAGGAGTGCCGCCAGGCCCGGGGAATCCTGCTACATCCAGGCGGATCGACGCGTCCGTCGCGGCCGGCGTCCGTTCCGCCTTCGAGACGGCCGCCCACATCATGTTGTGCGGGTCCAGCTCGTAGGTCGCTCGCGCGCTCGGCATCAGCGCGAAGCCGTTGTAATAGTTGTGCTCCAGCTTCGTCCCCACCGTCAGAAAGAAACGGTTTGGAATCAGCGTAATTTCGTCTTGAACAAAGGAATTGAACGAATCCGATCCAAGACTACTCGGATTCAAAGAAACAAAGAGATCCCCATGGGTGTGCGAGTCCGAATACCAATACCCGAGGCCCCACACGAAATCTTGCCGTCGGCCCCAGGAAATGTGGTGCTGGAAGTCGATATTGAATGTCTCTCTGCCCTCGCGCAGTTGGTCATCGCGCTCATAGTCGGCATAGGACATCATCAGCGTCGTTTCAGAACGCGCCGAGAAAGTGTGGTTCCAAATGGATTGGATAAATCCGCCTGAAAGAGCTACCGGAATGTCGGCGTCGATGAGACCCGGTGAGGTGATCGATGGAAGAATCTTAGTGGGATTATTTTCATTGCCGGTGTACATATCTCCTTGAATCGTCAAACTATCTTTTGAAGACAGAGTGCCGTCCGTCCGAAAGCCGCCGCTTAGCATGTGCCAGCCATCCCCACCGTCCTGGCCGGTAAGACTGGGCAAATGGTCCTGGTTCAAATACTTGGAATAAATCCTATAGTCGAAATTCTTTCCCACGCTGCCGCCGTACTGCGCTGTTCCAAATCCCTGGTCGAGGTTCCCTCCTCCCGCTACGACCATCGCACCCTTCGTTTCGCCGGCCTTCTTTGTGAGAATGTTGATCACCCCGTTGACGGCGTTCGCTCCCCAGACCGAGCCGCCGGGGCCACGGATCACCTCGATCCGTTCGATATCTTCCAGCGGAATATCCACTACGTCCCAGAACACTCCTCCAGTCGTCGGCGTATAGATCTCTCTGCCGTCCACCATCACCAGCAATTCGTTCGCGAACTCTGCATTAAGTCCGCGCCCGGAGATAGCCCAGGTGTTGGCGTTGATTTGCGCCACGTCCATCCCCGGAACCATGCGCAACAAGTCAGGAATATTTGTCGCACCCGACCGGCGAATATCCTCCTGTGTAATGACAAAAATCGCCGAAGCCACCTGCGATAGCTTCTGGTCTTTCTTCGAGACCGAGGTCACATCGATATTCATCAAATCCTCGATGTTCACTTTCGTCAGGTCGGCTTGCGGCTGCTGCGGCCAGGCGGGGATCGCCCACAGTATCGCCACCACAAGCGGCGCAAGGATTCGGCCGACACGCCGGCCCCAATGGCCGAATCTCCCCATGCGCAGTGCCCTCCTTCTTTTCTCAGCGGCTGCTTTCGACTTACCCTTCATCGTTGCCTTCGTCCCGGCCTCGCCCCTACTTGGGCGCTGCCTGTCAGCTAGAACCGCCAGCTCAATTTCACGTAGGCGCTGCGCTTGACCTCGGAGGAATTGACGCTTTGAAATTGGTCGTTGAACTCGACGTGATGGTCTCGGAGCAGGTTTTGGCCGGTGAGGTTCACTTCTAAACGTTCTCTAAGTTGCCAGGTCAACTGCGAATCGAGCCGCGTGTAGGACGGCACAAACTGTGCCGGCAAAGGCCCGACAAAATAGGCATTCGTATCCCAAGCAAAACTGCTGGATAGTTCAACATGCGATCGCAGTTGGGCCTGATTGCCTGGGTTTGAGCCTTGCGCATCTTCTACGCTCGTCGAATCCTGAGTGCCGGGTTCGGTATGCAGATGCATTTCGAGAAAGGAATAACTGGGGCGAAGCGTCCAACGACTCGTTGCTTTCCACTTTACTGACGCCTCGAAACCCTCGGTCATGCCGTACATTCTGTTGCCGTACGTCTCTGGGAAAACAGTGACGGGTGGCACGGAATTCGGGTCGAAGAATGACGGAAGAATCTGTGCGCTTTCCAGGTCGTGATAATTGTTAAGGAAGACAGTGAGGTCGATAGAAAGACGTTCCGTAGGCTGCGCCCGATAGCCCAATTGATATGCGATTACGTGTTCAGATTTAATGTTCGGATTACCGAGCAAGGCTACTTCCGAGGGTCCGGGCAAAGCTGCGAGCACTGCATCTATGCCGATGTCGCGTTGCGTAGGAGTTCGGCTAGCGCGCGAAACGGCGGCCCAGAACGTCCGGCGATCGCTCGGAGTCCACGCGAAACGGGCGCTCGGCTCATAATCGAAGCCGCTGAAATAGCTGTTCTCGATCCTTGAGCCGAAATATAAGGCCATGCGATCTGGCTTCAGCGTGATTTGATCCTGGAGAAATGCGTTGAACAGTTCACCGGATTCGTTGGCTGGAACAAAGGCTTGATCGATCGTGCCAACCGTTTCATCGGCAGAATGGCGATATTCTGCGCCCCAAATAAAATCCTGACGGTCGCCGACGACAATGTGGTTCTGAAAATTGATATCAAATGTGTTGCGGACTTCGTTCGCTTCCGGGCCGTCTCTTGCGTATCTGTCGAAATAAAATTGCAGAGTCATGTCGGAGCGGGTCGAAAAAATATGATCCCACCGTGTCATCACATCTCCGCCGGAAAGTGGGGCGAGCCTCTCTACGTTGATGTTCTCGACGGGGGACAGGACGGAGTGCACGATGATTGAACCTTCGTCGCCGGTATAAATGTCTCCTTGCGTTGTCAGCGAATCTTTCCTGGAGAGTGTTGTATCGGCGCGAAAACCCGCGTGTAAGAGATGCCAATCATCCTCGCCGTTCTGCCCGTTCAAATCGGTGAGATGGTCATCGTTGAGATACTTCAGGAAGACGCGGTAGTTGGTGTCGTCCATATGCCCGCCGTACTGTAAAGTCCCGAACTCTTGCGCCAGCGTGCCGCCTCCGCCGGTCACCAGCCCACCCTGTGTGTCCGCAGCCTTCTTCGTAATGATGTTGATCACGCCGTCTACGGCGTTAGCGCCCCACACTGTTCCGCCAGGCCCGCGAATCACCTCGATGCGCTCAATGTCCTCCAGTGGCACGTCTTGCGTATCCCAATTAACACCGCCGAAAAGAGGCGTATATACCGCTCGGCCATCAATCAGCACGAGCAACTTATTGGCGAACTGAAGATTGAAGCCTCGAGACGAGATGGCCCAGGTGTTGGCATTTATCTGCGCCACATCCAGACCTGGAACCATCCGCAGTAGATCGGGAATGTTTAGAGCTCCGGAACTACGGATGTCTTCTTGCGTGATGACGAAAAGCGCCGCCGCCACTTGAGATAGTTTCTGTTCCTTCTTCGAAACCGACGTCACTTCCATATTCATCAAGTCCTCGATGTTCACTTTCGTCAGGTCGCCTTCGGCTGAAGAAGAAGCGTGGGGCGCTGGCGCGGACGGCGCCGGTTGCTGAGTTTGAGGCGCTTCGGTCAACTGCGAGGTCTCGGGTGGCTGCGTCGATTGCGTAGCTTGGGCCCGTGCCGCAGGGCCAGTGAAAAAAAGCGCGGCGAATGTTCCCCAGATGGCGAAGTTCGCGCGGCGCAACAGCGCTATCGCCAGCCCTTCGTTTATGGACACGATTTCCCCCACGGAAATGGCGTGCACATCTGGTACCGAATTTCTTGCGTCGCGCTGAAGACAACTTGTTTAGTTTCAATGCGTTAGTCTCGGGTGAATATCCTGTGTTTTCCTGAATTGAGCCTCCGTCACTTGCCTGTGCCATAGTGGAGCAGGCCTGCTCGGGCGCCCTCGACCCTCTGCCTCCCGTTCTCAGCTCTGTTCGGATTTTCCCGCCCTTTGAAACGCCCCGCCGTTCGAATCTCTCCGCCCAACTCCGGTATCATTGCTGGAGCCAGAACGGCCTTGCTACAATCACGCGCGCGTGCGCCGCGGCTCGGAAAGAGGATCGGATGGCTGGATTTGCCGGTGTGGATTTCATCGATTTTGATTCGCAGCTGAACGACGAAGAAAAACTCGTCCGGCAAACCGCTCGACGTTTCGTCGACAACGAAATTATTCCCATCATCGAAAAACACAGCCGTGAAGGAACTTTCCCGAAGCATCTCGTTCCGCAACTTGGGGAGCTGGGGTTTTTCGGCGCGAGTCTAGAGGGATATGGCTGCGCGGGAATGTCCAACGTTGCCTACGGTCTTGTGACGCAGGAGCTCGAGCGCGGCGATTCCGGATTGCGCAGCTTCGTCTCGGTGCAGAGTGCGCTCGTGATGTATCCGATTTATGCCTATGGCAGCGACAAACAAAAAGAGAAATGGCTGCCGCTGCTTCAACAAGGAACCGCGATTGGATGTTTTGGATTAACGGAGCCACAGTTTGGATCGAATCCTGGCGGGATGCTTGCGCGCGCGGTGAAAAAGGGCGCGAGCTATATTTTAAATGGCGAGAAGATGTGGATCACCAGCGGTTCAATTGCGGATGTCGCGGTGGTCTGGGCGAAGTGCGAAGATGAAAAAATTCGAGGATTTTTAGTGGAGAAGGGCACGCCGGGATTCAAGGCCTGGGATGTGCATGGGAAGTGGTCGCTGCGGGCTTCGGTAACTTCTGGATTGGCTTTCAGCGACTGCGAAATCCCGGAAGAAAATTTGCTCCCGAACGTTGTGGGACTGAAAGGGCCGCTGGGTTGTTTGAATCAGGCGCGCTACGGGATTGGATGGGGAGCGCTGGGGGCGGCGATGGCCTGCTACGATACGGCGCTGCAGTACGCCAAGACGCGGAAACAATTTGCAAACAAGCCGATTGCTTCGCATCAACTCGTGCAGGAAAAATTAGCCTGGATGATTACGGAGATTGTGAAAGGGCAGTTGCTGGCGCTGCACGTCGGGCGATTGAAGGACAGAGGCAAAGCGGATTTCTCGCACATCTCGATGTTGAAGATGAACAACGTGGCTATCGCTCTCGAAACAGCGCGGAAAGCGCGCGATATTCTGGGCGCGAATGGGATTGTAGACGATTACTGCATTATGCGGCACATGAACAACCTCGAGAGCGTTTACACGTACGAGGGAACCAACGACATTCACAAGCTGATCATCGGTGAAAAAATCACCGGAATTTCTGCGTTCGTGTAGGCCATGCTCGGGCGGGCCCTTCGAGGATAAACAAGCCCCGCCCCTACAGATTTTTTTGCAGGCCTCACCTCTCCACAAATAAAAATCAGAGCCAAGCAATCTTGTCGCCTGTGGAATCTTGTATGCTGTAGGGGCGCAGCATGCTGCGCCCCTACAGGAGACAACTCTCTATGAGTCGATCCGCGATTTGCTTGTCTCGCTCGTTTTTTCGCAGAGCTTCGCTCGTACTGACCCTGCTCACATTGGTGTGCGGCGCGGCTTCGGCGCAAGCGAAGGCGGCGCCGGAACATAAGCAGAAGATTCGGGCGATCACCGCGTTTGTGCTTCTAGACCGGGCGCAGTATCAGCAGCAAATTGCGGATGCGGTGAAGATGTTGAACCGGGCGCGCACGATCTTTGAGTCGCGCGGCTTCGAAGTGCAGACGATTCGGATCGCGACACAGCCATTTCCGGAATACACAACCGGACTGACCGACGCGCAAGCGGTGGCGTTCTTCAAGAATTACGACGCTTTGGCGATCAAGGATGGTTTTTCGGCGGCCATCGGGCCGGCGATGCTGAACCCCACGGATTCGCCGGCGCAAGCTGACCTGCTCGCGGACATTTTGCTCAACACAAAGCAGTTGAACGGCAGCCTCGTGGTGGGTGCGGAGGACGGCGTGCGCTGGCCGGCAGTAGGCGCCGCCGCGCGTGTGATGAAAAGGCTCGAAGACACCGAGCACAGCCAGGGCAATTTTCGATTCGCGGCTATCTCGATGGTGCCGCCGCTGACCCCGTTTTTCCCCGCGGCCTATCTCAACGGATTTGGGCACCAATTCGCGATTGCCTTCGAGTCGGCGAATATCGTAGCCGCCGCATTCAAGGATGCGCCGGACTTGGCGACTGCCAAACAACGGTTGGTCGACGCGCTTGGCAAAGTGGCATTCGAGGCGCAGGCGCAAGCGGGGCGGATCGATTCGGAAACGGGCTGGGCGTATGTGGGAATGGATCTATCTCCCGCTCCGCTGAAGGATGTTTCCATTGGCGTGGCAATTGAAAATCTGACCACGCAGCCGATCGGCTCGAGCGGAACGCTGACGGCTGCCGCAACGATTACGTCGGCGATACGCGAGATTCAGGTGAAGCAAACGGGCTACTCCGGGTTGATGCTGCCGATCCTCGAGGATACGCGGCTGGCTCAGCGCTGGAGCGAGGGACGTATTACGATCGATTCGCTGCTGAGCTACAGCGCGGTGTGCGGCACAGGACTGGATACGGTGCCTCTACCGGGAGATATCAGCGCGGAGCAGCTTTCGCTCATCATCGGAGACATGGCAAGCTTGGCCGTGAAGTGGCACAAGCCGCTTTCGGCGCGATTGTTTCCCGTCGCGGGCAAGGGCCCGGGCGACGTGACGGAGTTGACCGGCGACGCCCTGGTGAACGCCACGATCCAGCCGCTTGGGAAACCGTGACTCTGGCCGCGCCTCTATTGACCGATGCGCAATGCTGCGGGCGTGGCCGGAATTGGTTAACCATTACTGCTCTCCCCTTTTTCTTGTAAGTGTTGCATCCGAAGAGCTTACGCCTTCGCGTAAGTCTAATAGAATCAGCAGTTAGGAGTCGGATTTGTAATTGTTGATTCTAGGCCACCTAACGATATTCCGGTTAAGGAGTGTTTCTCCTTTAGGTGGGAAGAGAAGGGACGGCAGCGCCACAGATTTTATGGGTTTCTATATCATCCGCAACCGAAGACAAATTCAGCTCGTCAGATTTGCGTGTTAACTTATCACGGTATGAAAAATGACTGGAATACGGATCGCTCCCTACTGCTCAAATCAATGGGCCTCCGCGGTTCTCGTGCGGTTCACACTGCAATAGCTTTCGTTTTTCCGGATGAGGAAATCCCAAAAGGTAAGAAAATACAATGAGCACTCACTGGACTGACAGAAGTACCAAGGATTTCGTTTATAGAATTTCTTCCGATTTCATTCTCCAGATTGAAAAGAAAATGGAAGAGGAACGGATTAATCAAGCAAATCTTGCTGAAACTCTCGGTGTCACTGATGGACGTGTTTCTCAGGTGCTCAGAAATCCCGGCAATCTAACTCTTAGAAAAATGGTCGAATATGCAAGATCGCTAGGAATGAAAATTTCTGTCGTCGCCTACGAGGATAACGATCCCCAAAACGACAACGGACCAATCAATTCAGAGATTTTCAATGCTTGCTGGGAAAAAGCCGGTAAGCCCACAGACTTTTTTGTCCTCCACGAATCCGCACCAATCATTCGAACCGTGTCAAATATTCGATATGCGATGCGTCGGAGAGCTTTTGATGAAAGCCAGACCTTCGATACACAACTGCTACCTGGGTCCATTGTGCAACAGTCAAAATGCACGACGCCCAACCCTTTAATTGAAGTGGGAGTGTAATAAAATGGCAGAAACCACTCAGATTAGTTTCAAGCACATTGAGATCGTTGAATTAATGCTGAAAAAACAGGAAATCCACGAAGGTATTTGGGGGCTATTCATCAAATTTGGAATGAGTGCCTCGAATGTTGGTCCCACAGAGTCGGAGCTTAACCCCGCGGCCATCATTCCTGTTTTGGAGATTGGTCTACAGAAATTTGAGAAAGAATCGAATATCGCCGTGGATGCCGCAAAGGTCAACCCGCGAGCGGCTCAGGGGCGTACGACCCCAGAATGCAGGGATGGAGTTTGATAAGGTGTGGTGGGGTTTTCCTTCTTTCTCTGGCAGCGTATACTGTTGTCAGACAGGAGGTACCCGATGACCGCTTCCTTAAAGGCTCTTCTCGAAAAACGCGAGCAACTCAAAGCCGGTCTGACGCAGATCAGCGATCTCCGTCGCGGCTCTCTCACGGCCCGATTCCGCAAGTGTGGCAAGCCCAACTGCCACTGTGCGCAGAAAGACTCCCCGGGACATGGCCCCTCCTACTCGCTGACTCATGCCAGCGGGGGAAAGACCATCACCCAAGTCATTCCCCAAGGACCGGCGGTAGATCGTACCCGGGCGCAGATTGCCGAATACCGCCGTTTTCGCAAGCTAGTGCAAGAACTGATCGCCGTTAGCGAACAGCTCTGCAATGCTCGACTACAACAGCCGGAAACGCTGGTTGCAGAGGAGAGTAAAAAAAGACCTCTTCTGCGATCTGTTAGTCAGCGGCGTCGTTCAGGAGATTGAGATCAAAGCCTGAACCTCGCAAGAAGAATTGAGTTCTAGTGGTGATGGAACTCTGGCGCGAAGAACGCGCCGTCAAAAAAGGCTGTGCAGATGAATTCCCTTCGTCAAGGAACGATTCGTCTCTTCCGCTTTGCGGGGATCGATGTGTTGTTGCACTGGTCCTGGTTTTTCGTGGCGGCATACGAGATTGGCAGCCGAAAGAGAGCGTATTCTTCCCCGGTTTGGAATGGGCTGGAATATCTGGCGCTGTTTCTCATCGTCATGGTTCACGAGTTTGGCCACGCCCTCGCCTGCCGCCAAGTGGGAGGAGCGGCGAATCAGATCGTGCTGTGGCCTCTGGGCGGCGTGGCGTATGTGGCTCCGCCTCCGAGACCGGGTGCGACGCTCTGGAGTATCGCGGCCGGTCCGCTGGTGAATTTAGTACTGCTGCCGATCCTATGGATCCTCGCCGTATTGGGCCGATCTCTGGGATGGGCGGTGTCGATGCCCGATCTGTGCGCCTTGCTCGAAGCGGTGCGGTTTATTAACCTAGGCTTGCTGATTTTCAATATGCTGCCGATATATCCTCTCGACGGCGGCCAGATTCTGCGGTCTCTGCTGTGGTTTGTGCTGGGACGCGCCCGCAGCTTGCAAGTAGCGACGATCATTGGTTTCGCCGGCGTGGCTGGATTCTTTATCCTCGCCGTGTGGATTCAGTCCGTATGGTTTGCCGTGCTAGGTGTGTTCATTCTGACGAACTGTTGGAATGGATTGCGGCGTGCGCAAGCGTTGTTGCGCCTGGCGAAGGCGCCGCGTCGCGGCGGATTCGCGTGCCCGTCGTGCAAGGCTGCTCCGAGCGTCGGAGACTACTGGTTGTGCGGACGGTGCAAGCAATCCTTCGATACGTTCGAGACGAGAGCCGTTTGTCCGCATTGCGCCGCTCAGTTCACCGTGACAGCATGTTTGGATTGTGGGGGGAAGCACCCGATGGGTCAGTGGATTATGACGGCACCGGTGAAAGTGTAAGGCGCGGTTCTCGCCGTTGGCACGCGCCCTGCTTCGGTCCCAGTTCGCGGCGATGGAACAATTCGGAGTCAAAACCCGAACCCTTGAAACCGAATGGCGCAGCACTCCGCCTGCCTCTGCTCCACCCGCCCGCTAAATGAAACATGCGTAGCAGCGGCTTTTCACTTAAGGCTTCGAGAGGTGCTTCTCGTCGGCGATGTGGACGCGGTCGACGTTGTCGTAGGTGGACATGTCGGAGAGGATGATTTTGTCGCCTTCCTTGAGGCCGCTAAGGACCTCGATGGTGTTTACGGAGGCGCGGCCCAGCTTTACCTCGACGCGCACGGCTTCGGTGCCGTCATTGCTGATTTTGAACAGGGAGAACTTGGAGTTACCCGTGGCGCCTTCGCTGGCGTGAACCGGGCGTCCGACGTAGAGGATGTTGTCGATCGTCTCGATGTCGATGGTGGCGTCGATCTCGAGGCCGGCACCAGCTCCTTGTGGAAGAGTTATGTCTTCGAGGCCAAGATCCAGGGTAGCCGTGCCGTTTGAGACTTCCTTGCCAAGGCCCCTTACATGGCCCTTTACGCTCCACTTTGGTGTGGCAAGGGTGAGGTTTCTACCGGGCTGGACTTCTTTCACCATAATTTCCGGCAATGTGATTTTTGCGACTAGATTTCCGGAATCAGCTTTAACCAACGTTCCTAGTCCGCGGACCTGCCGGATCATGGGACCGCGCTTTACGGTGTCGGTCCAGATGGTGCTGAGATCCACAGTGGGTATGTCGCGGGAGGCGCTGCCTCCAACGCCGCTGCTGATGCCGCCGCTGACTCCACCGGATATACCACCGGAAGCGCCGCCAGACACACCTCCGGCGACCCCACTTTGCGGCGCGTTTTGAAAGTTGCGCGGCGCGGCTTTCAGAGGAAACGCCCAGACCGCTAACGTCACGGTCAACGCGAGAAAGCAGACGATTGAAGTAAGTGAAGCAATCAGTCTTCCACGGGACATACGAACCTCCTTGAGCATGAGAGCTACTCTTTCGGCGAGCTGACGCTCGGCAAGAAATGGCGGTGCCGGAACAGCAGGGATGGACGCGCGAGCATTGGTAAAGGCAAGCAGAGCTTCTAGGTAGGGCTTGCGCGCGTTTGTGAGCTTTACGACTTCGAGATCGACGACCTGCTCGCGCGCGAGACGGATGCGTGCGATGAGCCAGGCGATGGCGGGATGAAACCAGAAGATGGCGCGAACGATTTCTTCGCCCAAGTGATGCGCCCAATCGTGGCGGCGCACGTGCAGCAGTTCGTGACAGGCAATCGCGGCCTGGAAACGGGAGTCCATCGACGAGAAACGTTCCGGAAGCAAAATGACCGGCGTCACAAAGCCGAAGGTGACAGGGGAATCCACACGGGTGGAAAAGCGGAACTCGGCGGCGGTGCCTGCGCGGACGCGCATTTCATCCAGAACGGCAATGGATTCGGCCGACGTGGGAATTGGAGACGAAGCCTGGCGGAACTGGCGAAGTTTCAGCAAGCCCAGAGCAAGCCTGACAAATCGCGCGGCGATGCCAGCGAGAATCACGGCGCCGAGAATCTGTGAGATGAGGGCAAGGCTAGGAAAATGCCAGTGAGAGACGGCGGCACTCGATGCAGAAGGAGGAGCAGTGTCGAAATCCGTCGGGGCCAGGATCACGCTGATTCCTTTTGCTTGATGCCACGGCTCGACAAAGGGGAGCAGCAGGCTGATGGCGAGGAGCGCGCGCCAATAGAGAAGAAGCACGCGAGGCTGGCGGATTTGGAACAGACGGGGAAGAGATCCGGCCACGAGCACTAGCAGGACGATCTGCGCGCTCCAGAACAGGAGATTCGAAAACCACAAGGGCGTGTTCATGGGCAACTCCGGATCCACTCGCGCGCTTCAGGAATGCTCATTTTGTTTCCTCGATCATGCGCACAATCTTTTGCAGGTCTTTCTCGCGAATTTGGCGGGACTGGACGAGATGAACGAGGAGCGGCTCGGCTGAGCCGTTGAAAACGCGATCTATGAACTCGCGGAGCATACCGCCGATGACCTGGCTCTTCGGACGCGCGGGGCGATAAATGAATGCGCGATCCAGGCGGCGCTTTTTCAGATAGCCCTTGGTTTCGAGGATTTTCATCATGGTCATGACGGTGGTGTAGGCGATTTTGCGTTTGTCGAGCAGGGCTTCATAGATATCGCGGACCGAGGCAGTTTCGCGCTGCCAGACGAGCTTCATGATTTCGAGCTCCTGGGGGGTCAGGGTGGCGTGTTTGGGTCTCATATATTCGTTGTATAGTACTAATTAATTCGTATGTCAAGCAAAAAAATAAAGGAACATCGCCGGAGCGTGAGCAGTGGATGGTTCCATTCGTTTTTCGCGAAAATTTTCTTCCACAGGTATGCACATATTTCCACAGAGTTTTTCTGAAATAGCGCTTGCCAACATTTGTTGCTGCTCTTAGTATGCGCAGCAGATTGATCGGGAAGAAAAACTTCACGAGTCAATTCAGAGATGGCGGCAAGGGTAAAACCGAACTGGCATTCACTGAATTGAATTGAGAAGAAAACTTCACGAGTCAATTCCCCGATGGCAGCGAGGGTAAAACCGAGCTGGCGTTCGAGGAATTGATTGAGAAGAAAAGCTTTGCGATTCAAACAAAGGGAATGGCCAGGGTAAAACCGAGCCAGCTTCCGATGGCGTGGATCGCGGAGCCGGCTTCGCGGCTCTGTCCAAGGCGGTGCGGGTAAAACTGTGCTGGCGCTGGGCGAAAGCGGAAGCAAAAAGCTTTGCGGGGCACTCAAAGATGCGGCGCGGGTCACACCGAGCAGTGATCGTGAGTGGAACCAAGAAGTAGAGTTTCACGACGCAATTTACAGAGAGCGGCCAGGGTAAAACCGAACTGCCTTCAAATAAGTTGATCGGGAAGCGGAAACTTAGCGATTCAATCGAAAAGGGGGCGACGCGGTCACACCGAGTCGCCCCCGATTTTTTTTGGTTTGGCGTGTACGAACTGCCCCGCCTGGTTGACCCCTTGAGCTAATCCGAAATCAGCAAGCTCTGACGGTTTACGCGTCCCATCGAAGGACTCCCGGTCAATGTGTGCCGGGTCGAGACTCTAAAAAGGACCGCGCCGCCAGCGGTAAAGCCTGGCGACGCGGTGAAGATGGTCTCGTTTTTGTTGTTCGGCTTTGCGGCGTTTTTTTTGGCCGCTCTGCCGGCTAGAGTTAGCGGCGAACCCGGAGGCTGATGGTTGTCGTGTGACTGAGGGAGCCGGACACGCCGGTGACGGTGACAGTGCGCGTTCCGGTCGTAGCCGAGCTGCTGGCCGTCAGCGTCAAAGTGCTTGTGCCGGTGGCGGGGTTCGGGCTGAATGACGCGGTTACGCCTGTGCCCAAGCCGCTGGCCGACAAAGTGACGCTGCCGGTGAAGCCGTTGGACGGCGTGATCTTGATGGTCGTGGTGCCGTGCGATGAACGCGTGATAGTCAAGCTGGTTGGTGATGCGGAGAGTGTGAAATTGCCCGCGGCCACGGTGGTGACCGTCAGAGTGACCGTGGCAGTTTGCGTAACGCTTCCGCCTGTGCCAGTGACGGTGATCGGGTAAGTGCCTGCCGCAGTCGTCGAAGCCACGGCGATGGTCATGGTGGATGTGCCGGAGCCCGGCGCGGCGATGGACGTGGGACTGAAGCTGACCGTCACGCCGGTCGGCTGGCCGGTTGCAGACAACGCAATGGCCGAATTAAAACCGCCGGAGACGGCGGTCGTGATCGTTGATGTGCCATTGTTGCCTTGCACCACAGAGACCGACGCAGGGGAGGCAGAAATGGTGAAGTTAGGGCTCGTTGAGGTTGGAGCAAGGGCATTGATGAGGCCGGTCCCATTGGGGCTGCCCCATCCGGTTACCAGATCATATCCGGTCACAGCCGAAAAGCTGCCAGATGTGCCGCTTGTGATGTCGTGGAATTCTGAGCCGTAGGCGGAAGTTACGCTCTCGGAGTAAATCGTTGGGTTGATGAAACCAATGGTCGGCTGGCCATTGTTGGCGAGTTGCTCGTTGACGAGGGCGATGTAGCCGGCCCACATCGGTGTGGCGAAACTGGTGCCGCCATAATCGTTGGCGGTGCAGGTGGTTTGGTCGGCGCAGACGTAGAAGGTGAAGTTGGCGTTGGCAGAGACGTCGGGTCCGTTGCGCAAGGTGGTAGAACCCTTGTTGGAGGAGTTAATCACGCCAGCGAGTTGCTGCCACGAGGGGATGGGGATGGAGTCGGGGGAGATGCCGCCGCCGCTGTCAACCCAGGCGGTTTCGGACTCCCAGGCGCCACCGGCGCTGGCAGTGACGAGGTCGGTGCCGCCGACGGAGACGACATAGGCGTTGTCTGCTGGCCACGCCTCATTGCTCTTTGACCAGGTGGAAGAGTCGCCGGAGGCGGCAAAGAAGTTCTGGCCTTGCGCTGCCATCTTTTGGAAGTACGGGTTAAGTGTGCTGGGATCCGCGGGTGTCCAGCCCCACGAACAGCCAATGGTGGTAGGCAGCGGGCTGTGCGTCGTCATAGCGCTGATGATGGCGGTATCGGTGGATCCGATGTACATCACAAGACTGGAAAGCCCCGGAGCCATGCCGATGGCCTGGGTCATGTCGAGCGTCTGTTCGGTGTCATCGCAGTCGCCACCGGCTCTGGTATCCACGCAGGAGGTGCTGGTCCCGTCGGTCGAAAGCAGGGTTATCGGTACGTTGTTGGTTTGACCTACGTTTTTGAAATAGGTGGTGAGGTCGGCGAGGTCGGTACCTAGAAATTCGAAGAGGCCGAGATTCTGGCCGGCGCCGGTGAGAGCTGTTCCACCATAGTAGGCGGCGCGCATATCACTGCCCAAAAAGGAAGCGGACGGGCCGGAGCCGGTGGTGGCATGAGAGACGAGAGCGTTGGCATTGAGGCCGTGAGCTGCAGCGTAGTCGCTCCTTTTGACATAGAGAGGATGCGGGATGGAAAAGTTGTCGAGGCCGGAGATGTGCCACAGCTGGAAGGGGAGATCGACCATGGGCTCGCGGTCGGGACCAAAGTAGGTGCGATTTTCCGTCGGATGCTGGTAGACGCCCATGCTCACATGGAAGGCTCGCTCGATGTTGCCCACTGAGCCTTCAGCTTGCACGTCCATACCATCACGGGAGCCGCCGACTACGCTGAGGCCGTTCGTTTTCGCGTAACGAATCACGGCATCATAGTCCTGCTGGGTGGGACCAAATTTGGCGGTGAACTCTTGCACGGTGAGGAAATGGCGGTAGGAGGGGCTGGAAGGATCGTAGAGATCTTGCAGGAAACTATCCAAGCCTGCCTGATCGCGCAACGGCAGAACAATGTCGATGCGCATGGACTGCGTTTCGGGGAGCCGGCTGACGAACTGCGCCTGCCCTTTGAGATTCGCTTCACGGACATGACGCGTCATGAGTGACTGCGCGTGCGCCTGGCCCTCCACCACGAAGAGCAGAACGGCAACGCACAGCAGCACATAAATTCCGATACGAATTGGCACTGCGTGACACTTTTTGGATTGATTCATTCCTGTCTCCTTAGACCCTCGAGATTGGGGAATCTCCTGTTGGATAGGGGCTGATTACTATTCTTCAAACAAAAAACAGCGCGGACTTAGACCCCAGTGGTGCGCATGGTACGCTTCTGCCTGGCGGTACGCAACGTCCCTGCGGCTGGCGGAAGGGACAGGACGATTCCTGGAGAGTTGCGGCCTGAAGAGGGGGTACGCCGTGGAAGATTTGTCTCGTTATCACCAACCGGTGGGGAAACTGTTTCTGCGGGCGACGGAGCCGAAGGATTGGGACAGGTATCGGCTGAGCGAGGAGCAGGTGGAATTTTTTCGCGAGAATGGGTATTTGAAGGGCGTGCGGATTTTGACGGATGAACAGGTGGATGCGCTGCGCGGGGAGTTGGAACAACTGATGGACCCGGGGCATGCGGGGCAGGAATTTTTTCACGAATATCATTCGAATGAGTCGACAGATCCCAGCCGCGTGGTGTTTCACGCGCTGGGGGCGTGGCGCGTCCGGCCGGGGTTTCATGATTTGCTTTGGAACCCGGCGTTTCTCGTGCCGGCGTCGCAGCTGATTGGAGGAGCGGTGCGATTTTGGCACGACCAGCTGTTTTGCAAGCCGGCGCGGCATGGCGGAGTGGTGGCGTGGCATCAAGACTATTCTTACTGGACACGCACGACGCCGCTGGCTCATTTGACTTGCTGGATCGGGCTGGACGATTCGACCCGCGAGAACGGGTGTTTAAATTATGTGCCGGGAAGCCATAAATGGCCGGACTTGCCGAAGCCGGTGCTGACGGGGGAGATGGACGCGATTCGCGACAGCTTGCCGCACGAGTTGAAAGAGAAGTTCGCGCCGGTGGCGGTGGAGTTGAAGAAGGGGGAAAGCGCCTTTCATCATGCGCGGACGATGCATGGGTCGGGCGCGAACGATACGCCAAAGCCGCGGCGGGCTACGGTGATCAACGTGTTTCGGGACGGCGTGATGTCGAACGCGGATGAGCCGCTGCTCGCGGGTGTGCCGGTGATTCCTCAGGGTGACAAAATGGGAGGGCAGTTCTTTCCACTTCTGTTTGACGAGGAGGCCGTTCGGGGGATGTCGGCGTAATCAGGAAAAAACTGAGCCGAACGTTTTGCGCAATGGCAAGAAAAAAGCAGATCCCTCGCTCTGCTCGTGATGACAGCGCGCCTCGGAAAAAGTGAGGGGGCCCGAGCGGGAACACTTGGTCGCGCGGCTGTTGACTCTTTCCGCGTCCTCAACGACTATAAACCCCAATTTGACCTATCATTGGCGCTCGCGGGAGAGCGCTTCTCTATGGAAGAACAACTAAGCCTGGAATTTCTGCGCGTTGTTGAAAACGGCGCGGTGGCCGCGGCGCGGACCATGGGATTTGGGGATCGCCACAAGGCCGACGAAGTGGCCGTCGAAGCGATGCGCAAGACGATGGACGCCGTGCAGATGGACGGGACGATTGTGATAGGCGAGGGTGAACGCGACGAAGCGCCAATGCTGTACATCGGCGAAAAAGTGGGGCTGGCGACGCATGCGCCCAAGGCGCTTTTTCCGGAAGTGGATATTGCCGTCGATCCATTGGAAGGCACGAACCTATGCGCAACGGGCGCGGGCAACTCGATCGCGGTGCTAGCTGCGAGCGAGCGCGGCGGGCTGCTGCACGCACCCGACTTGTACATGGAAAAAATTGTGGTGGGGCCGTCGTGTAAGGGCGCTGTAGATCTGGATGCTCCGGTTACCGATAACTTGAAATCGATTGCCAAGCGGCTGGACCGCGACGTGGAAGATCTGGTGGTCATCGTACTGGACAGGCCACGTCACGAAAAAATGATTGAAGAGATCCGGCGAGCGGGGGCGCGGATACGACTGATCGGCGACGGCGACCTTTCGGCGGGCATTTCCGCGGCGGTAGTGGGAACGGGAGTGCACGCGGTGATGGGCATCGGCGGGGCGCCGGAAGGCGTGCTGACAGCGGCGGCGTTGCGCTGCTTGAACGGGCAGATCCTGGCACGGCTCGTGATTGGCAAACCGGAAGATCAGATACGGCTTGAAAAGATGGGCGTGAAGGATCCCAAGAGGATTTACGACACGGAGGATCTGGCGCCTGGGAAGAAAATGATTTTTGCGTGCACGGGCGTGACGGACGGAAATCTCTTGAAGGGCGTGAGATTTTTTGGAGAAGGCGTGAGAACTTCGTCGATGATTCTTACTTTGGACGACCGGCAGGTGCGGTTTGTGGATTCCGTGCACCTCGACAAGCGGCCGGATATTAAGGTGCGGTTCAATTAGCTTACGCGCCGAGAGCCTTCGATAGAACTTGGCCGGGCCTTCCGACGCTAAACAAGCTCCCCTCGAGGGGAGCTTGAGTCAGGGATTCTTCCTAGCGTATTCCGCGACACAATCGCCCGATATCTCTACCTGCCCGTGAAAAAAGCGGCCTGAACGCAAGAACAGGAACGCTTAGAGCACAGCCGGGCGGCTTTCCGAGGGTCGCTGACTGCATATCTGCCAGACTAAAACCAGGGCGAACTATGCCCGCTTGGGAGAAGCAGGTTATGGCAGAAGGATCCACTTCGAGCAGTTCCTCATCGTCCAAGTCTCTGATGTGGATGATGATCTCCCTATATACAGGCCTCGCGTTGCTGCTGGCAGGCGGTTTGTTCGTGGCCAGCAAAGTGGTGCGTTCGATGGGGCTAACGGCCGCAAACGCCGTAAACACTGTGCGAACCTCGGGGGGAAGTCTACGGCTCGAGAAAGAAGGAGAAATAGGTCCCGGTTTGCCGGTCTATCCGCGTTCTTCGCTGGTGGTGCCGGACGATAGCACCGCTGCACTGGCCGTCAAACAGGCGCAGAACGGCATCGAGGCTTCCACTTATCACACGACCGATACGCGGGATTTCGTGGATGAATGGTACGGCAAACATTTGAGCGGGGAGTTCACGCGGCGCGACGCGGGCGACAAGCCCGTGCCTGCGATTTTCGCGGATGCCACGGTTTCCGGTAACGAGATCGCCTTCGTGGCGGAACGCGACCAAATGTTGCGTGTGGTGGCACTCTCGATGGATTCCGGGGGAACAAAAATTTCTTTGATCCGGCTAAGTAAATCTTCGCCCGCCTCAGCGGCAACCCCTGCCGCTACAGAGCCAGCTCCCGCACCGCCAGCCGCCACACCGTAACTGAATCTCTCCGATCGAGGCGCGCTAACCGCACAGGACGCTCCTCCGCTTTTGTTCCGTGGACTATTTGAAAGTTTATTGCTGGCTCTTTGTGAGAGCTAGAAAAACATCGTCGTCGATGGCGACCGAGCGTGTAAAGAGAGTCGCCGCCGTTCCCCCCGCAAGGGCAACATGATTGGCGCTTCCACTGATAGCGGGGCCCGCTGGCTTGGTGGTTCCAGTTCCCGAACCGTCGCCGGGTTGCAACGAGATGCGCATGGTTTTAGGAGTGCAATTCGCCGCGCCAAGGCAGGTGTCACGGACGAAAATCTGCCGGAAGCCGCTGTTGGTCGTGCCCGCCGCAGACTTGCTGAGGGGAACGGATGCCTGGGCTGACTGGCTCTTTGTGACAGCCAAGAACGCGACGAACCGCCCCGAAGCACTGAGGGACGGCAGGAGGCCTTCGGTTCCAAGCAGAGTTCCGTTGGGATCTGTCGAAACAAGCTGAGTCGAAGGAGTGCAAGAGCCACTCACTCCGAAGCAGGTATCTCGGAGATAGACTTGTCGGCCGGCCCCTGGCGTAGAGCTGGCGCCGGTTTCAGTGACCAGGGTAGCCGCCGCCGAGCTGAAGGCCACATATCGTCCATCGGAGCTCATCGAAGGGGAATGGCTGTCGTCACTCGGAGCGGTGCCATCCAGCGCCGAAGAAACGAGAATCGTGCGTGGTTGGCAGGAAGTGTCGGCTCCTTGGCAGGTATCGCGGGCGAAGATTTGTGCGTGACCGCTTTCAGAAGCTGCGTAGGCCACATAGCGGCCATCCACACTGACGGCGGGGGTCTCCTCTTCGAGAAGCGAATCGTTCGCAGTGGCATTGGCATTGTTCCCGCCCGCGCCGATCGTGAAGGTTGTGGCGTTGCTCGTTCCTCCTCCCCCGTGACCGGAACAATTAATCTGGCAGCCCTTAGGTATTGGCACTGGGAGATTGTTGACAGTGACCGTCGCGGTGCCTGCGGCGGTGAGCAGTGTTGCTGGCACGGTCACCTGGATTTGTGTGGCGGAGATGTTCGTCGGCGTAAGCGTGGTCTGCGTCGTCGTGTTCCAGAACACTTGAGAACCGCCCGTGGGGTCCGAAGTCAAAAGAAAATTCGTGCCTGTGATGGTGAGCGGGACGGCCGCGCTGCCTACCGGGGCACTGTTGGGAGCGATGCTGGTGACCGCTGGAACGGGATTGCCAGGAGGAAAAACGACAAAGGCGACAGGATTGGAAAGCCCGTTCGTTCCGGCGCCGGAATGAGGCTGGACGGTCTGAACGAAAGCTGTGCCCGGAGCTGCTATCAGAGCGGCTGGGACCACCGCAGTCACCGAAATTATGCTTCCAGTGTCACTCGCCGGCGCGCATACGTTCGCCGCCGTAGTCGTCACAACGCAGGTCTTAAGATTCTTCTGGTTCCACGTGGCGACGGTTTGCACAACGAACCCGCTGCCCGTCAGCGTAAGAGTGAAATCGGGTCCGCCTGCCGTTATGTTGGAAGGCGAGACAAACTGCAGGAATGCGCCCGTGTTGGCCTGAAAGGTGTTGCCGTAATCATTGCAACTTGTAGCGGCAAATATCGCCGCAAACGCGACAGCTAAGGCTGTCCAAGACCGCATCATCGAGACTCCTTCATCGTCACTGGTTACCCCGACTAGGTCGGGTCCAACCGGACTGGTCAAACGGCGGGTAACCCCGGGTGCCAGTGTGCTTTTCGGATGAGATGCAAAATTCGCGCGGCGCGTTGACCCTGCTAGCCCACCCTGGGGTCACGCAAACCCTGTCCGGCCCGTCTGGCGCTCTTCCACCGCCGCCAGCCCTGTAAAAACGGGTCCGCTCAACCCTACATGATTACCATTGTCCTCAAAGAAACGTCAATGAGCAATTCTTGACGCTGGCGGGTATTACGTTGGCCCGGCAACCCTCTCGATTCTCAGTGGGTCGCGGAGGAATCGACAATGCCTTGAGCGGCCAGCGAGGCGGTCACGAGTCGCTCGATATGGCCGCGGCACTCAGCATCCGGAACCGGCAGCGCCGCAGCAGCAAGGTAGCAATCCACGGCCTGTTTCTTGTGGCCCAGCTTAGCGTATAGATCACCTCGGGCCAACTGAAAGAGCGGATTGGAGGGATATTTCTCGACCAACGGGCTGATGACGGCGAACGCTTTTTCATACTGCTGATCGTAGCGGTGCAGGTCCATGGCCAGGTAGAAACGAGCTGAGGCAGAGGTCAGCACACCCTCGGCAATGTCGTGCTCCAGTTGATGGATACCCTCTTGTTTATTGCCTCCCGGGATGCCCATGAAAAAACTGAGAAGCCTCGCTAGAGCGCCGAGCGTATCCACGTAATAATTGTAAAGGCCCAGCCCGAAGTCGGCATCCGCGAGCTGGGGGTCGATCTGTTTAGCGTGGAGAAAGTGCTCGCGGGCACGGACTCCGGAGCGGGCAGAAGCGCGATTCTCGCCGCGAAGCCCGTACAACCGGGCGGAGAAAGCATCGGCCATGCCCGCATAAAATTGCATTTCCGCGGTTTCGCGATCCTTAAGTTGCGCCAGCGCAATCGACGATGCCTTTGCTGCGAGATCCTGATAGTGCTGGTCGGCGGCAAGCTTGGGCCGGTGGCGGGCATCGGTCATGCCGAACTTAAATTCCGCCGAGGTACAAAAGATCTTCCACCACAGGGCTTCCGCTTCGAGCAAGTAGCCCAGAGGATGGTCCGGGTGCTCCACCTCGAGGCGCTGGGCATCGGCAATCGCACCGTCGGTATCGAACGAATAGATTTTGTCGATGACCGCGGAAGCTCCGCGGGGCAAGGAGAGTTTTTCTGCGTGGGCTTCCGCCGCGAAGAAAGTCGCTGGCAACGCCACGATGCAGATTGTTGTTGAGAGAAGTTTCGCGCCCCACGCAAGGGCACGGATCGAATTCATGCCGGCACCTGAAGCATCTCCACGAAGACCTCGCCAAGGCTTTGACAGGCAAACAAGCCGCGTGTGCGATGAGTTTAAGCCGTCCAAGGGTGGTTGCAAACCGAAATGACTTCGAGGGGAGAAAAATTGGAACATCCTCCAAAATTGCCCGTTAGCTGCAACGCGAAGCATTTGCTATTCTCGGCGGCGTGCCGAATGTGCGCGACAACTTGGCTGCCGGAAAAACGGGGGCCGCATCCCTAATACAACCTGGCCAAGAGCGGCCTTCCGAAGAGCGGCCCTCTGGCCTTGAACGCGGCCTGGGCTTGAAAGAGGCCGTCGCGCTCAACATGATCGAGATTGTGGGCATCGGCCCGTTTGTGGTCACTTCGCTGGTGATCAAAGCGATGGGCGGGCCACAAGCTCTGATCGCCTGGATTGCGGGAGCCGTGCTGGCCACTCTCGATGCTTTTGTTTGGTCCGAGCTGGGCGCGGCCATGCCACGCGCCGGCGGAACTTACGTTTTTCTGCGTGAGGCGTATGGGCCGGGACGTTGGGGCCGCCTTATGTCTTTTCTGTTTGTGTGGCAGACCTTTGTTCAGGCGCCACTTTCCATCGCATCCGCTTCCATTGGATTTGCAAGTTACGCCGCCTATCTCCACCCACTTTCAACACTCGGGTCCAAAGCCGTCTCGGGCGGTCTTGTGCTTTTTCTCGTGGTTCTGCTCTATCGTCGCATTACAACTATTGGAAAAATATCAGTCCTGCTTTGGATAGGCGTGGTCGGCACTCTGCTCTGGCTAATATGGGGAGGAGCAAGCCACTTCAACGCAAAAATGGCGTTCGATTTTCCTCCTGGCGCGTTTTCACTCTCTTCGCTGTGGTTCGCGGGCCTCGGGGCGGCGATGGTGAAGACGGTTTACAGTTATTGGGGCTACTACAACATTTGCCATCTAGGCGGAGAAATCCGCGATCCGGAGAAGAATATCCCGCGCGGGATTTTTCTTTCCATTCTCGGCATCACCGTGCTGTATCTGGCTATGCAAATCAGCATTTTGGGCGTTGTACCGTGGCGGGAAGCGCAGAATTCGAAATTTATTGTCAGCACTTTCGTGGAGAGATTGTACGGCGCTCACGCCGCGCAAGCGGCAACGTGGATGGTTTTGTGGGTGGCTCTCGCCTCGGTGTTTTCGGTTTTGCTGGGATATTCGCGCGTACCGTATTCGGCGGCGCTGGACGGAAACTTTTTCCCGATTTTCGGGCGGCTGCACCCGACCAAACATTTTCCTCACGTATCGCTTCTGGCGCTCGGCGGGCTGGCGTTCCTATTTAGCGTAACTTTAAAACTGGAGACGGCTATCGCGGGCATTCTGGCGATGCGCTTGCTGGTGCAGTTCATCGGCCAGGCCGTCGGCGTAATGTTGTTGCGGCGGAGGTGGGGATCGGCGCGATTGCCATTCAAGATGTGGCTTTACCCCGTGCCGGCAGTGCTGACGGTGTTCGGATGGGCGTGGCTTTTCTGGCAAACGGGTTCGGCGAGAAAGTGGGGATTGGCGGAGATCGCCCTGGGGGCGCTCGCATTTCTTATCTGGGCCCGTACAATGCGACAATGGCCGTTTGCGGAAGCAGAGGAAGCGAAGGAACCGGAGGGTGCGTGAAACGTCTGTATAGGAGAACGATGGAATCTAAAAAGGCCGTGCGGTCGATCTTGTTCGGCGGCGTGCTCGCTGCTCTTTCTGCACAACCATCATCGGCGCAATTCCCCCCTGCTCCTGGAACCGGCCCGGGCCTTCCCGAAACCATCGAGGCCATCGACAGCGCCCGCGTCACGACGCGCATCCTTTATATCACCGCGCATCCAGACGATGAATCGGCAGCCCTGCTCACCTATCTCGCACGTGGACTCCATGCGGATGTTGCGCTGCTGACCCTCACTCGCGGCGAAGGCGGGCAAAACGACCTTGGGCCGGAGCAGGCTCCGCAACTTGGATTAATCCGCACGCAAGAACTTCTCGCCGCCTCACGGGGCTACGGCATAAAACTCTTTTTTGGAAGCGCGCCGGATTTCGGGTTCTCGAAAACTCCCGAGGAAACGGAAAAAATCTGGGGCGACGCGGTCCTCGGAGAAATGGTGCGCGTGATCCGCACCTATCGCCCCAACATCGTGATCAACGGCTGGGGCGGCGTGCACGGCGGTCACGGGCACCACCAAACTTCCGGGTTGTGGACGCCGAAAGCGGCGCAGATGGCAGCTGATCCAAAAGCATTTCCCGAACAAATATCCAAGGATGGATTGGCTGCCTGGGGAAGCTCAGTGTATCCATTGCAGATTTTGGACACGGAGCGCGGCGGTGCAACCGGCGCCACGTCAAACGGATATTCCCTACCCGTCGACGAAATATCGGAGCTCTGGGGCAAGCCCTGGCGGGAGATCGCGCTCGACGCTTTTTCCAATCACCGCTCGCAAGGCATAACAGGCTTTGTTAACTCACCGTTTCTCCGCCGGCCCCTGGTGCTGATTCGCGAAGATGGAGCGAAACTCGACCCCGCGACCTTGGCCGAACCACTTCATGAGCTTCCGAGCGAGGCGGCACCGGAAGGAACCTTCAGGCGCGCCATGAGAGAAGCGGAGTCTTCCATTGAGAAGGCGCATGGTGAAGCCCTGGCTCTCCATTGGGCCGAAGCGTCCCTGAGTTTGGTCGGCGCCGCCAGGCAAATCGACTTAATCTCTCCCCGATTTGAAGGAGCGCCGTCTTCGCAACTCGCCTTTGAGCTTCGGCGAGCACGTGAGCGGATCGATCGCGCATTGACTCTCGCGGCGGCCGTCGAGGTCCGGGCGGAAGCCGACCGCGACACTCTTGTCGTCGGAGAGTCGTTCGGCGTGTCAGCCCAGGCCATTTGCCGCAGCGAAGCAGGTTGCGAGCTCGGCGCGGCGGAATTGAATCTTCCTCAATTCCTCAAAGAGACCAAGCGGGAAGGCGATGCCGCAAAGGGGTATCAGTTCACAGTTGACGTCGCTCAGGCTGCTCCCGAGTTGACGGCCTGGGAAAAGCTGCAGCCCGAACCACCGCCCTTGGTGACGGTGAAGCAAGAAGTGACGATCGGCGGCTACAAGTTTTCTGTCACCGTTCCTGTGACACACATTGCTCCAAGTTCCACTCGCGTGGACCGAGTGCCATTGCGAATCGTGCCGGCGTATACGTTGAAAGTAGAACCCAAACAAGCGCTCGAAGTGTTGGGAAAGCCAGGGAAATCTTTCGATGTTTTGTTGAAGGTGCATTCCTACGCCACGCAGCCGGGCAAGGTTTCTGTCTGGATTGACCTGCCCGACGGCTTTACCGCGAGCGCGCCGGTGGAACTTGCCTTCGACGGTGCCGGCGAGAAGTTCGCGAAAGTTACCGTGACCCCGCCGAATAAATTGACCGCGGGGAAACATACGATCACGGCTTACGCCAAGCGCGGCAACGAAAAATTCTCCACTTCCATCGAGCCGTTGCCTTCGCTGCCCACTCAATTCTGGAGCGAACCCGCGCAATGCGAGGTGTACGCCCTCGATCTAAGCGTGCCGAAAAACCTGCGTGTCGGATACATCACCGCTGAAGGCGAGCCGATTCCGGAGGCGCTGCGCACGCTGGGACTCCAAGTCGAAATGTTGGATGCGCAGGCCCTGGCCTTCGGCGATCTCTCAAAATTCAATGCCGTCGTGGTTGGCGTGCGCGCGTATGAACTGCGTCCGGAGCTTCCAGGTGCCAACCAGCGGCTTCTGCAATATGTCTCGAACGGGGGCACGCTCGTCGTGCAATACAACCGGGACTTTGCGTGGAACAGAGCGCAATATGGTCCCTATCCCGCGAAAATCCAGAACGGGCCGGGCGGCCAGCTGCCGCGCATCACCGACGAGAATTCTCCCGTCAAATTTCTGAAGCCGGACGATCCACTACTGAACCGCCCGAACAAAATCACGCAGGAAGATTTCAAAGGCTGGGTGCAGGAGCGTGGCCTTTATTACTGGACGCAATTCGACGCAAAATACACACCGCTACTGGCCATGAACGATCCTGGCGAGCCGGATCTCAACGGCGCAATCGTCTACACACACTACGGCAAGGGGATATACATCTACACAGGCATCGCTTTCTTTCGCCAAATTCCCGAAGGCGTTCCTGGTGCGTACCGGCTTTTCGTAAATTTGCTTAGCGCTACCGAAACAAACTGAGCCAAAACGCGACTTCGGCGTCATCTGCGTTGTGGCAAGGTCAAGTTACCGCAAGTAAATCAACTGGACACATCGCCGCTGGGCACAAATCCGCGTGCTATTCTCTTTTACCGGGGGTCGAAGACGCATGAAGAATTATTTTCCCAAGTATCGGGCAGGTTGGAGGACGCAGACGGCCGTGTCAGTCTTACTGGGAGCGGCACTTTTGCTGGCCTTCGCCTCACCGGCGGCGGCGCAGAAGAAAAAGAAAAACGACGCGCCGGCCGCCGACAGCACGGCCGCGCTGCCCATAGGCGACGAGCAACAGATCGACTACACGATTTCGGAAATGTTGGGCGCGTGGCAACTCGGGGACATTGACAAGCTGCGCAAGGACTACGCCGACGACGTCTCCATCGTCAACGGCATCTGGGCGCCGCCGGTTTTCACCTGGACGAATTATCTTGCGGTCTATGAAGAGCAACACAATCGGATGCAGCAGGTGCGCATGGACAGGTCAAATACTTACATTAAGTACAGCGGCAACTTCGCGTGGGCCTGCTATCAGTGGGATTTTTCCGCGGTCGTGGACGGCCAGCCCACGGCAGCCCGCGGGCAGACCACCCTGATCCTGGAGAAAAGGAATAATCGCTGGGTGATCGTGCACAACCACACGTCGCTTGCGCCAACGGCTCAACCCATCGCACCCGCAAACACGCCGCAAGTGGCACAACCCAAACCAAACGGTCCGGGAGCGAACTAGAGGCCAGGCACTAGCGGCGCGTGACTAAAAGTTCTTCAAGCCGTTGTAGAGCCACAGACCGGCAAGAACCAGAAGCAGTGCTCCCGAAGCGATGCCGCTGGTCATGAGAGGCCGGGAGAGCGTGTTGATCTTCTCAATGATCTCCCTTTGTTCTCGCGCCATGTGTTCTTGAGCAGCGTCGAGAAAAATCTGATCATCTTCATGGCTGGCGAGAACGCTCCGCCGGATTAACAACAGCATGAAGATGGCGGTGACAATCCCCCAGGCAATCAAGACGTAAAGGATAGGTCCGGTAATGGGTTCCATGGTGACCTCCCACTGAAGGCAGCGCGGTCTTTTATAGCGAGGACTAGGCAGGTGTGAGACCGCGTTCTAACTGGGGAGTATAGCACTAACTATTTGAATTTCAAGTACTTGCCATAAGACAAATGGATGCTCGCCGGGCCTTGTCGGGCGTTTGTTATCGCACTGCCAAAACTCTCGTAGGGCGGGTGCAAGCCCTGTGTTTTTTGTGGTTTACGCGGGTCACCCGCGAAGCGTCACCGAGAGGGTTAGGACTTTCCCCTGGAGGAGTATTTTAGGAATGCAGCCGAAGGGCCGCCGCTTTCGTTGACAAAGCGGGAGTCGGCGGGCACAATGAAAAAGCCTCGTTGGAACTGCAATCCCGGCTCGCCCGGGGTTTCACGCACAGCACTCGTGCCCGAGTGGCGGAACTGGCAGACGCGCTAGCTTCAGGAGCTAGTGATCGCAAGGTCGTGGAGGTTCGAGTCCTCTCTCGGGCACCAATAGAATTCATCATTCCTCTGGCGAAGCTTGCCGGGCCTTGATAGAGCAAGACGCAAGTCGCTCAAATGTCCTGTTTTCCTGTTACAAACGCCCCGTCCAGAAAAGAAAAATCACAATCAATATCATCAGCCCCACGCCGCTAATCGGGTAATAGCCCCACTGCTTGCTGTGCCGCCAAATCGGAAGACTGCCCACGACCGCTACTAGAAGCACCACCGGAAGGATGAACATCAGCAACATGCCTTTACCTCTTTCTAGTCGCCCTCCAAGTCTAGCCCTTCGCCGGTTAGCCGACTGTCCAGGATTGCTCAACCACGCCGCGCTCTCGACGCAGGCAAAATCCGCCTGGGCGCGGCTACATCTACTCCGCGCGCAACATCGACGCCGGATCGATTCGCACCGCCTGGATCACCGGCCGCAAAGCGGCCAGCAGCGCTCCCGCAAGAATCGCCAGCGACGGAAGGGCGAGCATCTCGAAATCCGTCGCCTTCACCTGGTAAAAGAGCGATTCTACGTAGCGCACCGATAGCATCCCCATTCCCACGCCCGCAACGGCTCCCACCGCCACCATCCTAAACACTTCCGCAGTCACCAATCGAGCCACGCCGCCGGCTTCGGCGCCTACAGCCATGCGAATCCCAATTTCGCGGCGGCGTTGCAGCACGGAATAGTGCAGCACGCCGTACAACCCGACGCCCGCAAGCAATAGCGCCACAATCGCGAAGAAAAGGGCCAGGGTCGCCAGCAACCGCTCACGCACAGTGTGCGACTGATTGATCTCGAGTTGCGTACGAATGCGGCTCACGCGAAACTCCGGCCGCGCCCGCGGTACTTCCTGCCGAAGTATGGATGCCAAGGCGCGGGGATTCGCGAGAGACGTGCGCACCAGCAAAATCCCCCCGCCTCTCCTGGGTGAGGCGCCTTTCGCGTCGAGGGAATGGAACGGAACATAGAGCTGCGGCAAAATGGGCTCGCGCAAATCCCGATACCGGACATCCCGCACGTAGCCGACGATTTCGTAATGCAGGCGTGCGCCTTGGTCCAAAGAAAGATCGAACGTTTTTCCCACGGGATCCACGCCGTCAAAGTAAGTTTTCGCAAAGGTTTCGTTTACTAGCGCTGCGCCGGGATGTGCATCGCCGGGCCGGAAATCTCTTCCATCTAGGAGTTGAATCTTCATGGCATCCAACCAGCCGGGCGAAACGGCGCGCATGTAGGACAGCACCCCATTGGGTGGCGCACCGTTGACGGAAATAAAATTGTTCCAGCTGCTGCCGCCGAGCAGAGGCGAATCCGCCAAGGCGACCGCTTCCACCCCTTGTGTGCTCCGCACATGGTCTGCGACCTGTTCCCAAAACTCGACGGGCTGCGGATTCCGAGCGACGGTGTCGACCACGAGAAGCCGGTCCGCCAGAAATCCGGTAGGCTGACGGGACAATCGTTGAAACGTGGTCACGAATAGCCCCGCCACAAAAAGCACGAGAAAACAAAACGCCACCTGCACGGCGATCAGCCCATGCATCAAGCGCCGCTTCGAATGCGGATCTTCTCCACCCTTCAATGCGCTAACCGGATTGACAGCCGAAGCGCGCAGAGCTGGCGCCAAGCCGAATAGCAACGTAACGGCGAGTCCGAGCACCAGGCCAAAGCCCAAAACTCGCCAGTCCGAAGGAAGTATCAGACGCGCGGGGTTGTCCGGAGGATTGATCATGCTCACGACGAACGGCCCGGACCACCAAGCGAATAATCCTCCAATCACGGCTGCCAGCAAGGCGAGCCACGCGCTTTGCACGAGCACAAGCTGAATCAAACGCCATCGCCCGCCACCGATCGAAACACGCACGGCCATTTCGCGCGCCCGCGCAGAAGCTTGCGCCGTCATCAGATTGGCGACGTTCGCGCATGCGATGAGCAGTACCAATGCCACGAGCACGCCGAGAACGGCCAACGGGCGCCGCGTTTCGGATTGCAGATCGGAAACTCCGTTGGCCGCGGGCTCGAGCAAGACGTTCTGATTCAAGAAATTATTAATCTCATCCTTGGGCATTCCCATGAAGCCTCTGGCTCGCTCTTCTTCGAACGCGCGCGAAGTTGCATCCAGCTTCTGCCGGATCGGTTCGAGCGCCGCGCCCGGCTTCACCATCGCCAAAGTCCGGTGCCAGGTAGAGTCCTTGCGTGTAACGCGCTGGTTCATCATCGCAGGCACGAAAATATCCACCATCGTCCCGGGTTCGGTTCCGGTAAAAGGTGCTTCCACCACGCCTGCTATCTCGTAAATCTCATTGCCCATTCGAAAAGTCTTCCCGATCACCTTCGGGTCCTGCCCAAAGCGATGCGACCAATAATCGTGCGACAACACCGCATACGGATGCCCGCCCGGTTTCACATCATCGTTTTCGGTGAACAGCCGCCCCAGAGCCGGCCGCAACCCTAGTGTTGGAAACATCCAGCCGGAAACGTACTGCAGGTAGGCCTTTTCAATTTCCTCGTCTAACCCGTAAGTCAGATCTACCGGCTCGGCATAAGAAACCGCAAACAATTCGGCTTGATCTTTCACCGCCGCGCGCATCAGCTGAAAATCCGGATAAGCCCAACCATCAAAGTTCTGGGGTTTGCCTTCAGGCCCGATGCCTTGGCGCGACAAATCGTAAAGCAGCTCCGGATTCCCCACCGGCAATGGCCGCAGCAGCAGCGCGTCAATCAACCGAAACGCAGACGTGCAAGCTCCGATAGCCAGTGCGAGCGAAAGAATGGCCGCAAGAGAAGTGACCTTGGTTTTCTTGAGCTGGCGCAAGCCGAACACCGCGTCCGAGCGCAACGATTCCAGCCACGTCACGAGCCTCACGTCGCGGCTCCTTTCCCGGTGCCGCAGCGCCGATCCAAACGCTCTTCGCGCCTCGACAGGGTCGCGCCCACCTGCAATCGCCTCCGCAATGTGCGCTTCGAGTTCCTCGTCGATCTCGCGATTCAAACGTTCCCCGCCAAGCACATTCCCAATTCGTGTCCAGAGCGACATATCAGGCCTCCCGCAAAACGCGATTCACAGCCAAAGTCACCGCTTGCCAGCGCGACTCTTCCATCCCGAGCTGCTTCCTTCCCGCTGCGGTCAACTCATACAACCGCGCCCGCCTCCCTGTCTCTTTCATCACCCACTCCGCCCGAATCCACCCCGCTTCTTCCATCCGGTGCAGCGCTGGATACAGCGAGCCCTCCTCGACGCGCAGCACTTCGCCCGAAATATCCTGAATCGCAGACATAATCGCGTAGCCGTGCAATCCCGGCCGCCGCGAAAGTATCTTCAAAACAAGCAGATCCATCGACCCTTGCAAAGAGTCAGCCTTAGCCATACTCGGACCTCGCAATACATAGACGTCTAAGTAAGCGAAAAGTTCCGTGAAAGAATCAATCCGCAGCCCGGGCTCTTCGACCCAGCCCGCGTCGGGCCCTGCCCCGGAAAGGCGTAATTGCGTAGCGGCCTTCAACCAACTACTCCAATCGATGGAGTCACTGCTCACTGAGGAACGGCGAAAACTTGCAAGCTTACCGCGCTTTTTCCGGTGTCTTGCTGGGTTGACATCTTACCTGAGTCCGGGCATGGTAGGTCCTATGTCTACCCAAGAAGCCAAAGACCGCCTGGAACTGCTGCAAGGCACTCTCGACCTGCTCATCCTGCGCACGCTCATCTTTGGCTCCCAGCATGGCCAAGGGATTGCACGCGCGATTCAACAAACCTCCGAAGAAGAGCTATTGGTGGAACACGGCGCGCTCTATCCTGCGCTGCAGCGGTTGGAGGAGCGGCGCTGGATTTCCGCCAAGTGGGGAACTTCGGTAAATAACCGGAAGGCGCGTTTCTATTCGCTGACTCCGGCCGGTCAGAAACAACTCGTGAAAGAAACGACCAAGTGGAAGCGGCTGACGGCAGCCATCGGGCGGATCTTGGAATCTCAAGCCGAAGGGAGCTAAGCCCATGTTCGGACGCAAACGGAAAGAGAACGATTTCACCGATGAAATCAAAGCGCACATCCAACTCGAAAGTGAGCGCTTGCGCGGGCAAGGGCTGAGCGAGTACGAAGCACTAGCGGCTGCGCGGCGGGCGTTCGGCAACGTCACGCGAGCGGAGGAACGATTCTACGAATCCCATCGCTGGTTCTGGTGGGATCAACTCCGGCAGGACGTTCGCTATGGTCTTCGCATGCTCGCGAAATCTCCTGGCTTTGCGGCGGTGGCTATTCTCACGCTCGCATTGGGCATCGGCGCAAACACGGCGATCTTCAGCTTGATCGATGCAGTGATGCTGCGATCGCTCCCCGTCGAAGATCCTTCCCAATTGGTCCTGCTTCAGTGGAGCGCACGAAACTCACCCAACGTTCACGGCTACCAATCCGCTGGCGATTGCGCAAATGATATGCGCCTCGGCGCTAAGAATCCCGGGGGCTGCTCGTTCTCTGAGCCCGTGTTTCGCGAAATGGCACAAGCAAATATTTTTTCGGCGATGGCTGCCTTTGCTAATACTGGCAGGTTGGATTTGACAGGGAATGGTTCTCCCTCGGTGATCAACGGCCAGCTAGTTTCCGGAGACTTCTTCCGCACCATGGGCCTCAAAGCCGCCACTGGCCGGCTGCTCGATGCAACCGACGACAAGCCAGCCGCCGCGCCCGTCGCCGTGCTCAACTATGGCTACTGGCAAAGCGCCTTCGGCGGTTCTCGGGACGTAGTCGGCCGAACGATTGAGCTGAACAATGTCCCCTTCACGATCATCGGCGTCGCCGAGCAGCGATTCACCGGAATTACTCCTGGTAGCGATTACGACGTTTGGCTTCCGCTCTCCGACGCACAACGCATCACCGATACCATGCGCTGGCGTGACCGTCAAACGGACGTGAGCTACTGGTGGCTCACACTTATCGGCCGGCTCAAACCCGGAACACAGCTCGCTCAGGCACAGGCGCCCGCGAGCGGCCTCTTCCGCAATGAAATGCTTCACGGAGCCGTCCCGCTTTTCCATAGCGGTGAGGCGGCGGGAGCACGTCGGCCGCTGCCGGGCGTACCGACTGGCGGCAATGGCGCGAAAGTCATGTCCGCCGTGCCGCAACGTGCGCCGGGTTCGAGCCCGGTTCAAATTCAGGGGCAAGCGGTCGGCGCGCCGATGCCACAATCCGCAGGCAATAGGGCCGTCATGATGGCTGCCCCTGCAGGAGCCTCGCCTGCGGGTGGCCTGCGCGGACCCGATGCTGCTAACGGCCCGAAGACCTTATCCACGGCCGCCGATAATCCAGAAATTACTCTTGTGCCCGCGCAGAGTGGTTTAACCGGCACTCGCAAGCGCTACTCCAATCCGCTGTATGTTCTTATGCTTGCTGTCGGAATCATTTTGCTGATCGCCTGCGCCAACGTCGCAGGGCTGATGCTCGCTAGGGCCGCTGCGCGTCAAAAGGAAATGGCGGTCCGGCTGGCTCTGGGCGCGGGCCGTGCGCGGATTGTGCGGCAGCTTTTCACGGAAAGCATAATGCTCTCGGTGCTCGGTGGCGCGCTGGGGATTCTGTTCGCCTACTGGGGAGCGCACGCGATCGTTTCGTTTGTGTCGAGCAATCAGTCGCGTCCCCTGGGATTTGCAACAGGTGTCGATCTGCGCGTCCTCGGATTCACCGTCGCGGTTTCGCTTCTCACCGGAATTCTTTTCGGGATTGCCCCGGCTTTTCGTGGCGCGCGCGTCGATTTGACGCCGGCGCTCAAGGAAGTCGAGGGAAGCTCTGCGAGGGCTGGCCGTGCCGGCGGAAAATGGTTCAGCATCGGCAACGCGCTCGTGGTGGCGCAAGTCGCGCTCGCGATCGTGGTGCTCGTGGGCGCAGGACTTCTCGTACGCACGCTCGCGAACCTTCGCAGCGTGGACGTTGGATTCGATTCGCACAACATCTTGATTTTCGGAATCGATCCGACGCTGATTGGCTACAAGGGCCCACAAGCAGACAGCCTCTATCGCGACTTGCAGGGCCGCCTCTCGGAAACGCCGGGGGTAAAGTCCGCGAGCTACTCGATGATGCCGCTATTGAGTAACGGGCTCATGATCACCAGCTTCCACTGGCCGGGCACGCCGCAAGACCAGGATTCCGAAGCCGACACGCTCGGTGTTGGTCCGAATTTCTTCGAGACGATGCGAATTCCGTTTCTTACCGGCCGTGAGTTCGGCGCCTCCGATTTTAAGCTTGCCGCTTCTAACGCCGGTGATACTCCAACTTCCGCCCCGACTCCGGTGATTGTGAATCAGGCGTTCGTCGAGAAATACGTCGGCAAGGAAAATCCGCTCGGGAAACGGTTTGGCGAGTCGGCGGGAGACGCGAACGGTCCGGCGAGTGCAGGCTTCGAGATCGTCGGCGTGGTGCGCGACGCAAAATACAATGACCTGCGGCGGGAGATTCACGCCATGATGTACACGCCGCAGCAGTTCGGGGGAGCCTCCTTCGAGCTGCGCACTGCGGCTGACCCTCAGGCCATTCTTCCCGCGATACGTGAAGTCGTGTCGCAAGTAAACACGAATCTGCCGCTCTTCGACGTGAAAACGGAATCCGAGCAAATCGATCGTTTGCTGTTCCAGGAGCGGCTGGTCGCGCGGCTCTCCGGCTTTTTTGCTTTGTTGGCGCTGGTGCTGGCGTGCGTGGGACTTTACGGACTCCTGTCGTACGAAGTTTCGCGGGGCACGCGCGAAATTGGAATTCGCATGGCCCTTGGTGCGCAACAGGGAAGCGTGCTGAAGCTGGTCTTGCGGCAAGGTATTGTGCTGGCGGTTGTCGGAGCCGCTCTGGGCATCGGAGTGGCTCTAAGCGTGACGCAATATTTGACCTCAATGCTTTACGATGTTCATGCTAATGATCCGCTGACGATGACTGCGGTTGCAGTGTTGCTTGTACTTGTCGCGCTTGCCGCGTGCTACGTCCCGGCTCGGCGTGCGATGCGGGTCGATCCCATGGTTGCCTTGCGACATGAGTAGTTTTACGCTCTGTTCCAACAACGCTTTGCAGGCGTAACTGGCATCAAGTGCAAGACGCTCTCAGCCACTGAGCCGCCAAATCACGGTTAGGAGCACGCGCGAAAACAAGATTTCTCACCCGGCGTGAACGACCTTCTGCTGGCTTACGTTTTGCCCGTCGCCACTTTTCAGATTGTGAAAAATGACCGTGGATACAATCGTGAATCCGCCAAGAACGACGAGCGCCTCATGCACGCCGTGAATCATTTCAGCCGGATTCGAATGAACACGAGGAACAAAAAACGCGGTGGCCAGCCCTGCTACTGCTACCCCAAAACTGATGGACATTTGCTGCATCGTGCTGGCAATCGAGCTTGCGCTGCTCGTTTCTTCTTCGGTGACGTCGGCATAGACAAGTGTGTTCATGCTCGTGTACTGCAGCGAAGTGAACGCGCCATAGCAAAAGGCTTGCAGCACGATGATCCAAACCGGTGTGTGCAGGCCGATGGTTGCAAAAAGCAGCAGAAGAAGACCGAGTATCACGGTGTTCGAAACCAACACAACGCGGTAGCCCAGACGGTTCAAAATCTTCGGCAGCAGAAATTTCGTGCTCATGGAGGCGAGCGCCTGCGGCATGATCAGCAATCCAGACTGAATCGGCGTGAATCCAAGCCCGACTTGGTACAGCAATGGCAAGAGGAAAGGCACTCCGCCAATCCCAAGACGCGTGAAGAAGCTGCCGCTGACGGAAGCGCTGAATGTACGAATACGAAATAGACTCAGCCGGAGCAGCGGGAATTCGATTTCCCTCGCATGAACCAAGTAGCCGCCGATGAGCGCCAGCGAAACCGCCAGTAGTCCCAGAATTTCTGCCGTACTTAGCGTATGTTCGCCGAAGATCTCCAGCACGTAGGACAGCAGCGCGATTCCCGAGCCAAACAGGATGAGCCCGACAATATCGAGCGGGTGAGTTTTCTCGCGATAGTCCGGCAAATGCAGATAGACCATCAACAATCCAATGAGGCCGATCGGAATATTCACGAAAAAAATGAACCGCCAGTGTAAGTATCCGACGATCAGTCCGCCGGCAATCGGTCCCAGCATGGGGCCGACCAGCGCAGGAATAGCCACGAAGCTCATCGCGCGAATCAGTTCGGACTTCGCAAACGTTCGAACCAGCGTGAGCCGCCCCACCGGTACCATCATGGCTCCGCCGCAGCCTTGCAGAACACGGCACGCCACCAGCACATGGATGTTGCTCGAAACGCCGCAGAGAAAAGATCCCAGCGTGAAGAGACCGATCGCGGATGCAAACACGCGGCGCGTCCCGAACCGGTCCGCCATCCACCCGCTTATCGGAATGAAAACCGCCAGGCTCAGCGTGTAGCTCGCCAGCACTGACTTCATGCTGAGCGGCGTCACCTTGAGCGCCTCTGAAATAGCCGGCACCGCCGTGTTCAGAATCGTCGTGTCCAGCGACTCCATGAAAAACGCCACAGCCACCAGCCACGGCAGGAGCCGCTTGCTCGAAGCGGAGGGCCCGGATGGAATGGGCGGCGAACTGGTGGAGTCGACGGAGTTTGTGGCCATGGAGTAGAGCTACTACTCTACTAACGAACCGAAAATTTTTCTCGAATTCGCCATCCAATCGCAAATCACCCTCTTCCTCCGCTTTCGGGCGCGTAACTGACCTGTTCTATTGGCCATCCCCGTAATCATTTGTACATAAGCGTGCTCCGCGCCCTTCCCCTCCGGCCCGTTCTTGCTACGATAAAAAGAACCTGGGACATATCACCTGTTTGGAGTTCGAAGCGCTCGGCCGACAAGCGAGCGTCGTCTGTTTAGAACACGTCGCCACCGATGGCGACCGAGGAGTCTGACGTGAAAAAGGCATCTTTTTATCTCGCAATCCCGGCGATACTCGGCATTTTTGCCGCGCCCCTATTCGCCCAGGCGTCTCTAGCGGCGAAACCCCAAAGCCAGGCCGCCGCTTCGCAGGCCGCTGCAACTTCGCCGGCTTCCGCGCCAGCCACCGTTTCTCGCACCACCAAGGCCGTGAACTATCGCCGGGCCGGAGGCTCCACGAAGATCGATTTCAGCGGCACGGAGCTTATGCAAGGCGCTTCTGGCGAGGCCAGAGTCGATAGCAAGAGCAACCGCATGGAAATCGAAGCTAAATTTATGGGCTTCGAAGAGGCCACGAAATTCGGCCTCGAGTATCTCACCTACGTGCTCTGGGCCGTTTCTCCTCAAGGCCGCGCCGTGAATCTCGGCGAAGTTGCTCTGAAGAACGGCAGTGGCCAGGTCAAAGCCATCACGGACATGCAAACGTTCGGCATGATCGTAACCGCGGAACCCTATTTCGCCGTTACTCAGCCGGGCAACATGGTTGTCCTGGAAAATACTCTCGGCCCCGCCACGCAAGGCAAAATCGAAAACATCGACGCTCAATATGAATTGCTTGGCCGCGGCATCTACTCCTCTTCAAACACCAAAATTGAAAACGCCATTTTCGGCATCGACCGCAAAACGCCTCTCGAGCTGTTCGAAGCGCGCAACGCCCTTCGCATCGCCCGCATAGCCCAAGCCGACAAATACGCTCCTTCTTCGCTCGCCAAAGCCGAACAGCAGCTCAGAAACGCGGAAGAAGTTTACAGCCGCAAGAGCGAGAAAAAATCCGTCGAAGCCGCCGCCCGCGAAGTCGTCGAAACCGCCGAAGAAGCGCGCGTGATGGCCGTAAAGCAAAAAGCCGAACAAGACGCGCAAGCCAAAGCCATAGCGGACAAAAAAGCCGCCGAAGACCAAGCTGCTGCCGAAATCAAGCGCCGCCAGGATGCCGACCAAGCTCGCCTGCAAGCCGAAGCCGCCAAAGCCGAAGCCGTTCGCATGAAGCAGGAAGCGGAAAAAGCCGCGGCCGACGCCGCGCGGCAAAAACAGGAAGCCGAGCAAGCCACCGCCGCCGCGGTCGCACAGCAGCAAGCCGCGCAAGCCGCCGCCGAACAAGCCGCGCGCGACAAAGCCGCTGCCGTCGATCAACAGCGCGCCGCGGAAGCCGAAGCGGATAAAGCGCGTCAGGCCGCCGCAAGAGCCGAATCCGAAAAAGCGGAATTGCGCGCGCAACTTTTGAATCAGCTCAATTCGATTTTGCAGACGCGCGATTCCGCGCGCGGGCTCATCGTCAATATGTCCGACGTGCTGTTTGATACTGGCAGCTACACGCTCAAGCCGGGCGCGCGCGAAAAGCTGGCGAAAATTTCAGGAATTTTGCTGGCGCATCCTGGCCTGACTTTGCAAATTGAAGGCCACACAGACAGCGTGGGCACCGACGAATTCAATCAGCAGCTCTCCGAGCGGCGCGCGGATTCCGTGCGCGATTTCCTCGCGGAGAATGGCGTGCCTGCGTCTTCGATCACCGCGCACGGTTTTGGAAAAACCCAGCCGGTCGCCACGAATGACACCGCCGACGGCCGTCAGCGCAACCGCCGCGTCGAGCTCGTTGTCAACGGCGCAGCCATCGGAAATACGGCCGCCGCGTCGAACACGTCAGCCAACCAATAAGTTCTCGCATGCGGTAGGGGAGTTTGCTGCCAGCGCGTTGAGTTTGCCGCGCGCTGCGGAAATCTTTCGCCTCCATTTCGCTCCACGCAGATGCGCCCCAAAATTGACGGGCTGCGGCGCAATCCGGTACGGTGTTGCTGGATTCGCGACGGCGCCATCCGCCAGGATGTTTGCGGAAAGACGATTGCGCGATCCGCTCGATCCACTTCACCCGATTGAAGCCGGAGGTCACTGATGTTCTTCGTTCTCTTGGCGCTCGCTTTTCCTGCGTGGAGACCTCACTTTTCGTTTCTTGATAATCCGCTGGCCAACGAAATGATGGTTTTGCGCTGGCTGCATCTTATTTTCGGCATCATCTGGATCGGGCTGCTGTACTTCTTCAATTTGGTTCTGACTCCGGCGATGAAGCAAGTCGAGCCAGCCGCGCGCGTGAAAGTTTATCCGGCGCTGATGTCCAAGGCCATGGGTTGGTTCCGCTCATCGGCTGTGGTGACCGTCCTTGTTGGGATTCGCTATTTTCAATTGCACCTCTTCGCGGATGCGCGAGTCGCGGGCGACCATTCGCTCGCGGCAAAATGGCTCGGTTGGTGGCTGCTTGTTTGGGTGGTCGCATACATTTTCATTTACGCGTTGCAACTCCCTGCAAAAGGATTTGTGAATAGTCCCTGGGTGCGCGGCATTGGCATCGCGATTGTCGTTGCCACCGCGTCATGGCTGGTGATGGCGTTGAACGGCGGACCAACTGTTTCCAATGCGCATCTGGCGATCAGCGTCGGCGGAGGACTCGGGCTCGTCATGCTGCTCAATACCTGGGGCGTGGTGTGGCGCGTCCAGAAAAAGTTGATCAAGTGGGCGCGTGCGAGCGCGGAGCAAGGAGTGCCGATTCCGCCCGAAGCCGAGCGCATGATGCGCTGGGGCTTCCTGACCGCGCGCGTTTCGTTTTGGCTATCGTTTCCCATGTTGTTCTTCATGGCTGCGGCGAGTCACTATCCTTTCCTGAGCACGATTGCGCGGTGAAATCGAAGTGAATAGTGAATAGTGGGTAGTGAGTAGTGGGGAGTGAGCTGGCGCCTGACAGCGAGTGAAGAGTGAGAAGAGAAACCGACCCCAAGACCCAGGTTCAAAAAACGAACCTGGGGCACCCGCACCCGCCGGACCCGTCGGGAAAAGATAGAGTCGAAAACCTCTCGATGGTGAAAGGAGGTTCCACCCGCCATTGAACGGCGGGCGTAGTTGGGAGGAATTGGGGTGTGACGAAGAGGCACCAGGAGCATCAAAGACCTGACGTATTCGGAGCGATATCCGCGGGAAGTGCAAACCTCGTGAGGAGGGGCACACTTCATTTCCGGGGGATATTCGTCGAACACAGGAGGAGTGAGGCATGTCGAGAGTCCTGATCACTGGAGCAAACCGCGGGCTGGGATTGGAATTTGCGCGTCAATATGCGGCTGAGGGCTGGGAGGTGATCGCCACGGCACGCAATCCCAAGCAGAGCAAAGAATTGGAGCAGGTGGCAAAGAACAAAAACGTGTCCGTGCAAGCGTTGGACGTGGCCAGCGATGAATCCGTAAAGAAGTTGGCGGCTACGCTGAAGGGCAAGGCCATCGATCTGCTGATTCTAAATTCGGCGATTTTCACGCGAGACGGGAACACGTTCGGCGAGCTGAATTTTTCCGGTTGGCGAGAATCGTTTGAGACGAACGTTTTGGGAGCCATGCGAGTGGCGGAGGCGCTCATCGAAAACGTGGCGTCGAGCGAAAGAAAACAGATCGTGGCCATCAGCACAGGAATGGGTTCGCTGGAGGCGTTGGAAAAAACGATCGGGTTTGGGGCGGCGTATCAGTACAGAACAAGCAAAGCGGCTTTGAACATGGCGATGTCGATCCTAGCCCGGGACGTGAGGCCACGCGGAATCAGCGTTGTGGTATTCAGCCCGGGGTGGGTACAGACGGATATGGGAGGGGCGAACGCCGCGTTGACGCCGGAGCAGAGCATTGGGGGAATGCGCAAAGTGCTGGCTGGAGATGCGATGGAATTGACGGGAAAATTCCTGAGCTATGACGGCACTGTCTGGCCTTGGTAGGCGGACCGCGGGTCGGTTTTGAAAAGCCCTAGGCAGAAATACACCAACAGCGAAGGTCGCTCATGGGTCGTCCACCCGCCAAGGAGTAAATCGTCCTTCTCGACCCTCTCACAACGCCGTATGCGCCACTACCTCCTGCTATCCAACGTGGACATAAGATCGATCTATTCCGGTGTGGGCTGGGCGTTGTTTGTCTCAATCGCCTTGGCTGCATCAAGGGTCCGATCTATGTGCGGTTCAGAACTCAGCCCGCCTGCGTGCGACAAGCAATCTTTGCCCGCATCGACTCCACACGTAGGGCACGGGACGGCAAGTAGTAGTTGCGGTGTCAGGTCTGTCATTCTCACTGACCAAGCATACGGCGACGCATCCCGTAGGACTGTCCAAATTGGGACATAGACCCAGAAGGTCGCCCAAAACCCGCACACGCGAAACCAGCGTATGCGGCACCCGGCCGTGGTAGGCGGACCCTGGGTCGGTTACGGAGTGAAATGGTTTGGTGGGACAGTGGAGTTGTGCGGAAACCGTCAAGACCTGGGAAAAGGAGTGACCTACCATTCGCAAGAAACAAACTGCAAACGGTAGGCGACCCCACAAAGAAACAAAGGCAAATCGATCGTGGCGTATTGAGGGTCGTCCCCACGCCTTTCTTGCCGCTATCTACTTATGGTCCTGACTGAAACTGTACGTCCCGTTCCAGGAGTAATTTACTCCGTCGGTAGACGATACATCGACCCGAGCGTGGAACCCGGCTAACCTTCCGATTCCGTCTGAGAACGTGCACAGTCCGGAATTGCCCGTCGAATCGAGCGTGCAACGGCCGACGGCCCAGTCGCCGGTCCCGACGTAGAGGACGGCGCTACTGTCCACAGAGATGTAGCCGCCTTCGGGGGTAGGGAGGGGAGCCGGACACGGATAGGTGGTACCGCCGTTATCACAACCGATAAGCGCCTGGGCGTATAGAACCTTGGAACCGAGTTCGATCTCTGGGAGGTTCGAGGACGTGATCGTGCAGAAGGAACCGTTGTCGAGCGTCCACGCCGAGCAATTCTTCGTCACATGGAGTTCTCCGTTTCGCTCGTCCGCTTGGGCCACTCTGGGCATCAGAGGAAGGAACATGGCGGCAAGCACCGCCAGCCCGAACAGGACCAAGGAAATCGAGATAGCGTTTTTCTTTGAAATTGTGTTTCGCAACATTTTTCACTCTCCTTATGTATCCTTATACAGAGGTTGAACGAAGCGGAAATCGGGAGTAGGCTTCACGAAGCGCCCGGCCTTCCGCCTGTTTCTTCGCGTGAACGTAGCCTGCGGCTTTACCGGAAGTCCTCTGGGCGAGCTCACAAATTCTCAAGAGTTCTCACAAAGACTGCGAGAAGAACCGTGAGCGAAGAAACACGCCGGAGAACCGCTTCTGAAGGTCTCCGCGATTCGTCCTCCGCTGCGAAAGAGACGCCGGGCCACGAGACACTGCGGCTCTACGAATTTGGTCCCTTCCGTCTAGACCCCACCGAACGCAAGTTGTTGCGCGGTAACGAGATGGTAGCGCTCACGCCCAAAGCATTCGACACCTTGCATCTGTTGGTCCGAAATAGTGGACGCGTGCTGGAGAAGGACGAACTGATCAGCATGCTTTGGCCCGACACGTTCGTCGAAGAGGGTAGCCTCTCCAACCACATCTTTTTGCTGCGAAAGGCCTTGGGTGAAGACCCAGGGTTCATTGAAACCGTTCCGCGGAGAGGCTACCGCTTTGTTGGCGCGGTGCGACAGTTCCCGGTTGCCCCGGCGGCGCACCTGGAAAAGCCACCAGAGGTGGGCGCTCCTATTATTGCTTCCCTTCCGGCGAGAGCGCGACGGTACTGGCGCAGTCGGGCCGCGCTAGGGATCGCTGCGGTTACTGTGCTGGCTTCGCTGGCGGCTGCGGGCTGGTTTTACGAATTCGCGGCGCGAGGCGAAGCCATTGACTCGCTGGCGGTCTTGCCCTTTGTGAACGCCAATGGTGATCCAAACACCGAATACCTGAGCGACGGCATCACCGAAAGCCTCATCAACAGCTTGTCGCAGTTGCCGAATCTTAAGGTAATGTCTCGAGATTCCGCTTTCCGCTTCAAGGGCAAAGAAGCGGATCCTCAAACGGTTGGTCGCGAACTGAACGTGCGCGCGATCTTCAAGGGCAAAGTCACGCAGCGAGGGGACACGCTGAACATCAGCGCCGAGCTGATCAATGCCCGCGACGGCAGCCACATCTGGGGACAGCAGTACGACCGGAAGCTCGCAGATATGGTTACTCTCCGAGAAGAGATCGCCAGGGAAATGGCAAGCGCGCTGCGTGTGCATTTAACGGGCGCGGAAGAGAAGCGCCTGACAAAAAGCTACACCGCCAATCCCGAAGCTTATCAGGACTATCTGAAAGGCCGCTATTGGTGGAACAAAACCACGGTGGAGGGATTTGACAAGGGCATTGAATACTTTCAGCAGGCAGTGGCAAAAGATCCCACTTACGCGCTTGCTTATTCCGGCTTGGCCGATTGCTACAGCTCGCTCGCAGATTTTGGCGTTGTTCCCGCCAAGGAGGGTTATCTGAGAGCCAAGGATGCCGCTCTGAAGGCCGTGGAGCTAGATGACGCCCTCGCCGAAGCTCACGGTTCGCTGGCGTTAATCAAATCAAGTTATGACTGGGATTGGTCCGGCGCCGACAAGGAGATTCGACGAGCCATCGAACTCAATCCAAGCTATGCGGACGCCCATCGATTGCATGCCGAAGTTCTGTGGCAGACCGGACGGCTTAACGAAGCCATCGCGGAGACCAAAAGAATCTTGGAACTTGATCCAATCTCCCTCGGCAATAACGTCGATTTGGGCGTCGAATATTTCCTGGCACGGCAGTATGACCAAGTAATGTCGCAAGAGCGAAAGGTACTAGAGTTGGATCCAAACTACATTGAGGCCTACTACTTCCGGGGCATCTCTTATCTCAAGAAATCCATGCTCGAGGAAGGTAAGGCGGACTTGGAAAAAGGGCTGGCGATCGCCCCAGCCAGCGAAGTGGCACTAACCGGGGTCGGATACGGGTACGCTGTCACAGGTAGAAGGGCAGAGGCGCATAGGGTGCTGGATAAATTGAACGAGCTCTCGAAGCGCCAATATGTTTCACCGATCTGGAGAGTCAAAATCTATGCTGGTCTTGAGGAGAAGGACAAGGCATTTGAGTGGCTGGAAAAAGCCTATGAGGACCACTCCATAGTAAGCGTCGGGTATATCAAAACGAACCCCATGTTCGATCCCCTGCGCTCCGACCCGCGCTTCGCAGACCTTCTGCGCCGCACGAACCTGCAGCCCTGAAAATGGTAAGTTGCTCCTGCCTTCTCGGCGCGCTAAGAGTCATCCACCACGCGCGTTGTCGCGACTATCGCTATTTGCTGGCTGCTTTCAAGATGTAGTTTTTTGTTGCGCGAAGGAGGGCGTTGGAAGTGGGGGCGTCGGTGAGGATGCGGGAGAGGGTGATCGCTCCTACCATGGCGGCAGCAATGGCCAAGGAGCGGCTCTGGGCTTCGTCCGGCGGTAAGGTTTTTAGTTGGCGGGCAATCAAGCCGGCCAAGCGAAGGAGACCATCTGTGGCCGCATCACGGGTGGCGGCATCGGAGCGGGCAAGCTCGCTACCCAGGGCGGCGAGCAGGCATCCCGCAGCCGGCTGATCCCTGTGGGCTCGAGACAAATACTTTTCGAGAAGAAGCGGCAGGGCGCGGTCTGGAGACTTTCCAGCAATGCGAGCTGCGAGGCCATCCGTCAGGGAGAGAAGAGCCGCATGGCAGGCCTCGGCGACAAGCTGGTCCTTTGAGGCAAAATGACGGTAGAACCCTCCATGGGTGAGACCTGCGGCGGCCATCAAGCGCGACAGGCCTGCATCGGAGATTCCATGCCGACGGAACTGCTTCGACGCCGTTTCGACAATGCGTTCGCGCGTTCTGGCGGTATCGGCCTTGGACTTTCGCATCTGGCGGCGCTCCTTCGGTTTCGAAAACTTTTGCGTTGACGACTGCAACGTTTAGATGATAACAAACATCTGTTTAGAGGACGACTGACATCTAAAGGCGCCGTTTTGTTTTGTGCAGGCGCGGTTTAGGCGTTTGTGAGCGCAGATCCCCTTCGGAGGCGTCTCTGATGAGCGAGTTTGAAATTCGGCGGCTGGGGGCCGCGGACGTGCCCGTCTATCAGGCTCTTTTTCTTGAGGCGCTGCGGTCCGCTCCTTCCGCGTTTGCAGCGGACTACGAACAGGAATCGGTTCGAAGCCTGACGGAAGTTGGCGAGCGTCTCGAACGGGAAGCGACGTACGGCGCGTTTGTCGCGGGGAGTCTCGGAGGGATCGTGACGTTCCAGCAGCAGATGACGCCGAAGCGGCGTCATGTGGGAATGGTTTGGAATATGCACGTGGCGGAAGAGCATCGCGGGACGGGTTTGAGCGCGGCGATTTTTCAGCACGTTCTGGATGTGGCCAGCCAGCAAGTGGATCAAGTAGACCTGTATGTCGCGGTGGAAAACAAAAGGGCCTGGAAGTTCTACAAAAGATTCGGATTCGAGTCCTACGGCGTCATGCCTCGCGCCTTGCGGGTGGATGGCACGGACTACGACGCGCTGATGATGACGCGAAAGTTCCGATAGAGAGGCGGCTATGGAAGCACGCGGGGCAGTAACGCGCCACTATGCGAGCGGCGACGATCTCGAACAACGCATCGTCGAGCAATTGCGCGGCGCGGGGCTGTTGGAAGGGCAGAGGCTAATGCCTCGCGACCTGGCGGCGCTGGATCAATTCCACGTGGGAGGGCTGGAGGCCAGCGACGCCCTTGCTCGTTTGTGCTCGCTATCCAGCGGCATGCATGTTCTGGACGTGGGCTCCGGACTCGGGGGACCCTCTCGTTTTCTTGCGGCGGCGTACGGGTGCCGCGTAACCGGAATAGACGTTACAGAAAGCTATTGCCGGATTGCCTCGCTGTTGGCGGAACGCATGGGACTCGAGCATCTGGTGGACTACCGTCACGCGGATGCGCTGCATTTGCCTTTTGCGGACCAGACGTTTGACGCCGCATGGACACAACATGCTTCGATGAATATCGCGGAGAAAGCGGAGTTTTATGCGGAGATCGCCCGCGTCGTAAAGGCTGGGGGCCGCTTTGCGGTGCATGATGTCGTGCAATCGACTGGAGGAGCAATCTTATTTCCCGTGCCGTGGGCGCGAAGCGCCGCCTTGAGCCATCTGATTACTCTCGAGGAGACGCGGGAAGTCATTGTTCGCTCCGGATTTTCCGTGCTCGTGTGGAATGATGTCTCGGAAGCCGCGGCCGATTGGCTTTCGAAGGTGGGGGCGAAGCGCGAACCTGCGGATGTGCCTCGATTGGGACTACACCTCGTGCTCGGGCAAGAGTTTGCGGAGATGGCCGCGAACCTTCGCAGGAACCTGATGGAGCGCCGCTGCGGCGTGCTACAGGCGGTGTTTGAGCGTACGTCATAAGTTTTGCTCGGACTTATCGGGCGGCAGAAAGATCGCGCAGGAATAAAAAGAGGAGGCGGGCCAGGTCGTCCCGCCTCCTCGCTCCCCTTTCGGGGATGTCCGGCCAGCCTGACGGAGGGCGGCTGGCCGGTCGTGTGTTGGCCTACCTATATAATCCCGGCAGAGCGAAAAAAGTTCCTGAGAAAATGGAAAAAGTGGCTAGAATCTTCGTGGAAATAAAGCCGTGCGCCGGGGTGCAGCCGACTTATGCCACGTCCATCATCGTTGAGTCCAGATAACATATTGCGTTTTCTGCAAGTTACGAAAGGTGCGGCGTCGGCGAACGAGATTGCCGCGGCTTTGCACCTTGGCAAGGCGGAGCGCAAGGCTCTATTTAACATGCTGGTTAAATTAAAGAAGCGGGGGGTGATTGAGGAATTGCCCGGGGGGCGCTACCGGTTTGCGGGGCGGAGAGGCGCGGGGGAATCGGGAGGGA
>DATMKS010000058.1:0-98631 GCA_035571045.1 Verrucomicrobiia bacterium
CTCCGCCGCTTCCTCCCGATCCGGGAACATACTGCAGCAAACTGAGAGCCACGGGATCGAAACATTGAGTGGGGATCGTGAAGTTGGGAAAAATCTTGCTGTAGAGTTGCGGACCGCCCCCGCTGATCACGGATTGCACGGCCGCATTGCTCGCCGCGCCCAGACTTGACCCGCAGCGATTCTCCAGGATGTTCGCAACGGTCGGATCGGTTAAGGATCCGGCAAAACCCGGAACGCCGTTCGGATCAACCACGCCGTTGGCGATGCCATTCGCGGAAAAATCTCCGTTATTGATTTCGGCCCCAGTGGGCACGCTGATCGGCTGTGACACGATTCCTTGAACAATCCGGCGACCTTCGTACGAACCAAAAAAGAATGTCTTGTCCTTCTTGATTGGACCGCCGATGGTGCCGCCGAACTGGTTTTGTTTGAAGTCCGGCTTCGGCGCGGCGAAGAAAGTAAAAGGATGTGCGTTGAGAACGTCGTTGCGGAAGAACTCAAAAATGCTGCCATGATAGTTGTTCGTGCCAGACTTGGTCACGACGTTTACGACAGCGCCGGAGTTCCGGCCGTATTCCGCATCAAAGGAATTGGTGATCACTTTGAACTCCTCAATGCTGTCCGGAGAAGGCTGGATGGCCGGCAGATTGGCGAAGAGGTCGTTGCCGTCGCCGCCGTTTACGGAATAGTTGTTGGCACGGCCACGTCCGCCGTTTACAGTCACGACTCCTGGCTTGTCCGAGCCATAAAAAGTATCGTTGCCAAGCTGCGATTGCACGCCAGGCTGCAATTGCAGAAGCTGGTAGACGTCGCGCTCATTCAAGGGCAATTGCGTTGAGGCCCGCTCGTTGACCACGGCGCCGAGTTGGGTGGAACTGGTGTCCACGATCGGAGGAGCTCCGGTAACTTCCACACTTTCCGTGGCTGCGCCAAGCTGCAATGTAATATCGACGCTGACGACCTGGTTCAAGTCCAGCGCGATTCCCTTGCGAATAAATTTCTTGAAGCCGGCCTGGGTGACGTCAATCTCGTAGCTGCCGACTGGCACCTCGATGAAAATGTATTCTCCGCTGGCGGCACTTTGCACTTCGTGGGAGGAATGCGTCGCTTCATTGACGAGCGTTACCGTGGCCGCTGCCACCGAAGCGCCGCTGGGATCGCTGACCGTGCCGCGAATACGGCCGCCAGTGCTCTGCGCCCCTACAAACGACGCGGCGAAAAGAACGGCCAGCGCGAGAGATAGGAAAGAAAAAAAGTAGCGGTAACGGAGCGCATCGCTCCGCTGAAATCCAGCAGCCAGTTTCATGAACTCACCCCTTGTCTCGAAAAATTCTCTGGGCAGAGGATTCTTCGAGGTTGCTGTGCCCCCGAAACCTTACTATAATCCAGCAAACTTAGAGAAAGCCGGGAGCCGTGTCAAGCGGAAAGAATTTCTCCAAGCCATCAGCAAATCGAACGGTGCGGCGGCTACTGCGCATCAGCGAAGTGGCGCGGCGCGTAGGCATTTCGTCTTCTGCCTTACGCGCATGGGAAGCGCTGGGCCTCGTTTCTCCGCAGCGCACACAGAGCCGGTACCGTCTTTACGCTGAGGCCGACGTGCGGCTGCTGCAGCGCGCTGTTTTTCTGCGCCGCGCCCGCGGGCTTAATCCTGCCGCCATCGTCCACGTATTGAAACGCCAGGGCGTCGTCTTGGCGCCGGCGGAGAGCGCTCCTCTTCCCGGCCAGCGTTTCCGGCGTTTGCGAACGCGCCGCGGACTTTCTCTCGCGCAAGTGGCGCGCGCCACAAAGGTTTCGGTCGGCTTTCTCAGCGCGCTCGAACGCGGGCAAATGCGCTCCTCTATTTCGACGCTGCGCCGCATCGCGCGGTTCTATGGCACGAATATCCTCTCGCTCTTTGAAACCGCCGCGGAAAATCCGCGGCTCGTGCGGCCAAGCCAGCGAAAGATCCTGGAGACCACTCCCGGCGTGCGCATGGAATTGCTCGCCTGGGGACAAACGGCTATGGAACCGCATCTGTTTCGCATCAAGCCGGGCGGTGGCAGCGGCGAGTCTTACTCGCATGAAGGCGAAGAGTTCTTGCACATTCTTCGCGGTGCATTTGAAATTTGGCTCGACAGCAAAGAGCATTACCGGCTCGAGCCAGGCGACAGCCTCTATTTCGAAAGCTCGACGCCTCATCGTTGGAGGAATCCCGGTCGTTCCGAGACTTGGCTGCTTTGGGTGAACACGCCGCCGACGTTTTGAAAAGGAAGCAGCGATAGATTCGCAAGAATTGGCGTGGGAGGATGTTGATGCTGTGGAAATCGGTGACCGTATGAAACGGGGCACAATCGTCATCGGAATCCTGGCGCTAGCGATGGCCTGCGTCGCTTGCAAGCAAAACGAAACGACGCTCAGCCTGCTTGTTTGGGAAGGTTACGCCGATCCTTCCTTCGTGCGCGCCTTTGAAGAAGCGAACCACTGCAAAATCTCGGCTTCCTACATGGGTTCGAGCGACGAGTTAGTCGCTAAGCTGCGCGGCGGAAGCGCCTCCAACTACGACGTGATCTCGCCATCGAGCGACGTCGCTCACTCCATCGCGAGCAGCGGCTTGGCTGCGCCATTGGATCTCTCGAAGCTCCCCGCCTATCCGCAGCTCTCGGCCAAGCTCCGCGACCTTCCTCTGGTGAAAAGCAATGGTCAAATCTATGGCGTCCCTTTTATGTGGGGGCCAAATCCGCTGCTTTACGACGCAAAAGCGATTGGGCAGCCGCCGGACTCGTGGGCGGTCCTCTGGGATCCCAAGTACAAAGAAAAAATCTCCGTTTGGGACGACCTTTCCACGGTCTACATGGCCGCGCAAGTTCTCGGCTACGACAAGCCTGATCCGTCCCAGCTCTACAATTTGAGCGACCAACAGCTTGAAGCCGTCAAAAAGAAACTGATTGAACTGAAGCCCAACATTCGAAAAATCTGGTCCACCGGCGGCGAGCTGACCAACCTCTTTCAAAACCATGAAATCGTTCTGGCCATGGGCTGGCCTCTTAATACCAACGACCTTCGCAAATCGAATTTTCCGATTGGCGAGACTATTCCCAAGGAAAACACCACGGGATGGATCGACCACCTCATGGTCACATCCACGAGCAATAACAAAGAACTTGCCTTAGCCTTTCTGGAATACATGATTGAAGCGAAGACGCAAAAGTTGGTGACTGATCGGACGCACTACACGCCTGCGAATCCTGGCGCCTCGCAATTCCTCACGCCTGAGGAAATGAAGAGCCTGCACCTCGACGATCCTGACGCCTACATGCAGCGAATCTATTTTTGGCAGGATGTGCCGCGCCGCGGCAAGTACAACGAAATCTGGAACGAGGTGAAAGCCGCACAGTGAGTTCCAACGCCATTCCGCAGCCCGCGCTCGTGGACGCCAACACTTCGCTGCTCGAAGTGCGTGCGGTGGCCAAACGGTTTGGCGCACGTGAGGTTCTGAAGAATATTTCGCTGAACATTGCTGCAGGAGAATTTCTCACGTTACTCGGCGAAAGCGGTTCTGGAAAAACCACGCTTCTGCGCCTCATCGCCGGTTTCGACTTGCCCTCAGGCGGCGAAATCTGGATGTCCGGCGAGCGCCTCGATACGCTGCCGCCCTACAAGCGCCGCGTAAACACTGTGTTTCAGAACTACGCGCTCTTCCCCCACCTAAGCGTGCGCGACAACGTCGCCTACGGCTTGCGGGTGCAAGGGGCGCCGAAAAAAGAAATTCCCGCGCGTGTCGGCGAAGCTTTGCATATGGTCAAAATGACGGAATTCGCCAGCGCGCGCCCGTCGCGCCTTAGCGGCGGCCAGCAGCAACGGGTCGCGCTGGCCCGCGCCCTCGTGAACCGTCCGCAGCTTCTGCTTCTCGATGAACCGCTATCGGCACTCGATGCCAATTTGCGCAAGCAAATGCAGAGCGAATTGAAAGCGCTTCAGCGCGAAATCGGGATCACCTTCCTTTTCGTAACGCATGACCAGGAAGAAGCCATGGCTCTCTCCGACCGCATCGCACTGCTCCGCGATGGCGCGCTCGAACAAGTTGCTTCTCCGCGCGAAATCTACGCGCACCCCTCGACGGCCTACACCGCACAATTCATCGGGCAAACCAACTTGCTGCGCGGCGAGATTCGTCGCAGCATCGCCACCTGCGGCGTCCTGCGCTGGCCCGTCGAAGAGGCAGACGGTCCGGTGCTTTTTTCGCTTCGCCCCGAAACGATTCGCCTGTGTCCCGACGGTAAACGCCAGACTCATGAAGTGAAATTTCGCGGAAACATTCGCCAGCAAATCTACGGCGGCTCGAGCGAACTCCTCGAAGTAGATTCCGGCGACGGCCAGATCTTGCGCGTGCGGCTGTCTGCGAGCGGCCCGCTCACCGGCGAACACGATTTCGTTTTCTCGATCGCGGATCTCATTCGCGTGGTGGACTGACCCCACATGTACTCGCGCGCTTATAAAACGATCGTCTCAGCCCCGCCTCTTTTCTGGGTCGCGCTGTTCCTTTTATTGCCGTACGCGCTGATGTTTGCGCACAGCTTCTGGACCGTACAAGACGGCGTCCTCGACCATCACTGGAATCTCGGCAACTATCAAAAGTTAGTTGCGAATCCCCTGTACGCCGAAGTCCTCTTCCGCACCATGCGCATCGCCGCCTCCGTGATGCTCTGTTCTCTGCTTCTCGGCTATCCGCTTGCCTATTACCTCTCGTTTCATTCTGGCGCGCGCAAAGAATTCCTCTATCAACTCGTCATCGTGCCGCTCTGGGTTAGCTATCTCGTTCGCGGCTACGCATGGAAAACAATTCTCGGCAGCGAAGGCGTCCTCAACGGCTTCCTTCAATACGCGCATATCACTCACGAGCCTGTCAGCTTTCTTCTCTACAGCCCTTTCGCGGTAATCCTCATGCTCACGCACATCTACACACCATTCGTTTTCCTCCCCATCTACGCCTCGCTTGAACACATTCCGCGCCCGCTCGTCGAAGCCTCAGAAGACCTCGGCGCCAGCCCTTTCTCCACTTTCTTCCGCGTAATTCTTCCGCTTTCGATGCCCGGCCTTCTCGCTGGAGCCACTTTCGCGTTCGTTCTCTCTCTCGGCGATTTTCTCGCACCGCTTCTCGTCGGCGGTTCCTCCGGCACCATGATTGCCAACATCGTGCAAACTCTTTTCGGCGCGGTCTACGACTGGCCGCTCGGCGCAGCGATTTCCGTCTGCATCCTGCTCCTCACTCTGTCGCTTCTTTTCTTCACGCAACGCCTCGAAAAACGTTGGTCCTTCAAATGAGCAAATGAGCCGCCACTCTTCAACTCGCCGCTCTCCCTTGCTAGCGATTTATGCCGCACTCGTCTTCGCATTCATCTATCTGCCGCTTGCCGTGCTCATCCTCTATTCCTTCAATCGCGACGGCGTCGGCGGTTTTCCGCCGCAGCACCTCACACTCGATTGGTATCGCCAGCTCTTCGCTGACGGCCCCATCTGGGATTCCGTCCTCAACAGCCTCATCGTTGCCGGTGGCGCCGTCGCACTTTCTCTCACTCTGGGCTTGCTCGCCGCCCTTGCTCTCGATCGCGCCAGCTTTCCCGGTAAAGTCCTCTTTCGCAGGCTCGTACTTCTCCCGCTTATTCTTCCCGGCATCATCACCGGGCTTTCATTGCTGATGTTCGTCGTGCTTTGCGGTCTGCACCTCAGTCTGCTCACGGTTTTTCTCGGCCACGGCACAGCTCTCATTTCCGTTGCCACCACCGAGCTTTTCGCCGGCCTTCAAAAAACCGATCGCGCCCAGGAAGAAGCCTCTCTCGATCTCGGCGCCACGCCGTGGCAAACGTTCTGGCGAATCACGCTCCCGAATCTCAGACTCTCACTTGTTGCCGCCGGGCTGCTCATTTTTACTCTTTCGATGGACGAGATCGCTGTCACCTTTTTCCTGATCGGCCGCGACAACACGCTCCCTCTTGAAATCTGGGGCCGCTTGCGCCGCGGCATCACGCCGGAAATTAACGCCGTCTCTACACTGATTTTTGCCGCTTCCGTCGCTCTCATCATTATTTGGTATCGCATCCGTATGCGCAGCTTCGGAGCCGAAGCAAAACAGCTACTCGAAAGACCCTGAGGCCCCTGGGAGGACAAATGTCGCACTCGCGCCGTGAATTCATCAGGTATGTCGTTGCCGGATCGGTCGCGTCGAACTGTCCAATGGATGCGGTTTTGATGGCCTCGCCCGATTCGCGGCCCGCAAATTCCAAGTCCGCTGATTCAAAGCCTTCGGACGCGCCGCACGTCGACGGCGAGCATTTCGACATTTGCCACCAAGTCCGCGATGGCCATCACTTCGATCTGCCCGCTACCACGTCAAGAACCGACGTGGTGATTGTCGGGGGCGGCGTTGCAGGCCTCTCCGCCGCGTACTTTCTTCGCGGAAAAGATTGGCTGCTCCTCGAAAAAGAAGACCATTTCGGCGGCAACGCCTATCAGGAAGAATTCGACGGCCAACCTTTCGCCACTGGCTCTGCGTACGCCTATCATGGCGACGAAGGCGACCAGCTGGCCTCGGAAATTGGCCTGAAACTCCCGATGGTCAACATGCCGGATCCCACGCTCGTCAACAGAACCTACGTCCCCGACACCTGGAAAACGGGAATTACGCAACTTCCTTATCCAAAAGCGGTCGTCGCCAGCTTCCAGAAATTCCGCGAAGACGTTTTGAAAATGAAAATCAGCGAGCGCATGGCCGAGCTCGACGTTCTGCCCTTCTCGCAATTCACCGGGGCTTACGCTCCGGAAGTTCAGCAATGGTGGGATATTTTCGGCCCTTCGAATTGGGGCGCCACCACGCCTGACACGTCGGCATTCATCGGCCTCTATAACGCCAACGACATTTTCACCGGCGGCGACGGCAAACGCGCCATTCTACCAGGCGGTCTAGGCTGCATCACGCACAAGCTCGTGGAAATCCTCCAGCCAAAATATAAAGAACGTATGCTCGACGAGACCACGGTCGTCGGCGTCGTCCAGGAAAAAGATGCCGTAAACGTTTCCTATTTCCGCGAGGGAAAGCTCACCACTGTCGCGGCAAAAGCCGTCTTAATGTGCACACCCAAACACATCACCTCGCGCATCGTTCAAGGATTGCCCTCGGAACAGCAAACCGCCATGCACCGCACGCGTTTCGCGCCGTATCCGGTCGTCAATCTCATCTTCGATAAGCCCGTCTACAATCGCGGCTATGACAATTGGTGCCCCGGCAACTCCTTCACTGACTTCATCGTCGCCGATTGGACCGTGCGCAATAATCCTGGCTACAAACAAAAAAACAATATCCTCTCCTTCTACACTCCGCTTCGCGAAGAATTCCGCCCCACTCTTCTCGACGAAGCCGGTTGCAAAACGCTTGCCACGCGCGTTCTCAGCGATTTCCAGAAAGTTCTCCCGGAATTCAACGTTGATCCCATCGAAGTCCGCATCTACCGCCGCGGCCACCCCATGTTCATGTCCACTCCGGGCCAATATACAAAAAATCGCATAGCAGCCGCGCATCCCATGGAGCGCATCTATTTTGGCGGAAACGATTCCGGCGGTCCGGAATCTCTGACGAGCGAGGCCGTGCGCCTGTCCGAAGCCGGCGCCGAATGGGCAAATCTTATTTTGGCGGGCAAGCCCGGCGCAAAAGAGCTGGCCGAGAAAGCTCTCGCCGCTGTCGCCGACTAACGATTTCGCCTGTGTTCCCCTTCCCTCTTCGCTCCTCGTTGTTATATAGGTTGTGAGGTAGGACGCAGTATCCTGCCGTTCCCTCAAGGAGTAGCGATGTCTCGCACCACCCGGCTTTTGCCCATCCTCTTGTTTTTAACCTTTGCTCTCAACTGTGTTTTGGCTCGCCCGCAGGAAAAATCAACCACAACCGTAATCATCAATGCCCAAATCGCTGACGGCACCGGCGGGCCCCTGCGAAAAGACAACGTCCGCATCTCCGGCGACCGCATCGTCACCATCGGCGAATTCAAGCCAAAGAATGGCGAGCAGCTCATCGACGCCAAAGGCCTCATCCTGGCTCCCGGCTTCATCGACATTCACAACCATTCCACCGAAGGCCTCGAAAAAGATCCGCTGGCCGAAACGCAAATCGCGCAAGGCATCACCACGGTCATTCTCGGCCCCGACGGCGATTCGCCCTGGCCCATCGGAGCCTGGCTGGACACGCGGCGCAAGAACTCTGCCTCTGTGAATCTCGCGGTTCTCGTCGGCCACGCCACCGTTCGCGAAGAGGTTCTCGGCAAGGATTTCCGGCGCGCCGCGACGCCTGCCGAAACGCTGAAAATGACCCAGCTCGTCGATCAAGCCATGCGCGAAGGCGCCATCGGCCTCTCCAGCGGCCTCGAATACGAAATGGGCACCTACAGCACCACGGACGAAGTTGTCGCGCTCGCGAGCGCCGCCGCAAAACTTCACGGCTTCTACATGACGCACATTCGCGACGAAGCCGATCTCTCTTTCCAGGCATTGGACGAAGAGATCGCCATCGGCGAGCGCGCACATATTCCCGTCGAGCACTCGCACATTAAGCTTGGCACCGTCAGTGTTTGGGGAAAGGCCCAACAGTACATTCGTGTGATCGAAGCGGCCCGCCTGCGCGGTCTCGATTTTCTGGCCGATTGCTATCCTTACGACGCGTGGCACTCCAACATCAAAGTCCTCGTACCCGATAAGCAATACGAAGACCCAAAGAGCGTCGCAAAGGCGCTCTCCGATGTCGGAGGACCGTCGCACGTGACGATCGTGGAGTTCGCGCCGAACACCTCCTACGAAAACCACACCATCGAGGAGCTCGCCACGCAGCGCGGCACCTCTCCCGTCGAGATGTTCATCCGCATCATCCGCGAAGGCGATGCCGCGAACACGGAGGCCGAAGTCATCGGGCAATCGATGGTCGAACGCGATATTCAAGCCTTTTACCAGCAGCCTTGGGTAATGGTCGCCAGCGACGGCGGCATCGGTTCGCGTCATCCGCGGGGCGCCGGCACGTTTCCGCGCGTGCTCGGCCTGTACGTCCGCGAGAAAAAATGGCTCTCGCTTCCCGAAGCCATTCACAAAATGACTTTGCTCCCGGCTCAGCGTCTTGGCTGGAAGGATCGCGGAGTCCTTCGCGAAGGCGCTTTCGCGGATTTGGTCCTCATTAATGCGGGTACAGTAATCGACCGTTCTACCTTCCAGAAACCTTTCGAGCTTCCTTCCGGCATCGAAAAAGTTTTCGTCAACGGCGTGCTCGTCTGGGATGCGGGCAAAGCCACCGGTGCGCGCCCCGGCCGCGTCCTGCCGAACTAGCCCGATTTGGTCCATAATAATCGCTCCACTTTCGGAGGAATCATGGCGGACCGCCTCGACGATTTTCAGAAATTTCGTGCCGACATAAACGAGGAAATCCTGAACTGCGGCCATCTCGGCATGAAACGCTTCTTCGCTCTCGATAATCAGGCTTATGAGCCCGGCGCTCTCGGCACGAAATCGAAAGAGCTTCTGGGACTGGTCGCCTCAGCCGTCCTCCGTTGCGACGATTGCATCACCTATCACCTGGTTCGCTGCGGCGAAGAGGGCTGGAAGCGCGAAGAAGTCATCGATGCCTTGAACGTTGCTCTGATCGTCGGCGGCTCGATCACCATTCCTCACGTGCGCCGCGCCTTCGTCCGCATGCGCGAGATAGATTCATTGAAACCTTAAGCCGCGCCGCGTACTCTAAGTAAGTACATTACATAAGGAAGTAAGATGAGCACGGCCCCAGCCACTGCGGCATCTCCACACGAAGGAACCAGCGCGCGTTTCCGCAACTTGCTTGTTGGCACTTTGTTTGCCGTTGTTCTTCTGATCCCCAAGCTTCTCCGTATCCGCCGCAACGCTCGATCCTGGATGGTCTTTCGTGTTTTCCTCGGTTTCGCGGGCGCAGCGCTTGTTGTTCTGCCCCTCGGTCTCTGGAATAGCTGGCTTGCCGCCATCGCAGGTCTTGGCATGTTTATGGCCGCCATTCTGCTGCCCCCTGCCAAGTCGCATAGCGTTTCTGACGACAAAGCCCGCGAACTCGGCGCTCTCGTCATCGTAAACGGCGGAAAATATCAGCCGGGCAATGCCGCCCCGGCTCCTGTCCAACTTTTTGTCGGCGCCGAGCGCATCTGGGCCCTCGATGCGCACCTCCAGCCGCTGCTCGTCATTCCTGCCCCCGAAATCACGTCGGCAAAGGCCGTACAATATAAGGACCGCTGGATCCTCGAAGTTCGCTGGTTGGACAATGCCGCCGAATTCTCCTATCAAGGCATCTTCGCCGAACACCTCGCCCACGTTGCCCAGAGCACGCTTGGCAGCGTGATGCGCTCCCCCCTCCCCATTTTGCCCAGAAGCCGCGCCGCCAGCGCCTAGCCACGAGCCGAGTTAAGATGTACAACTCGCCCGCCGTCCAGGAGACGCGCCTTTGAACATTTCACAAATCTCCTCAAGCCAATATTCCGCGCTGGTAGGTGCCACAATCCATATCAGTCCCACGGAAGAACCCATCCGCGACGGCATCGTCCTCATTGAAGGCGAAAAAATCCTTGCCGTAAACGCCAGAGCGCAGATGCAGTTTCCCGAAACCGCGCACGTCCTCGATTGTTTCGGCCTCACCATCACCGCCGGCCTCTGCAACAGCCACGTCCACTTTTTCGAACGAAAATGGGCCGATGTAGGCAAAATCCCAGCGGCCGAGCTCACCCGCCAGCTTCAGGACATGCTCACTCGCTACGGCTTCACCAGCGTCTTCGACATCGGTTCGGTGTGGGAAAACACGCGCCGCCTTCGCGACCGCATCGACTCCGGCGAAATCCCCGGCCCAAGAATTCGCTCAACGGGCGAGGGCCTCGTCCCTCCCGGCGCTCTTCCTTCGGATCAAGTTCTCGGCATGATGGGTGTTATGAAATTGCCCGCTCCCGAAGTCGCCGACGCCGCCGAAGCCGCCGCCGCTGCCAGGAAACTACTCGACGCTGGTGTCGACGGCATAAAACTATTCGCCTCTGGCCCGCGCGGCACAACGCTTCCCGAGACCGCTTTCCGCGCCGCAGCTGACGAAGCCCACCGCGCCGGCAAACCCGTCTTCGTTCACCCCAACAACGCGACTGATATCCTCACCGCCGTCCGCGGAGGAGTCGACATCGTCGCTCACACCACGCCCTATTCCGGCCCGTGGGACGAAACGCTGCTCGCCACGATGAAAGAACATCGCGTGACGCTCACGCCGACACTCACTCTCTGGAAATACTACAAGCGCCACGACCGGCTTTCCGAGCAGGAACAAGTCACCAACACGGAAGTTGCCCAGTTGCGCGCATGGCTCGCAGCTGGCGGCGAGGTCCTCTTCGGCACAGACCTTGGCGCCGTCGAATACGACCCAAGCGAGGAATATGCCCTGATGTCCCAGGCGGGAATGAGCTTCCACCAAATTCTTGCATCCTTGACCACCGCTCCCGCCCAGCGTTTTGGCGATGCCGAAAAAGTCGGACGCGTCGCTGCAGGCCTTCAGGCCGATCTGGCCGTCTTCGAAAAAGACCCTGCCGCAAACGTCTCCTCTTTGGCCTCCTTAAAGTACACGCTGCGCGCAGGCAAAATCATCTATCGCGCACCTGGCTAACTGCGGCCCAGCCGTTCCGAGCCACCACGCTAGGCACAAAGCAGCCTCCCCAAACTTTCTTTCACAAACACGCGCGCCTGCTGCAAAATGTGGCAAACTATACGTATGGCGCGAGGATGGGAAAGCAAAGACGTGGAGGCGCAGGTCGAATCCGGCCAGGCACCCAAGGGCCACTACGGCAATAAAACTAAAAGTCCCGAGCAACTCCACCGCGAGCAGGAACGTAAGGATTTGGAGCTATCGCGGATCAGGATCGCGCACGATCTGGAGTCGGCCACAAACCCCAATCATCGGAAGTCTCTCGAAGCCGCTCTCGCCCACCTCGACAAAAAAATCTCCGATCTGAACTGACGTTTCTGCCGAATCAACAACTCTCTGTTCCCTTTGCTAAAATTTGGCCATGCAATCAGGCCAGCCAAGCCGCACCGCCTGGGCCGCCGCCGCGCATCGCGCCGCCCACCAGGTCCTCGAAAAAGGTCGCATTTTCTCCGATCCGCTGGCCGTTCCGATTCTTGGCCAGGACGCCGAGTCCGTCGCTCGTGAAGCCGAAGCGCGCCCGTCCAGCGGCGCCATGCGCCTCTTCATCGCCGCCCGAACTCGCTTCGCTGAGGATTCTTTAACCGCCGCCGTCCGGCAAGGCGCTCACCAACTCGTCGTCCTGGGAGCTGGCCTTGACACCTACGCCTATCGCAGCCCTTTCGGCGATCGCCTAGAAATTTTCGAAGTCGATCATCCTGCCACGCAAGCCTGGAAACGCGAACGCCTCGCCGATGCCGCAATCCCCATTCCGCCGTCGCTGACCTTCGCGCCCATCGACTTCGAGCACCAAACCCTTCCCGAAGGCCTGGCCGCCGCCGGCTTCGATCCCGCGCAACATACATTCTTCACCTGGCTCGGAGTCGTTCCTTACCTCACGGAAGAGGCCATCTGGTCCACGCTCGCCTTCATTGCCAGCCTGTCCGGCGGCGCGCATGTCGTCTTCGATTACAGTGACCCTCCACACACACTCTCCCGGGAGGCGCGCACATACCACGACCGCCGCGCCTCCCGCGTCGAAGCCATTGGTGAATCCTGGGTCAGTTATTTTGAAGCAGACAAGTTGAAGGAAAAATTGCTTTCGTTCGGTTTCACGGAAGTCGAAGACCTCGGCCCGCCGCAAATCGCCGCCCGGTACATCCCAAACTTGCCAACTCCACGTCCCGAGAGAGGCGGCCATATCCTCCGCGCGAGAAAGGCATGAAGCCAGGGGATGGGCGACAGGTGCGCCCAGCAACGTCAGCGCTGTGTTCGCCCTCAGCCCCCTGGCGCTCCACGCCCCAGCGTTTTCTTGCATCAAATCTTCCATATTGTTTTGACTCAGAAGGGTGACAATCGTGGCCGCCGTGAAGACCAGTTATCTTTTACTTTTGCTCTTCATCTCGCTCCTGGTTGCTTCAGCCAGTCCCCAAACTCGCCCCACGCTTACATCCTCGATCGAGACGATTGCTGGCGGTGAACCTTCGAGTATCCCTGGACCTGAGTTTAACCTCACCGGCGTCGCGGGCCTTGCTGCGGATCTTGACGGCAATATCTATTTTTCCATCCAAGCTCGAAATCACGTCTACCGTGTGGGACGAGACGGCAACGTCACGATATACGCCGGCAATGGTGTCCGCAGCAAACAGGTTGATGGCGCACCAGCGGCTTCCTCTCCTTTACCGGGTCCCAGAACTCTCGCCACCGATACCGTGGGGAATCTCTACATTATCTGCGACAACGCCCTCCTCAGTGTCGACGCCGGAACTCGCGTGCTTTCCACCGTATTCTCTGTCCCCTACAAGCAACCCCAATCCGCGGAGACGATCAACGGTATTGAAGAAATGGTGATCGGCCCCGATGGCAATCTCTACTTCAGCGACGGCGGAGATCACCGCATTAAGTCGTATTCTTTCACCACCCGCGCAGTCACCGTTCTTGCAGGAAACGGCAAAGCTGGCCCAACGCAACCCGGTGCGCTCGCAGTCTCAAGCCCCTTAAAGTATCCCCATTCTCTAGCGGTCGCTTCGGACGGAACAATCTACTTCACAACGCTGGAGCCTGCCGTCTTCAGCATCACGCCAGACGAAGGCCGGCTGCGTGAACTCAGCGTCCGGCTACCCGGTGAAGATACTTCTCTCGGTGACTATGAAATTCCACACTCCATCGCGTTGGATCAGGATGGCAATTTGTTCGCTGCGCAGGCCAATCGTTCGCGCGTTCTTCGCATCATTCTGGAGACCGGCGCAGTCTCCGTCTATGCTGGCACAGGCATTCAGGGATTCAGCGGCGACGGCGCGGGGGCGGATAGCGCCACGCTGACTGGCCCTGTCAAGATCGCTCTGGCCGCCACGCGGAATCTTGTTATCGCTGAAGATTCTCACATCCGCAGCGTCGAAATATCCACGCGGCTGATTTACACTCTCGTTGGCCGCGACCTTGCGGCTGTCGGCGATCCTCGCAGCTCGGATCCTGCCCTCAAGCTCTTGGAACCCGCGATCGCCGTTCCCGCTCCTGATGGAACCGTGTATATCGCCAGCAGCTTCAGCAATCGCCTACTGCATCTGGATCGAAATGGCAGGGTCGCATCTGCCGCCGGGGGCGGGGAATTTGTGACCATGGACACAAAGCCGGGCGCAGCCGATCAAGTGGCGCTGTACAATCCGCAAGCGCTCTGGCTTGACGCCAACGGGGACGCCTATTTCTCAGACTATGACAACAGAATCGTTCGCCGCCTCGATTCCCACACTGGCTCGGTATTCAATTTCGCGACTACGCCCAAAAATTACAATTCTGCCGGTCTTTTCCTTTATTACTCCGCCGCCCTCGTAGCCAATGAAAGTTATTTCTTTCTGTCCGATCCGCAAGGCGGCTGCGTTTGGCGTATTTCTCGTCAGGACGGTTCCGTCGAACTCTACGCCGGCCTGGCTCCCGGCGCTACCGGACCAGCTCGCAAAGGTGGCACAGCTACGCTGGCCGCACCATCGGGCCTCGCGCTGGATACTGCGGAAAACCTCTACATCGCCGATGGAGACATGGATGGAAAAAAGGGACGCATTCTACGCGTGGACGGCGCGACCCGCCATATGACGACGGTTCTGTCTGATTTGCGCCAGCCTTCCGGCCTGGCGTTTCAGTCGCCGGATGTTCTCTGTTTTTCCGAATCGGGTGCTCACCAGGTGCGTTGCCTAAATCTGAAGACTCAGGCCATCCGCGTCATCGCCGGCACTGGCAAAGCTGGCCTTAGCGGCGATGGCGGCCCTGCGGAATGCGCGCAGCTCAATCGTCCTGCCGGAATTAGTTTTGATTCGCATGGCAACCTCTACATCGCCGATACGGGCAATCAGCGCATCCGATTCGTGCGTATGGGTAGCGAACTCTCGCCTTGCTCTCTCTGATCGTCGCCTGCGCGAGCGGCATTCCCCTGCATCGCCGGTGCGAAAGATTCTCGGCTGCGATTTAGCGGACGAAATCCCCCGCCAACCCCCAAAAGTCTTTCACATAGTAGTGTGACAAAACATTCCCGAACAAATAGCATATCCCCTGGCAAGGCGGAATATCCCCATACATCTTCTTACCCCGCGAAAATATGTTTGCCAGCGACCCATGCCGCAACAAATTCCCGGCCACTTTCCGCAGCGGCTCGCACGGGTAAAACACGTCCCCATTCGGATAGACCCGCGGAAACATCGTCGGATAACACTGAAACTCACGGAATCGCAGCAACGTTTCAATCGTCCGCGGCGTCCCGTTAATCGGCTGCGCCCCAGAAGCTCGCCGCTCGATAATCTTATCCACCAGCGCCTGATACTTCGAATTCTGCAGCAGCTTCAGATTCGGCATTTTCTCCATCTGCGCCGATTGCGCCGCAAACACATACCCTTCCGCTCCGCACCAATCCAGCAATTTCTCTACTTCCGCGATGTTCCATTCCTCGATTACAGTGCTGATCGTAATTCGCTGAGGGCTGCCCAAAACCTCCTTCGCCATCGCCAGATTCTGCAAAACCTTCGGCAACGCCGCCGGCTTCGATAGCGCATTCGAGGGATCAGCGGCTAGCGCATCCAAGCTGACCACCAACCCCGTCACCCCACGCAAGATTCCCGGCTTGCGATCCAGCAAAGTCCCATTGGTGATCAGCAACACCGACCTGAACTTGCAACGAAACCGCGCCGCCTCCACCAACTCCTCGATGTCCGCCCGCAATGTCGGCTCGCCGCCGGTAATCACAATCGAATCCGTCTCTTTGCGAATCTTCTTCAGTAACCGGATTGTTTCTCCGGTATTTAGCTCTTCGCTGAAAACGTCCGGCTCCTTCTGCGTGCAATACGAACAAGCCAAATTGCATTTGTGCGTCACATAAAACGTCACCGCATACGGCGCAACCACATCCGTCCGCAAAATGTGCCGCCGCCATCCATTTCGGAAATAAAGCCGGAAGTTTTTCGCAACGAACGGTGCCTGCCGCACCAATCCGCGGATCAGCGCCACCTTCGACGGTTTTCTCTTATCGAGAACGCCTGCAGGAACAAAATTCGCCGTTCGCGAACCAGGGCTGGACATGAGAACAAGATTGTAAGCTAATTCTCCCAGTTCCGAAGTTCCTTTAGCCAGTAATCTTCACATTCGCGAACGGGTCACGCTGACGGATGCTTGAGGATATCCGCCAAAGCATGCAACCGCGTCGAGTCAGCCGGACTTTTCGCGGATGCGGCGCTCTTTTCGAGGGACGGTGCCATGCCCTTCAACTTGCCCAGCTTGTTCTTGCTCATCGCTGCTCGCAGAGCTGTGATTTCATCCGCCGGTAAGGCTTCTGACCGCTCCAACTGATCCACATACGCCTTCGCCACGACCAGCTTCGCCGGCCACTCGATTTTCTGCTGGTTCTGCACATTGAGCTCGGCTACACGAACTGACTTCGCTGCGTCGATTTCGTTCTGCGTAAGGAACTTGGTCGGCGTCAGTTCAAAAACGTCCAACCCGCGGGCAATCTCCGAACCATAAATGCTGCCGTTGTACCAATATGCCGACCAGTCGCCGCCCAGCACCAGCATCTTTGGATCGATCGGTCCGCGGTCAAAGTACGCGATCTCGAATGGATGCGCTACGTCAGTGAAGTCAACAACGGAGATGCCGCCTTGGTACCAAGCCTGAACTTCGATATCGCGGCCGGGAACCGGGACCAGCGAACCGTTGTGCGCCACGCAATTCTCCGTGTCGCCCTGCGCGGACGGCAGCTTGTAATAACTCGCGAAGGTCAATTTGTCGTTCTTCAGGTTGAAGAGCGCATCCGCGCCCCACTTCATCGGGTCGTTCGGACGGCACCGCGCTCCGAGGCCGCCGCCCCACTCGTCGGTGAATACGACTTTGGTGCCGTCATTTGAGAACGAGGCCGAGTGCCAGTAGGAGTAGTTCGGATCGTTCACCGCATCCAACCGCTTCGGGTGTACGGGGTCCTTGACGTCGAGAATAATTCCATTTCCAGAGCAAGCGCCCGCTGCCAACCCAATCGCCGAATACACCGTGATGTCGTGGCACTGATTCGTGTCCGCGGGCTTCTCCTCGTCTTTGCCATGGCTGCCGCCGTTGTTCAGGCCGTTCAGCGCTCCCGTCCGCGGATCGATAAACACGCGGGGGCTCGACACCACCTTCGCATCCTGCGGCGCAGCCACCGGAACTTTGATCACGTCGATTCGAAACAGCGCCGTGTTGGGGTCTTTGTCCGGCTGTTCGCCCGAGCACCCAGCCAGCTCTTCCGGTTGACGCACAAACGATGTGCCCGACACGTAGATATAAACGTTGTCCTTGTCGTTCAGATCTTGGACAAGAGTGTGTGTGTGCGAGCCACGGCAGGTCTGCACCGCCGCCACTTGCTTCGGATTCTTGATGTCCGAAATGTCGAAGATCCTCACGCCGCGGAAGCGATCCTTTTGCGCTGCCGGCAACCGGCGCTTTCTTTCTTCCCCTGGAGCCGGAGGAGGTGGCGGAGGTTCCGGCGGAAACCCCTGCGCGCTGCAATCCAAACGCCCATTCGGCATTTCCACCGACATGAACAGCAGGTTTTTATAAACCGACACATCGCCCTGCCCGCCCGGACACACCAGCGAAGTCAGCAACGTGGTGTTCGCCGGATTGGAGATGTCAAAGATATTCACGCCATAAAAATTCCCCAGGAACAGGTGGTTGCCCTGGAACGCAATGTCCGAATTCGCGAAAGCGAGCTGCGCGACCACCAACTGCATCGGCTTCGGCATTTTCGAAGCGGCGCTAACGCCGAGCTGAGCAAGAGTCTTCTGCACCTTGGGGTCATCGGGTTCGGCGGAACCGAGTTGAAACGCGTCAGGCTTCTTGACCAGCACGAGGTGCTTGATGCCCATCGACGCTTCCCCCGCGTCATACAGCCCCGGCGTCAGCTTGAAGCGGGGATCGTTCACATCCGCCCCCGTCATCCCCGCCGGTAGCGGCGGAGCGGGCTGCGGCGCAAACGGATTCTCTTCTGCCTCCGGCGCTTTCTCGGGTTCCTGCGCTGGCGCTGCGGTTGCCGGCTTCTGAGCCTGCGCCGGCGTTGGGGGTGCAGTCGTCTGCGCCTGCATCGTGCTGCCACCAGAACATATAAATATCGCGGCCACTGCCGCACGAATAGCAACGCTCGGCACTCGGTTCATCGTTTCTCCTCGGACGGTTTTTTCTCCAACATACTCTGCATAATCTTGATCTCGGCGCGTTGCGTATTGTCCGCATCCGTCGCGAAGTTGAACAGATCGGCGTCCTGCCCCGCACCCGCCGTGTCGAACAAATCCTTCACCATGGTCAGAGCGCCGCCGTGGTGCTGAATCATCCCGGTCAAAAATAAGCGGTCGAACTCCGCGCCTTTCGCCTTCCCGAGCGCCTCCATCTGTTCCGGCGTTAGCATTCCGGGCATCAGCGCCATCGGTTGACCCGACCTATCCATCTCCGGCATTCCCGGCATCGACATCGATATTGCCTCTCCCCGCGCCGCCAGCCACCGCTTCATAAACTTTATCTCGTCCGACTGCGAGCTGCTGATGCGCGCCCCCAGGGACCGCAAATCCTTATTCTCCGTATGCGAGGCAATCAGCGCCGTCATCTCGACCGCCTGCGCATGATGCATGATCATGCCCTGCATGAACTCCACGTCCGCGTGCGACCGCGGCGGCAGCGCGCCCTTTGTCGAAGGCGCCAGCGTCTTGCTCGGCTTACCCGGCGCACCCGGCTGCACCACAACAGGCACCGCAGCATCTGTCTGCTGCGCCCTCATAGCCAAGGAGAAGATCCCCGTGAAGGAGAAGAAACCTGCGGCAAACAGCACACCCCACAACATTTTGCGCCGTTTCCGTTCGATTCGCGTTGCTTCTGGAATAAGTGCCAATCCAATGCTCGGGTATAGATAGATACGACGTAGAACCAAGCCGGAGGGAATAGGCGTGAATTCAGCTTCCGCGTTTTCTCCGGACCTTAGCGTTCCTCTCAAACGCGATAGGCGGCCGAGAAACAACGCCGACAATCACGCCGAAGCCGCAGCATAGACCAAAAGTGCGCGCGATAGCAACGCTTGGCAAGGACGGCCAGTGCTGTCGTTGGAAATGACACCGCTCTCAAAGCGCGGCGTTGCATGAAGCTGTTTGTCGACCTACGCTTCGACCGAGCGAATTTCACAGCCGAGCCCGTGTCCAACCTTCACTCATACCTCAGCCCCACAAGCGGATCGACACTCGCCGCCCGCCGCGCTGGCAGCAAGCAAGCGGCTAGTCCGGTTATCACGACCAACGCCGCCACCGCTCCAAACGTCCACGGATCCGTCGCCGAAACTCCCCATATCTGGCTCTTCAAAAATCGCGTGAGTCCAAAACTCGCCAGTACCCCAATGCAAATCCCCGCAGCAATCAGCACCATCCCGTGCCTCAGCACCATTCTCAATATCTCCCCCCGCTGCGCTCCCAGCGCCATCCGCACTCCGATCTCCTGCGTCCGCAGCGACACCGTATACGCCATCACGCTAAACACTCCGATCACCACGAGCAACAACGCAATCCCCGCCAGCGGCCCCGACAACGTCACGCCAAACTCCGGTGTCGCATACGTGTGCTGATCGAGAACTTCCGACAACGGATCGAATATCCAAAACACCTCGTTGCGATCCACGTCCCATACTGCTTGTTGAACGGTATGCATCATCAAGCCCGGATCGACCTTCGTCCTGACCTGCACGATGAAATCGCCTGTAATCATCGGCGGAATGAACGCCATCGGCATCGCGGGCTGTTGCGGTCCTGCATTTTTCACGTCGCCAGCAACACCCACGATCTCAAACGTCGCATCCGGCGCGATTTGTTCCGGTTTCATCCGGAACGACCGTTGCAATTCGTTTTGCCAGCGATCGAAATCCTTCACCTTGAGCTGCTTCCCAACGGGGTTCTCGTCGCCAAACATGTCATGCGCCAGTTTCTGGTTGAGCACTGTCGCCCACTGCCGTGTGACCACTTCATCTCGCGAGAGCCATCGGCCCGCGACAATGCGAATCCCCAGCGTGTCCGCGCAATTTTCGTCGCACTCATCGAGGCCCGCCATTTCCACGCGCGTTCCTCCTGGCACCGTCACCTTCGGCCCGTTCGAAGGACCATATCCCGGAAATGTATTGTCGACCGCAACGCTCACTACCCCCGGCAGTTCCCTGATTTTCTCCACTACTCGCTCAAAGCGCGCGTGCCCTTCCGGCGAGGCGATGAACGCGCGATCCGGCATTTGGTCAATGCTGCGTGCCGGTGCAAACCCGGCGGCCAGAATATTCTTCGGATTGAATCCCAAATCGATGTGCGTGAGCAGGTGCAGGCTCCGCATCATCAGCCCCGCTCCAATCAAAAGCACAATCGAAAGAGCCACCTGCCCAATCACCAATCCCGCGCGAACTTTCCCGTGCCGGAATCCATCGCCTGTGCCCTTCCCGTTGCCCGCAAGTTGCGCTTGCAAGTCACGCCTGGTGGCATTCAACGCCGGGGCTGAGCCGCAAATCAGTGTCGTCATCAATGTCACCACGCCGGCAAACATCAAGACAGGCCCATTCAGCCCGACCGCCGCCTCTCCGCTCATACCCGCCCAGGTCTTTTGATGAATCGCACCGTCTACCGCCTTCATCGCCACCCATGCCAGTGCGCATCCCGCCGTGCAGGCGGTCATCGCCAGGACCAGGCTCTCCGTCAAAAGCTGCCAAATAATCTGTCTGCGCGAAGCCCCAAGCGCCGCACGGACCGCCAGTTCCTTTTCCCTCGCGGTCGCTCGCGCCAGCAGCAAATTCGCCACGTTGCTGCATGCAATCAACAACAGAACGAGCACAGCCGCGAGCAGATCGTAAAGTATGCTTTTCAATTGGATCTTCGAATTGAAAACCGTGCCCGCCCCCGATGGCCCCATCAAATAATCGTTCGCTCCGACCACGCGCGCGCTGAACTTCTTCGGATAATCGTCATCTTTCGGATGCATGGCCGCGAGTTGCTTCGCCAGCACATCAAACTCCGCCGAGGCCGCCGCAAACGTCACCCCGCGCTTCACGCGCGCCAGCAATCTAAACTTCGATCCCTCGTTTTTCTCCGCGTCTGGGTTCCATCTAGCCGGTGCAAAAAGTTCCTTCCATGGATCAAGCGCACGAAATTTCTGCGGCATTACCCCCACTAGCGTCCGTGGCTCTCCGTTCACGACAAAACTCTTCCCCACTATGCTCGGGTCCGCGCCGAATTCCGCCTTCCATGTGCCGTAACTGAGCACAAAAACCTTCGGCGCTCCTGCCTCGCCATCCTCCGAAACTATCCCGCGGCCCAAAAACGCCGGGACACCGTAGAACTCGAATGCGTCCGCCGTCACCCACGCACCGTCGAACTGAAACATGCGCGCTCCATCCTGTACGATGGATCGCACCGTGCGAAATCCAATCACGTCTTCAAAGACATGATTGCGCTCCCGCAAATACTTCAGGTCCGCCCAGCTGGTCCACAAGCTATAAGCCTCTCCCGATGTCTCGGAGTCCTCTATGACCGGCACCACCAGCCGTCCAGCGTCCTTCGCCGCAAACGCGTTGAACAGCAAATTGTAGAAGACGCTGAAGACAACCGTGCTCGCCCCAATTCCCAGCGCCAGCGCAAACACCGCTACCCCTACAAATCTCCGGTCCTTTCGAAGACTCCGCAGAGCGTACCGAAAATCGCGGAACAGGCTGTCCAGGTGAGTCTCCCATCGTGTTTCGCGTACCTCTTCCTTGAAACGCTCCACTCCGCCGAATTCGATCCGCGCGCGTCGCTCTGCATCCACGCGGGAGAAACCGGAACGCTCCAGATCGTCTGCGCGGTTCTGGATGTGCAAACGCATCTCCTCGTCCATCTCAGAATCAATATGCTTGCGATGAAAAAGGGAGGAACAGAGAGAACGAAGCGAGGCCAGAAATTTCATACTTCCTCCGGCTGAGTGCCGAGGACAGACGTCATGGCAGCGACCAGGCGATTCCAATCACTAGCCTCTTGCCGAAGACGCTTCCGGCCTTCTGGGGTCAAATCGTAAAACTTTGCACGCCGATTGTTGTCTGACTTGCCCCAACTCGCCGTTAGGAGTCCCTGGCGCACAAGCCGAAACAAAGCAGGATAAAGCGCGCCCTGTTCGATGAGCAGAGCGCGGCGGGAAACTTGTTCGATGCGCAGAAGAATGCCGTAGCCATGGAGCGGGCCGAGAGAGACGGCTTTAAGAATGAGGAGGTCGAGAGTCCCCGGAAGAAGTTGCGCCTGGCCAGTCACATCCCCTCCTAAGTTGATTAGGAGTCTAAAACCGCCTCTCCTAAGTTGTCAAGGAGAGCGGCCCTCACGTGCCTTTTTCCCGGGCCTCTGAACCTGGTCAGCGAATCTCCGAAAGCTGCTTTGAAGAGACGCCTAGATTTATCCTCTCCGGCAGTCTGGCGGGATCGAGTTCCATGGGAACGCTATAGCGCGGCGAGCCCGCACCGGTTTTGCCATCGTCCACGACCTTTTCCGCAAAGACGCGCACATGCGCATCGCCAAAGATGTGCAGTTCCGCGACACCGTTGTGATCTGTCTTTCGAAAGTATGCTGCATTTTGGAGCGATTCGTATGCCAGCGTGTTTTGGTACGCGACATAGGCCCAGGCGCCCTCTGCGGGCGTGCCATCAGGCCAGCTAACTCGAACCTCCAATTTCCGCCCTCGAAGGGGGTTCAAAACAAGTTTCACATTCTTGATGTGCTCGCCCTCGCCGATTTCGAACGTGTGCACGCCTTCCGGATTGGTCCCAGCTGGATAAGTTGCAGCTGCAAAGGGAGATTCCTCACTTGGCCCGTAAGGATTGACCGTCAGTTTGTAGCGGCCGGGAGCCAGCCCGCCGATGTGAAAGCGGCCATCCGCTTCGTTCTGGCGAGAAAACACCGGATTGATACGCGCGTACCCGGGATTCGAATTCTCCAACTGCACCCAAACTCGTGCTGGTCCACCGGGGCTGGCTCTAACCTCACCTTCGATAGTCCCGTTCCAAACCACAGTGAAGTCTTGCTCGCTGAATTTTGCTCGAAGCAGCCTTTCCTTGTTCACGGCGCCATCGAACGCGTATTGAGTGTCGGGCAAATCGATACTCAAAGCGTAGTCGTCAGGCGGTAAACTATCGCTCTCGTAGACGCCTTCTTGATCCGTAGTCAGAATGGTCGTCCCCGTCGACCCCCTCAGGCGAATTCTTGCCCCGACCAGCGGCGTCTCGGCCGTCGGCGGCGTCAGTCCCGCGAAATGGCCGCCGGTTCGCCAGTCCGTCACTTTTCCTAGGATGCGTGCGCCGCTCGAGTCACCAGATTCGCGCAACACGTGTAGGTCCAACGTAGAGTAAACGAGGGGACGCGTTCGCGTACAAATTCCAGTTTCGACAATTGGAAGAAATTCCGTTAGAAGTCCCGCGGCCCCTGTCCCATCAATGAAGTACGTCTCACCCTCCCAAAATACGTTGTCCGTCAGCAGCACGAACCGCGGGGTCCATGCACCCAGCCCCCAAAAGCGCTCTTCCACCTCGCCAACCGCCCACTCCCCAGCCCATCGTCCTGAAACTCTATGAACGTGACCAACTCGAACCAATCGGGCCGTGAATACTCTCTGCCTGGGAGAAATAGGCTGATTAAAAGGCTGCCTCCAGCCGCAATCCAGGCTATTGGACGTGGATCGCCATATCGTGAATCCCACGGTTGCCCCTACATCTAAAAGCGCAACCGCCAGGCATCCGCCAAACATCGTCGCCATTCGCCGGCGCAGCGGTCTCGGGGGTGAGCGAACCAGGGCAGTCCAGCCAAACTTCCACGTTCCCAACCAAAAACCCACAAAGACACCAAAAAGCGCCGCCGGGACTGCCAGCCCACCCAGAAGCGGCCAGCTCCATCGCGACAAAGCGAATCGGAGACCTGCCGCGACCGCTAAGATCAGAAACAAGAAAACGGCAAGCTTCTTGCGTCCTATCACGACCAGCGGGACGAGAAAAGGAGCGAAGAACAATAGCCAAAATGGGAGGACTCGCGACAGGTCCGGCAAGAAGAATTCTGGATTTCCGTCCGCGCCCATCACCTGAAAGACAGAACCGGAATAGCCGAAACATAAGCTAACGATTGGAGCGAAGAGGAGAAAAAGGATGCCGGCGCGCCGCCGGTCTCGCATCGCGGCCACCGAAGCAAGCAGAAAGGCCAAGCCAAGCAACCAAGCACCAATGTATCCGGACCATTCCATGCGTCGACCGGCCCAGGTCGGCCCTCCCGGCATCCACGATTGACCGGCTCTCACAATCGCAGAAAACCCTATCAATGCCCCGAGCGCCAGCGCGAACCAGCTCAATCCGGTTTTTACGATTTGTCGCATGGCGGGCAGAAGAATTCCATGGAAAGAGAAGCTTCTGAATTGCCTGAAAAACAATCTTCCTGGACCCCGAGAATTTAGACACCGGCAACTGTCTCTGAGTTTCTGGGGCCGGATTTTAGTTCACGACCGAATCCCGCTGCGATACTCCAAACGAATGACCATTCGGGGATCTGGAATCCTGAGAGCACGGGTAACGCCGCGATGATTCCTGAGATTCTCGCAGTTAAGAGTCAGTTCCGTATGGGTGGAATCTCAATCCGTAAAAACCACGCCTACCGCGATTTGCCCCTTCTCCGCCCCCGTATCGATCCGCACCACATACCCCTTCAAGAGCATCGACGACTGCAAACCATCCTCGCCGGGCGTCTCCATCGTCACTTGCAATTCAGATTGCAGCTGCGGCATGTTCTGCAGCGAAATCAGCGCGCCTTGCAAAGAGATATCCCGCACTACCGTCTCTTCCTGAAATTCCTTCCCGTCTTCTGTCACTCCCGAAACCTTCGCGCGGAACTGAGCCTCCCGTCGCAAGGACGTCCGCGCTCCCGGCATGTGCGCTTGCACGTTATCTGCAGTCCCCCCCAGCGTGATCACCATGCCTTCGCTTGCCGCAAACACCGAGTCAAACTCTTCCCGCGCCTGCCGCAAAAGCGAATCCACCATGCGGTCCGTCGAATCTGGATCGTGATGAAACAGCACCAGCGTCTTCGCACCAACTTCGCGCGCCAATTTCACGCCTTCTTTCCACGACGAATGGCCCCAGCCCTTCCGCGTCGTCTTCAACTGCTCCGGCGTGAATTGTGCGTCGTTGATGAAAATGTCCGCGCCCTCCGCCAGCTCCCGCAAACTCTCATCTAGCTTTGGATCGCCCGGCTCGTTGTCCGTGGCGTAAGCCACTGTTCCCGCCGGCGTTTCGATGCGAAACCCGAGGCAGCCCTGCGGATGATTCAGCCACCGCGCCACGATTTTATTTTCGCCGATCGTGAACGTATCTCCGCCTTCCACTTCCTTGAACTTCCTCTTCGCGTTCATCGCCGACATATCCACGGGAAAATACGGCAGCGCCATCTGCGCCTCGAACACCTGCTTCAGACTATCGCGCCCCAAAAATTTCGAACGGAAACTATAAAAATGAAACTCGTTGTTCTCGGCATAAAGCGGTGAAAAAAAAGGAATCCCCTGAATGTGGTCCCAGTGATAGTGCGTCACGAAAATGTGCGTCTCGGAATTTCCGCTGCCATTCGGCGTTCCCCAGCGACTACCCAGCATGCGCAGCCCAGTTCCGCAATCCAAAATGAATTGCGTCCCATCCGGCGCGGTCAGTTCGAGGCAGGGCGTGTTCCCGCCGTATCGCCAGGTGGCAGGGTCCACCGTCGGGGTCGATCCGCGAACACCCCAGAAACTTAGTTTTGCGATGGGAGCCGTCATGTCCCTCAGCGCACATTCCTGTGCCTAGGCCATTCCCGCCGCCAAACAAGCGGAATGGGAAGCTAGTTCGATGTTGGCAGTCGCCGGGAAATGCGTCAATGAATTCGCGCCGGGGACGTGTCAAACTTCCCACTAAGCTCGAAGGGGCTGTGCAATCCGCCCCAGGTGCGTAAAATGGACTCGATGCACGACTATCCCCCCGATCGCGAACCTGCTCACGGGCACGATCGGGCCGACGGGCAAGCCAACGATCTCGAACACGGCCACCACGATGGCCACGTGCATCACCCGCACTCGCACAGTCACCACGGTCACGACCGCCCGCCGTTGCGCCCATCGGTTCTCGGATGGGCTATGGTCGCCACGCTCGGCTTGGTGGTTGCCGAAATCTTCGGCGGCGTTCTCGGCAGATCCGTCGCCCTATTGAACGACGCCGTCCACAATCTTTCTGACGTTCCCGCTTTGGGTATCTCCTGGCTAGCCATGCGCTGGGCCGAGCGTCCCGCCGACAGCGAGAAAACCTACGGCTACCACCGCGCCGGCGTCCTTGCCGCGTTCACGAACGCCATTTTGCTCGTCTTGCTCTCGCTCTGGCTGGGCTACGAGGCCGTCGAACGATTCCGTTCTCCCGTCCACGTCGTTGAAAGCTGGATGATCTGGACGTCGCTGGCCGCTCTCGCCGTCAACGGCGGCATCACTCTCGCTCTCGTGCGCGGGCACAAGGACTTAAACCTGCGCAGCATTCTGGTTCACAATTTCGGCGACGCTCTCTCCAATATCGCGATCATTGCCGGCGCTGTCGCCATTCGCATGACCGGCGCGCTCTGGATCGACCCGCTCCTCGGTATCGCCATCGGGTTGCTCGTGCTGTGGTCCAGCGTTGGCATTCTTCGCGAGTCCGCGCACATTCTGCTGGAAGGGCGGCCGCGGGAGATGCGCGTCGAGGAAGTCGCGCGCGCGATTCTCACCGTGGAAGGCGTGCAAGAAGTGCACGATGTGCACATCTGGTCGCTCGGGGGCGGGCACAACGCGTTGAGCCTGCACGCGCGCATTCCCGATATGCATCTCGATGCGTGCGAGCGGCTGCTGCGCGCCATTCAGGAGAAAGCGGCCAAGGAATTTGAAATTGATCACACGACAGTGCAGCTCGAACGAGCGGGACTTCCAGCAGTATCGGGCTACGTGATGCCTGAGCCCGTAAAAAAATAAACGCGGGCTGCACCCGCGGTTTTTCCTTTTACTTCTTCTCGCCTTGTACTTCTTGCCTTTTTACTTCTTACTTCGTTGCTTTCGCCTCGCTCCGCCCGGTGAACAACGAATTTAGGCGGGCATGCGGAACGTCATGCCGCGCTGTTCGTTGAATCGTTGTGTGGCGTCGAGGTCGAGCTTATCGGCGGTGAGGGTGCGGCGCAAACCTTCTCTGGTAATGTAGCGAAGCGTGCCATTCTCCCAAGCGTAGGCCGCGGCAAAAAACACGGTTCCGTCGCGGCGCACAAAGACATATTGTTCCGCTTCCAACTCCGCGGCAGTCTGTGGGGCAGGAACGAAGTCGCGCGAGGGCCGCACGGGGCGGTCGGCGTCAGCTGTTTGCGCTGCTTGCTGCTCTCCCGTGTCCGGCTGTTGCGCGTCGGCTGGCGGCGCATCGTCTACGTAGTCATCGGAAGAGAGCGGCATATAGTATCCGCCGCCGTAGAACGGAAAATACGCAAAGGCAAAGTTTCTATTCCGTCCGCGGCCATTGATGCCGTTCGGATGGACCGCGGCGGCATGCGCGTAGTCAAAACCGAGGCCCGGCACAACGTCCTGCGAAAGCACTGCCCGACCTGAGCCGGCTCGCTGCACGGGAGCGGTCGTGCGTTGGCTCGAGCGAGCGACAATCGCGCCGGAACGCGTGCGAACCCAGTGCATGCCCGAAGGCGGGCGGACTCCAGAGTTTATTTGAGAAGCCACGTGGGTTCCGCTGGCGGGCGCGGCGTGCATCGCTACGGTCGCGTGGGGAGCGCTGACGGCGGCATGGCCCATGCCAGACATTCCTCCTCGCTGTGCGGAAGCCATCGCGGGAAGAACCGTGAGGGAAGCTATAGCAATCAGGAAACGGCGCATGGTGGGTACCTGGTTTCCCGGGCCGCCGGGCCTTTCTTGCACGTACATACATAAGGATGCGCCCGGTTGAGTAGGGGTTTCAAGGAGCTGGAAGTGAGTAGCGAATAGTGAATGGTGAGTAGTGACCCCACCCCGGGGTATCCAGAGAACCGTGAAGTAAGCCCATGAGCGGAAAGGGGTTGCGGGCGTTGCCGTGCGTCAGCGGGCGTGGTGGGCAAAACGAGCGGCGGAAGCGAATAGGGCCCCCCTCCACGTTTTTTCCCCTAAGGGCAGATTCTAAAGGACTTCAAGGTTTTTCAAGGGCTTTTGTGGAGCGTGGCTAGCGAGGTTCGTATCGCGCGATTTCGATTTTAAATTTTGCGTGCTTTTCCTGCTGGCGCTGGGCTTGTTCTGAAGACTTACGGGGGGCTAGGAAATAGGAAATGGGGGTGATTGCGGTAGGCGATCAAACGGAAGCCGGCCACTTTCCTCGTTGACGGCGAATGGCTAAGATGGGCGGCATGGAATATCCACCGAATCGACGAAGCTTTCTCATCGCGGGCGGGCTCACCGCACTTGCGTCAACCAGAGTCCTCGGCGCCAACGACACCTTGCGCATCGGAGTTCTCGGAGCGGGCGGGCGCATGGGCGATCTGCTGAACGCCGCCGACAAGGCAGGCAACTACCAGATCGTCGCGGTCAGCGACGTCTATGGGCCGAGGCGCGACGCCGTCAAGCTACGCTCGAATGGCGTCGCGACTACCCACCTGGATTATCGCGAAGTTCTTCAGCAGCAGATCGACGCGGTTTTTATTGCTTCGCCGGACCACTGGCATGTGCGAATGGCGGCGGACGCGTTGGCGGCCGGGAAAGACGTTTATCTCGAGAAGCCGGTGACGCACACTTTGGAGGAAGGCGCTACGCTAACGCGTGCGGTGCGCTCGGGCAAACGGATTTTGCAATGCGGGATGCAACAGCGGAGCTGGAGCCACTTTCGCGATGCGGTGGAGTTGATTCAGGGAGGGAGCTTGGGGCGCGTGCCGCAGGTGAGGACGTATTGGTGGCAGAACTATCAGGCTGGCGGGGCAGCCAAGCCGACCGACACGCAGGCTCTTGATTGGAAGCAGTGGCTCGGAGGCGCGCCCGAGCAGACGTTCAGCGAAGAAACGTTCCACCGCTGGCGGTGGTTTTGGAATTTTGGCGGCGGAGCGATGACGGACCTTTTTACCCACTGGATCGACGTGGTGCACTGGGCGATGAAAGCGGACCAGCCGCGCGATGCGCAGATGCTGGGCGACAAATATATTTTTGAACAATGGGATTGTCCGGACACGGTGCAGGCGGCGCTGCGGTATCCGGGGTTCGATGTGGTGTACGAAGGGATGATGGCTTCGTCGATTGACGATGGAGGACTGGAGTTCCGCGGCACGGAAGCGACCATGAAGCTCAACCGGAACGGGTTTGGCGTGTATCACGAAGGCGTGTTCGGGAGAGACAATCCGGTTCTGAGGGCCGACAGCTTCCGCGACGGGACAATCGATCATATGCAGAACTTCTTTGAGTGCATCAAGAGCCGCAAAGAGCCCAACGCGCCAGTCGAGACCGGAGTGGCGGCAGCGCGCGCCGGGCACATCGCTAATCTGGCTTACCGGGGCACAGGCCGGATCGCGTGGCCGGCGAAATAGAAATGGTGATGATTGCTGCAGCGAGGGTTGAAGGCGGCTTGGCACGCGGGGCAGATCGAGTTACAGGCTAGGTAGGCGGAGATGGTTAGCTCAGTGCGGCAGGCTCCGCAGAGGATAGCAGCCGTGTGAGCTTCGGAGGGAGGCCAGGGTTCGAGGGGATGATTGGCTAGGGCGTCGTGGCAGTCTTTGCAGGCGTAGTAGGTGCCGCAGCATTTCATTTTGATGGCGATGATGTCGAGGGGAGAGTGGTAATGGAAGCAGCGGGTTTGGGCGTCCAGGTTTAGGCCGCGGACTTCGGGGGTGAGTGGTGACATGGGATTCGATGAAGACCGAGAGAAGAGAATAACAAAATGCTGGGGACATTGGAGCGGGCGGGACACCCGCGGCAGCAAACGGACAAGAGAGTGCGAGGAGGGACGGGTTCCGACGTGTTCCCCTTGCGCTACACAGTTGGCGGGGGATGTGCTATAAACGTCGGGCCGTGAATAGTGCCGCGAAACAGGAGCTTACCCCGGTTCAGCGGGAGTCGGTGAAGGATTCTAAGCAGGATACCTCGCCGGCGAAAGCTGAAGGGACCGCAGGGATCCCGGGGGAAGATGCTTCGCGCTATTGTCCGGTGTGCTCGAAGCGGCTGGAATCGCGGCGATGCAAATTGATTTGCCCGGTCTGCGGGTATTACATGTCGTGCGCGGACTATTATTGATAAGCTTTGTGGTTCCGGCCCGGGTTGCCGCCGGTACTGCTATCCGATGAGGAGGAAAACACAGTGGCATTGAAGATGACGAACCGGGAAGTGGATGGCGTGTCCGTGGTGGCGCTGGACGGGCGTATCGTGCTGGGCGAAGAGAGCAACGCACTGCGGGAAAAAGTGAAGAGCTTGATCGCCGAAGGAAAGAAAAAGGTTGTGCTGAACATGGCGAACATCACGTTTATTGACAGCGCAGGGTTGGGCACACTGGTGGCGGCGCATCACAGCGCGAAGTCGCAGGGCGCGGCGCTGAAGCTGGCGCACTTGGGCAGCAAGTTTCAGGAAGTGCTGCAAATCACGAAGCTGCTGACGGTGTTCGACGTGTACAACAGCGAAGCCGAAGCGGTAGCCAGCTTCGCCAAGTAAGCCGGGCCGTAGCGCAAAGAATGGGTTTTGCAAAAGGGCACGCGTGCGCGTGCCCTTTTGCTTTGGGAGCGCATGGGCCTCAAGGCAAAAGTCATTGTTCAATGCCTGGTCACGGCCGTCGTGACGGGTGCGATGTTGTTTCTTCCCGCGGGCACCTGGAAATACTGGCAGGGTTGGATATTTCTCGGATTCATGATGATTCCGATGGTGGCGGCGTCCATCTATTTCACCGGGCGCGATCCACAGTTAGTCGAACGCAGGCTGCAGGCCAAGGAAAAAATCGGCGAGCAGAAACTGATTATGAAATTCGCGAAGCTGATTTTCATCGCCGCTTTCCTGATTCCGGGATTCGATTTCCGGTTTGGATGGTCGCCGAGGACTTTCGGTGCGGTGCCTATCTGGCTCATGATTTTGTCGGGGACGATTGCGCTCGCAGGATACTTGATGACGTATTGGGTGATGAGCGCGAACAGCTACGCTTCGCGGATCATTCAAGTGGAAAAAGATCAGCGCGTTATTTCCATTGGGCCTTACCGGATCGTTCGTCATCCGATGTATCTCGGCGCCATCATTTCGATTTTGTTCATACCGCTGGCGCTTGGGTCGTATTGGGCAGTGCCCGTTTTTGCGCTGATCATACCAGTGATTATTCTGCGAATTTTGAACGAGGAAAAAGTTCTTCGTCAGGAGTTGGCAGGCTATGCCGAATACTGCCAGAGCACGCGGTCCCGGCTTATTCCGCGAGTCTGGTAAGTACGAATCAGAGGGGGAACCCTTTTTTAGGTCAGTCGATGCGGTACATGGTGATGCCGCTCAGCAGCTTGGGATAAAAGTCGGTGGATTTTTGCGGCATCACCTCTCCGGCAATCGCGATGCTCATCACCTGATCGACATCCACGGGATTCAGTAGAAAAGCGATCTGTGCAGCGCCGCGGGCGACGGCATCGAGGGCGGCGGAAGCTTCGCGCTCGTAGCTGAGATTTCGTTCGGCGGTTACGGCCTGCAGGGTGATGCCGAACGCGGGCTCGAGAATTCCGTCGTGCAGAAGAACCACGTCCAACTGGCGCTGGAGCGGCGACACGGCGTGGAGAAGCTGAGAAAGGTCTGCGCCGCGGCGCAGCGTTAAAACGTAGTAGGCGCGCTTCGCATGCTCGGCTGCGGGATAGGCGCCGATGGCTCTTTGGCCGCCTGACTGGTGGAGTTGCGCGAGAAACCTATTTTGCGCTTCGGCTTTCTGTCCATCGTCCGCAAAAGGAAAGGCTTGCGCCTCAAACCACGGCTCGAGATAGCGACGAGCTTCGCTCCAGGAAAAATCGTGAAGGTTGGCGGCGAGGCGGTGCGTGGGAAGGATCGTCAGGCCCTCGCTGCAGGCGTTGACGAACATCATCATGGCAAAATCGTAGGGCGCGGCCGCGTAGGGAGCCGAAGGATGAAGGCCGCCGGCCGTGAGGCGGCGCTCATTGCGATAATTCAGCGCGGTTTCATAACGATGATGGCCGTCGGCGATTACGAGTTTGTGCTCTTCCATGGCGGCTTTGATGGCGGCGGTACGATCGTGGTCGGTGATGATTCGCAGGCGATGCACAACGCCGTATTCATCGCGGAGCGTGGTCGCAGGAGGGGCGGACTCGGCGTCCTTCAGGATGGCATCTATGCGCTGCTGCGGATCCGAATAGAGCATGAAGAGCTGGCCGGTTTGCGTGCGCGTGTTGCGAAGAAGTTCAAGGCGGTCGGCTTTGGGGCCCGAGAGCGTGTGCTCGTGGCGAAAGACGACGCCGGCGGAGTAGTCCTCCAGTTTGCCGGCGCCGATGAAGCCGCGGCGGGTGCGCTGCTCGCCGGTGCCCGGGACAGTGTATTCCTCGGAATAAGCGTAGAAAGACGGAAGCGGATCTTGAACGACAACGTTTTCGCGGATCCAGCTCTCGAGAGCGGAGGCGGCGCGCGTGTAGACATTGTTCTGCGGGGAATCGTCAGGATAAGCGCGGCCTTTTTCGACGGTGATGAGGTTATACGGGTCGGCGGCGTAATAATTGTCCTGCATGGACGGAGAGATTTTGTCGTAAGGCTGCGTAAGGACGCGTTCAAACGGGACACGCTGGGGGTTGTAGCGAAACGCCTGGAAGGGGTGAACCTGGGCCATGTAGTGTGGGTCTCCGGTCGTATATTGTGCCGAGCGCCAAGCTCTATAGTTTACGCGAAGTGGGACGATTCTGATAAACGATAGAACGCTTTCTTTAATGCAGCTTTCATGATGCGTTAAAAATTGCGACGCGAGCAACGAAACCGCCGGCAAGCATATTAAAATGGAAGATTCATGACTGACCTCAATTTTGGTTCCGTGCGCGCGTTGATTTTCGATTTGGATGGGACGCTGATCGATTCGAAGCAGGACTTGATTCTTTCCGTCAATGCGATGCTGCGCGAATTGGGGCGCGGAGAGCTTGCCGAAGAAACTATCTCAGGCTACATCGGGCACGGGGCGCCGAAACTTGTGGCGCGGGCGCTCGGAGAAAACTGCACGGAAGAGGAACGGCAGCGGGCGCTGGACTTTTTTCTGCGTTACTACGAAGCGCATAAAATGGATACGACGTGTGCGTATCCGGGCGTCGCCGAAACACTGCAAAAACTAGCGGGCATGCAGATGGCAGTCTTGACCAACAAGCCGGTGCGCATCAGCGTGCGGATTCTGGATGCGATGGGGCTTTCGAAGTATTTTCGAGCGATCTACGGGGGAAATAGTTTTGAAACGAAGAAGCCCGATCCGCTAGGCGCACGCACTATCTTGAGAGAATTGGGCGCTGAGCCGCGAGAAACGCTGCTGGTAGGCGATTCCGAAGTGGATGTACAGACGGCGCGGAACGCCGGCACTCTGGCGGCGGCAGTTAATTACGGATTCGGCGTGCACGACCGTGGCGTACATCCTGCGGATATTTACTTGGAGCGATTTGGAGAGCTCGCGAGTCTTCTAGGTGGCAGGCCGGTTTCAAAATAGGACAACACCGTTATAGACCATATGGAGGATAACCGCAGGCGCGAGCCGACCTGTTTTCTTAAATAGGAGTGCGTTCGAGACCCCTAACAAACCCACCGGCAGCCATGAAAGTGGAGGATGGTAAATCGCAAAAAAAGCTGCACTGCCAAGCACAGCGAGCCAGCCGCCCCATTCTCGATCCAGAGCTCTGAAAAGCAATCCTCGAAAAAGATATTCTTCCGCGAAGGGAGCAAACGCCACGGCCATGACGGCATAAGAAATTCTCAAGTCCGGCATTTTGGCCATCTGCTCTTGCGACTGCCGGATCATTTCGTCGACTGCGGGAATATGATGCAACACGGCGATGTACCCGCGAGCAAATAGTCCCAACACCAAGCCTCCCGCTGCCCCCAACGACACCAACGAGGCAAACCTGCCCGTCTGCGCTACATCCATACGCCACCAGGGCTTCGCTTCCTTCTGCTCGGGCCCTCCCCAACGCCAGACGTCACGGGGCGAAACGCCGCGATTGCTCAGAAAATTCGATGTTCCGAGGGAAACGAGCACCGCGCAGATGCCGTAACTAATGGCTTGCGCCACCACAATGTTTTTGCGCCCGGCAGCTACGGAGATGAGGCCAGTCAATACGGCTCCTCCCTCCACCAAAATGCTAATCGCGATCATCGCGTGCATTAGGGTGGGTGGCGGCGGGAGCTTTTCCGACCAGGGATCGTAGAGGTAGGGCAAGCGAGCCCGAAAGTTCTGCCACATCGCGGCGGCTGTCAGGTAGGAATAAACAATTCCCACGACGGCGATATTCCACTGCTGGGTTAGTACTCCGATGCAAAACGTCAGCATGCCAAGTTGGGCTGCCCATTGACGTCCCAAGGGTAATTTTTCCCGTTCGCCGGACGACGAAGTTACGGTAACCAGCGTGACTGTCTTTTCCGCCATGCTGCGGCCAAAGATGAACCAGCCTATTCCCACCAGCACGATTTTCCAGATGCTGATTGGATATAGAAACGCAGCGTAGACGAGCACCAGCGCCACCATGCCGGAGGAGATCAGCGACCAAAGCCAAGCTTTGGCCTTCAACAGACTTTCCAATCCTCTTGGCCATGTCAGTGCAATCCACAGGGCGCTTCCCTCAGAAGAAAGAGACTTTGGCCCCAGCACCCAAAGAAAATAAGTTCCGAATAAAATCCCCACGCCACAGAGATAATTCCATGCTCCTTGTGCGTGCGCCAAAAGACCACGCAAGTTGAAGACCTGCACACTCGCCACCGTCAGCGGAATAAGGATGGTCTGAACAATGGCGCTGCGGTCGCGGATGAACCACAAAAACTCCTTGCGATAAAGAGGTTCCTTCCCGAATCGCGTTCTTCCCGTTCTCGAAACGGAAGGGCCGGAGTCGGTCGAAGCAAAATTACCGCTAAGACCTCGTTGTGTGCTCCAAACGCTGAACCGCACCGCGACGGCAACCGTGATGCTGGCGGCGATCCAGCAGGTGAGCATGCCTGACAGAAAGGAAAAGGAACCGTCGCTGTGTCCACCAACAAAAAGCCTCAACCACGGCCAGGGCAGAACCGTAAAAAGAATCAGAAAGTTTCCAATGCCGGTGCCTATCTTGGGCAAAACGAGGAGGCCCACAAATAACAGCACCATGGATGCATAACCCATCCAGCTCATCAGCCCGATCATGGCCCCGCGCGAGCGCGGCGAAAAACGGAGAATTACTCCGACCTCAAGCGCCTTTCCGAGGCATGCGGCCGCTACTACTACGGGTATTCCGACCAGAAGTGCTCCGAGCATTCCGAGATTCGCGCCATAGATGAAGCCGTACAAAAATCCCACAAATAAAGGAGCCGCCCAGTAAACAGGATTTGCAGCAAGGGGGGACAGCATCTCCGCGAGAAAAATCGCCCCCGGCGGCGCCGGGTGTGCGAACAGCCATTCCCACATCGGATGTCTGCGCCGCTGCAGGTCGAGTTCGAGGCCCTCCCCTTGGAAAACCAGCATCAGCACCCACCAAATAAGGACCACCGAACCCAACATCGCTGCAGTGGGGCCCGCTCTTAAAAAGGCAGTAAATCCCGGAGATGCCTGATCCCGAGTGATGAAATCCCGCGCTCCGTGATTCCGCACGGCGTCGCGGAGTTTCTGTTCGGTGGCTGCTTCCGTGCCGCCATATCTTTCGGCGATGTCCTTGGCTTCGGACGAATAGTAATGGGCAGGTAGCCGTTGATCTTTCGCACTTGAAGAGTTTCCGAACGCCTCCCGCGCTCCGTCTAGAAAGAAACGGCTGACAACAATTTTCCCCTGGTGCTCGGCTTCGATTCGTTCACCGGAATCCACCGCCATGCTTACGGCAAATGCCCCGCAAACGTTGAGGACGGCCGTGAAAAGCACGGCGAACAAGAATCCGATTCCGCTCCAATTGGTCGAATGCTTGCCGGCGCGATTTTGCAGTAACTCCTGTTGCCGCTTTCGCCGGCCGGTGGCTCGTTTTCGGGCTGCGCCCAGCAGCAGTCGCACCGTACGCCAAAAGCTGGGTGCGCCGCGGAGCTCGCTTTTCATTTCTGTGGTGGCCGGGCGGTCAATTTTAGGAAAAGCTCTTCGAGGCTGGCTTCCCCGAAGGTAGAGAGCAATTCCTCGAGAGAACCCTTCGCGACCACAGCTCCTTCATTAATGATTACCGCGTGGGAACAAAGTTTGGTCACATGATCCATGAGGTGCGTGGAAAAAAGAACGGTCGTTCCCCGCTGGGCGGTCTCAAAAATCAGGTCGTAGAAAAGATGAGTGGATTCGACATCCAGTCCGTTGGTGGGTTCATCGAGTACCAGGAGCTTTGGTTGGTGCAGCATCGCCAGTGACAAACCGAGCTTTTTCTTCATTCCACGCGAATAATCCTCGGCGTAGTTGTTGATGTCCTGGGTTAGCCGAAGCCGCGAGAGGATGGGCGCAATACGATCCATCGTCTCGCGCACATCCAGCCCGTGCATCGCCGCGCTCAGTTCAAGTACTTCATAGCCCGACAAGTAGGAATAGAAAATGGGCTCGTCCGGGAGAAACCCGATCAGCCGTTTAACTTCCACGCGATCCTCAAACGCGTCGCGGCCATCAATCAACAGCTTTCCCTCGGTGGGCTTCAGAATTCCCATAAGCAGACGGAACAGCGTTGTTTTTCCAGCGCCATTCGGACCCAACAATCCGCAAATTTGCCCGGACGGAACGGAGAACGCTATGTTTTTGAGAGCTATTTTGTAGCCGAAAGACTTCACCACTCCGTCGACCAGGACCATGGCGGGGGACTCTTTCACTCGATCCTCGGGAGGAGGAATAAGCGTTCTGCCGTCGAAATTGAGAGGACTGTCCGGCATCTTGGGATACAGATCGTAGACGGAATGACTTGTGATCCGCTTGAGCATACGACAAAAGGCTTAAATGCCGAAGTCCGGGCATCGCGTTCATGCGGCCAATCGGAGCACGTACTCCGCCAGAAGGAACGCTGAGATGTCCCGTGGTTGCGCTCGAACTCCGAGGACCCTTCCGGCCGATAAGAACTAATGGGTGGGCGTAAGTTGCGGGCACTCTCTGGGGATGAACTGGCAGAATCAAGAGTCTCGAGGTTAAGTAATGACCAGACTAGTGTTTAGCGGCGCGGTAGGCGGGGGGGTGAAATTGGAAGACTACGTAGCATTGCGTTTCGGCCGGCTTGCCGTCGACGAGAGTGGGTTGGTAGCGCCATTCGTGAAGGGCTTTGGCGACGCCGGGAACCAGATTCTGCGGACCGAGAATTGATTTTACGTTTTCGATGCGGCCGTCGGCGGCGATGGTGGCTTTGACGCGGACGGAATTGCCGGGGCCGGCTGAAATTTGGACGGCTTGTGGATCGGCGCGGGAAATCAGTTCGCCAACGACTACCTTTTTATTTCGATTGAAAGGCCATCCGGCGTGCGTGGCGGGCATTAGAACGGAACGCTGGATGCGCATGGTGACGGTCGGCGTTTCGAGGACGCGGTCGCCCGGAACGGCGAGAAAGGAAGCCTGACGCGCGCTGGGTAAGCGAACTTCGAGGACTTGATTTCGGGGAGGGTCCATCTGAATGACGGTGGGCCGGGGTTCGGGAGCAAATGCAGCGCGGGTGGACGCGGCGATGGGGCTGGGGGGCGGCGTGGAAGAGGTGCTTGAGGGCGTGTTTGAGGAAATCGTCGCGGAGGTGGCGGCAGAAACGTTGGTGGCGGGCGCTCGAATTGGGAGAGACTGCAGTGGAGTTGCCCGAAGGGTAGGAGGCAAAGTCTCCGTTTCGGGCTTAACTTCACTTGGAATTTCGGCGACAGCGGGCGATTGGGCGGAAACGCTGCTGCGCTCGGGGGCGACTTCGTCTGTAGCAGGAAGCGCTGCGGTCAAAGATAGATCGCTTTGGGCGGCGGCGGGATTTTCCTCACTGGCGGCTTCACCGGTTGATTTCCCTATTTTTGCGGAATGGTGATTAGGAGAAGTGGCTGTGATGGGAGCACGTCTAGAAGTAGCGGTGTCATCGAGTGGCACTGGCGCGGCCGCTTGGGTGGCGGCGCGATTTGAGATCTCCAGAGGTTGGGGAGTTAACCGTGTTTCTTGAGCTGGTGGCATGGCGGCGCTGGACGCGAAGCGCGTGTTCTTGAGGCGCGCAAAGGGACTGCCTGGCGCGGCTTTTATGAGCAGGATCGTAGCCGCGAGGCAAACTGTGGCTATGAGCATGGCACGCATGGCACGGCCCGCAACTGTGGAAAGGAAGCGCTTGTTGACGATCGGAGGCGGAGCGAGCGCAGCGGTTTCACCTGAAGCGCCAAGGAGCGCGCCTTCTGTGAACCCGGTAGCGGCGGGGTCTGCCTCGGATGAACTTGCAGAAGGCGGAACGTCGAGCAAAGGTTGATCGGGTCCCGATTTGGAGGATTGGGCGGATTCGCGCGCGCCCCACTTGCGAATTTGCTGGCGATCGTACTCGTTGAGATTAAGCAACTGAATGCCCGCCAGTTTATTCGCTTCGCTGGCCCACACGACGCGAGCAGCGACTTGCACAGGCTGGGGAAGACCGTGGAGCCGAATAGAGAGGCGAGCCACAAAATTGCATGCCAGGTTAGCGGGAGTCGAGACGAGCAGACCATTTTCACTTAGGTTGAGCAGCAGGCTCTCTTCCGAGCCGTTTTCGCTGAAGGCGAGGAAAATTGGGGCTTGCGGATGGATGCGACGATAGAAGCGGCGTTCGACGGGGGAAGTCAGCGGCGGGACTTGCTGGGCTGAGGTGGACATGTTCGAATCTCCGTGCTGAAAGGCAGATGCGCTCGTGGGGACGACGCCGTGCCAATCGGAGGTTGGTCGGGCAGGCGGTCGAACTCGGGACGCGCATGGTGCGCACTCGCGATTCTTTTGCACCTGAGGTGCTAGAACACGTGGAGTGAAGAAAGGTTTCGGTGGGTAACGGTTCGAAATCGTACCGGTACGGGCCAACGGCCGGTTGAAGAGTCTTATCGGTGATGGCCGGCGTCTAGAGAACTAACGCTGGCGATCGAGCCGGAAGGCAGCCGGTTGGAAATCGCCGCGCAAGTCCAGCTGCAAACCGTGGTGCATCCACCACGAGCCCGAGGCGCTTTCCGGTGTGCCCGGCAAGGCTTTGCCTTCCATCCAACTGAGCTTGTACTCGGCGTTTGGATCCAGGCCTTGAAGCTGCAATAACGGGAATCCGCGGCCTTCCTGGGTGGCGTTGGCGAACGCGAAGACAACGGATTGATTTTTGTCGGCAGAGACTGTTTGGGTGGCGGAGAATTCGCTGCCATCGCGCGGGCTGATAAGGCGGTAGAGATCGCCGCGGACAATCGTTCGCTGCACGGAGTGATACGCGGCGATTAGACGCTTGGCGGTCGCAAAATCTTCGGTGGTCCACTGATTGAGGTTGGCGCCGATGCCGAGCGAGCCTTGCATCGAACTGAGCAGGCGGTAGGCGAGGGAAGTTGTGCGCTTGTTATTGAGCCAATGCGGCGAGTCGGTGACCCAAGCCATCATGATTTGCGGCGTGTAGGCGTAGGTGAAGCCGTCCTGGATCGATAAGCGATCGAAGGGATCGGTGTTGTCCGAGGTCCAGACTTCGTCGGTGTAGCGCAAAATGCCGAGATCGACGCGGCCACCGCCGCCGGAACAGCTTTCGATTTCGATCTTGGGATGCTTCTTGCGAAGGTCCGCGAGAATCGAATAGAGATTGCGGATGAATTCGACGTAGACACGCTTCTGTTCGTCGATGGGAACTTGATCCCAACCGGGCTCCGACCAGTTGCGGTTGTAATCCCACTTGAGAAAGGCGATGTCGTTTTCGGTGAGAAGCTTATCGAGAAAGCCTTCGACGTAGTCGCGCACATCGGGGCGCGCGAGGTTCAGAACGAGCTGGTTGCGCGACTCGGAGCGCGGGCGACCGGGAAAATTCAGAACCCAGTCGGGATGCTTGCGATAGAGGTCGGAATTCGGGTTTACCATTTCTGGCTCGACCCACAGACCGAAATCCATGCCGAGCGAGTGGACTTTGTCGATGAGCGGCTTCAGACCGTGGGGGAATTTCTCCTGATTCACATACCAGTCGCCAAGGCCGGCGTGGTCGTCCTTGCGCTGGCCGAACCAGCCATCGTCCATCACGAAGCGATCCACGCCGATGGATGCGGCTTTTTCGGCGAGGGCCATCTGTCCGGCTTCATCGACTCGGAACTCCGTGGCTTCCCAGGAATTGTAAATGACGGGACGCGGCTTGGGGTCCGGCGCTTGCGGCAGGATATGAGCGATTTCAAAATGATGCAGCAGACGGGAGGCTCCGCCCAGGCCGTCATCGGAATAGCCGCCATAAAATGCGGGCGTTTCGAGATGTTCACCGGGTTTGAGTTCGTAGCCGAAGTCGAAGGGACTGAAACCGCCGGTGACGCGGACGGCGTCCAGCTGAGTATGTTCAACGGTGATGCGCCAGGAGCCGGACCACGCCAGCGCGCCAAACCAGACTTCGCCGTTCTCTTCGCCGGCCGCAATCGGTCCCATGGTGAGCGGGCCACGATCGCGGGAAATCGCAAACCACGGATTGGCTTGATGGCCGGTGGTTCCGCGGCGGCTTTCGATGACGCGCGCGCCGCCGAGAATTGGTTCCTGATTGAGCGTCCACTCGCCGGCCCAGCGGCCTGTCAAATAGCTAAAGGTGTAGCGCGCCGGAGGCAGGGTCCACTGCGCGGCAGCGGCTTGTTCGATGACCACCGGCTGCTTTTCGCGATTTTCAATGTTGGCAGAGCGCCGAAGGATGCCGGTGTCCCTGTCGATCGAGTAGCGGAGCGTTACGTAAATCTCGCGAGAAATATCCTTCAGTTGCAACTCTATAGCTTCTGAGCTGTTCTCTGTGGCGCGGACAAAATGAAGAACCAAATCGCGGCTGCCATCGGCGAAAGTTACTTTGAGAGCGGGCTCGGTGAATAAACCCGCGCCCCAGCCTGCGTATTCCTGCGGCGTGGTGGTGTAGGTGGAATCAAAGGACGCCACCTCCGGGAGCGAGTGCGCGGGGGGAACGGTATCGTGGGGACCCAGACGGCCGCCCCAATAGAGCGGCTGCAACTCGCCGCGCTCGTTGACGCCAAACGCGTATGTGGAATTACCGCCATCGAGACGGAATGTTTGGGCGGTCTGGGCTACCCCTGGGCCGGCTGCGAGAAGCGTTAGGAGAAATGTCGTGAATGCAGAGCAAGAGAGACGTATTTTCAAAGAGGTCTTCATTTCGCGTATGCTAGCACCGGCTACCGGCGATTGTCTTGCGCGACGATTACTTAGGCCGGGACAGCGCCACGGGCTTTCCGGCACCTCGGACGCCGCTGACGTCGAAAACGTAGGCCACTTGGTGTTTCGTGAGCACCAGCAAGCGATTGCCGTCGGCGGAGAAATGAATGTAGGCGACGCTATCTGAAAGCAATTGTTGATCTAGTTTGGCAGCGGTTCTGAGGTCGTAGAGGAAGAGGCGGCCCGGTCCTTCCTCAATGGCGAACAAATTGGTCTGGGCGCTCGCCGTGGGAAATCCACCGACGAAGCGCGATTTCAAACTCCCATCCTGCAGCGAATATACAGAAACGCGTTTTCCATCTTTCATTAGAAAAAGGGCGTCGCCCACGGAGAATGCGGCGTCATAGCTATACGGACCACTACCCTGTTGAACCAGCACGCCGCCGAGAGTTTTTCCCGAGCGTGTGTCCAAAATCTCGAAGTAGGAATCCAAGTTCATGCGCTTCGCCTGCTTGAACGATTCCCAAACCGACGGGATACGTTTGGCTGCTTCCTCTGCACCGCCGCTCTTGGCGTTCCAGCCGAGGACCACGCGGTCGCCTTGAGGGTCGGCGAATGGCACCGGACTGTTCTCGACAAATTCGCGCTTCCAGAGCTCGCTGCCTGAGGCGGGGTCGCGCCCCCGCAGGCGATAGGAGACGTCATTCTCCTGGCTCACAGCAAAGCGATGCCGAATGGGAGTTACTAACTCATACTCGAGGAAAACCGTTCCCCCGGGATGAAGATGGTCCTTTCCGCCGGTCCAGGTTGGAGTGGTTATGCCGGAAGCGAGGGCGAGTTGGACCACGCGGGGCGGATTACTGTGATCTCTTGGAAAAAGAAGATACGCGGAAGCCTGATCCAAGAAATTCGCGGCGGAAATACGCGGGCCGGTGAAGCTGCGTTCTCCGTTTTCCACCTGGAAGACGGCAGAGTTGCCATCCACGGAAAAGGCGAGACGATCAAGAGTAGGCGACACGGCGGCGGCGCGAAGCACGGGGAGAGTGTTAAGCGGCAGATCGACAGAGAGGAGGGGCCGGCCTTCGCCAATGCGGTAAAGCGTTAAAGAGCCGCTCTCGCTCAGAACCGCCACCTCGTTTCCCGAGACGTCGATGGAGAGATTGTCGGGGACATTTATTGCACGGTTGTCCTCGAGGTCGAAGAGCCTCGAGCCAACTGCGCCGGCGTCGGAGAGGAGCGCGTAGCGCGGGTCGCTGGCGAGACGGACGGCATCTGCCTTGAAAGCAGGCCGTGCGATTACTTCTCCGTTTTTCAAGGACACAATCGAAGGCCCAGACTCTTTCTCTCCGGAAGCGATTAGAACGCGCTCGTCACTTTGCAAGGAAAATGAGCCATGCAAATGTTTCTGGAGCGAGCCAGCCAGCGACGTTTTCCTTCGCGTCGTGAGATCAACGCTAAAAGCCTCCCATTCGTTCTTCACCAGCAAGGTATTTCCGTCCGGCGAGAAACTCATGGATAGGAAGTTCATCCCTTTATCGACCAGGGAGTCCAAGCTGTTTGCCAAACGAAACCCGAACGGACCGGGAAACGCGTTTTCGGAGTCGAGGGGTATATGGAATACGCCATTGGGAGAGAACATCCCTTGCATGGAATCGGAAAAGACCGGCTCGCTGGTGGAAAGCCGGACAACGATAAGGGTTAGGCTGGGCGCAAGACAGGCAAAATAATCAGCGCCGGGCGCGAACTCCGCATCGAGGCAGCCATTCTGAAACGGCAGTTCTCTTTCTTCCTGCTTCCTACCAGCGGGCAAGTTTGCACGCGTCAGCATAAGGCCGCGCCCGATGGAGGCGATGGTTTTTGAATCCGAGGAGAACTGCACTGGATAAATATCCTCGGCAGAAAAATAGGCGGTTAGTCTGAGCGGTTCGCGAGAAAAGAGGTAGACGCCGCTGGTATTCTGCACCATCAAGTAACGGCCGTCGGGACTGTAGCGCAGAGTGACGGCGGCGTTGCGGAGCGGAGGGATCAGGGCATGGCGAGAGAGGACGCCATGCAGATCTTCGGCAGGCCCGGGTGCCTGGGGCGAAGCGGCGGAATCGGCAAGCAGATGGTGCTCAATAGGGCCGGCGGCAGTAATGAATCCCAGGAGCGGCCATAGAAGGGGAAGCGCGCGTTTGCGCCACGTATTCACGGTTGGATAAGCGCCGCGAGTCTAACACTGGCAACTTCCGGCGGCAATTCGCCGCAGAATCGGGTAGTGGTTCAGTTTCAGATTATCCGAACTAACCGGAGTTGAAGGGCATTTTCATGTAGGATTTGGACAACCATGGGCGAGACGACAATCACCATTTGGTTTCCGCCTACAACGTTGCTCGCGATCGGAGGGAACGCATGTTCCTAAACTTGCGTCTCGTCCTGTTTCTTCTGGTGCCCTTGCTGTGTGCGCCACAAATTTCAGCTCAGGAGTACCCTTCCCTAACCTCTCCCGGTGAAGGCAAGATTCATCTCGACCTGGTAGTCACGGCGAAGTCTGGCCCGCCCCTGAGTGGTCTTGTGGAGCAAGACTTCACCATCTTGGACAACAAAAAGCCGCAGGCCCTCAAATCATTTCAGGCCGTCGACGGGCGGCAGGTTCCCATTGAGGTCATTCTTGTTATCGATGCCGTGAACACAGAATACAAGAATGTGGCCATGGAATCCGAGGGGATCACCAAATTCCTGAAGATCGACGGAGGGAATCTCGCCTACCCCACCAGGATCGCTATTCTTACAGAGGCGGGAATCCAGTTTCAGGAAGACCTCTCAAAAGACGGAAACGCCATCAGTGATATTCTGAATCAACATTCGATCACTGTCCGTAGTTTGAACCGCGCCGCGGTTGGTGGAGATGCGGAACACTTCCAAACCTCGCTGCAAGGGTTGTGGGAACTCATGGCGCAGGAAGTCGCGAGGCCAGGGCGCAAAATCATCGTTTGGATCTCTCCTGGATGGCCAGTGCTTTCCGAAGCCCTGCTTGACGCGAAGCAACAACAGCAGTATTTCCAGAATATTGTCGACATATCAACGCACCTACGGGAAAGCCGGATCACGCTCTATAGCGTCGATCCTTTGGGCACCTCCAAGGTCGGGCTGCACAATTCAGACTGGAAGCCGTATCTCAAGCCAGTTAGCAAAGTCGGTCAGATGCAGCCGGGAAATTTAGCAGTAGAAGTAATCGCGACGCACAGCGGAGGCCTGGCACTGGGTTCCAGCAATGACGTCGCTGCAGAGCTACAAAGTTGTGTGGCTGATGCAGGGTCTTTCTACGAGATTTCCTTCGACCCGCCCGTCACCGATCGGGCTAACGAATACCACCATCTGGAAATCCGTGTCGCAAAGCCGGGCCTGACGGCACGCACCTGGCAAGGGTACTACTCGCAACCCTAGCGCCTAGGGGACTCTGCGGCTGAGTCCAGGCAAAAATCTTTGCTGCTTCCAGTCGCCGGGGAGTTTTTTCTATCGACTCTCCCCTTTATAGAACGCGGTAATCGGAAATTGACCCACTACCCAGAATCGTTCAAGAACATTTCGGGAGGGCTTGCCTTACGTTACGACACAAGGCAGACTCGGCGCGTGCTGATTGGACTGTTTAGTGAATTAGAGGGGACGGGCGGGGTGCAGCGGGCGAGCCGGCATCTGGCGGCGGTGCTGAGCGAGTTTGCGGCGAGCCGGCACCTTGACTATCGGCTGCTCAGCTTGAATGACACGCGAGAGCTGCACAGGATGTCTGTAGGCGGCAAGGAATTCGTGTTTACGGGCTGCGAGCGGAGCAAAGCGCGGTTCACGGCGACGGCGATACGGACGGCGAAGCGTCACGGTAAGGTGGTCCTGGCGGGACATCCCAACCTTGGGCCGGTGGCGCAAGCCATGAGAATCGCGGCGCCGAGACTCAGGACCATCGTTTGTACGCACGGCGTGGAAGTGTGGGAGCCGCTGCCTGCGGTGCGAAGGCTGGCACTCGGGCGGGCGAATGTGGTGCTCGCTCCAAGCACGGACACGGCGAATCACGTTGCCGAGCAGCACGTGCGGCGCGAACGAATCCGCGTGCTGCCCTGGGCGCTTGATCCGGAGTTCGAAACGATTCCGGAGAATGCACCGCGGGAAAAGCTGCCTCACGGATATCCCGAGGGGCGCGTGATTCTTAGCGTGGGCCGGTGGTTGGCGAACGAGAGATACAAGGGCATGGACACGCTAATCACCGCTTTGCCTCGGCTCCTGACGCGCTGGCCGGAGCTGCAACTCGTGGCTGTGGGCGATGGCAATGACCGCGCCTGGCTGGAAGAACTCGCCGAAAAAAACGGCGTGAATCGCCATGTGCATTTTCTTAGCGGTTTGAGTTTCGAGGAGCTTGCAGCATGCTACGAGGCATGCGAGATGTTTGCCTTGCCGAGCCGAGGTGAGGGATTCGGGCTTGTTTATCTTGAGGCGATGGCGCACGGGAAACCGGTGATCGGCGGAGCGCACGGCGGAGCACCGGAAGTGATTGAGGATGGCGTGACGGGCTACCTCGTGCCGCACGGCGACGCGGCGCAGCTGGCTACTTCCATTGAGACGCTGCTATCGGATCCGGCCCTGGCGCAAAAAATGGGCGGCCGCGGCCGGCAACGCGTCGAGCGGGAATACCGGTTCAGCGTCTTTGCCAAATCGCTGAAGAAAATCCTTCGCGAACAATGCGAATCCTGAACGTCACAGCCTCCTATCGACCTTTTTTTGAATTCGGCGGCCCGCCGGTAAAGGTGCGGGCGCTGGCAGAGGGACTCGCCGGGCATGGGCATGAGGTGACGGTGCTGACGGCCGACTGGGGGCTCGAAGAACGGCTGAGCGCAGAAGATAGATCTAGCGCGGAACGGAGTCTTTTCGGATGGAGTCTCGTAGAAAACGGAGTGACGGCGATCTATTTGCCGACCTGGTTGCGATACCGGTCGCTGAGCTGGAATCCGGCAGTCAGACGATTTTGCCGGGCGAGGCTGCAAAACTTTGATTTGGCGCACATTTACGGGCTGTACGATTTTCTCGGGCCGGCGGTCGCGGCGGCTTGCGCGAGGCAAGGAATCCCGTACGTGGTGGAACCTATCGGGATGTTTATGCCGATCGTGCGAAGCTTGCGATTGAAGCGGATTTATCACGCGTGGTTCGGGCGCCGTCTGTTTGAAGAAGCGAACGCAATCGTCGCTACCTCGGAGCAAGAGGTCGAAGAACTGGTGAGCGGGGGCATGAAGCGCGAAAGGATCGCGTTGCGTCGGAATGGAGTGGAAGCGCCTGCTTCTTGGCCGGCCCGAGGAAGTTTTCGAAAAGCGCTGGGACTCACAGAGGAGGCGCAAGTCATCCTTTTTCTTGGGCGTTTATCGGGGAAGAAAAGTCCCGACATGCTGCTCGAAGCCTTTGCTTCGCTTGCCAAGCAAGCAGGGGGAAAAAGGTTGAGGCTGGTGTTTGCGGGTCCCGACGAGGGCGGAATGCAAGCGCGGCTGGGGAAGATGGCCGCGCAGCTTGGAGTAGCGTCAGAAGTGCAATTCGCCGGGGCGATTTTTGGCGAGGCAAAATGGGCGGCGTACCGGGACGCCGATGTTTTTGTGCTGCCGTCACAAAACGAAAACTTCGGCAATACGGCGGCGGAGGCGGTGGCAGCGGGCACACCCGTCATAGTGACGGAGCAGTGCGGTATCGCTCCGCTTTTGGCCGATGTAGCGGCGCTGGTGGTGCCGCATGAGGCTGGGGCGCTGGCACAAGCGATCCATGCTCTGATTGCGGATGAGGGATTGCACGCGCGTTTGGTTGCAGGGTGCAGCGCGGTGACTGCACGGCTGGGTTGGGAAGAGCCAGTTGGTGAAATGGAAGCGCTCTATAACAAGCTTGCAATTGAGAGTGTCTCCAGTGCAAAATTCGGGGCACCGGGGTGATTGTTTTGCCGACGACGAATCACACTATCTTTCTTGTTGTGCGGCGAGGCGTGAATCAGCTGCGCGTGGTACTGCGCTGGTATGCCGATTGCCGCTTGCGAATTCCCCGCTACCACCCTGGCGTGCACTCCTTGTGCGCTTGCGCGCCCTTCTTCCAGACTCCGGAGATCAAGCAGTAGCGTGTGCGGTATTTGCGGTGTCGCGTTCACATCGCACAGCAAGGATGCTGAGCTGCGCGTACGTGCCATGTCCAGCGCGATGCGGCATCGCGGCCCGGATGAAGAGGGATTTCTGATCGGAGATCCAAGAGCGCCGGGGCTGGCGCTCGGGATGCGGCGGCTGAGCATCATTGATCTGGCCGGAGGCCAGCAGCCCGTTTGGAATGAGTCCCGGGATGTCGCGGTCATCTATAACGGCGAACTTTACAATTATCGCGAACTCCGCGAGCGCTTGACGCTGCTGGGACACCGCTTCGCAACACAATCCGACACGGAAATTCTGGTGCATGCCTGGGAAGAGTGGGGCGAGGAATGTCTGACTGAGCTCCGCGGCATGTTTGCGTTTGCGCTGCTTGATTTGCGTGGACGATTTGCGACTGCACCTTTGCTTTTTTTGGCGCGTGATCCACTGGGCATCAAGCCCCTCTATTACACTCAGACAGCGGAGGGATTTGCGTTTGCATCGGAGGTGCGCGCTCTGCTGGCGAGTGGAGTGGTGCCCAAGCAGATTTCTCAGGACGCCCTTACTTCTTACCTGCTCTTCGGAAGCGCATCGGAACCCGTAAGCCTGGTCGAAGGAATATTTTCTCTTCCGCCAGGCCATCGCATGCTGCTGTACGTTCCGGAACGGCGGCGTGTGCCAAGAGCACGGCCGTGGTGGGATGCGCAGACGAGTTCGGCGGCCCGCGACTCGCGCAAACCAAAGGATTTGGATTCCGCGGCTAAGAGGCTGCGGCCACTTCTGGAAGACGCGGTGCGTGCGCATTTGATTGCGGACGTTCCGGTGGGATTATTCCTTTCTGGCGGTCTAGATTCCGGAGCGATCGCTGCGCTTGCGGCGCGGTCGCAGTCGGGGATCCGGAGCTTTACCCTGTCTTTCCCGGGAACTTCGTACGACGAAGCTCCGCTGGCGCGCAAGGTCGCTGAACGTTGCGGCACGAAACACACCGATATTCCTCTTGATGGGTCTCGGATGCTTCTACGCATCGACGAAGCGTTGGCGGGCCTCGACCAGCCGACGATGGACGGCATCAATACGTATTTCGTGTCGTGGGCGGCGCGCGAAGTTGGCCTAAAAGTGGCGCTTTCCGGTCTGGGAGGCGATGAACTATTTGCGGGCTACGCCAGCTTCGCTAACACGGCGCTGCTTCAGCGGCTTACTCGAATGGCGTGGTTCGTGCCGAGGCCCTTGCGGCGAGCAGTGGCACCGCTCCTCGCGGGGCTTCTCGGGACTCGTCTGTCGCGCGACGCCGCGAGCAAAGCGGTTGCAGCATGGACCAATCCCGATACGCTCCCTCATCCTTACTTCTACGCACGGGCGCTCTTTCCGCCAGGCCAGCTGGAACGTCTGATCGAACCGCGGTTCCGTCCGAGCACAGTGGGCGCCGACGGCGTGACTCTCGAACCAACCTGGCTGGGCTGGCTGGATCGCACCGCCAGCGAAGCCGGGAAATTGGAGCCAGTGGCCGCCACCGCTTGGCTCGAGATGCGTAGTTATATGGCGAGCACGCTTCTGCGCGATACAGATTCGGTGAGCATGGCGCGTTCGCTCGAAGTGCGCGTGCCGCTGCTCGATACCCCGCTCGTGGAGTTCGTCAGTTCCCTTCCTGATGGGGCGCGCCATCGCCCTGGGGCACAGAAGGCGTTGCTGGTGGAATCGCTGGCTGGGCTGCTTCCAGAAGAAATTCTCGGCCAGCGGAAGACGACATTCACTCTGCCGTGGGAGGAATGGCTTCGCGGCCCGCTTCGCCCCCGGTTGGAGGCCAGCTTCCGCGACATCGCGCCATCGCTTGCGCCGCACCTTCAGAGAGAAGGCGTGCGCGGGGTTTGGGCCGCATTTCTCGAGGGCAAGACTTCGTGGTCGCGTCCGTGGGCGTTGTACGTCCTCAATGAGTGGTGCAGGCACCACCTCGCAGCATGATCCGCGCGCCTGAGGTAGACTGAATTCAATCGCAATGAATATTCTTGGGATAAACGCCTATCATGGCAACGCGTCCGCAGCCATCGTCTGCGAAGGCAGGCTTGTGGCCGCCGTCGAAGAAGAGCGCTTTAACCGCGTGAAATATGCCGCGGGCTTTCCGGCACAGGCGGTTCGTTATTGCTTAAAAGAGGCGGGACTCGGACTTAAGGACATCGATCATGTGGCCGTGCCACGGAATCCCTACGCGCGGCTGGGGACGAAACTTTTCTACGCCATGCGCATGCCGTCCTTCGCGCGCGAGCGGATGAAAGTGCTGGCGAAGTTCACGGGAATACCGGAAGCGCTGTCGCAGGCGCTCGATATCGATCCGGCAAAGGTCGCCGCGAAATTTCACCGCGTGGAACACCATCGGGCCCATCTCGCCAGTGCATTCTTCGTTTCGCCGTTCGAACGAGCCGCATTGCTATCCGCGGACGGCCTTGGAGATTTCGCCAGCACGATGTGGGGAAGCGGCTACGGCAGCCGCTTGAGGATAGAGGGCGCCATCGAGTTTCCTCACTCGCTGGGCCTTTTCTATAGTGCTGTCACACAGTACCTGGGCTTTCTGAAATTTGGCGATGAGTACAAGGTGATGGGCCTGGCCGCCTACGGCGAAGCGGAGCAACTCGAGGCCTTTCGCGATATCGTCCGCGCGAATGGGGACGGCTTCCGGCTGGGCCTCGAATACTTTACGCATCACCGAACCGGACCGGAAATGAGCTGGGCGGAAGCCGACAAAACTCCAATGCTCGGCAAGATGTTTTCGGAAGAGATGGAAAAATTGCTGGGACCCAAACGCAATCCCGAAGAGCCGCTCGAGCAGAGACACCGCAATCTGGCGTCGGCGCTTCAGGCGCGCCTCGAGGAAATTTATCTTGGCATGTTGAAGAAACTTGCCCAGCGCACTGGGATGAAAGCGGTGTGCCTCGCGGGCGGAGTGGCGTTCAATTGTGTAGCTAACGGGAAAATCTTCGATACCACGGGATTCGAACAAGTTTACGTTCATCCGGCGGCCGGCGATGCGGGTCTGGCCGTCGGCGCGGCTTACTACGTGTGGCACCAGATTCTGGGAAAGCCGCGCTCGTTCGTGATGGATCACGCTTATTGGGGACCCGGTTACAAGCGCGAGGAGATTCGGCGCGCAATGGATGCGAACGGATCCTGGAAGAACGGTTGCCGTTTAGAAGAACTGGCAGAGGATAATCTACTGCAACGCACGGCCGCAATTGTCGCCGACGGAAAAATCCTCGGATGGTTTCAAGGCCGAGCGGAGTGGGGTCCGCGCGCGCTCGGCAATCGAAGCATTGTCGCCGACCCGCGGCGGCCGGAAATGAAAGAAATATTGAACCAGCGCATCAAGCACCGCGAAATCTTTCGGCCCTTTGCGCCGTCGATTCTTGCAGAATCCACCGGTGAATGGTTCGAGAAGTCGCATCCTTCGCCGTTCATGACATTGGCGTATTCCGTGCGGCCCGAGAAGCGCGACAAAATCCCGGCGCCGACGCACGTAGATGGCACGGGCCGGCTGCAAACGGTGACGCGCGAAGCCAACACTCGCTATTGGGGCTTGATCAAAGCGTTTGAGCAGCTAACGGGAGTTCCGGTCGTGCTGAACACTTCTTTCAATGACAACGAGCCGATCGTCTGCCGCCCGGAAGAAGCGCTGGACTGTTTCCAACGCACGCAGATGGATGCGCTGGTCCTCGGCGACTTCCTGATCACGCGATCGTGAACCACATGCCGCGAGCATCGTTCGAATGAGAATCCTGCTCCTGAATCTCTACTATCCGCCAGACACTTCTGCGACGGCAAAGATGACGGCAACGGTAGCCGAAGCGCTCTCCGCGCGGCATGACGTCACGGTGCTTTGCGGCCGCCCTTCCTATGACCCAGCCGAACGGCGGCCTTGGCGGCTCTCCCAAACGGAATTGGCAGGCCGCGTGAAAATCGTGCGCGTGGGTTCGACGGATTATCCTCGCTTTCAGATGAAGCGGCGCGTCTTGAATTACTTGAGCTACGTTGCGCTGGCCATCCCCCGAGCACTATTTCTGCCATGCGATGCGGTGTTGGCAATGACCGACCCACCGTTCGAAGGAATCGTGGGAGCCACCGTGGCGATGCTGAAGGGCAAGCCCTACGTCTACAACATACGCGACATGTATCCGGACATGGCGGTAGGTGGCGCGATTGTCCGGCCCGGCCTCCTGGCGCGCATTTGGGAAAGATTGCACCGTTGGGCGCTGCGCCGCGCCACGCGCGTAATCGTGCTTGGCGAGGACATGAGAGCACGCATCATCAGGAAGGGCGTTGACGCGGTGCGCGTCGAAATTGTCCGCGATGGCGCAGACATCCCTCCATTCGACGCCGCCGAACCTCTGCTGGATGGGGAAATCGTAAGGACGATTCGCGGCGATTTTAGATTCGTGCTGCTTCACGCTGGAAATCTTGGTTTTTACGGGGCGTGGGAAACCCTAATCACCGCCGTACGCGAACTTGGGGCGGACGGCGTAGGACTTGTGTTCGTCGGAGAGGGAGCGCAGCGCGCACACATTGAAGCGCTGGCAGGAGAAGCGAAGAACGTACGATTTCTCCCTTTTTTTCCAGCTAACAAAATCCCTTCGGTTCTAGCTGCCGCCGACGCCCATGTCGTCACTGTGAAGCGCGGTCTCGAAGGCGTGGTCGTACCCAGTAAACTGTATGGAATCCTCGCGGCCGGAAAGCCCATCCTGGCGGTCGCGCCGGAAGAGACGGACGCAGCCTCGTTAGGGGCGAAGTTCGGATTTGCGGTTTCCGCCGATCCAGATCGTCCGGAGGAGGTCGTCGCGGCCATTCGTTCGCTTGTCGGCGATCAGGCCAAAGTGCAAAACATGGCGCGGGCCGCCCGAGCCGTTGCGCCTGATTATGATAGAGTCAAAGAATTGCAGAAATTTGTGAAGATCATCGAGGGGGCAGTGAAAGCGTGACAACTTCTGAAACATTTTGGAGCGGAAAGCTTGTATTGGTGACAGGCGGAGCCTCCTTCATCGGCTCGACGCTTACGGATCACCTTCTCGCGCGGGGCGCGAAAATCCGCATTGTCGATGATCTGACGAGCGGGCATCGCGACAATATCAAGGAGCACGTCGCCAGCGGAAAAATCGAATTTACCCAAGCGGACTTGCGGGAGCCGGGTGTTACCCGCTCGGCGATGCAAGGCGTCGACACGGTATTTCATCTGGCCGCCGATCATGGCGGCCGCGGTTATGTTGATCTTCATCAGGCCGGACCTGCTTCCAATTTTTTCCTCGACGGCCTCGTTTTCGCGGAAGCTCTGCGCGCTAAAGTAAAAAAAGTAGTGTTCGCGTCGTCGGGCTGCGTCTATCCAAACTTCCTGCAGTCGGACGTTAAAAAAGAGCTGTACCTCACGGAAGATCTTACAAAAGGCCCGAACGACGCCGATAACACCTATGGCTGGGCCAAATTAATGGGTGAGTTTACGCTGAGCGCCTACGCGAAGGAGCACGGCATGGGCGCAGCTTCGTGCCGCTACTTCACCGTCTACGGGCCGCGGGGCGTCGAGAATCATGCGGTGATTGCCATGATTGCGCGGGCTTTCCTTGGCCAGAATCCCTTCGAGGTGTGGGGCGATGGAACGCAAATCCGCAACTGGACCTACATTGAAGACATTGTCGAGGGAACTATCCTTGCGGGCGAAAAAATCAACGATGGGACGGCTATCAACCTAGGAACGATGGAACGCATAAAGGTTATCGACGCAGTGAAGATGGTTTGCGATTTCACGGGCCACAAAGCGGAGATAAAACTGCGGCCCGACATGCCGACGGGGCCCCTCAATCGCGTTGCCGACAACTCCCTGGCAAAGAAACTGCTCGGATGGGAGCCGAAAGTGGCCTTTCGCGATGGCCTGAAGCGCACCATCGACTGGTATTACGCGACAAAGAATCGCGAAGAAGTGAAGAGCACCTTTGGCCGCATGCTCACTGAGCGATAGGGCTACGGAGCTAAAAATACAAATTCGGACTGTTCTTTCTAATGGGGAAAAAAAGACTACAAATGCCCAATATGCCTATTCTGGTTACTCTAAAAAACAATCATTATTGAAGCGAAACAATTTTAGAAGTATCGTGTTAAGGCTGCCTGGGGCAGCCATTTTTCTTGGGAGCCGGACCCCCAACCCGGCAGAAGACGATTGAGGCACTGGGTCGCACCGTCCCGGCCAGCGCCTTCAAACATAACGAGGGATCATGCCCGCAGGTTTACTGGCGTTTTTAATAGCGCTATTTGCATCTCTAACGCTGACGGTACCAGTGCGCGCACTCGCATTGCGCGTGGGAATGGTGGATCTTCCCGGTCCGCGCAAGGTTCACCTTCGGCCCATCCCGCTCTTGGGTGGCTTGGCCATGTACGGGGCCGTCGTTCTAGCGGTTCTTTTTACCTTCAGCGGGCCCGCACGAGCCCAGATCGTGGGCATCTTGACCGGCGCAACGGTCGTGGCAGTCGTGGGCATCCTCGATGACCGCGGCTTGCTTCACCATCAGGTCAAGCTTTTCCTCGGCATGCCACTTGCCGCTTGCGTTCTGCTGGTTACTGGCATCCATGCACAGGTTTTTGAATATTTTTTCAGCGGACAAACGGGCTACATTCTGGACGCCATTCTGACCATCTTTTTTGTCGTGGGCATTACCGCATCCTTCAGCATTCTGGACCACATGGACGGGCTTTGCGCCGGCGTAGCCGCCACCGCCTCCATTTTTTTCGCACTGCTTGCGTATTTGAATGGCCAAACGCTTGTTACCACTCTGGCTGCCGCGGTCCTCGGTGCAGCAACCGGATTCCTGCGCTGGAACTTTAAGCCCGCCAAGATCTTCATGGGTGACGGCGGAGCCATGTTCCTGGGATTCCTGATGGCCACACTAGCCCTCAAGCTGAGACTCGAGCAGGCCAACCACATTTCCGGCTGGCTCGCTCCGCTGCTGATCCTGGGAGTCACTATTTTCGACACCACGCTGGTCACGATTTCGCGCGCGCGGCGCGGGCTGCTACCCTTTGCCGCGCCTGGCAAAGACCATGCCGCTCATCGCCTTGCAAATTTGGGATTGGGGCATCGCGGTGCTGTTGTCAGCTTATATGCCTTGGGACTATTGAGCGGCGGAACCGCCCTCCTGGTGAGCTACCTTCCGCCTCTTGCCGCAGTTGCAGTGGCGGTGGTTGCGTTTGCCATTGTGCTGTATGGGGTGACGTTTCTGGAACGCGCTCCGTATGAACGCCAGGCCCAGAAACCGGCCGTTTCCTCCTGAAGCGCTCTCTATTCATGAACTGCCCCGGGCTTAAGCTTTGATGGGGCCGGATGGGGCCCTGCAGGTTTGCCCACGCAACTGGATTCGCTATACTTAACAGGTTGCCGTCTCACCGATTTTCAGTGCGTACCGCTTGGGGTTGGGCGGAAAGCGGTCCATGTTTTAGATTCTAGGGAATTTGAGCGCGAATATACGGGTGATTGAGCGCCCGGGGTGTATGCGCGACTTGGGAAAGCGAAACTGTGTCAAGCACTGAACAGAAGCTCCGGGCGGACGGGGCAAGTGGTGAAGTTATCGTTGTCGGAGGTTCCGCAGCTGGCTTGTTTACCGCTTCCACGGTGGCTTCCGGCGGGCGCAGCGTGCGCGTCCTCGAATCGAGACCCGGCTTTGAACCCGCGTCGCGCTCGCTAATCGTAACTCACCAATTCCGGACCCAACTAGGCGCCGCCGCTTCAGAGAGCATCGTCAACGAAATCCGGCGCTTCGAGCTATTTACCGATGGGCGCTCGGCACAAGTTGCGCTAACGCGGCCTGATCTGATCATCGAACGCTCGCGCTTGATCCCGGCTTTGGCTCGCGGCGCACAGCAGGCTGGGGCCAAGCTCTCCTTCGCCACGCGTTTCCTTGGGCTCGCCGAGAATGGGCGCGGGTTGCGCGTCGAAGTCGATGCAGCGGGGCGGCGCGAGGAATTGCATGCGGAGAGCGTAGTTGGAGCGGACGGAGCTTCCAGCCGGGTGGCCCGCAGCGCCGGTTGGCCGCCCATTGAGACAGTCCCTCTGGTGCAAGCCATCGTGCGCTTGCCGAAGGATCATCCGCCGGACACGACGCGTGTTTGGTTCGTTCCGGACGACACGCCTTATTTCTATTGGCTGATTCCCGAATCTCCGGAGCGAGGCGCGCTCGGAATCATCGGCGAGGACGGCAGCGACACGAAGAAGTGTCTTACGCGGTTCCTAGAGAAAAAACAGATGGAGCCGCTCGGATGGCAAGGAGCGCGCATACCCGTCTATCGAGGCTGGGTGCCCGTGCGCCGGCGCGTCGGAAACGGCGACGTATATCTGGTAGGCGATGCAGCGGCGCAGGTGAAAGTGTCTACCGTCGGCGGAATCGTGACAGGACTCCGTGGAGCGCTTGGAGTGGGCCAATCCATCCTTCGAAAAGGCGGCGGCAGAGAGCTAACGGCGCTGCGCCGCGAACTTGGCACACACTGGTTGATTCGCCGGGCGCTGCATCATTTCCAGCAAAAAGACTATTCGCAGCTTGTCGATCTGCTCGATGCGTCCACGCGAGAGTCCCTCGGCGAGATTAACCGCGACGAATCCACGCGCCTGCTCTGGAACGTCGTGCGACGGCAACCGCGGCTCGTACTGCTCGGTCTGCGCGGACTGCTCATGGGAAGAGGTTTGAAAAGCTAGGCGAACACTTTTAGGAACACAGAAAGGCCGTTTGCGCCTCGCAGAACGCGCAAAACGGATTGTGCGGACCACGCAGCGCCTCCCGATGACGTACTTTCTTGCGCACTGCGGTTCGGTCAAGATAAATTGTTTGCTCTAAATCTGGGGCGGCTTCAGGTGGTAGCCCGGATCGCTTTCAAGGAGATTCTGACTTGCGCCTCTCGGTGATTGGCTGTGGTTATGTGGGACTGGTGACCGGCGCGTGCCTTGCTGCGTCAGGGCATGAAGTCACCTGTACGGACATTGACGCGGAGCGCATCGGGAGGCTCCAAGCCGGAGAGGTGCCTATCTATGAGCAACACCTGGAAGAGATACTGACGGAGGCCCGCAAAGCCGGGCGGATTTCCTATACCGCGGATGCCGGCGAAGCGATCCGCGCGGGCGACGCCATTTTTATTTGCGTGGGCACGCCGCCAAAAGAGAGCGGTGAGGCCGATCTTTCCGCGATTGATCAGGTAGCGCGACAGATAGCCGAGCAGGCCCGGTCACCCAAGCTGGTGATCGAGAAGAGCACCGTACCGGCGCGCACCGGACTCGAGCTGCAAAGAGCGCTGGCCGCCTATAGCAGCGGCGGGAAAAACACTTTTCGCGTGGCTTCGAACCCTGAATTTCTCCGCGAAGGCACAGCGGTCGGAGATTTCTTCCATCCGGACCGCATCGTTGTCGGCGTCGAGGACGAATCGACCGCGGCCGATTTGCGCGAAATCTACCGTCCGATCCTGGAGCGCAAATTTCATTGCCCGGTGCACAAGGGCAATTGCCCATCAGGGCCGGAGCCGGCCTTCCTGGTGACGACCATTAACAGCGCCGAGCTCATCAAGCACGCGTCAAACTCATTTCTCGCGCTGAAAATAAGCTACGCGAACGTCATAGCCGATCTCTGCGAAAAAATCGGCGCAGACGTGAAAGAGGTTACTCACGCGATGGGCTTGGATCCCCGCATTGGCGGGCAATTCCTAAACGCAGGACTGGGGTTTGGCGGCTTTTGTTTTCCGAAGGATGTGCAGGCTTTCATTCATCTCGCGGCGTCAGTTGGAGTCGATTTCGACCTTCTGAAAGCTACAGAACGGGTAAACAAACAGCGCATCGACCGCTTTCTGGAAAAAGTGCACAAAGCGCTGTGGGTGGTCAAAGGAAAGCATATTGCGGTGCTCGGCTTGGCTTTCAAAGCCAATACAGACGACGTGCGATTTGCGCCGGCGCTCGAAGTCATCAAGAGGTTGCTGGAGGAAGGCGCGAAGGTCCACGCAAGTGATCCGGAAGCGATATCAAGGACGAGCGCACTCTTGCCAAAGGTGACCTATCACGAGGACCCGTATGAAGCATTGCGCGGGGCCGATGCCGCGCTGGTTTGCACGGAGTGGGACGTTTTCCGCAATCTGGACTGGAAACGCGCCAAGCCGCTCATGGCTCGCGGCCTCGTCTTGGACGGCAGGAATCTCTATTCTCCCAAGCATATGCGAGAGCTAGGATTTGAATATTATTCGTTTGGCAGAGCGTAGGGGAGCCCGGGAACTGCGAATCGTAAACGGGACGATTCTCCTACCTATCGGGCAAGAGCAAACCTTGGATGGCCGCTAAGCGCTCTTTCCAGTTGCGAATCCTTGTTTGAAATAGGCTAGGGTCGTCCGCAGACCCTCCTCCAACCCAACTTTCGGCTCCCACTTTAGAACGCGCTTCGCTTTAGTGATATCCGGACAGCGGCGCTTCGGATCATCCTGGGGAAGCGGCTCAAGGACAATGGCGGGAGCATCGTCAAAATGGCTGCGAACGCGCTCGGCAAATTCAAGGATGGTTATCTCCTGCGGATTTCCAATGTTCGTGGGCAAGTGCTCGTCCGACAACATCAAGCGGTAAATGCCTTCGATCAAGTCGGAAACGTAGCAAAAGCTGCGCGTCTGCTTGCCGTCGCCATAGACAGTCAGCGCTTTTCCGGTGAGTGCCTGGTGCACAAAATTCGGCAGTGCGCGGCCGTCGTTGAGGCGCATTCTAGGGCCGTAGGTATTGAAGATGCGCACGATACGTGTGTCCACGCCGTGATAGCGGTGATAAGCCATGGTCATGGCCTCCGCAAAGCGCTTCGCCTCATCGTAAACGCCTCGCGGCCCGATCGGATTCACATGGCCCCAATACTCCTCGTGCTGCGGGGAGATTTCCGGGTCGCCGTAACATTCGCTCGTCGAAGCCAGGAAGAATTTTGCCTTCTTGGCGAGCGCCAGGCCCAAAGCGTTGTGCGTGCCGAGCGCACCAACCTTAAGAGTCTGAATCGGGAGCTTCAGATAGTCCACCGGACTCGCTGGCGAAGCAAAGTGCAAAACGTAGTCCACCGGCCCTGGTACGTCGATGTATCTGGAGACATCACACCGGGCCATGCGAAAATCGGCATGTTTGAGGAGGTGGCCGACGTTGGAATCAACTCCAGTCACAAGGTTATCGAGAACCAACACCTCCCAGCCCTCGGCAATCAGGCGATCGCAAAGGTGCGACCCCAAGAATCCCGCTCCCCCCGTAACCACTGCTTTCATGCACCCTCCGGAAAATCCAAGCCGCTAGTTTAGCTTGAGGCCGCCTGATTGACCACCCGTCTCGCGGGAGATAGTATGCGCCCACCCCATGAGGCCAATGAGGAATGCCAGCTGATGGCGCTTGAGAAAAATTTAGAAACCAGAGTTCCGCAGCACCGACGAAGGCGACGAATTGTGCTTGGCGTGGCCGTTATGTTGCTGCTCGGTGCCGCGATCTTTCTTCTTGGTATAGGCCGCTGGCTTGTTTTGGAAGATCCGCTTGAAAAAGCTCAAGCCATCGCAGTCCTTAGCGGGCGCATGCCCCTGCGGGCTATCGAAGCTGCGAAATTGTATCGCGAAGGGTACGCGCCGAAAGTATGGCTGACGCATTCCGCGGAGCCGGGCGAAACTCTCAAAGCGATGGGGATCTCTTTTGTCAGCGAGGATGCTTACAATGTTGAAGTCCTTAGGCACGAAGGTGTGCCTGCGGACGCTATCCGCGTCCTTCAGCCTCCCATCATCAATACCGCGGATGAAATCGCCGCCGTTTCCGCGGCGCTTGAGGAAGAAAAGGACGCGCGCGTGATCCTCGTTACGAGCAAAGTGCATACGCGCCGCGTGCGAATTCTGTGGCACCGGCTTGCGGCAGGCCGCGGGCAAGCGACTGTACGCGCTGCTTCGGACGATCCCTTCGAACCTGGGCGCTGGTGGCGGACCACCAGCGACGCCCTCGATGTCGTCCGCGAATTTCTGGGAGTATTGAATGCCTGGGCCGGAATGCCCCTGCGCCCTGCGAATTAGAAAGTTAGAAGAAGAAAAACCGTTTTCGGCGGGGAAGCTCGAACTCGTCCGGCAGCTGCGGAACATGCGGAAGGTCACGTCCCTCGTATGCAGCCCTGGGATTCTCTGTAAACAACGCCCGGGCCTTTTCTTCCCCAAACTGTCCACGCACGAAATCGAACGCGGGCTGAAGCTTCAGTGGCCGGCCACGAGTGTTATGAGCGTCGCTGGCCACGATGTGAACCAGTCCGTTGGCCAGCCAGCGCAAGGAATCCTTTTGTGCTCCCGGGCCAAAAACTCCCGTCAGAGAACCTGCCGTCACTTGTATAAAGCAACCCAGCCGCACCCATTTCGCAAGCCGCTCTGTCTGCAAGCGCAGAATGGCGTTGCGCTCCGGATGGGTGATCACCGGCCTCAGCCCCAAAAGCTGAATCTCATGCAGCGTCTGGTCCATGGATGGCGGAATAGAATATTCGTTGAATTCAACGAGCAGGTAGTCGCGCTGATTTATGCAAAAGCGTTGTGCATCTTCACGCAAGGCGTCCAGATTTTCAGGATTTAGGTGAAAGTCGCAACCCGTGGCCAGAATGAGCCGGTCGCCAACTTTCTCCTGCAGCTCCGCTCGCAATGCCCGCACCCGCGGGTAGTCGAAGAAATATTCATTGCTCGAGTGCGGTGTGGCCACAACATGCGTAATTCCGTCCGCAATCGCGGCTTCCGCCATCGCCAGCGAAATCTCCATGTTTTCCGGGCCGTCGTCGAGTCCCGGAAGGATATGACAATGCACATCGACCATGATCTTCAGAAACTCCCTAGCGGGCCCAGGCTGACACGGCCTGCCAAATTCCCAGCACAAGCATCATCCCCGCGAACGCTTGCCTCATCCGCCGCGGCGGCAGACGCTTCGCCAGCCACCCGCCAACAATGCCTCCAACAAAGACTCCCGGAACCAAAAGCAGCCCGGTCTGCCAGGAAACATACCCCGCCTTGGCATATGCAAAAAATGCCAGCGCCCCCGTCGGCGGTATCAACGCTATCAAACTGGTGCCCTGCGCGCGATGTTGCCCAAAAGAAAAAAATAACGCTAAGAACGGGACCAGGAGAGTGCCACCTCCGATGCCAAATAGCCCGGAAGCGACACCGCAGACGCAAGCCGCCACAAATATGCCAACGTCGCGCGCTGGGCCGTCAAACACGAAGTGACTCTCCACCCGGAGAAAGCGTGGTACGGTTTTCGGCCTGGGGTTTTCGCCACAGCAAGAACGCAGCCAAGATCAGAAAACAACCGAACAGCCCCTTGAGTTGGCGTGAAGCGAGCGGAACGGCAATGAATCCTCCAAGGTAGCCACCCACCAGCATCCCCAACGCACAAAGGATTCCCGCGCGCAAATCTACCTGGTCTTGTTTCCAGTATTGGCGCAACGCTCCGAGTCCCACGGGCGGCAAAAGGATAAGAAGCGAAGTGCCCTGAGCCAGATGCTGGTCCATGTGCAGCAGATAAACCAATGCCGGCACCAGCACCACGCCGCCGCCAATACCCAGCAAACCCACAAGCACGCCAACAACGAGCCCAAGCAGAAGGACGATCAGAGTCATCACTAGTTTGGAGGTGCGCTTTGCAGCTTCTTTCTACTGCCAAATGCATCGATACCTATCTTCCCGCGTCTCAGCGCGTCCCGCAACCACTCTTGAACAAGCGGTAACACACCGAATGACCGTGATTTTTTGTTTTTGTGGAACCTGCTATATTGGGATGTCTTTGTCCAATCGGCCGAATGGCCTGCTTTATTCCCAAAAATGATTAGGAGAGCGACGTAACTCATGCCAATAGACCGGAAACCCGAATTCTTCAAAGGCGCTCAGCTGAAAGTCGCCATCATTGGCTGCGGATATGTGGGTCTGCCGCTGGCCCTGCGTTTCGCCGAAGCAGGCCACAAAGTCACTGGGTTCGACACTGACCCAAACAAGGTGTCGATGCTCAATGCTGGAAAATCCTACATCGAGCATATCCCGCAAACGAAGATCCAGCAGTTCGTCAACTCCAAGCACTTTAGCGCCACCACAGATTTCGCGCGCATCAAGGAAGCGGACGCCATCATCATCTGTGTGCCGACGCCACTGGATGAACGCCGCGAGCCGGACCTCTCCTACGTCGAACAGACCGCGATTTCGATCTATCCCCATCTGCAGAGGGGCCAGCTCGTTGTCCTTGAATCGACGACTTATCCCGGCACTACCGAAGAGCTCGTTCTTCCCATTCTTGAAAAGAGCGGCCTGCACTGTCCGATTGCTGCCGGCCCGGAGAACGAGAACATTTTTTGCGATTTCTTTCTCGCCTTCTCACCCGAACGCGAAGATCCCGGCAACAAGCAGTTTGGTCTGGCGCAGATTCCCAAGGTCGTCGGCGGCGTAAATCCGCCGAGCGGGCGCGCCGCGCAATCGATCTATGCGCAGGTCGTCGCGCGTGTCGTACCGGTTAGCTCTACACGCGCCGCGGAAATGGCCAAGCTTCTTGAAAACATCTTCCGCTGCGTCAACATCGCGCTCGTCAACGAGCTGAAAATGCTCAGCCTGCGCATGGGAATCGACATCTGGGAAGTGATCGACGCGGCCGCCACAAAGCCGTTCGGCTTCATGCCTTTCTACCCCGGGCCGGGGCTTGGCGGACACTGCATTCCGGTCGACCCGTATTATCTTTCCTGGAAGGCCCGCGAGTTCGACTTCTCCACGCGCTTCATCGAGCTGGCCGGCGAAGTCAATACCGCCATGCCCTACCACGTAGTGGACGCGGTTGCTGCGGCTCTCAACGACCATAAAAAGAGTCTCAAAGGTTCGAAACTGCTGATTCTTGGCGTGGCTTACAAGAAAGATGTTGACGACCTGCGCGAATCGCCCACGCTGAAAATCATGCAATTGCTTCAGCAGCGCGGCGCGAACCTCGAATATAACGATCCTTATTTCCCGCAGCTTCACAAAATGCGCCACTACAACTACGAAAACATGAAGTCCGTCCCGCTGAATGCGCAAACCCTGGGAAGCTATGACGGAATCATTATTGCGACGGATCACTCGAGCTACGATTACTCGGCAATTGTGGACGCCGCAAAACTGGTTGTGGACACGCGCAACGCCACGCGCCGCGTCATGCGCCATCGCGACAAAATCGTGCTCTGCTAGGCGCCGATGGCCTCATCCGCCGAAGAAATCCGACGCCAGCTCGAGGAAAGCGCTCGCGTAAAACGCAGCTTTTCCAACGAGCTCATCGGGCGCATCGGCCAATTTGCTGAAAAATGTGCGGCGGCTCTCCGCGGCGGCGGAAAAATCGTCTTCTTCGGGAATGGCGGAAGCGCCGCTGACGCGTTACACCTTGCCGCTGAACTTGTTGTGAGGCTGCGCACTGACCGCGGCGGTCTCGCGGCGCTGGCGCTGACCACCAACCCCTCCGTGCTCACCGCAGCCGGCAACGACTATGGCTTCGAGCGCATTTTCTCCCGGCAGATCGAATCGCTCGTCGCTCCCCAAGACGTTCTCGTGGCTCTTTCCACCAGCGGACGAAGCCCGAACATAGTGCGCGGTGTCGACGCTGGCCGGACCCGCGGCGCTTTTGTTGTCGCTTTCACGGGAGAGACCGGCGGCGCGCTCGCCGGCAAGGTCGATCTTCTGCTGAACGTGCCCTCGGAAGATCCTCAACGAATCCAGGAAGCGCATATCACCATGGGCCACATCGCCTGCGCGTTGATCGAGCAATTGGCCGCGGCGTAGCGCCCGGCCGCGTTTAGCCGCCTCGCTACTTCTTTCCTTCTTTGATCTGGGAAACCTTCCGCTGTCTGCAATCGAAAATCGAACTTCTACTTCGCATGCACCAACTGCACCTGCGCCGTCGCGAACGGCATAACCGCTTCCAGCAGCACGGGCGCACGCGCCGCATTGTTCGCGAAATAAATCGTGAAACGGGCGTCCTTCATCTCTTGCCCGTTCTCAAATACACGAATCTCAATCTTCGAGGTTTTAAAGTTTCCCGCGGGAACCGTGACCGCCTCGGCCGCGCTGACCAGCTTCGCCCTGACGTCGTACAATTTGTGTCCATCGTAGACCGGACTTCGCACTTCCGCGGTCTTCGTCCAATCCACATTTCGCAAAAATTGCATCATCCCGAGCGGGTCTCGCGTGCCAGGTAGAACGCGCGTTTCGCTGGCATCCGGAGGCGCCGGCTCCTTTCCCGTGGCCGTCATGCGCTGCACGGAGTCCACCTTTTGCCCCCGTTCACTCAAGTGCATTTCGTACTGGAGGCTGGCCATCGTCTGAGCATCGCTGTACGAGTCAAATTGGTCGTCCAGCTCGAAGACCATCCGCAGGGGGCTTTCCGTATGGGCAAACGCTTGAAGATGCCACGCGCTCTTTCCTAGAAAGTCCCTGTGCTCCCCCACCTGCAATTTCAAATTAGCCACATTCGTCAGGCTCGAGACATTCGCCGTGTATTCCAGCACTTCGCCCCTTCGCAGGGGCAGCCCGGGATCTACCACGGGTTCGCCAGTTTTGTCGGGAGTAGAAGCGGATGGGGATCCCGTTGGCTCGATGGGGGGGAGGTCTGTCGCCGGAGCGCTCAACGAATCGGAGGCGCGTGCGGAAGCCCAGGCGCGCGCCAATCCCGCGTTTCTTTCCCTCACCCAGTAGTAGCCCCCTGCGGCACATCCAAGCGCCAGCAGACCGGCAATGCCAATGACTTTTCGGTAGCTCATGCTCTTTGTGTGACCTGCCTGGGAAACAGTCCCTTACTTTTTGTCCTTCCGTCGTACAATACGAATTCGTCCGCGATAGCCCGGCAAAGTCCGCCGGACGCTGCCCGCGAACTCTGAGATTACCAAAACGCGAGCCCGGCGTCTTTGCCGGCGCCGCGTCAATTGCCGAGACGGCGCTACGCCGTTCCCGGACCTCTATCGAGGAGGAATTCCTGAATGCGCTACCTCGTCACGGGCGGTGCCGGTTTTATCGGCTCGAATACAGTAGATGAGCTCGTACGGCGCGGCCACAGCGTGGTTGTGCTCGACGATCTATCTTCCGGCAAAGAGGACAACCTTGCCGAAATCCGCAACAAAATCACATTTATCAAGGGCAGCATTACGGATATCGAAGTGGTCCGCAAGGCCATGCACGATGCCGAATACGTGCTGCACCTCGCCGCTCGTACTTCCGTTCCGCGCTCCGTCAAGGATCCCATCGAAACCAACAAAATCAACATCGATGGAACATTAAACGTCCTCGTCGCCGCCCGCGACGCCAAAGTGAAGCGCGTGGTGTTCGCCGCTTCTTCTTCCGCTTACGGCGAGACGCCCACGCTGCCTAAAGTCGAAACCATGCGTCCGGCGCCCATCTCTCCCTATGGCGTCACCAAATTTGTCGGCGAGCTTTACGCGCAAACGTTTGGCCGCTGTTATGGCCTCGAAAATGTTTCACTCCGCTACTTCAACATTTTCGGGCCACGCCAGGATCCCGGTTCGCCCTATTCCGGTGTGTTGGCGAAATTTTGCATGTGCTTTCTGGAAGAGACGCAACCCGTCATGTTTGGCGATGGCGAGCAATCCCGCGACTTCACCTTCGTCGAAAACGCCGTCCAGGCCAATCTTCTCGCCTGCGAAGCCCCCAACGTTTCCGGCAAGACCTTCAACGTCGGTACCGGCGGCCGCTTTACGCTGAACCAGACGGTGCAGCTGCTCGCAAAGATTTCCGGCAAGAAACTCGAACCGAAGTACGAGGCCCCGCGCGACGGCGACATTCGCGATTCGCAAGCCGACATCACGCAAGCGCGCGAATATCTCGGCTACGATCCACAAGTCAGCTTTGAAAATGGCCTGGCCCGCACCTTCGATTGGTACCGCTCAAGCCAAAGCAAACCAGAAGCGAAATCCAAAGAGTGAGCGGTCGTCGCAGGACCGTAGGGGACGATACCTAGTGCCCTCTTTCTCCTTCCGCTTCTTCTGGTAGGGACGCAGCTTTATCCTGAGCGCAAGCGAAGGAACCCGAGGCCCCCGCTCGCAGCCCAGCGCCTTACGGATTCACCGTCTTCCCATAACTCAGCGCCTCTCCCACCTTCGGCTTGTCGAAATTCCAAAAATACAACGGTTCGAGCTTCTTCTGTTCCGGCCAAACCTGATCGAGGGTATCCCCTTCAAATAGTTCGCCGTTTTTCATAACCCAGTGAATCGTATTCGTATTGTGAATATCCTCCAGCGGGTTCTTATCCAAGATCACCAGATCGGCCAGCTTTCCCGCCTCGATCGAACCGAGATCCTGCGGCCGCCCGACAATTCTTGACCCATTCACCGTCGCGCATCGCAGCACCTCCTGCGGCGTCATCCCTCCGCTCGCAAGCATCCACATCTCCCAGTGATAGCCAAGCCCCTGCAACTGCCCGTGGCTGCCCACTCCGACAAGCCCGCCCGCCCTTAAAAGTTTCGCCATCTGCGCCGAAAGTCTCGGGAAGGCGTATTCGTCTTGGCGGAACCAGTCCGGTCGCCGGTTGGTCTTTTCATCGATGAGGTTGTGCGGCGTGAAATGGTTGAGCTTCCTGTTGTCGTGCACATTGGTGTTCTCGAACCAGTATTCCTGGCCAAAAGGGCCGCCGTAATTCACGATCAAAGTCGGCGTTTCCGAAATTCCCGACTGCGCAAACAATTGCAACACGTCTTTAAAAAGAGGCGTGATGGGAAGGGTGTGCTCGTTGCCGTGGAAACCGTCGATGACGTGCGTCAGGTTGAGTTTCAGATCCAGCGCACCTTCGGTCGTCGGCATCATTTCCAATTCTTTCGACGCTTCCACCATGAATTGGCGCTGCTTGCGGTTGCCCACGACGTAGCTCTTGATGTTGTGCGTGCCGTAATACTTCTTGTATTTCGTCAGCACGCCCTTCACTTCCTCCATCGACTGAAAATTGTTGTCGGAGAAAACGCCCGGTCCCGTCGAAAACGCGCGCAATCCAAGGATGTCGCCGCTGTCCACCAAATCCTGGTAGGCAAACATGTCGTTCGTACCCGTCTGCACGTCGAGTCCGGCGGTAACGCCGTAAGCCAGGTTGGCCAAAAAAGCCCAGTTCTGCGTGTCCAGAATTCCTCGCCGAATTTCTGTCCAGTGCGCATGCGTGTCGACAAAGCCCGGCACGATCGTTTTTCCTGAAACGTCGAATACCTTGGCGCCCCCGGGCACCGCGCCCTTCGGCCCCACGCTCTTGATACGGTTATCTTCGATCACGATGTCCGCGTTCTTCAGGACCTCGTCACCCTTCATCGTCACTACCGTCGCGCCCCGCAGCACAATCTTGCCTTTCGGCGTCTTTCGCGGGACCTCCAGATCAACCGCGATCTCCTGAACGTTCTTGTCCTCTTCCTTCAGCTTCTTTTCTTCTTTCTTCTCGTCCTTCTCTTCGTTCTTGCCGGCATCTGCCGTTTGGGCTCCGGCGTCTTTTTTCTCGTCCTTCTTCCCGTCTTCCTTTTTTTCGTCTTTAGGCGGCTCGAACGAAATAGCGTTCAGCGGCTCGCGAAACAAGCTCGCTCCGACGGCCCATGTGATGGTCTTCCCGTCGTCGGCCCAATTGAAATAATCCGCCCCGATATCCGTAAGCCGCTTCGCGGGAACGGTGGGCGACGTGACTACAACCGTGGGCGCTTCGCCCCCCACTACAGGCACAGCCGTCACATAAAGCTGATTCATCACCTGAGCCAGCACCCAATTGCCGTCAGGACTTACTTTCGCATCGTCCGCGGGGACCGGTTCCTCTGCCGAGAAACTGCCTTGCCCTTTTACCTGGATGTGCGTGCGGCGATCTGTGCCGTCAAACCGCAGCGAGACGATACCCTGTGGAGTGTAAATATAAACCCTGTCTTTATCGTGCGTGAAGTGCGGCGAGCCTGCGCCGCGCGCGGGCAAAATCAAATTAGCGTCGCCGCCACCTGCGGGAATCCAAATAAGGTCGGCGTTTCGAGTCTGCCCAGAATCGAATTCCTGGTTTTCGCGGTCATACGCATTTCCGCGCAAGGCCACGATTTTGGTTCCATCGGGTGACCAAACCGGATTGCTATACAACGCAGCCGACTTCGACAACTGCTGCGCCGTTCCGCCCCCAGCCGCTATCTTCCAGAGCTGTCCGCCCTGGTTCGACCACGTCACGTAAGAGATAAACTTACCGTCTGGCGACCACGCGGGCTGGAACTCGCGCGCATTTCCGCTCGTCAATCGCTGGGGTTTGCCTCCCGGAATATCCATGATGTAGAGGTGCGTCATCGCCGAAAAAACGATCCGCTTGCCGTCCGGCGATTCCGCCGGCCCCTGGATTAGCCGCACCTTCACAGGGCCTTGCTCCACTCTCTGTGGAAAATCCAGCCTCGGCCCCAGATCTTGCGACACTTGCGCCGTAAACGGAATCACGCTCTCCGCCCCAGTCGCGATGTTCAGCCTCCGAATTTTTCCATCCTGGTTGTAGACGATTTCCTTGCCGTCTGGAAGAAAGGCGTAACCGGGAAAAAGGTCGCGCGTGAAGCGAGACTCCTGGTCATCGCGCGTGACCGGATAACGCACCCATCGGTCTTCACCGGTTTGCAGATTCCGCAAACGCAGCCCGCTCTCCGTCTCGTATCTCGTCACGTAGAGAAGCTGTGTGCCATCCGGCGAAAGCGCCGGACGAAAACTACCATCGGCTTGCTCGAACAAAACATCTTCGTCGCCGGTCTTGCGGTCTCGACGCGCGATTTGCCACAGTGGAAACTGCGCGTTGTATTCGAATCCGCCATTCCGCTTCGCATAGTAAAGATACTTTCCGTCCGGAGAAGCTACGACCCCGATGGCATTCCCTCGTTCGCGACGCGGCGTCATCGGCGTCGCCTTCGCTTTGGTGACCTGCACCCCGGTTCCGCCATCCACGTGGTACATCCAGATTTCAAACGTCGTGATGCCGAACCCCGCCTTCGATACAAAAATATAGTTCCCGTCAGGCGACCAGCTCGGCGAAGCAAACTCGTTGTTGGGATCTTTCGAGACCTGCTTCACGCCGCTGCCGTCCGGATGCATGATCCAGACGTTTTCGCTGCCCTCGCGGTCGGAGATGAATGCGATCCATTTTCCATCCGGCGAAAATTTTGGCTGGCTGTCAAATGCCATCCCGCCGTCGATCAACTTGGCGAGGCCGCCTTCGATCGGCAGTGTGTAAATGTCGCCCAGCAACTCGAATGCGATGCTTTTCCCGTCCGGCGAAACATCCAGCGAGAGCCACGTTCCCTCGTCCGTCGTGAATTCAATCTTTCGCGTGGGCTTTAGTGTCAGCCCCTTCTTTCCGTCCTTTTTCTCATCGTTCTGGTCGTCTTTCTTATCTCGCTCGTTCTGATCCCGGGCGTCTTGGAACTTCGCTTGAACGCGCCCTTCAAATCCGCCGAGAATCATTGCCGACAACACGAACCACGCGGCCAGACCTCGCCGGCTGAGCTGCTTCGCGTTCATTCCTTCTCCTCCGTGTTTTCACCAAATCTTCCGCTTCGTTTTGAGCCTACGGCTCTTGCTCTTCTTCATCTCCGCCTCGCCCAGGCCGTTGCGGCGCCATAGGGACGATGTGCGGTATCCCCGCGTCGTTCATCCTTTTATTCAGCGCAGGCAGGTCCTCTTCCGCAATTTTTTTCACCAAGACTGAGTTGTCGCTGACCAGTGGCGTCAGTTCCGCCAGCTTCTCCTTTTGCTGACCTCCCGGCGCCGCCCAGAAACCATCTAGATCTCTCAACAGGTTTTGCACCTGCTGCGGTAACGGCTCCGGCTTCCATTCAAACGGCGGCCCAGCATTTCCTAGTCCCAGTTGTTCGCGAACATACTTCTCTGCCACCGCGTCGACCTTCTTCTGCAGTTCCTCGGCGGCCTTCTGTATCTCCTCCGGAATCTTTGGCGCTTCCGGTTTGTCGGCATCCTTTTTCCACTGATCCCTCGCCGCTTTCAAACCATCCTTGATTCCTTGAATTGTCTTGCGGTCTTTGTCGGTCGTCTTGGCCATGGCATAGAGCTGCTGGATGGCTTCGCTTCGCGCCGCGCGGTCTGCCGCTGAAATTTGCAGCCGCGGGTCGTCTTCCACTACGACCTCCTGCGTCGCTTCCCTCGTTCCCGCTTTGATCTTGATGGTGTACTTGCCAGGCTCGACGAGCGGCCCGCGCGGCCCAAAATCAAAACCAGCTGCGGCAGCCTCAAGTTGCTCCGGCGTCGGAACCGCCGGCGAATTCCACCGCAAATCCCAGTTCGTGCGGTTTACGCCAGCCTTCCCTGGTCCATCGAATTCCCGCACCAGCTTGTTGTCCTTGTCGTAGACAGTGATCTTTGTCTTACCCTCTTTATTCTCCTTATCCTCCTTATTTTCTTTGCTCGCGGACGCTTCGCTCTTCCCCCTTTGCTCCCCGCCCGGCGCCGCTGTTTCTTTCTTCTCTTTCTCCTTATCTTTATCTTTATCTTTATCTTTGTCTTTTTCGTCCTTAGCTGCCTTTGGTGGTTCGGGCGGCACAGCTTCCTTGAGGTAGTAATTCAAAATCGCCCCGTACGGCGGATTCTTTCCCGTGAACATCTTCTGCCCCGCGCTCCAGCGGCGGTCGCGCAAATCCCACAGCCTCGCCGTTCGTGGGCCGAAAAACGTCAGATCCGAATTCGCCACGCCCGCATCGAACTTCTCGATCGGCGTCATGTCGTCGAAAATCCAGATGGACCGCCCGTGTGTCGCCAGCACCAGATCGTTCTGCTCCGCCTGAATTTCTATGTCATCCACCGGTACCGTTGGAAAATTATTCTTCAGCGCCGTCCAGTTTGACCCGTGGTCCCACGACACCCACAACCCAAATTCCGTCCCCGCAAACAGCAAGTTTCGGCTCTTCGGGTGCTCCCGCACGACGTGCACCGTCCCCGCCGAATCCGGAATCCCGTTGCGAATCGCTTTCCACGTCTCCCCGTAATCCGACGTCTGGAATAAATACACGTTGTAGTCGTCAGTGCGGTGCCCATCGAATGTCGCGAACGCCTCCCCCTCTGCATACTTCGACGCCACAACACGCGTTACGTAAGTTCCCCTAGGCAATCCCGGTACCCGCCCCGCCACGTTCTTCCACGTCTTCCCGCCGTCTCGCGTTACCTGCAAATTCCCATCGTCCGTCCCGACCCACAGCACATCCGCCGTCACGGGCGATTCATTCAAAGTTGTAATCGTCGGATACTCTTCCACGCCGTCGTGCCTCGACAACGTACTCTTGTCCGGCGTCTTCCCAAAAACCTGCAGCTTGTTTCGGTCCACCCCCGTCGTCAGATCCCCGCCCAAGCGCGTCCACGAATCCCCTCGGTCGGTCGACTTAAACAGATAATTCCCGCCGTAATAAATCGTCTTGTGATCGTGCGACGAAACTTCCATCGGCGAGTTCCACTGAAAACGGTAGTGCGGCTCGCCTACCTTCGCTTCCGGCATGATCTCCCGCTGCTGTGCGGTATGCTCATCTCGCCGCGAAATATGTCCATCCTGCGACTCCGTATACACAATCCAGGGCTCCGCGTAATCGATGCGCGCATAGAAACCATCGCCGCCAGGCATCAGCGTCCAGTCGCTATTAATAATCCCGTCCCGCGTCAACGACATGCTCGGCCCGCACCAACTCCCGTTGTCCTGCAATCCGCCGCAAATCTTGTAAGGCTTCTCGTTGTCGAGTCCCACTTCATAGAACTGCCCAATCGCGATCGTGTTGACGAAGTCCCACGTCCGCCCGTTGTCGTAACTCCAATGAATGCCGCCATCGCAGCCGGTAATCACGTGACTCGAATCGGCCGGATCGATCCACATCGCATGAAAATCCCCGTGGATGCCCTTCACCCGCTGCGTCACGAAGGTCTTTCCTCCATCCTCGGAATAGAACATCTGCGCACCTAACTCCCAAATCCGCAAATCATTGTTGGGATCGATCCGAATCTGGCTGTAATACGAAGGCCTCGGATTCGTGTCCCCCATTTTCTTCCACGTCTCGCCCTTATCCTCGCTGCGATACGTCCCACCCTTTTCATGCTGCACAATCGCGTAAACGATGTTCGAATCCTTCCGGTAAATATCCAGCCCGATTCGCCCAACATCCCCGCCGTTCTCGTACGGCAGCCCCTTCGTCAATTTCTTCCAGGTCGCCCCGCCATCCACCGTCTTGTATATCCCGCCATCCGGTCCGCCACCATTAAATCCGAACGGCGTCCGCCGCCTTTCATACGCCGCCGCATAAAGCGTGTCCGGACTCTCCGGATCCATGGCGATATCGCTCACGCCGGTGTCAGCATTAATTTTCAATACTTGATTCCACGTCTTCCCACCGTCCGTCGTCTTGTAAACGCCACGCTCCGGGTTCGGCCCCCACAAATGCCCCAGTGCCGCCGCGTAAACCACTTCCGGATTTTTCGGGTGAATTACAATGCGCCCGATGTGCAGTGTTGCCCGCAAACCCATGTTTTGCCAGGTTTTCCCAGCGTCCAGCGACTTATAAATGCCGTCTCCCCAGGAAGAGCTTTGCCGATTGTTAGGTTCTCCCGTGCCCACCCACACCACCGCCGGATCCGATGGCGCGATCGCAATGTCTCCGATCGTCGACACACCTTCCTTGTCAAACACCGGCTCCCAGGTCGTCCCGTTATTCGTCGTCTTCCACACCCCGCCCGACGCCGTCCCCACATACACAATGTTTGGATTGCTCTCGACGACCCCAAAATCGTCGATGCGCCCGCCCATCACGGCTGGCCCGATCTCTCGAAACTCCAGATTTTTCAGCTTGTCAGTCGCAACTGACTGGGCCGCCGATCCATCAGGCAAAGTGAACGCCAGCGCAAGGCAGAATATACTTGGCGCCAAAATAATCCTTAATGTGGACGATCGATACGAAGTACGACGCATACTATCCCCCCTAGTCATCAAGGCCGGGCATCATACCTCCCCAATGCCGCGGCGTGCATCAATTGTTTCTGGAATGGCCAACAGACCCGTGCTCAGACAGACGCGCCGCACCGTCCCTGCGTTTCGTTCCACTGCTTTCTACGCCGGAACGCGCTTACGCGCTGCACGCCCGGGACCGCTTCCGGACTCTTCTACACATCCCCCCAGCCGCATGCTAGGCTATCCAACTGTTTTCATCGCCCAAATGTTCCGCGTGAACGGTCGTTCTCATGCCCGGATTATGTCCGCGCCCCGCCTCTTTCTCTTCCTCGCGACGTTCCTGTATTTCCTCTACTCGCCGGCTTTGCCCGTATCCTTCGCGCAGCAGGGCCGCCTGCATTCCGCCAAAGCCGGCAATGTCGAGATCTGGTCACGCGGCCCGCAACAAAAAAGCGGCGACCTCTTTATCGCGGACGATGACGTGGATATTCATTACGGAGACGAGCGCCTCCAGGCCGATCATGTCGAATACAATGAAAAAACCTCCGAATCCTACGCCCACGGCCATGTCCGCTTCGATTACAACAATGAACACCTCGAAGCCGATGAAGCCCACTACAACGTAAGCACCGGCCACGGCACTTTCACCAACGTTCGCGGTACCGTCAAAATCGAGCGCCGCGCCAATCCCTTGATTCTGATTTCCCAGAATCCCATCTATTTCCAGGCTCCGCAGGTCGAACGCCTCGCCAATGACATCTACCTCGTCAACAACGGTTGGATTACGATTTGCGACCCTCAACACCCCACCTGGCAGTTCTACGCCCCGCACGCCCGCATTCGTCTCAATAAGACAGTCGCCCTCGTCAGCGCCAACTTCCGGCTCTACCGCGTGCCTCTCATCTGGCTGCCTTACGCCACCGCGCCTGCAGGAGAAAAGGTTCGTCAGTCCGGAATTTTGCTTCCCGTGATTGCTCAGAGCAACAGTAAGGGTTTTGTTCTGGGGGATGCCCTATACTTGGCGCCCCGGCCGTGGTTTGATGTTACGGCGGGAGCCGAACTGCTCACCAAGCGCGGCTCCGCCGAACGTGGCGAATTCCGCGCTCGTCCTTTCGAAAACACTTCGATTAAATACACCTACTACGGCGTGATCGACCGCGGCATTGATGAGCCCGGGCCGAACGACTCGACCATCCTCGAAAAACAAGGCGGCCACCAGCAGCAACTGGAAGTTCAGTCTCTTCTTCCGGACGGCTGGCGCTTCGTCAGCGACCTTAACGAGCTTTCTTCGCTGACATTCCGTTTGGCCTTTGCCGACAGCTTTGGCGATGCCATCACTTCCGAAGTTCGCAGCGCTACCTTCCTCACCAATAGTTTCCACGGTTTCAGCCTGAACTTCGCTTCCCTGGCCGACAAAACCTTTCTCAGCATCCCGATCACAAACACCACAACGGGCGTGACCACTCCGGCCGTCAGCGTTTCGCTGCGCGACGCCCCGGAAGTTCGCTTCGGCTCCGTCGAACAAGCCCCCTGGCAGAATCTCCCCATCTATTTTTCGTTCGACGCCTTTGCCGACGCCCTCCACCGCCAGGACGACACTCCCCTCAACACCGCTCCCTTCGTGCCCCGCACCGAATTCGCCCCGACCGTGACCATTCCCGTCCACTTCGGCTCCTGGCTCGGCGTCACCACTTCCGCAACCTTTCGCTCGACCTACTACGGCGATTCCTACTCTCCGGCGGGTCTATTGAGCGGGCAATCCCTCACGCGTAACACCGGCGAACTCACCGTTGACCTGCGCCTCCCCACTCTCGAACGCTTTTTCGATCGTTCCCCTCTCGACAAAAACAAACCCCGCAAGCGTTACAAGCACACCATCGAACCCACCATCACCTACCACTACGTTGGCGGCGTAAACAATTTCGCGGATTTTATCCGCTTCGACTCCGACGCCACCCTGACCGACACGAACCAGGTCGAATACGGCATCACCCAGCGCCTCTTCGTTAAAACGGGCGACGGCCAGCCCCAGGAACTGCTTACCTGGAGTGTCCTCCAGGATCATTATTTCGATCCCACCTTCGGCGGCGCCATCGTTGACGGCCAGCGCAACGTCTTTGAAACTCTCAGCGCTATCTCGCCCTTTGCTTTCGCTTTCGGTCAGCGCAATTGGTCTCCCATCATCAGCGATTTCAAGGTCACTCCCGGCGGCCTCTACGACTTCGAGCAAATCCTCCAGTACGATCCTCAAATTCAGCGCCTCACCACCGTTGGCACGCTCCTCAAGGTCAAGCCCTACAGCGAATTCTTCGCCACCATTGCCTACTTCCGCCTGAACGACAATCCCGTCGAAGCCGATCTCCCTCTCACTCCCCCGCCGAACTTCGTAGCCTTTGAGCAGCCGCTCTCCAACCAGGTCCGCGCCCTCCTCGGCTACGGGAACCTCACGCGCAAAGGTTTCAATTTCACGACCGGCATCAGCTACGATTTCACCAACCAGATCCTGCAAAGCCAGCTTGTTCAGGTCAGCTACAACGGAAGCTGCTGCGGCCTCGCGCTAGAATATCGCCGCATCAACCTCGGCCAGGTCCGCACCGAAAATCGCTTCACCGCGACCTTCATCATCGCCAACATCGGCTCCTTCGGTAATCTCCGCCGCCAGGAAAAAATCTTCTAGCTCTTCTCTTCTCCGTGTCCTCTGGGCTCTCTGTGACCTCTGTGTTAGATTCTTTCTTTCCAAATACACTGTGCCGCCAACCACCGAGTCCGAACTAGCCTTCTCCTCCATTGAAGAAATCTCCCGCCTCTTCCGCAAACGCAAACTTTCCCCCGTCGAACTTACCAAACTCATCCTCGCGCGCATTGATCAGCTAAATCCCCAGCTCAACGCGTACATCACCGTCTCAGCCGAACTTGCCCTCGCCCAGGCCAAAAAAGCCGAAGCCGAACTCTTCGCTCCCCGGGGCCGCAAAGGCTATCGCGACCGCGGCCCACTTCACGGCATTCCGATTTCGCTGAAAGACAACATCTATACAGCTGGCGTTCGCACCACGGCAGGCTCAAAAATCTTGACGGACTTTATTCCGACCGAAGATGCCGCAGTCGTTGGGCAACTCAAAAATGCAGGCGTTGTCATCCTCGGCAAAACCAACATGCACGAGTTCGCCTACGGGGTCACCAGCAACAACCCGCATTACGGTCCCGTCCGCAATCCCTGGGATCTTTCGCGCATTCCCGGAGGATCCAGCGGTGGCTCCGCTGCCGCCGTTGCCGCGGGCCTCTGCTATGGCAGCATTGGCACGGATACCGGCGGCTCCATACGCATTCCCTCGGCCCTTTGCGGCACTGTGGGTCTCAAACCGCACTTTCGTCGCGTCTCGACAGCAGGGGTCGTCCCCCTTTCGAAATCGCTGGATCACGTCGGCCCGCTGGCTCGAACTGTCGTGGATGCTGCTTTGATTCTTCGTGCGATTACCACAGGTGGTTATCTCGACGGGTCAGCCCACAAGGCTCCCAATCCGTTCGGATTTCAGGGCGTCAACGAAATCCGGAAAAAGCTCCATCGGCCCGTTCGCGTGGGACTCCCCGACTACTTCTGGAACCACATTGATGGCGAAGTCCGCACAATTCTCATGAAAGCTCTCACCGCACCAAAGCCTAAGACCCTCGATCTGCACGAGTACCGTTCGCCGGCCGTCGACAGGTGGAGCGAACCAAGCACAAACATCGCATTGGTGGAAGCAACTGCTTTCCACCAAAGCTCCGGATGGTTTCCCACTCGTTCGACCGAGTATGGCGAAGACGTAAGAGCGAGGCTGGAAATGGGCGTGGAAATTCGCGCGACCGACTACATCGCGGCACTCGCAAAGCGTCCGATGGCTTGGATTTCGCTCTTCGATCACCGCTCTGGCTTCGTTGGATTGCCCGACGTAATCGCCGCGCCGACTACCCCTTTCTCCGCCACCAAAATCGGTGTCGAAGAAGTCGCTGTCAATGGTGAAAACGAAAAGGTCAGAGCTGCTCTCCTGCGGCTGAATCGTCCAGCGAATTTCGCGGAACTTCCAGCCATCTCGGTGCCCTGTGGTTTCACTACCTCCGGCTTGCCGGTCGGCCTCCAAATCATCGGCCACGCATGGCAGGAAAAATCCCTCCTCCAGATTGCATGTGCCTTTGAGCGCGCCCACCCCCGAGCGGTACCTCAGCCAAGCTTTCGAACTACACCCAGCCAAGCGTAATCTCCATAAGCGCAAACACTAGCCACCCTTCCACCTCGACAACGCCTTCTTCGCCGCATGATAGCCGCACATGCCGTGCACTCCCCCTCCCGGCGGCGTGGACGCGGAGCAAATGTAAATTTCGCGCGCCGACGTCCCATACTGTCTCCACGTCGGCCGAAACAAAAACTGCCGCATATCCAAGGCCCCGCCTGCGATATCCCCTCCCACGAGGTTCGCGTCCATGCCCTCAAGGCTCTCGGGAGAAAAGACGCGTCGCGCCAAAACGCACTCGCGAAAGCCTGGAGCGAATCGCTCTATCTGATTCTCGAGTCTCTCCAGCATGTTTTCCTGCGATCCGTTGGGCACATGGCAATAAGCCCAGGCGGTGTGCTTGTCTGCTGGGGCGCGCGAGCTATCGAAGAGACTAGGCTGAGCCAGCAGAACGAAAGGGTGCTCGGGGTGATTTCCGATTCGCACGGCCTTTTCCGAAGCGGCAATCTCCTCAAAGCATCCGCCCAGATGTACCGTTGCTGCTCCGAGGCATTCAGAAGCTTTCCACGGAATCGGCCCGTTCAGCGCATAATCCACCTTGAAGACCCCGGAGCCGTAGCGGTAGACCTCCAATCGGCGTTTGTAATTCTCAGATAATCTTTGCTCCCCAATCCTGGCCAGCTTCCGCGGACTCAGGTCGCAGAGGAGCAGATCATAACCATTCAGTGCCGCCAAACTCTGGACCCGCGAAGAAGTGTTCACCTTGCTTCCGAAAGTCGAAAGGATCCCGCAGAGTGCGTTTGTGAGCGACTGCGCGCCGCCGCGAGGAATCGGCCAGCCAACCGCATGTGCTGGCACGGCCATTAGCATCCCGAACGCCCCACTCAACGGTTCGTCCAGACTGAGGAACGAGTGCGCCGCCAATCCTGCGAACAGCGCCCTCGTTCGCTCGTCACGAAACCGCCCCGCGATACCTTTGGCCGACTGCAGCGCGACCATTCCGAACCGCGCCATCAACCACGGATGTCTGGGGATCATGGAGACTGGACGCAATACCTCGGGAGCAAATTCCGCCCAGCGCTCGACAAACGGACGCATGAGGTTGTCCCACGCCCGTCCATCGGTCCCAAGCGATTCTCGCGCCGCGCCCAAGTCGCGTTCCAATATCACTGCCGTGCCATCGTCGAGGGGATGCGCTAGTGGCGCGGGCGAGTGAATCCACTCTAAGCCGTGGTCGGCCAGCGGCAGCGATGAGAAAAATGGCGATCCCGCGCCCAGCGGATAGACCGCTGCTCCGAAGTCATGTCGAAAGCCCGGCAGGGTTAACTCCAGCGTGCGCACAGCCCCGCCCGGCGTCGATTCCGCCTCCAGCACGTCCACCTGGAGCCCCGCCTGCGCCAAAACGATAGCTGCCGCCAGTCCATTCGGGCCAGCTCCGATTACGCATGCTTTAAGGCTCATCGTGAATCACAGCGAAGCTAACTCCCAGAAGTTCTCTCCCCGCTCAGCGGTTGAAGGGATATTCCTGAATCCAGTGAAACCCGCGGCTGACAAGCAAGAACTTGTTGAGGTCCACAAGGGTGAGCTGCATGTGAATCCTGTGGCTATCCATGTTCCCATCGAGCATCAACTCATTCTCTCCCACGCGCTCGAACGTGAAGTTGGCTTTCCAGTTCTTGTCATTATCTTTGGTAAGCGCGATGGTCTTGTCTTTGCCATTGATCGCAGCCCCGTAGCGCGCGAACGAATCGTCCATCCGCTGAAAGGCCACTCGGTCCGGAACGTCAAAAACGGCGCGATGCCAGCGATCGTAATCGGTAAGCAGCGGCGAGCGGAATTGGCCGTCGACGGAAAGCTCAGACACATCCCAGATCCCGTAGAGCGGCGACTTAGGGCGCCCGCCGCCGAAGGTGTGCCAGCCCTCCCAACCGTTATAGGCGTTATTTCCTATCACCCAGATGCCCAGTATGATTTGTGCGGCGAGCGCGATCCGGTTTGCGCGCCGCGTGCGGAAAAGCCCCCCTTGTGTCGAAGGTCCGACCGTGCGATTGCGAAAAAAGAAATCAGTCATTCGCCGGAACTCTGGCGCGAGAAGGAACAAGGCCATTAGCAGCAGGTGGAACGAAAAAAGTTTCACCGGGACGTCATACGTCATATTGAGCATGAAGATCTGCGTCAGATCGGCCAGTGAAACAAGCGCGCCAAGCATTGTCGTCCTGGGGAAGATGAGCAGGATCCCACCCAGCATCTCTGCGCAGCCAGCGAAAGTTTCATAGGCCGGAGAAGCCCCAATCGAATACCAGAGAACTCCCATCGGAGAAAAGTCATGGAATGGCTCGAGCAATCTGGTTAGAGACGGGAAGGGCATTTGCAACGGAATGACTTTATCCATGCCATACAGAATCATTTCTGTGGCAAGCGCAAAGCGAAGGAAGAGCCGGAACCATTTGTACAGCGTGACGTAGTTCTCGCGTTTGCGGTCCAGAAAAGACCAGATACAAGCAGCCGCAATAGCGAAGACGAGCAGACAGAATGCTAATATCCAGTCGAAAGTCTTGTCCCCGCTGCCGCTGTCCTTGTAAACCAGCGGCTGCGTGAGCCGGAAGATGTGCGCGGCGGTCCAAAAGACGATTTGCCGCATCGGCCAGAGCGTGGCTAGATCCGGAAAATCCACTTTGGGGATGGGAAACAAACCAGCGAGAATCTGTTCGTTAAGACAGAACAGTCCCAAATACACGAAGCAGAAGCGAAACGCCACGCGACGCGTAACGCTCCATTGCTCGACAGACGCTTCCTCTGGAATTTGCCTGATCGGGACCTCAACGCCCATCCGAGCCCTCCGGCAGCGCTAGAGTCTACCTCAGACCCCGTCCCGTTTCAGCGCCTTTCCCCCTCGGCCCTGGTAGCACTCCGTACCGGCAACCTCCCGGACTGCGGCAAATTCCACCGGCCTGATAAGTTAATCCGGACTTTACCCGACCTGAAGAATCTGAAATAAGATAGCCGCATGAAACCATGCCTGATTACGTCGACGTTGGTATTCGCAATTTGGGGATGGTTGGGAGGTTGTACACCCTCCGGAACCGGAGGCTCTGGCCATTCGGGTCCCCCCGCTGCCGTCACGTTAGATCGAGACCCTCACTTCCATATGCTATTTGAAAATTCGCTTGCCCGCGCCTGGCTGCTGGAATTAAAACCAGGAGAAAGCACCTATCTAGACAACCATCACAATGATTTTCTGCAGATTCCGATCCAGAGCGCTTGGTTGGCTCATACGAGCGAGCGTGCTCAACCGGTGCCCTTTTGGCCGGAACCTAACGCGCGATTCGTCCGCGGAGGGTTCAGAGATGTGCTCAAAAACACCGATCCCAAGACGGTCGTCCGAATTGTTGAGGTGGAGTTCTTTGAAAATGTAGGGACTGAGCGCTGTGGCCCGGAAGCTCAGACGGCGTGTTCTTGTTGGGGGGATATTGGCGGAATTGTCCATAAAATTGGTTGTGATGTACTCCAAACGGACAGCCTGCGGGTCAGCCAACTGGAGAGCGGCACCGGACTTTCGGGTTTGCCAACCCTCGTCGTTGCCATCACGAGCGCCAAAATTGTCGACAAGGCTTCTTCTCCTGTCCGCACGATTGTTCTGAATCCAGGCGAGAGTGCTTGGGTCGATATGAAAGAGCAATGGATTGCTGGTCCTGATGAACACACAGATCCCAAAACTGTCGCGATCGAGTTCAAAGTCACCCGGTAGTCTGCGAGTCCAGATTGTTGGTCCCGCCGCACAGCAAACGCTCACTTTTCCGCTTACCGCCAAATCAGAGTCGAAAATAACCACGCCCGCGCTAGGCTGGCTTGAGGAATCGGTCCATTTTCATAAGGTTTCGCGGGCCGATGGCCCTAAAAGGACAGATGGGATGAGAAGGCCGGTCTCCGCGGGATGCGTTAAGCTCCCAAGGATCGACGCGCTCGTGGCGCAAAGAAAAGGAGACCGGCTATGAAAAAGACTAGCACTGTTTGGATAAATGGAAAACGTGATTTTTGAAGGACACAAGCTCACGATTGGTCTGGACCTCGGCGATCGCTGGTCGAACTACTGCGTTTTGGATGAAGCGGGCAAATCATCTTGATCAACCGGACGTGCGAGGGCCAGTATAGAATCATCGAAGACGCGACTGAGGGGGGACTGCTCGCAAGATGATCCGCCCATTTAGTTTGGAGACGTCCTGGCAGGATGTCCGCTACGGCGTGCGCATGCTTCGCAAATCTCCGGGATTCACTGCCGTTGCCGTCCTGACACTGGCTCTCGGCATTGGAGCCAACACGGCAATATTTTCGGTGATCGATTCAGTTCTCCTCCGCCCGTTGCCTTACGCCGACCCTGCGAGTTTAGTGATGGTCTGGGAAAGCGATTCCCAGCATCCGAATCCTCACAACACCGTATCGCCACCGGATTATTTCGATTGGAAGGGTCAAACAGATATTTTTTCTGGCATGGCCGCCATCTTTGACCAGCGTGCGAACCTCACCGGCAGCGGATTGCCCGAGGAGGTTGTCCTCCAGAATGTCACTGTAGATTTCTTTTCGGTGCTTGGGGTGAATCCGATTCTGGGTCCGGGCTTCATTCCTGAAAACGGCCACAAGGGCCACGATGACGTCGTGATTCTAAGCTATGGATACTGGAAGGAACGCTTCGGTGGCGATCCGAACATCATTGGAAAATCGGTCACGCTCAACGGCCATCCGCAAACCATTGTCGGCGTTGCTCCGCAGAATTTCGATTGGTTCATCAAAGACGGTTCGTTAACCGGTGCGAAACCGCAGATGTGGACCCCTTTCGTCTTCCCCGCTGAATTTTCCGAACGCAAAAACGTGGGACGATTTCTGACCGTCGTCGCACGACTCAGGCGTGGCGCCTCACCTGCGCAAGCGCAAGGTCGGATGACCGCAGCGGCCGCTCGCATTGCCGAGCAGTATCCCGATTTCAACGCCTATTGGGGCGCGAACGTAGTGCCACTGCGAGAACAACTTTCCGGCTATCTGCGTCCCGCATTGCTCGTGCTATTTGGCGCCGTGACGTTCGTCTTGCTGATTGCCTGCGCGAATGTCTCCAGCTTGCTGCTCGCACGTGCCGCCCATCGCGAAAGGGAACTCGCAGTGCGGACCGCCATCGGTGCAAGTCCCTGGCAAATCGCACGGCAACTGCTCACGGAAAGTATCCTCCTTGCCGTGATCGGGGGCACTTTCGGCGTTGGTCTGGCATTGTGGGCCATGAACGTGCTGCTTGCGGCGAGCCCGGCGAATCTTCTGGACCTGCGTTCCGCTTCAATCGACTGGCGCGTACTTGCATGCGCCGCTGGAGCTACTGTCTCAGCGGGCCTGATCTTCGGCTTCCTGCCCTCTTACATTTCCGCACATGCGGGAACTTCAGAAACACTCAAGGAAGGCGGACGTGGTTCTTCCTCTTCGCGGCGGCGCAGTTACGCACGAAGCGCCTTCGTGGTCGTGCAGATGTGCCTCGCGCTCGTTCTGCTGGCAGGTTCCGGCCTTTTGATGCGCAGTTTCGCCCGGCTCGTTGGAGTTGATCCAGGCTTTGATGCGACCCACCTGCTGACCTTCAAGGTCTCGTTGCCTGACACCAAATACAAAGATGACTCGGCCCGCGTCGCTTTCTTCAAGGACCTTCTTACCCGAATCTCGAAAATTCCAGGCGTCCGCGCCGTCAGCATGAACAGCTCCCCGCCATTCTCTGGCCTCGGTGCGGCTACCGACGTGCATATCCTCAGCCAGCCACCACGAGCACTGAAGGATCTACCCGAAGCCGCCGTTCGTGTCGTCGGCGCGAATTATTTTTCCACCATGCAAATTCCGCTGCGCGCCGGTCGTGATTTCAGCCCGGAGGAATTGGCGCAAAAGCGCGACGTGGTCATCATCAATCAGGCGTTCGCCGACAAATATCTTTCCGGTGTGAATCCCCTCGGGGAAAAAGCTGTCATTTTTATGGAGAGTCTCGAAGAAAGTAAGAACCCAACTTCGGAAATCATTGGCGTCGTCGGTGACGTCCGCCAAATGAGTCTGGACACCGCCGGAGAACCTACCGTTTATTGGCCGCATCCGGAACTGGTTTATGACCAGATGACCGTTCTTGTGCGTACCGCCAAGGATCCGCTGGCTTCCGTCTCTGCCGTGCGCAATGAACTCCGGCAAATGGATTCTGACTTGCCGATGGCCGCCATTTCCACGATGGATCAGCTCGTTGCAGATTCGGTTTCGCGATCGCGCTTCACGATGTTGCTTCTGGGGATTTTTGCGGGCATCGCGGTGTTACTCGCTTCGGTGGGAATCTACGGCGTTATTGCCTACACCGTTTCTCAACGCACGCAAGAGTTCGGCTTGCGCATGGCCCTCGGGGCAAACCGCGGCGACGTTTTGCGCTTGGTGCTGTCGCACGGCGCCCGGCTAATGGCCGTTGGCATTGGCTTGGGCCTTGTTGCGTCGTTTGGACTGACGCGGCTCATGGCCACGCTGCTTTATGGCACGAGCCCCACGGATCCAGTGACCTTAATGGCCGTCGCTCTGTTGCTCGCCCTGATCGCCCTGGCGGCGTGTTACTTCCCAGCTCGCCGGGCCATGCGTGTCGATCCCATGGTCGCGCTGCGCCACGAATAGTTTTGGTCCCATTTATGCTTGTTCCTCCCCCTTTTACCATACGATTCCATTTGCCTGGTAAGCGGTAATCGTACATCAAGTGGATTCACGCACCCGGCAAAGCGAATAATCGAATTGTCGTACCGGTGCGTTCGGAAGAGGAAGTGCAGCAAGAAGCGCCTATCGATGGTGGAGCCACAAGAAAAATCCGCAGACGCAGCCCAAAGGAACAGTGAGTTCGAGAAACAAGCGTACTTCCGGTAAGCCCACAAAACCCATAAGAAGCAGACCAACCACAATTACCAGTCCAATTGGATGGCCAGTCCAAAGTCCTGCTCCGTAACGGCCGAAAGGAATGACTTCGGTGGGATTAGGCAAGAGGTCGTGCGAGGTTCTCGGAGCAGTGCGGCGATGAATATCCATAGAAACTAATCCTAAGTAACCTATACGCCTCGGAAGCGTCCGCGGCAAGCTTTTGTACTCTGGCGGGTAAGATCGACGCCAGCTTCTGGTAAATGCAGCGTTAATCGGGACTTAGGCGATTACTTCTGGTCTGCCGACAACCCCTCGACAACCAGGGTTTCACCGTGAGCGGACTTCGTTAGGAGATATCTGAGCGCAACTTGACCGGCCCGCGCATCGGCTTGATACCATGTTGAATTAGTCGCGGTTCGAGATATTCGCTTTTCATCACAGAAAAGAAAGGCCGCTTGTGCGCAAGATTGTTTTTCTTGTCCTATTGTCGGCCTGCGGAATCACAGGTTCGGCTTTGGCTCAATCTCTCCCTGGCGATTGGATCGGCCAGATGAATGGGGGATTCAAGGTCCGCATACACTTCGAAGCGAGCGACTCTGGCTTCAGCGGAAAGCTGATCAATCCCAGCGGCAACGAAACGGTTCTCGATCAGATCACGTCCGACGGGACACATCTGCATTTTGCCGTGAACAAGCTCAACTTGAGCTACGACGGTGTGTGGCACGAGGATGAAAAGGTCTGGAAAGGCAATCTGACATTTCAGCAGGTCTATCCGCTGGTCCTGAGGCGCGCCACCGCTGAGGACATGGGCACCGTCGTCCACAAGCGCCCGCAAGAAGACGCGATTAGTGCCGGACCAGTACCTTATGTGGAGCGGGAAATCCAGTTCGCAAATACTACCGCCCATAACCAGATCGCGGGCACGTTAAGCCTGCCGACTGGAGACGGACCATTTCCGGCTGTTGTGTTGATCTCGGGAACTGGACACAACACGAGAGACGAAGACGTTTGGGGCCATAAGGTATTTCTGATTCTGACCGACACATTGACCAGGAAAGGTTTCGCTGTTCTCCGCTACGACAAGCGTGGCGTTGGCGGCTCTTCTGGCGATTACGACGCTGCAACGACGGCCGACTTCACTTCCGACGCCCAAGCGGCCGTTGGTTGGCTGAAGACGCAGCCTCGCATTGACGGCAGCCGTGTTGGCGTGATCGGTCATTCGGAAGGCGGCATCATAGCGTCCGCTGTTGCCGCCTCGGACAAAGGCGTGGCCTTTGTCATCATGATTGCCGGTCCTTGCATTCGAGGGGACAAATTGTTTGTCTTGCAATCGGCAATGACCGCGAAAGCTTACGGCGCCCCTGACGATTACATCCTAAAGCGCAAGGTTTTCGACGAGGAACTCTACAACGCTATTATTTCGGCACCATCGGAATCGGCCGCGCTCGACCGCGCTAAAGCAATGATCACTCATGGTGTAGCCGACAAAATCATTGATGCAAATGAGGCAGAATCGTTAGCCAAAGACCTCACAACACCGTGGGAGCGGTACTTCCTCGCCTACGATCCCGCACCCACTTTGGCGCGTATTACAGTGCCGGTTCTGGTTCTAAGTGGCTCACTGGATGTACAGGTGCCAGCGAAGGAAAATCTCGCCGCTGCCCGCCAAGCTTTGAAAAACAACTCGAACGCAACTGTCGTTGAGTTGCCGGGCATGAACCATCTCCTTCAGGACGCCAAGACTGGGGCTCCAAACGAATACGACGAAATCGAAGAGACCATGTCGCCCACCGCTCTCAAAACAATCACTGACTGGCTGAGCATGAACGTTCTCGCACGTCGCCGAAAAAAAATAGTTGTGCGAACGCCTGTCCCCTTTCCTGCGCGAGTCCCTGAATTGGCTGCCTGCATTCCGGGCGAATCAAACGCGGTTACCGTCCATATTTCCTCGCGCGACCCTGCGGCTGACTTATTCTGTTACGCGAATGAATTCCCGCCAGGACGTCTTGTCGTTAATGAGCAGATCGACGCGGTAGATTCCTGGGGTAAGCTGCGCCAACGGAAAATCCCAAGTAGTGGACGCGTATTTACCCGGCGCAAGAGAAACTTCCTGCTGTTTGGATGAGCCGATCACTTTGTTATCGGCGCTGAAGAAACGCAGGCCACATATCACTTTTTCTTTCGTGATGGTTTGCCAATTCACGTAAACCGACGCTTTGGTTTCGCGCCTGGAAAAAATCTGTTTTGAATTTCTTGGAAGCGGAATATTTCCGGAGTCTTTGCCAACCGCGTTGGTCACCATCATGTACTGAACCGAGTTGGATTTCATGAGGAGAGGAGCAAATTCTCCGCGAGTCGAGAGTTCCGCAAGTGAAGTTGGAGCCGCACTCAAGGGGAGGTCCGGTAGCAGAGACAACGGGACCGCGAGCCCGGTCGTGTCAAAGTCGGGTGTGCTGTTAGGATTGCCAGAGTCGTTCAGGAGATACAGAATGCGAATCGGATTCGCAGAGGGTACGATGCTTCCCCCAATCACACCGACATAATTACCGAATTCGTCTAAGAGGGCCCCCCCGATGGATTGAGAAGTGACGCCAGAAGCCACCAACAACCTTGGGCCCGCGCGAGGGAAAGAATTGATGCCAGTGATCGAGCCGTCCGTCAGCTTGGAGCCAACTGCGCTCCATTCCAGAAAAGAACAGCGATCGCCAACATTTGGCCCGGGATTGGCGGTCTTTTTCAGAAACGACTTTGGGCTGGCATCAACCTTCAATACAGCCCAGTCCTGCCAACGATTCCACGCAATCACCTGATTGGTGGTGACCTGTCCACCGGAAGGCAGAGAAATGCGCAAAGAAGCCGCGCCGTCGATGCTCTCAAATGCAGTAAGGACTTGTCCATCGGCGATCCAGAAACCGCTGGACTTGTCTACAGGCGCTCCATCCTGGGTCAGTTTTTCAACCCTCACCATGGCGTCCATCGCTTTTCGATAGAGATCGGCAAGGGTCAAAGGCTGAGGAGGGAGCGGTGCGTGCGCGACAGGCGATCCTGTGATGACAAAGCTGAGAGTGCCCGCAGGTTCTCCATCAATACGAGCTTCCAGATTCCATTCGCCGGAAGGAGTTCCCTCTGAAAGAAGCATCGTCCAATAGCCGGAATAACGAGGAGTCTTTGCTTCGTAACGAAAGTCGGAAATTAAGACAATCTTTCCTTCAGGGCTTTTCCAGAGACCTTCGAAATGATGCGGGCCAAGGGGGCCTTCCCACTCGAAATATACGATCACTTTGGAGTCTTTGCCCGCATTGAAGAGGCTTCGAGGATCGTCCATTACGAGCTTGTTGTTGTCTTCATGACCAGCGGCACCGGCGATGGAACGGATGACGCGATAGGGAGTTCCGCTGCTAGCTGCCGTCGGTGCGCCGGTCGATTGTCCCGATGCTGGGCGGAGTGCCATCGAGGTGAGAAGCAGCAAAATGGCAACACACCGAGCGCGACAGAGTGGGGAATCCAAGGTGATCCTCTCTGAAACGGGAACGCCGCAATCTTAACGAATCACCAACCAGTAGGGAAGGGCCACACCCGCTCGCCTTGTTCTTTAAGCCGTGTTTGTTACCGCATTTCGGCGTTCGCTCTAAACAGCTTCGCAGTAGGTCTGATAAGCGCGGTAACCGGAGAAGTGAAAATCGACCCGACCCTCAATCTCCGAACTAATCAGATGGAGTTGACCTTGGGTTCCTGAAAGCATAATTTTATCGAACATATCGTCGCCCAGGCATAACTCTTTTAGAAGGAGATTCGGGATGAAATTCCTTTCCCTCGTCATCGCATGTGGCGTTGTAGGATTCACTGCACAAATGCCTGTAGCTAAGACACAAAACCCGCCGAAAGTGTCCGATGCCATTCACCAATTGTTCATAGAGGACGGGGAAGATGTTACGCATGGGATTTCCAAGTTCTCGGAGGAACAGCTCGACGCGCGCGGAAACGCTCGTCGAGAGAAGGTGAAGGCCTTGCTGGCGGCCGGTGAACTAAAAACAGGCGAAGACTTCCACGAAGCGGCCTTCATTTTTCAGCACGGGAACAACACGGACGACTGCCTGTTTGCACACGTCCTTGCGATGGAGGCGGTGCTGAAGGGAAACGACGAAGCAAAGTGGATTGAGGCCGCGACACTGGACAGATACCTGCAGTCGATTGGGCAGCCCCAGGTCTTTGGGACGCAATATCCCCTGGACCCAAATCTGCCTCATGAGGCACATCCCCCAGTTGGTTCCCAAGCGGCGTTCCGAACAGGAAGAACGCTAGCGCCTTACAACGAGCAGTTCCTGCCGGATTCCGCGCGATTCGACTTTTGCGTTCCGGCGCTGGCACAGCAAAAGAAGAACCTGGCGATGTTCAACGCGGGTGAGCGTCCGAAAGACACCATGAGAGCACCGGGCTGCTCGCGCTAGGTACAGGACTGTCCCGCGCCTAATGATCGCCACCTTCCGTCACTCAAAATGAGTCACTACCAGCGACTCTTGCGGGTATCCGACAATTGGGGGAATCGCAAAGTCCTGGTTAACCGCCCACGTGGAGTCCTGGTACGGCACTTTTCCGGTAACAAATCAGGACTTGAGAATCTTTTCGTCTTAATTCTGCTCCAAGGTATGCTTCGTTTGGTCCCGTCGAATGACTCACCCACACAAACTTCTATTTCTATTGGTTGTACCCGCAACCTGGTCCCTTCTCTTCTTGGGCGTTCGTTTCGGTGGGCTCACTGTCGAAAAATTGCGACCGTGGGGAAACATTTTCGCTGTTGCCAGCCTCGCCGTATGGACAGTGCTTGTCGCCCTCGACAGCCCTTATGCGGATGTAGCGATGTTGTTGTTGCTTTCGTTTACGCTATCCATCGAGTGGATAGCCTGGTTTGAACGTCGCGCGAAGCGAGCGATTTGAGCTTGTCCAATCGAGTTTCGCTCAACTGGTAAACACGGTTACCGGTAAAGTCCAGTACTAGGAGCCAAGTTACCGGTAACGCGACAAATCAGGACTTGGCCAGCAATTTGCTAGCCTCAAGCTTCCGCAATAGCTGCGATCGAGACTCTCATGCCGGGGATTCTAACGGGTAATCTCGCGCCCTGCCGGGCAGGTGGGTCCGTCGGAAACCATTTAATCCATTCTTCATTCATCCCGGCGAAGTCTGCTTCCTCAAGAAGAATCACTGTGACACTCACGACTCGTTCGAGCGAGCTTCCTCCGGCTTCGAGTACGGCAGATAAATTCTGCAAGCACTGTCTGGTCTGCTCTTGAATCGTATCCCCGACAATCTTTCCGGTTACCGGGTCTTGCGGACCGGTGCCTGAGACGAACACAAATCCTGCTGCCCGAACCGCTTGGCTATATGTCGTCGATGACGGAGCATTAGGTGTGCGAATGATTTCCCTTGCCATAAGGTCCTCCATTACGTCTGGAACGCGGGACACAGCGCAATCTACACGAAACAAACTTACAGGGCACAGATGTCCGGTAGTGCGTGCTTACCAGGATTTTGCTTGCGAATTGTGGGCGGCAGGGAAAAAAGCTAGACTGCAGATACCTCTATGGCACCAGAGCCCCGCGTACTTCCGTTCCGCTGGATTTTCCCCCTTGCTCAACTCTTCTTGTGCGCAGTGATCCTCTGGCCGATGCGCTCGATGTTGGTCGGTCAGATACGAGCCTCGTTGCGGGAGTATGGCATCTCACACGATACGACCCCGAGAAATCCCGTCACTCCCCGATTACGTCCGTTCAACCTCGACCTGTCAGACCCTGATGTGCAACGCAGGATAAGAATTTCAGAAGCGAGGGAGTGGGCCGTTGCAGAACTGAATATGCCGGGCGGCTTGCCCGACATGACGTACGCAATTCTTAGCCCGGCCCATAGCGAATGGATTCCGAGGGGCATGTTCATGTGGGCGTGGCGCGACCTAAGTTGGCCGATCGTCGGCATATTCTTCTGGTGGCTGGCGGGTCGTAGCATTGAGGCTTTGCTCTTCTCAAGACACAAGATTCTGCTGCCGAAGATCAGATGGTGGGAGGTAGTAGTTTCCCTTCCCGTGTTGGCCTTCGGCGCAATCTTGGCAGTCGGTCTGTGTATCAGTCAAAGTGCACGCGTAGAGTTCCCCTTCTGGATGCTTCTGTCCGTATTAGGGAGCACGTGGTTGGTACTCGGCGCATCCACCTCGCTGGCATATTTCGTCCAGTGGCGATTGCGAAGGCGACTCGCATCTAGCACCGCTCAGCAACCCCGATTGCTGACATCTACCAGAGGTAAACTCGGTCTCGAACTGAATCGGAAAGAGAGCATCTTGCCGGTATACACCGTGGAGCGCATCGAGCGTCCGACCGCGAACTGACGCCCGAAGCCAAGCGAATCTTCAAAGAGCTATGCAAGGTGCTGAGCCAGCGGCGCGCGCTGACGCCTGGCGAAGCTTCATCGCATCTCGCGATCTCAGCAGCCAGCCGCCGATCACGTAACCAAGCGTCCCGGTGACCACGCCACCGAAGATGTCCGCTACATAATGATAGCGTCCCCAAACCGTCGATACGCACATGCACGCCACCAGCGGCAGCATCACCCAGAAGAGCCATCTCCGGTGGCGCCAAGCTCCCCAAGTCGCCGCCACTGCCCCGGCTACATGCTCCGACGGAAACGCAGCTCCCCGCACCCGCCCATATTGTTCGATAAAATTGATCACCGAAGTCGCCGCGCCACCCTGCAACGGTCCATGCCATGCGCCGGCCATCGAAAACCACGGGCTCTCGATCGGAAAGAAAATCGCAATCACATAACCGATCGCGTAACCCGCCGCAGAATACGTCATCACCGACCAATAGCCGCGCCAATCGCGCCGGTAATACAAAATGCCGCCGACCACGAGCAAATACGTAAAGTAAGTCAAATAAACAAACTGCATGAAATCGTTCCGCGCTGGAGTAGCGAATTGCTCCAGCCACACGGTTGGGTGCACCCCCGTCAGCCAATGATCGAACGCAATCAATTTCGCATCCTGCCACCCCGGCTGCACCAGATGCACTAGCCGCCCCAACTCCTCAAAGCAAAACAAAAAGTACAAATGCGGATACCAATGCCGCCAAAAATGCCAAAATCTTTGCGTGAAAGTGGGACAGACATTCCTGTCTGTCTCTCTGCCTTCCACATCGTCCAAAAGTGCACGCCCGGAGACGCGAGCCTCAGTTATGCACAAAACCAGAATCAGCGCCGCAACCAAGACCTGCATCCCAATCAGCCGGGCCGGATGCGTCAAATTCTCCGCAAACAAAACGATCAACGCGCTCGAAACTCCCAAGTAACCGAATGCGACAAACTCAAAGATCCCGCAAGTGGCCCACGCCGCCGCCAACTCGCACCCCAAGAGCGCGCCAAGACTCGGCGTCGCCAATGCAACAACCGCAGCGCTCTCGCCTTTCTCAAGCGCTGCGTCACGCCACGCGATCGCATACTCACTGCCTTTGTATTCATTCCTCTCAATGTTTCTCATGCCCGGTATCCCGCCTTAGCCCGAACTGCCTCCAACTTGTGGTTGCTCTCCCCTGCTCTCTGCGTCCTCTGTGCCCTCTGTGTAAATGTTTTTTCTTTCCCCCAACGCAGCACCGCCCAGTCATTCCTCCGGGCGATGCGCCCCAAATCGTTCGAGGGATTTACAGCCGCCGGTTTTCCCACCGCCTCTAGCATCCATCTGTCACTCGAGCTGTCTCCATACGCAAAACATCTCTGCAAATCCAAATCTTCCGCCGCTGCAATCAGCCGAACAGCCCGCGCCTTCGCCTCGCCAAACATAGCCTCTCCCACAATCCGCCCCGTCCATCTTTCGTTTTTCTCTTCCAGACGCGTCGCCGAAACCCGGATCGCGCGGACCAACCCGCGCGCCCCTAAGTGGGCTTCTAGCGCCCGCGCCGCTCGCTCCGCCAAGAACTCCAGCGTGCCGCTCACAATCACAATCAAGTGCGCGCGTTCCGCATGCCACGCCACTCGCTCGATCGCCTCCCGATAAAACGACTGCGCTTTCAATGAATCCTTTTCGTCAACAGAAATGCCACGCAAATACATCTTGTTCCTATGCATGATCTGATTGATCCCGCGAGGCAACAGCCGGACCGCCTCCAAAATCGACAAAACATAGTTCCGAACCTCAATCAAATTCCGATATCGCAGCATCGAGAAAAATCTTCTCTCCAAGGACGGCAAGCGCATCAGCGTTCCGTCCAAATCAAAAAACGCCGCGACGCCAGCGTTCTTCTCCGCCATGTCCTCTGCTTCCCTCGGCTCCATCACATTGCCCCTTGCGCGATTCTCTTCACGCGGCGAACCTGCCCGACTCCAGATACAAACCGCCATCCCTCCGCCAACACCGGCAACCCACGCAACAAGCAAAACGCCGCCGTCATCCAAGTCAGCACGTGGGCGCCGACACGCACCAACCCGTGCACATCCGCGGTCATTCCGCCAAGCAACGCAACGGGCCCGCGTGTCAACGCCAACTCCAGTCCGAGGTAGCAAAAGCACAGGCATTTCATCGCCGCATACAAACCGCGGCTCCAGCGCGACGCTACCAGCGCGCGTCCCCACCAAGTCTTCAGCATGGCGTTCGCCCCCCAACCGGAGTGCCCCGCGCGCAGCGCCAGCCCGCGCAGAAAATCCGTCGCCGCTCCTCGCGCGAAAAAGAAAACCGGCAGCCACAGCGACACCATGCCCACCACCGCGAAGTACGTGAAGTACACATTTTCGATCATGCGGTCGCCGAGAATGTCGAGCTGCGCGCCGACCGGCGTCGCAAGATTCTTCCGCCGCGCGATGTGCCCATCGAGAGCATCCAGCGCGATCGTCGTCACCGTTAGCCCGACCGCGGCGAGATTCGCCCATGGTCCGCGCCCAAACAGGCTCACCGCGGCAAACCCCACCGCCACGCGTAGCGCCGTCACTTTGTTCGGTGTCCACTGCATAGCCGCCTGCTCCAGCCTGCCGGGCGATCAAAAAGCGCCCGGGTTGTCAGTTGGCAACCGCTCTGCCAATCAGGCTCCGAGCAACACCTTAGGGCTCAGTGACTTACGCGCATACTGACGAACCTACACATCACCGCGCGTCGGCCAAACCTTTCATCTGTCGCCCGTTTCCTTCCGTAAGTATCTATTGCCGCTCGCCTGCGTCTAACAGAGTTGCCGCAGGCAGTCCTTCGACTAACGCGTGGCGCGCTTTTCCCGTCTTTGTGGGAGAATTAGAGAAGTCCAAGCAAGAAACGAATCAGCTGCTCAATCTGGAATAACCGCGTCGCACGGTTGGTCTAGTGCCAGTAACACAATTCAAGATCGGAACTTACGACTGGCTCGAGTTCACAAAAATTAGGTTCAAAAAAAGATGACGGACGTTTCTCTAGCAGCAGCGTTTATCGCCGGGTTGGTTTCTTTCCTCTCGCCCTGCGTGCTTCCTCTCGTTCCAGGCTACATCTCGATGCTCTCGGGCATCGGCATGGAGCAATTGCGGCAGGGCCAGCAGCCGCGAGGCGGACTTTTCGCTTCCGCGCTTTCCTTTGTTGTCGGTTTTTCCGTCGTTTTCATTTCGTTCGGCGCTTCGGCGAGCGCTGTCGGCACTTTTCTTCTGAAAAACCGAGGAATGCTCGCACCCATTGCCGGCGCGCTGATTTTGCTGTTTGGCCTGCACCTGGTCGGTGTGTTGGTGAAGCTCACTTTCCGCACCGGCTTGATTGTGGGATCGCTCCTTGTGGTTTTGGGCATCGCCGCGATACTCCACCACGGGCCGCTCTTCTTCGGCCTCGGCTGGGTTCACTTTTTTTCGCTCTCGCTCATCGGCTTTTTTGGTCCGGCCCTCGCAAAGTGGCTCAATCGCGACGTGCACCTGCGCAGCACCAGCACGAAGCCGGGCCTCTTCAGCGGCTTCTTTCTTGGGTTCGCATTCGCCTTTGGCTGGACTCCGTGTATCGGGCCGATTCTTGCCACGGTGCTTGCGCTCGCTGCCGCCAGCGATACGATTGCGCGCGGGATACTGCTTCTTGCGGTTTACTCGGCAGGTTTGGCCGTGCCTTTTTTGCTGACGGCGCTTGGCATCGGGCAATTTCTCAAGTTTTATCAGCGCTTCCGAAAGTATCTCCACGCCGTCGAACTGCTTAGCGGCGCCTTGCTGCTCTTCGTGGGGGGGCTCGTCTTCGTGAACAAGCTAACTTGGCTGGCGGGCAAGCTCAGCTTCTTGAACGATGCTGTTTTGTGGCTTGAGAAATCTCTGACGGGCGTGAAATAAGCAGCCGGATCGTCACGCAAATTGGAGGAGGCCGTCTTTGGGTATAATTGATATTGAGGAATGGAATAATGAAAACGCTTTTGGTCATTGCTACTGTGCTGGCTCTGGTTGCCGGCACCTACTTTGCGGATAAGGCGACACGCGTCAAAGCAAAGACTGCGGTCCCAGCCGATACGGTTATGAAGGGCGATAATCCGAACACCGGCGAGGCGAAGATCGGTTTGCCGGAGCCTGAACTAACGCTTAAAGACCTCGACGGAAAAGATGTTTCCCTGAGCGAATACAAAGGCAAGGTTGTCCTGGTGAATTTCTGGGCCACCTGGTGTGAACCATGCCAAGTAGAGATTCCGTGGCTCATCGAAATGCAGGAAAAGTACGGCCCGAAGGGGTTCGTCATATTAGGGATCGCCCTGGATGAAGAAGGCAAAAGCGTTGTCGCTCCCTATGTCGCCAAAGAGCGTTTCGAGGTAAACGGCCAAAAGCTCCCCATGAGCTACAAAATCCTGATCGGAAACGACGATGCTGCGGATAAATTCGGCGGGCTATTCGGCTATCCCACCAGCATTCTCATCTCGCGCGATGGGAAGCAGATCAAGCGCGTCACGGGCATGATCAGCGAAGATGAAATGAACAAAGCCGTGGAGTCGCAACTCTGATACGCTGAATCCATGCTGGAAGAAAAAGATTTTCAGAGAAAAGCGGACGCGGCCTTTGAAGAGCTCAAGAAACGACTGCTTGTCGTTGCGGATGAGCACAGCTTTGACGTGGAAGGCGAGAGTGGCAAACTTGAGGTGATCTTCGAAGAGCCCGAGGAAGTGAAGTTCGTGGTTTCACCGAATACGCCGATACGCGAGATTTGGATTTCGGCGTTATCCACTTCCTTCAAGCTGGGCTGGTCGGAAGCAAAGAACGCTTTTGTACTTGAAAAAACGGGCGAAGATCTTTTTCAAGTTATGAATCGGGTCGTGTCCCAGCAGCTCGGGACTCAAGTCCATATATGAAATACTTAGCGGCCATTTTCGCTAGTGTCCTGCTTCTAGCCGGCATTTCTGCTCTGCCCTCCGCGCCGCCGCAGGTTCCTTCGCCGAAGGATGTCGTTGCCCCCACAATCTATGCTTCTTTCGACCCAGTTGGCCGCGGCAGCCAGTTTCAGCTTGCGGTGGTCTTGAAAATCCGCCCTGGCTTCCATATCAACGCGCGCGAAAAATCCGAAGACTATTTGATCGCCACCGACCTTCGCGCTGATGTTCCCGCTGGATTTCAATGGGGAGATGTCTCCTATCCCAAAGGCGCGCTGCACTCCTTTTCTTTCTCGAAGAAGCCGCTGAACGTCTACGAGGACACCATCACGCTCCGCGTTCCGGTTACGGCGCTCCCGAGCGCTCCTCTTGGCGCACAGCACATCCCGCTGAAACTTCGCTACCAGGCTTGCAGCACGGAAATTTGCTTGCCTCCGGTCACTCTTTCCCTGGACGCCGCCTTCGACGTTGCGGCTTCCGCCGGCAAACCGGCGCACGCTGAGATTTTTCCACCGAAATAAGCTCTCACTCGATAACTGCTGTCGCATAGCTGCGGCCCGCCTTCACCGCTCAGCCAATGCTTCCTGCCGGCGTCCAGCATGAACTTCATACTGTCTTTCCCCGAGTGCATGCACTGGCCAACTTTGGGACAATGTCCGGATGACGGACGCTCGGGGCGCTTCGCGAAACTGGTTGATCGTTCTTGGAGCTTTCTTGTTGGTGTTGCTCGCAGCTGGTGGGGTGCTCGCCTGGCGTGTGCGGCACATGGATAACGCTATCCGCCTCTGGGTGATTCGCTCGCTCAGCGATCATTTCCAAAGCCGCGTTGAACTCGCGACCCTCCGCGTCACCGGATTTCCTGACCTTGGTGTTTCCGGCGAAGACCTGACGATTTATTTCCACGATCGCACGGACGCTCCGCCGATCATTCATATCGATAAATTCTCGTTTGACCTCGGTGCGCTCGCTATCCTTCGGCTGCCACGGCGTGTCTCCACCGCGCTAATCGAAAACATGACCGTCACCATTCCGCCTCGCGGAGAAAAAAAGAATCCGAGTGCAAGCGGCTCCGGAAAAACAAATAACATGCTGACTTCTCTGATCGTCGATGAAGTCATCTGCAAAAACACCATTCTGATCACCCTCCCCCGGAAACCCGATCCGGGAAAACCCGCAAAAGAGCCGCTCGAATGGGACATTCACGACCTCGACTTACGTTCCGCAAGCGTAGACAAGCCCTTCCACTTCCACGGAATACTCACGAACGCCAAACCCAGGGGCGAAATCGACACTAGCGGCGAGTTCGGTCCTTGGGTGGTCGACGATCCAGGCTCCAGTCCTGTCTCCGGCTCCTACAAATTTACCGACGCTGATCTTGGTCCCTTCCCCGGCATTGCCGGAATCTTATCCTCGAACGGCAAATTCACTGGAAAACTTGCGGAGCTGGAAGTCGATGGCGAAACGGACACGCCCGATTTCTCTCTCGACAAGGTTGGAAAGCCCGCTCCGCTCCACACCGAGTACTCGGCCACGGTGGACGGCACCAATGGAGATACGGTTCTGCATCCCGTGCGCGCTACCCTTATTCGCTCGCTCATCATTGCGGAAGGCAGCGTCATCAATGAACCGGATCATGTAGGCCACAGGATCGTCCTCGACGTCGGCGCTCCCAACGCCCGGATTCAAGACATTCTCAGTCTTGCGATAAATTCCGATAAGCCCATCTTGACTGGCCCGGCAAAGATCAAGGCGAAACTACTCCTGCCACCCGGCAAGGAAAAGGTTCTCGACAAGATGATTCTCGACGGCCAGATAGGTATCGACGACGCGCAGTGGTCAAGTCCGGAAGTCCGTAAAGCGCTAGAGTCGCTCAGCCGCCGCGCCGAGGGCAAACCTCAAGACGATGATGCTGGAAGCGCGGTTTCCGATCTGCGCGGGAATTTTCACGTGGAAAAAGGAATCGTGCGCTTTTCCAGTCTGACTTTTGGCATCCCCGGCGCCGTGATCGATCTCGCCGGCACTTACCAGATCATTGGCGGCCAGATCGATCTCCAAGGACACCTGCGTCTTCAGGCAAAGCTCTCGCAGACCGTCACGGGGACGAAATCCTTCTTTCTGAAAGCGCTTGACCCATTTTTCGAGAAAAACGGGGCTGGAACGGTGATTCCTATTTCCGTCACTGGCACTCGCGAAAACCCAACGGTCGGGGTCTCTATCTTTCACAAGAAAATTGAGAAACAAATCGGCAATCCCAAATCCCCGCCTAAGTAATCGTAAGAAGAGGCTGGGCCTTCTTTTAAGAGAACTGGGTCACGCGGTGCTCGTGGCGCACGTGCAAAAGGTGCAATTGATCAGCAAGAGCAATCGAAAAGATGATCGACACGATGCGCGGGCTCTGGACACTGGCACGGCTGGCAAGAATGCTATTTCCAATTGTCGGGTCTAGATTCTGCCCAAAACTAAATCTCCAGGTGGACTTAAAATACCGGGGCCGGCCAGGGCGAGGTAAAGAAAATCCCCCACCGTTCGCGAGGAGTCGCGAAGGGTGGGGGATTACGTACCGAACGAAACGTCGGAACGCCTCGAAGCCGAGCTAGTTATTGGTTGTTATTGTGACCATCTCGGTTGTTACCACCCCAACTGGGCCCACCGTGGCAGTAGCCAACGCCCTTGTCGCTGAAGGTGGGCGGACCGGTTGGCTGTGCAGGGTCCTTCAGTGCCGACTCGAAATCCCACGCGTAGCCGTTCTGATTGAGCGTCAGGCCCATCACGCCCCAGAACTGCCCGGTTGCCGCTTCGAGATTCTCTGCATTGAAGTTCGGGTTGCCGCTAGGATCGGCGGTTGTTGTGTCGGTTGTGACGACCGCATCGAGTGTCTCGCCGCCGGTGCCCACGATGAATTCCCGTATGCCCTTCTTTGGATCGTAATTCCCGGAAGGGTCAAGTGGGCGGTAGCGGGCATAGAGGTGGTCGTGTCCGTTCAGCACCAAGTCGGCTCCGTACTCGTAGAGCAGTTGCCAAAAGGCCTGAGCAGTCGGGCCTTCGGGTACGGCGATGCTGTTGGCAGCGCTGAACGTGGGCTGGTGCCAGTAGGCGGCTGTGCACGCGGAATGATTCGCGGCGAGATCGTTTTTCAGCCATGCGAGTTCGGAAGCAAACCAGGAGCCCGTGCAGCCGCCCGGCTGTGTTTCGCACTCTATATTGAGCGAGATAAGGTGCCACGCGCCCAGATTATAGGAATACCAGCCATCTCCGACCCCGACTGTGCCACCCGCCGGTACTGTGTTTCCGAGTCCGCCCGACTGCTCGAAGTGCCCCGCCTGTCCATCCGAATACGGCACGGGTTGGGTGAAGGTACCGCCGGTGTCAGGGTTGTTGGCGATCGTAGCCGTCATCATGGTTCCATCGGCATTGTGCTGGACGCCGTTGAAGTAGGAGAAGTAGCCGTAGCCGGCAACGCCGATCGCGCCGTGCTCGGTATAAAACTCGTGGTTGCCAGGCGCGGGCCGCGTGATAAATTTGAAAGCGCCGTACGTCAATTCGTACGAGTT